>NZ_JBEAFN010000002.1:0-100274 GCF_040061795.1 Klebsiella sp. GN_Kp190
CGCGCTGCGCTTACCCGGGCTACAGGCTGGTGCGGTCTGGTTTTTTGTAGCCCGGGTAAGGCGTTACGCCGCAACCCGGGGAATGCGCCGGGGTTGATGCATTGGTGCGGTTTCTTCCCGGGTCGCGCTGCGCTTACCCGGGCTACAGGCTGGTGCGGTCTGGTTTTTTGTAGCCCGGATAAGGCGTTACGCCGCAATCCGGGAATGTTCAGCCTTCTTTCGCCGATTTATTGCTTTTTTACCCAAGCGCCGGTTTGCGCGTTAAAGCCCAGCGCCTGCATAAACGCCGCCATCACGCCGCGGTCTTCCGCGTCGGCATCCGCGATGCGCCAGCTGCTGATTTCCGGGTTATCCCTTAGCACCTCTTCCACTAAATACTGTCCGACGCCGCGACGGCGGGTCACTTCACGCACGCACAGCGCGCTGAGTTCGCTCTCAACGCCGTTTAGCGTTACGCGAACCGCGGCCAGCAGGCGCTCATTGAAGCGGGCGGCATAAATACGATGGCTCTCATCCAGAGCCAGCGCCGCGAGATCCTGCGACGGCCAGATTTTACCTAAGTCGATGCGATCCTGATCGCTGAAGTGCTGTAAACGAATAATGGTCAGTTTCATACGCGAGGGTCCAGTCAAAACAGAGGCTTTAGTGTATCCAAATTCCCTGCCAGGCGGAGCGCCGTTTTTTGCCTGTTCATCAGGGGATTCGTTTTCCTGGAAGGAGCAGGGTAGAGCAATTCATCATGGATCGAAAAATAAGCAGAATTTTAACCTGATATGTAGCGTTTTATTCCGCCTTATGTATCGTTATTTTATGCTGTTTACTGGACTTTTTTTGTTTATCTTCCAGCAAATACAGAATATTATCTTTGCTTAATCGCCTGAAAAATAGAGATTTTACTCTGTATTCAGGCAAAAAACCTCGCTAAACCATTAAAGATAATGGTAAAAGTAGCGTTGTTTAATAAAAGTACAGAATGCTTTTTAACCATAAAAATACAAAATATTTACACCACATCACGAACGGGGTTCTGCAGCATGAAAAGGAACGCGAAAACGGTTATCGCGGGGTTAGTCGCACTGGCGATGTCCCAGGCGGCTTTTGCCAAAGATATTAAGGTCGCCGTTGTTGGCGCGATGTCTGGCCCGGTAGCCCAGTGGGGCGATATGGAATTCAACGGCGCGCGTCAGGCGATCAAAGATATTAATGCCCAGGGCGGCATCAAGGGCGATAAGCTGGTTGCCGTGGAGTACGATGACGCCTGCGACCCGAAACAGGCCGTTGCGGTGGCGAACAAAATCGTCAATGACGGCATTCAGTACGTTATCGGCCACCTCTGCTCTTCTTCCACCCAGCCGGCATCCGATATCTATGAAGATGAAGGCATTCTGATGATCTCCCCGGGCGCGACCAACCCGGAGCTGACCCAGCGCGGCTATCAGTACATCATGCGTACCGCCGGTCTGGACTCTTCGCAGGGGCCGACCGCCGCAAAATACATCATGGAAACCGTCAAGCCGCAGCGTATTGCTATCATTCATGATAAGCAGCAGTACGGCGAAGGCCTGGCGCGTTCCGTCCAGGATAGCCTGAAAAAAGGCGGCGCGAATATCGTCTTCTTCGACGGCATTACCGCCGGTGAAAAAGACTTCTCCGCGCTGCTGGCGCGCCTGAAAAAAGAGAATATCGACTTCGTTTACTACGGCGGCTACTACCCGGAAATGGGCCAGATGCTGCGCCAGGCGCGCTCCGTGGGCCTGAAAACCGTGTTTATGGGCCCGGAAGGCGTGGGTAACGCGTCGCTGTCCAACATCGCGGGCGATGCGGCGGAAGGCATGCTGGTGACGATGCCAAAACGCTATGACCAGGACCCGGCCAACAGCGCTATCGTTGACGCGCTCAAAGCCGAGAAGAAAGACCCGAGCGGTCCGTATGTCTGGATCACCTACGCCGCCGTGCAGTCGCTGGCGCAGGCGATGGACCGGGCCGGAAGCCAGGAGCCGCTGGATTTAATCAAAGATCTAAAAGCTCACGGCGCGAAAACCGTGATTGGGCCGCTGAATTGGGACGAAAAAGGCGATTTGAAGGGATTTGAATTTGGTGTCTTCCAGTGGCACGCGGACGGGTCATCCACCCTCGCGAAATAAGCCATAAGACAAGTTATCCCACCGCCCGTGCAAAGCGGGCGGGTAGAAAAAGGTTACCTTATGTCCGAGCAGTTTCTCTATTTTCTGCAGCAGATGTTTAACGGCGTCACGCTGGGAAGCACCTATGCGCTGATTGCCATCGGCTATACCATGGTGTACGGCATTATCGGTATGATCAACTTCGCCCACGGCGAGGTCTATATGATTGGCAGCTACGTCTCCTTCATGATTATTGCCGCCCTGATGATGATGGGCATTGATACCAGCTGGCTGCTGGTTGCCGCCGGATTCGTCGGCGCTATCGTGATTGCCAGCGCCTACGGCTGGAGTATCGAACGCGTGGCCTACCGGCCGGTGCGCAGCTCAAAACGCCTGATTGCGCTGATCTCCGCCATCGGGATGTCCATCTTCCTGCAAAACTACGTCAGCCTGACGGAAGGTTCGCGCGATGTCGCGCTGCCGAGCCTGTTCAACGGCCAGTGGACGGTAGGCAGCAGCGATAACTTCACCGCCACTATCACCACCATGCAGCTGGTTATCTGGGTGGTGACGTTTATCGCCATGCTGGCGCTGACGCTCTTTATCCGCTATTCCCGCATGGGGCGCGCCTGCCGCGCCTGCGCTGAAGACCTGAAAATGGCCAGCCTGCTCGGCATCAACACCGACCGGGTGATTGCGCTGACGTTTGTGATCGGCGCGGCAATGGCGGCGGTTGCCGGCGTTCTGCTCGGTCAGTTCTACGGCGTAATCAACCCGTACATCGGCTTTATGGCCGGGATGAAGGCCTTTACCGCCGCGGTGTTGGGCGGCATCGGCAGCATTCCCGGGGCGATGATCGGCGGGTTGATCCTCGGTATCGCCGAAGCGCTCTCTTCTGCCTATCTCAGTACGGAATATAAAGACGTGGTCTCCTTCGCGCTGCTGATCCTGGTTCTGCTGGTGATGCCTACCGGTATCCTGGGCCGTCCGGAGGTAGAAAAAGTATGAAACCGATGCATTTTGCGATGGCGCTGCTGTCCGCGGTGATGTTCTTTATCCTGGCGGGCGTCTTTATGGGCGTGCAGCTGGAGCTGGACGGCACGAAGCTGGTGGTGGATACCGCCGCCGATATCCGCTGGCAGTGGATCTATATCGGTACCGCGGTGGTCTTCTTCTTCCAGCTGCTGCGTCCCATTTTCCAGAAAACCATGAAGAACGTCTCCGGGCCGAAGTTTATTCTGCCGGCTATCGACGGTTCGACGGTAAAACAGAAGCTGTTCCTGATCGCCCTGCTGGTTATCGCCGTGGCGTGGCCGTTTATGGTGTCGCGCGGGACGGTGGATATCGCTACCCTGACGATGATCTATATCATCCTCGGCCTGGGCCTTAACGTGGTGGTGGGGCTTTCCGGCCTGCTGGTGCTGGGCTACGGCGGTTTCTACGCCATCGGCGCCTACACCTTCGCGCTGCTGAACCACTATTACGGTCTGGGCTTCTGGACCTGCCTGCCGCTGGCGGGGCTGGTGTCGGCGGCGGCGGGCTTCCTGCTTGGCTTCCCGGTCCTGCGCCTGCGCGGCGACTATCTGGCGATTGTCACGCTTGGCTTTGGCGAAATCGTGCGCATCCTGCTGCTTAACAACACCGAAATAACCGGTGGCCCGAACGGCATCAGCCAGATCCCGAAACCGACGCTGTTCGGCCTTGAATTTAGCCGCAGCGCCCGCGAAGGCGGCTGGGATACGTTCAGCAACTTCTTCGGCGTGAAGTACGATCCCTCCGATCGCGTGATTTTCCTCTACCTGGTCGCTCTGCTGCTGGTGGTGTTAAGCCTGTTCGTGATTAATCGCCTGCTGCGTATGCCGCTGGGCCGCGCGTGGGAAGCGCTGCGTGAAGATGAGATTGCCTGCCGCTCGCTGGGCCTCAGCCCGACGCGCATCAAGCTGACCGCCTTTACCATCAGCGCCGCGTTTGCCGGTTTTGCCGGTACCCTGTTCGCCGCCCGTCAGGGCTTCGTCAGTCCGGAATCCTTTACCTTCGCCGAGTCGGCCTTTGTGCTGGCGATTGTGGTTCTCGGCGGTATGGGCTCCCAGTTCGCGGTGATCCTGGCGGCGGTTCTGCTGGTCGTCTCGCGCGAGCTGATGCGTGATTTCAATGAATACAGCATGCTGATGCTGGGTGCGCTGATGGTACTGATGATGATCTGGCGTCCGCAGGGGCTTCTGCCGATGACCCGTCCGCAGCTGAAGCTGAAAAATGGGCAGGCCAAAGGAGGAGAGCAGGCATGAGTCAGCCATTATTATCCGTAAACGGTCTGATGATGCGTTTTGGCGGCCTGCTGGCGGTCAACAACGTGTCGCTGGAGCTGCGCGAGCGGGAAATCGTTTCGCTTATCGGCCCTAACGGCGCGGGCAAAACCACCGTTTTTAACTGCCTGACCGGTTTCTATAAGCCAACCGGCGGCACCATTATGCTGCGCGACCAGCATCTGGAAGGGCTGCCGGGGCAGCAGATTGCCCGTATGGGCGTGGTGCGAACGTTCCAGCACGTGCGTCTGTTCCGCGAAATGACGGTGATTGAAAACCTGCTGGTGGCGCAGCATCAGCAGCTGAAAACCGGGGTTTTCTCCGGCCTGCTGAAGACGCCGTCCTTCCGCCGCGCCCAGAGCGAAGCGCTGGACCGCGCCGCGACCTGGCTTGAACGTATTGGCCTGCTTGAGCACGCCAACCGGCAGGCCAGTAACCTGGCCTACGGCGACCAGCGCCGTCTGGAGATTGCCCGCTGTATGGTGACCCAGCCGGAAATCCTGATGCTGGATGAGCCCGCGGCGGGGCTAAACCCGAAAGAGACCAAAGAGCTGGACGAGCTAATCGTCGAGCTGCGCAGCCATCACAACACCACCATCCTGCTGATTGAGCACGATATGAAGCTGGTGATGGGCATTTCCGATCGTATTTACGTGGTAAACCAGGGCACGCCGCTGGCCAACGGTACGCCGGAAGAGATCCGCAACAACCCGGACGTGATCCGCGCCTATTTAGGTGAAGCATAATGGTGGTGACGCATAAGATGGAAAAAGTGATGTTATCTTTTGACAACGTCAGCGCGCATTACGGCAAAATCCAGGCGCTGCACAACGTCAGTCTGCATATCAATCAGGGAGAGATTGTCACCCTGATTGGCGCCAACGGCGCGGGAAAAACTACTCTGCTGGGTACCCTGTGCGGCGACCCGCGCGCCTCCAGCGGCCGCGTGGTTTTCGACGGTAAAGATATTACCGACTGGCAGACGGCGAAAATCATGCGCGAAGCGGTGGCGATCGTGCCGGAAGGACGCCGCGTTTTCTCGCGGATGACGGTGGAAGAGAACCTGGCGATGGGCGGTTTTTTTGCCGACCGCGACCAGTTCCAGACCCGCATCAAATGGGTGTATGAGCTGTTTCCGCGCCTGCATGAGCGTCGGGTTCAGCGGGCGGGCACCATGTCCGGCGGCGAGCAGCAGATGCTGGCTATCGGGCGCGCGCTGATGAGCCAGCCGCGCCTGCTGCTGCTGGATGAGCCTTCGCTCGGTCTGGCGCCGATTATCATTCAGCAAATCTTCGATACCATCGAACAGCTGCGCGAGCAGGGGATGACTATCTTCCTCGTCGAGCAGAACGCCAACCAGGCGCTGAAGCTGGCAGACCGCGGCTACGTGCTGGAAAACGGTCACGTGGTGCTTGAGGATACCGGCGACGCGCTGCTGGCGAATGAAGCGGTACGCAGCGCCTATCTGGGCGGGTAGTGAAGACAAAACGCCCGGCATCTGCCGGGCGTTTTACTTGGCTACTACAGTTCCAGAGAGCGTTTCCACAGCATAAAATCATACTGTTCGAGCGCATCCGCTTTGGTGCGCCAGGTCCCACTGGCGGTGGCGATGATTTTCTCAAACAGGCCGTCGGCGATGTCCGCCAGCGGCGTGCCTTCGATAATCGGCCCGCAGTCATAATCGATAATATCCGGCATCTTTTTCGCCAGCGCGGAGTTGGTTGAAACCTTAAGCACCGGAACGATAGGGTTCCCCGTCGGCGTACCTAACCCGGTTGAGAAGATCACCACGTTGCACCCCGCCGCGACCAGGCCCGTTACCGCGTCCACATCGTTGCCCGGCGTGCAGACCAGCGAAAGGCCGCTTTCTCCCATCGGTTCGGCGTAGTCGCATACCGCGCTTACCGGCGCTCTGCCGCCTTTTTTCGCCGCGCCGGCGGATTTGATGGCGTCAGTGATCAGCCCATCGGCAATGTTTCCCGGGCTGGGATTATCGGCGATGGTGGTACCGAAGAAGTTCGCGACATGCTCATAGTTTTTCATCAGCGACAAAAACTTCTCTTTCAGCTCGCGGGTCGCGCAGCGTTGCACGATATCCCCTTCAGCGCCGCACAGCTCG
Organism: Klebsiella sp. GN_Kp190; assembly: GCF_040061795.1. NCBI lineage: Bacteria > Pseudomonadati > Pseudomonadota > Gammaproteobacteria > Enterobacterales > Enterobacteriaceae > Klebsiella > Klebsiella sp. GN_Kp190. Next base: position 6,546 of record NZ_JBEAFN010000002.1, read on the forward strand.
GGGAATTCCGCCAGCCCCGACGCGCCGCCGAGGGCGACAAGACGATCCGACACTTCGCCCATCGCCGGGTTAGCGCTGATCCCCGAGAACCCGTCAGAAGCGCCGCACTTCACGCCGATTTTGAGGTGGGAGAGCGGGACGTCCTGCCGCTCGGCGACGGGGGCTTCGCGGATCGCGTTATAGGTTTCAGTCAACGCATCCTGCATCATTTTTTCTTCGCTACTCCAGTCCTGCTGTCTGAAGTAAATAATCGGTTTGTTGAAATTCGGGTTGCGCTTCGCCAGCGCGGCGTTGAAATCAACAATCCGCGCTTTTTCACAGCCGAGGGCAAAGACCGTCACGCCAAGAACGTTGGGATGATCGGAATAGGCGGCCAGCACGTCGCACATCGTCATGCTGTCCGAGGTGGCGCCGCCGCAGCCGGAATTGACGGTAATACAGCGGATGCCGTCAAGATGCGGGAAGGGCAGATGCCGGGTATCGTTTAATGCTCCTGCCGACGTCACCTGGCGAGCAAAATTTTTCAGGCCGTTATTGGCGTAGCCGAGGGCGTCGTTCAGCGCATCGGTGACGCGCTGAACGTTGCGGTTTTCACAGAATACCAGCGGAATGACCAGCCAGTAGTTCGCGGTGGCGACCCGGCCATCTTCGCGAACTATGCCCTTGAAAGTCCGCTGCTGCCAGGCGGAAACATCCGGCTGCTGCCAGTCATAGGGCGCGACGTCGTCAAGCGAAACCGGGGCCGCGTAGTGTTTGATATTCTCAGTGGTAATGGCTTCGCCGCGGGTGATGGGGCGCGTCGCTTTGCCGACCGGAACGCCGTACAGCGACACGATATCGCCGGGCGCAATATCCTCGGTGGCGAATTTATGTTTGGCTTTGACATCGCTACGCAGAACGTAGGCTTCATCGTTCCAGTGAACCCGCTGCTCTTTGCGTAAGTCCTGCAGCGCAACGATCAGGTTATCGGTAGGGTCAATTTTTAAGATGGTCTGCATGTTCATTATCCTTTGTTATAAGCGCATCAGGACTTAGTGATGGGGGACCGCGACGCCGTTTGTCGCTTTTCTGCCGGCAAGGGCGGCAATCAGCAGCGCGCAGCAGACGGTGATGAGCGACAGGGCGACCAGACCCGCCGAATCGTTGCCGAAGAAGGCATCGACCTCAACGCGAATCAGCGGCGCGAGGAAGCTGCAAAATGCGCCCATGGTGGTGCAAAAGCCGATACTGGCGGCCAGCGCCGAGCCTGACACAATCTGCGCCGGGAAAGTCCAGAAGATAGGTTGCACGGAGAGGAAGCCGATGGCCGACAGCGAGAGCGCGGCAATGGCGAGTACCGGGCCGGACCAGGCAGAAACAAACAGCCCCAGCGCCGCCGCCAGCATACAGATGACTGAAATCAGCACCCGACGGGCCGGCATTTTGTCCGCCAGACGCGGAATGTAATAGACGCCGACGGCGGAGCAGGCCCACGGAATGGCGGCGACCAGCGACTCCTTAAAGCCGAGGGTGGAGCCCATTAGCGAGGCGACTTGCGAAGGCAGGAAGAACATCAGCCCGTAAACGCTGATCTGGATGGTGCCGTAGATCAGCGCCAGGTGCCAGACTTTCAGGCTTTTCAGGGCGGTGCCGACGCTGCTGGTTTCCGTCTGCCGCTGCTCCTGCTGAAGCTGAGCAATCAGCGCCTTTTTCTCTTCGTCGTTCAGGAATCGCGCTTTGGCCGGCGTATCATCAAGCCAGAACCAGGCGAAGATCCCCATGATGACCGCCGGAATGCCTTCGATAAAGAACATCCAGAACCAGCCGGGTTTGCCGAGGAAGCCGTGCATTTCCAGAAGCGCCCCGGAGATGGGCGAGCCTAAGGTTAATGCCAGCGGCACGCCGAGCACGAAGATACCGACGACGGAGGCGCGAACTTTATTGGGAAAGTAGATTGAGGCCAGCAGCAGAATACCGGGATAAAAACCGGCTTCGCCTAACCCCAGTAAAAAGCGCAGAACAATAAACTGGGTTTCCGTCTGCACCAGTCCGGTGAGGGCAGAGAGAATGCCCCACAGCGCGGTGGTGATACTTAACCATTTTTGCGCGCCGATTTTATTCAGAATCAGGTTAGCGGGAATACCAAACAGCGCATAGGCGGCGAAAAAGATCCCCGCGCCGAGGGCGAAGGCGGAATTGGAGAGCCCAATATCCACCTGCATCGCCTCTTTGGCGAATCCCACGTTCACCCTGTCGATAAAGGCGATGAAGTACAAAATAAACATCAGTGGCACCAGGCGCTTCCATGATTTGGTAATCGCGGAATTGAGGGCCGGATTGTCGTAAGCTGTGATGGTTTTCATAATACCTCCGCGTGGGGGTCAGGCATTAATTTCAATACCAGCGCGGGAAAGTATCCGCAGAATACTTTCGGTCTGGCAGGTGGCGAGCGAGCTAAACGGTGGCGTGCAGCGGTCGGACTGAATAATTCCGCGCAGCTGTAACGCTTTTTTAAATGTTGGAATGAACGGATCGTTAACCGCGTAAATATCCATTAACCCATCCACTTTTTGCTGATACCGCGAAATTTTCTGCACATCGTTATCGTTAAATGCCTGCATCCAGTCGCGGAATATTTCAGGGCAAATATTGGATAACCCGCCAATACATCCATCGCCCCCCGCCAGGACATTGTGCGCGAAGTTATTGTCATAACCGGCATAGACTTCAAAATACGGTAGTTCAGATTTTACCTGGCGAATCACCTGCGACGTGTGATTGGTGTCCGGAATGGTGTCTTTAAGACCGACAATATTTGGGAACTCGCTGGCGAGTCGTAAACAGACCTCCGGCGAGACGGAATAGCCGGTGCGCTCCGGAAAGTTATAGATGAATATTTTGGCGGCGGTGCGGCGGGCAATCTGGCTATAAAATGTATAAATGCCTTCATCAGTCAGGCGGAAGTACCACGGGCTGATAATCATGACGCCATCCAGCCCGCACTCATCTGCATAGTTTGCCAGCTCTACGCACTCGTCAATATCCATGCGGCTGGTACCCGCATAGGCCTTTATTCCCTCGCGCGGGAACTCTGCCGCCATTTGAATTATCTGACGGGATGTTTTCATATCCAGCGAGAAAAACTCGCCGGTACTGCCCATGACGACAAATCCCGATACGCTGTTTTTAATAAAATCGTACAGGCGAAAATTTCCGTCAGGATCCAGCCTGCCCTGCTCATCAAAAACCGTTATTGCCGGGGTGATGTAACGACTTTGCATATTCAACCTCTTTGTTGTTCGTATATACAAACACTGTTTGTATTTGCGATTAAGCATAAGTAAACACGCCATCGACGTGAAGTCAAATGGCGCCAAAGTCGTGCGGATAATTGATTAAATCAATGAATAGATGGGGAATTATGCAGAAGAGACGGGCGTCACGGCGGATCATTAAATATCGGTATTGTGTGGGTAATCACAATTCCGACGGCATCGTGGGCGAATAAATCAGTAATTTTTAATATCAGGCAGCTTATTCAGCACGCTTTCGATACGACCCTTTGCCTCTTTTAACGCGCGAATAACCTGCTGCGTTTTTTCATCGCTGGCGCGGAAAGAGGGCAATGAGACGCTGATCGCCGCCAGAATAATGCCTTTCTGCAGCAGGGGGACGGCAAAGCAGATGGTATCGTCGTTGATTTCCCGATCGTCCATGGCATAACCGTTGGCGGCGACCCATTCCAGCTGCTGACGAAGCTGAGCCATATTCGTTACGCTGCGGGCGGTAACGGAAGGAAAACCCTGCGGATAGAGCTCCAGGATCTCTTCGTCGCGGTGCTTATGCAGCAGCGCCTTGCCCAGGGCAGAGCAGATCGCCGGAAGGCGAGTCCCTACCTTAGAGACCAGCTGCACGGTTTGGTCGCCCTGAACTTTATCAACATAGAGCACCCAGGCGTCATCCAGAATGCCGAGCTGGCAAACTTCATTGCATTCATTGACCACCGCGTGCATTTCGCTATTGATCGTTTTCAGCCAGAACTCTTTTTCCACCGTTGAGCTGGCCAGAACCGCGCACGAGATCCCCAGCGTATATATGCCGTTGCGATCGTCGTGGCTGATATATTTCCGGTACTGCAGCGATTTGAGGATCGGGAAAATGGTTCCCTTCGAAATATCCGTTTTGAGCGATAGCTCGGAAAGCGTCATTCCGTCCGCGTTGGCTAAGGTTTCCAGAATGAGTAAAACGCGTTCGGTAGGTTTATGAAGCGTCTTCATATTTTTCCTTATGACGGCTCGCCGGAGAGTGCTGTTTAACGCCCCCTATTTAACTACAGATCCCCGCTTATCTGTAGCCTGCACCACCTCTCTTTTTCGCTTTGCCATTTCCCTGCCACTTTTTTTTCACCGTTTCATCATGTTTTTGCCAATTTATTGTAATATTTTTGTAATGCAATAGTTATTTTTCTGTCATTCGAGCATGTCATGTTACCCCCGCGAACATAAAACGCGTGAAATCGCGCATCCGGAACAACAAGAGAGATAACCGATGATATCGTTACGACATACAGCTTTAGGACTGGCGCTCAGCCTGGCATTTGCCGGACAAGCCCTGGCGGTAACCACTATCCCGTTCTGGCACTCGATGGAAGGGGAGTTGGGTAAAGAAGTTGATTCACTGGCGCAACGTTTCAACGCAGCCAACCCGGACTACAAAATTGTTCCGGTGTATAAAGGCAACTATGAGCAGAGCCTGAGCGCCGGCATCGCCGCCTTCCGTACCGGCAACGCCCCGGCTATTCTGCAGGTTTACGAAGTCGGCACCGCGACGATGATGGCCTCGAAGGCGATTAAGCCGGTCTATCAGGTGTTCAGCGATGCGGGCATTCAGTTTGATGAAACGCAGTTCGTGCCAACCGTCTCCGGTTATTACACCGACTCGAAAACCGGCCATCTGCTCTCCCAGCCGTTTAACAGCTCCACGCCGGTGCTGTACTACAACAAAGACGCCTTTAAAAAAGCCGGATTAGATCCGGAACAGCCGCCGAAAACCTGGCAGGATCTGGCGGCGTATACCGCGAAGCTGAAAGCTGCCGGGATGAAATGCGGCTACGCCAGCGGCTGGCAGGGCTGGATTCAGATTGAAAACTTCAGCGCCTGGCACGGCCTGCCGGTGGCGACCAAAAACAACGGCTTCGACGGTACCGATGCGGTACTGGAGTTCAACAAGCCGGAGCAGGTGAAGCATATCGCTCTGCTCGAAGAACTGAACAAGAAAGGCGACTTCAGCTACTTCGGGCGTAAAGACGAATCCACCGAGAAGTTCTATAACGGCGACTGCGCCATTACCACCGCCTCTTCCGGCTCCCTCGCGGATATTCGCCAGTACGCGAAGTTCAACTATGGCGTAGGGATGATGCCGTACGACGCCGACGTGAAGGGCGCGCCGCAAAACGCCATTATCGGCGGGGCCAGCCTGTGGGTGATGCAGGGTAAAGACAAAGAAACCTATACCGGCGTCGCCAAATTCCTCGATTTCCTGACTAAGCCGGAAAACGCCGCCGAATGGCATCAGAAAACCGGCTATCTGCCGATTACCACCGCCGCTTACAACCTGACCCGCGAACAGGGCTTCTATGATAAGAACCCCGGTGCCGATATCGCGACGCGCCAGATGCTGAACAAGCCGCCGCTGCCGTTCACCAAAGGTCTGCGCCTGGGCAATATGCCGCAGATTCGCACCATCGTGGATGAAGAACTGGAAAGCGTATGGACCGGGAAGAAAACGCCTCAGCAGGCGCTGGACGCCGCGGTTGAGCGCGGTAATCAGCTGCTGCGCCGTTTCGAGCAGTCAACCAGGTCGTAATCTTATAGCCAGCCCCTCACCCTCTCCCCGTCGGGGAGAGGGGATCGCCCGGAGCCGTCTTTTCATCCTCGCCCGTTTAGGGAGAGGGCCGGGATGAGGGGAAACCAACTCAGAGTTTAACTATGTCATCATCCCGTCCGGTGTTCCGCTCGCGTTGGCTGCCCTATGTGCTGGTCGCGCCGCAGCTGGTTATCACCGTCATCTTTTTTATCTGGCCCGCGGGCGAAGCGCTGTGGTATTCACTGCAGAGCGTCGATCCGTTTGGGCTCTCCAGCCAGTTTGTTGGCCTGGATAACTTTTTAGCCCTCTTCCAGGACCCGTACTACCTGGACTCCTTCTGGACCACCATTAAGTTCAGCACGATGGTTACCGTCAGCGGCCTGCTGATCTCGCTGTTTTTCGCCGCGCTGGTGGATTACGTGGTGCGCGGCAGCCGCTTCTATCAGACGCTGATGCTCCTGCCCTATGCCGTTGCGCCCGCGGTGGCGGCGGTGCTATGGATCTTCTTGTTCAACCCCGGACGCGGGCTGATTACGCATCTCCTCGGTGAGATGGGCTACGACTGGAACCACGCGCAGAACAGCGGTCAGGCGATGTTCCTTGTGGTTTTCGCCTCGGTCTGGAAGCAGATTAGTTACAACTTCCTGTTCTTCTTCGCCGCGCTGCAATCTATTCCCCGCTCGCTGGTAGAAGCCGCCGCGATTGACGGCGCCGGCCCGGTTCGCCGCTTCTTCAGGCTGGCGCTGCCGCTGATCGCCCCGGTGAGCTTCTTCCTGCTGGTGGTGAACCTGGTATACGCCTTCTTTGATACCTTCCCGGTTATCGATGCCGCAACCGGCGGCGGGCCGGTTCAGGCGACAACAACGCTGATTTATAAGATCTACCGTGAAGGTTTTGCCGGGCTCGACCTTTCCGCTTCCGCCGCCCAGTCGGTGGTGCTGATGTTCCTCGTCATTATTCTGACGGTGGTGCAGTTCCGCTACGTTGAACGAAAGGTGCGCTACCAATGATTGAGAATCGACGCGGGCTGACGATTTTCAGCCATACCATGCTGATTTTAGGGATCGCGGTCATTCTGTTCCCGCTGTATGTCGCCTTTGTCGCGGCGACGCTGGACAGTAAAGCGGTTTTTGATACGCCGATGACGCTGATTCCCGGCGGCCATCTGCTCGAAAACATGAAGTTTATCTGGGTGAACGGCGTAGGGGCCAATAGCGCGCCGTTCTGGCTGATGATGCTCAACAGCTTCATCATGGCCTTCGGCATCACGGTGGGCAAAATTACGGTCTCGATGCTCTCCGCTTTCGCCATCGTCTGGTTTCGTTTTCCGCTGCGCAACCTGTTCTTCTGGATGATCTTCATCACGCTGATGCTGCCGGTTGAGGTGCGTATTTTCCCGACGGTGGAAGTGATCGCCAACCTGAAAATGCTCGACAGCTATGCCGGGCTCACCCTGCCGCTGATGGCTTCGGCGACCGCCACCTTCCTGTTCCGCCAGTTCTTTATGACCCTGCCGGACGAGCTGATAGAGGCCGCACGTATCGACGGCGCGTCGCCGATGCGCTTCTTCCGCGACATCGTGCTGCCGCTGTCGAAAACCAACCTGGCGGCGCTGTTCGTCATCACCTTTATCTACGGCTGGAACCAGTATCTGTGGCCGCTGCTGATCATTACCGACGTGAATCTCGGCACGGCGGTCGCGGGCATTAAAGGGATGATCGCCATCGGCCAGGGTACCACGCAGTGGAATCAGGTGATGGCGGCGATGCTGCTTACGCTGATTCCTCCGGTTGTCATCGTTTTAGCCATGCAGCGCGCGTTTGTGCGTGGTCTAGTGGATAGTGAGAAATAAAATGGCAGGACTTAAGCTACAGGCAGTAACCAAAAGCTGGGATGGCAAAACCCAGGTGATCCAGCCGCTGACGCTGGACGTCGCGGACGGCGAATTTATTGTGATGGTGGGTCCCTCGGGCTGCGGAAAATCAACCCTGCTGCGCATGGTGGCGGGCCTGGAGCGGGTCACCAGCGGCGATATCTGGATCGACCGCAAGCGCGTCACCGAAATGGAACCGAAAGATCGCGGTATTGCGATGGTGTTCCAGAACTACGCCCTCTACCCGCATATGAGCGTGGAAGAGAATATGGCGTGGGGCCTGAAAATTCGCGGTTTAGGTAAAGGATTAATTGCCGAACGTGTCCAGGAAGCGGCGCGCATTCTGGAGCTGGACGGCCTGCTGAAGCGCCGTCCGCGCGAACTCTCCGGCGGCCAGCGCCAGCGCGTGGCGATGGGGCGGGCTATCGTGCGCGACCCGGCGGTATTCCTGTTTGATGAGCCGCTCTCCAACCTCGATGCCAAACTGCGCGTGCAGATGCGTCTGGAGCTGCAGCTGCTGCACCGTCGGCTGAAAACCACCTCGCTGTACGTGACGCACGATCAGGTGGAAGCCATGACCCTCGCGCAGCGGGTGATGGTGATGAATAAAGGCATCGCCGAGCAGATTGGTACGCCGGTCGAGGTCTACGAAAAACCGGCCAGCCGCTTTGTGGCGAGCTTTATCGGCAGCCCGGCAATGAACCTGCTGGAAGGCCGGGTCAGCGACGACGGTAGCCGCTTCGAGCTTGAGGGCGGGATGCTTTTACCCATCAACAGCGAGCATCGCCGCTATGCCGGGCGTAAGATGACCCTGGGTATCCGTCCGGAACATTTTGCATTAAGCTCCGAGGCGGAAGGTGGCGTACCGCTGGTGATGGATACGCTGGAAATTTTAGGTGCCGATAACCTCGCCCACGGGCGCTGGGGCGAGCAAAAGCTGGTGGTCCGGCTGCCGCACCAGCAGCGTCCGCAGGCGGGCAGCACCCTGTGGCTGCATCTGCCGCAGGAAAGTCTGCATCTTTTTGATAGTGAAACAGGACAACGCGCATGAGTCACTGGCCTTATCCTCATATCGTCGCCCACCGCGGCGGCGGTAAACTGGCCCCGGAAAATACCCTGGCGGCCATCGATACCGGCGCTCGTTACGGCCATACGATGATTGAGTTTGACGCTAAGTTATCGAAAGACGGGCAGATTTTTTTACTGCACGATGACAATCTCGAACGCACCAGCAACGGCTGGGGCGTGGCGGGCGAACTGGCGTGGAACGATCTGCTAAAAGTGGATGCCGGCAGCTGGTACAGCGGCGAGTTCAAAGGCGAGCCGCTGCCGCTGCTGAGCGAGGTGGCCGACCGCTGCCGTCAGCACGGCATGATGGCCAATATCGAAATTAAACCGACCACCGGCACCGGGCCGCTGACCGGCAAAGCGGTGGCGCTGGCGGCGCGTGAGCTGTGGCAGGGGATGACGCCGCCGCTGCTCTCATCGTTTGACGTTGATGCGCTGGAAGCCGCGCAGGAGGCGGTGCCCGAACTGCCGCGCGGGCTGCTGCTGGATGAGTGGCGCAACGACTGGCGCGAACTGACCTCGCGTCTCGGCTGCGTCTCTATTCACCTCAACCATAAGCTGCTGGATGAAGCGCGCGTGGCGAGCCTGAAGGCCGCGGGCCTGCATATTCTGGTCTATACCGTTAACAAACCGCAGCGCGCCGTCGAGCTGCTGCGTTGGGGCGTGGACAGCATCTGCACCGATGCGATTGACGTCATCGGCCCCAACTTCCCGGCGTAATCCGCTTCTGCGTCAGGCGGCCCTTACGGGGTCGTCTGGCGCTGCAGCATCCCACCGTTGGTGTTAGGGAGAGGCTGCTCACGGGTCAGATTGTTATTCTGCTGTACCCGCTGCCGATCGTTATTCAACTGCGTCTGAAGATGCTGCTGCTGCGCGCGCGACTGGCTTTGAATACTCTGCTTAAGATTGTTTTGCTGCTGCATTTGCTGGGTCTGCATCTGATTTTGCATCCGCTGCTGGCTGGGCACCACGTACCCCGGCTGATTGGGGTTATTGTCGATATTGATCGGCTGCGCCATGACGCTCAGAGGCAGAAGCGCCGCCAGATATAACATTGCTTTCATTGTTCTCTCCTCACTTCGTGGGATCGCTTAAGTTTACTCCCTTTCCGGCGCAACAATGATTTTTTAAGACTTATCATCCAGGATTATGGGTAAATAAAAACATCATTCAGGAGTATGACAATGATAAAAACAACGCTCTGGCGTCAGGTGGTCATCGCTGCGTTGCTGGCGGGCGGCAGTTTTACCGTCGCGGCAGATCCCGCCCCTCCGCCGGTATCTTATGGCGTAGAGGAAGATGTTTTTCACCCGGTCCGCGCTCAGCAGGGGATGGTGGCCTCGGTGGACGCGCTGGCAACGAAGGTAGGCGTGGATATTCTGCGTCAGGGCGGCAACGCGGTCGATGCCGCCGTGGCGGTGGGCTACGCGCTGGCGGTCACCCATCCGCAGGCCGGTAATATCGGCGGCGGCGGGTTTATGATGCTGCGGACCAAAGACGGTAATACCACGGCGATCGACTTCCGCGAGATGGCCCCGGAACAGGCCACCCGGGATATGTTTCTCGACGATCAGGGCAACCCGGACAGCAAGAAATCGCTGACCTCGCATCTGGCTTCCGGCACGCCGGGCACCGTAGCCGGGTTCTCCCTCGCGCTGGAAAAATACGGCACGATGCCGCTCAACAAAGTGATTCGCCCGGCGATTAAGCTGGCCGAAGAGGGCTTCACGGTAAATGATGCGCTGGCCGACGACCTGAAAACCTACGGCAGCGAAGTGATCCCCGACCATGCCAACAGCCGGGCTATCTTCTGGAAAAACGGCGAGCCGCTGAAAAAGGGCGATAAGCTGGTGCAAAAACAGCTGGGGAAAAGCCTGGAGCTGATTGCCGAGCTGGGGCCGGATGCCTTCTATAAAGGCGCGATTGCCGACCAGATTGCCGCTGAGATGAAGAATAACGGCGGGCTTATCACCAAAGCGGATCTGGCGAATTACAAAGCGGTCGAACGTACGCCGGTGAGCGGCGAGTATCGCGGCTATCAGGTGTTCTCGATGCCGCCCCCATCGTCCGGGGGCATTCATATCGTGCAGATCCTGAATATCCTCGAAAACTTCGATATGCATAAGTACGGCTTCGGCAGCGCCGACGCCATGCAGGTGATGGCGGAAGCCGAAAAGCACGCCTATGCCGACCGTTCGGAATACCTTGGCGATCCGGACTTCGTCAAGGTGCCGTGGCAGGCGCTGACCAGCAAAGCGTACGCCAAATCGATTGCTGAGCAGATTGATATCAATAAGGCGAAGCCGTCGAGCCAGATTCGCCCCGGTAAGCTGGCGCCGTATGAAAGCAATCAGACCACTCATTTCTCGGTGGTGGATAAGGACGGTAACGCCGTTGCCGTGACCTATACGCTGAATACGACATTTGGAACCGGCATCGTGGCGGGGAACTCCGGCATTCTGCTGAATAATCAGATGGATGATTTCTCAGCTAAACCCGGCGTGCCAAACGTCTACGGGCTGGTGGGCGGTGACGCCAACGCCGTCGAGGCGAAAAAACGTCCGCTGTCGTCGATGTCGCCAACGATTGTGGTGAAAGATGGCAAAACCTGGCTGGTGACCGGTAGCCCCGGCGGCAGCCGCATCATCACCACCGTCCTGCAGATGGTGGTGAATACCATTGATTTCGGAATGAACGTCGCGGAAGCCACCAACGCCCCGCGCTTCCATCATCAATGGCTGCCGGACGAACTGCGTGTAGAAAAGGGATTTAGCCCGGATACGCTGAAGCTGCTGGAGAGCAAAGGGCAGAAAGTGGCGGTGAAAGAGGCGATGGGCAGCACCCAGAGTATTATGGTTGGCCCGGACGGCATGCTGTACGGCGCATCCGATCCGCGTTCCCCGGATGATTTAACGGCAGGGTATTAGGTTTAGCCTCACTCCGACCCTCTCCCTGCCGGGAGAGGGTTAGTTGAGCGTCACCCCTTCAGCCGCGCCATAAAGTAGGCATCGACATATTCGCCGTTGCGCAGGGCGTATTGCTTGCCGGTCCCTTCTACAATAAAGCCAAATTTGCGGTAAAGCGCCATCGCGGATGGGTTGTCCGTAAACACGGTTAATTCAATACGATCGACGCGCAGCCAGTTATCACAGAGATTAATCATCTCTCGCATCAGCGCGCTGCCTACGCCACGGCCGTGCGCCTGCGCGGCAACGCTGACGCCAAAGGTCGCCACGTGGCTGCGACGAGGGCTGGGTTCGATGCTGAGCCTGAGGTGGCCCACCACCTGTTCGTCGATTGTCGCGACCAGATGACGGCTACCGGGTTTCGGTAGCAGGCGTTCCTGCCACATTTCCATAGAAGGATGAGGGAGCTGTAGCGTGTCGTGATAGACCTCCGGATGCGCAGTTATCTGGCGTAAAGGTTCAGCATCCCGTGGCTCGGCGTGACGTATCACTATGTCGCTCATTCTTCATTTTCCTTGATAGGTTAATCGTCCTTCTAAACATCACTGACTTTAAAAGAGGGATCAACGACTATTTTTTGCAAAAAGAGGTGGACAAGTGCGAATGAGAATGATTATTATTGCTCTGCATTCAGGGAGACCTTGCGGAAAGCCTGAAAGCACGACATTGCTCACATTGCTTCCAGTATTACTTTAGCCAGCCGGGTGCTGGCTTTTTTTTGCTTTTTTTTCAGCCTGCACCCGAAGACGCTACTGCGCCGCTTCGGCAGTATGCGCTTCCGCTCTCTCTTTCGTTTCTACCGCGGTATCTGTGATGAATCCCACCACGTTGCTCTTATCTGCCGCCGCAGGCAGCAGCTCTGCCTGGCCGGAAAAAACGCCGCCCTTGTTAATGGCCAGCGTGCGGTAGGCCAACGTACCGGTGACCTGGCCGTTCTTATCGATTTCAATCGTCTCGCTGCGGCACTGACCGAGGATGCAGCCGTCGATAATCAGCTCGCGGCAGGTGATATTTCCCTCGACCAGGCCTCCGGCCATAATCTTAATCTGGCTCTCTTCGGCGTCGATATTGCCGCTTACGGTACCGTAAATATCGACATCTCCCTCGGCGATAATATTGCCGTCAAAGCGGATGCCGCTGGCGATAACCGTGGCGGCAGGTTTGCGGGAAACGGCTAACGGGGATGCGCTGTTGAGTACCGGCGTAGCCGCCGTCTGTGGCGTCGCTTCAATGTTTTTATTCTTTTTAAACATATGGTTAATCCGATGATATTGAAAATGAAAAACGAAAGATGACAAGGAGAAAGAGCCCGATAGCCAGGCCAGATACGTGGATTCGCAGCACCAGGCCATCAGGCCAAGCAGCCAAAAGAGAAGGGCGCTATTCAGGGCAATATACTTGCTTTCCATACGAACGAGATGGCTACTCCTTTAGTCATCGTGTTTTGGGAAACGGCGAGCGCGATACGGCGTCATGCTCCCACGCGCTGGATAAAAAACGTTCTTTTCCCGAGGGCCCTCTTATCCAGAATTTAGGCCGTAGGGTCAATGAATTTGGGCGTTAAATTTTACATTTAAGAATTTGGCACACTTATTGAAGGGGTTAAGTTCGCAGCCAGCTTGCGCTATGGTTAATAGCAGAGACCTAACAAAGGACCGCGTTATGACTTTGCACTGCGCATTTATTGGATTCGGCAAAAGCACCACCCGCTACCATCTTCCCTATGTCCTGCACCGAAAAGACCGCTGGCACGTGGCGCATATCTTTCGCCGCAGCGCAAAGCCAGAGGAACAGGCACCGGCATACTCGCATATTCACTTCACCAGCGACCTCGACGAAGTGCTTAACGATCCGCAGGTCAAGCTGGTGATTGTGTGCACCCACGCGGACAGTCATTTTGCCTATGCCAAAAGGGCGCTGGAGGCGGGCAAAAATGTATTGGTCGAAAAGCCCTTTACCCCGACCCTTGATGAGGCAAAAACGCTATTCGCCCTGGCGAAAAGCAAGGGGTTGACGGTCACGCCGTACCAGAATCGTCGCTTCGACTCCTGCTTCCTGACCACGAAGAAAGTGATTGAGAGCGGAAAGCTGGGCGAGATCGTCGAGATTGAAAACCATTTTGACAACTATCGCCCGGTAGATGGAGGGAAACCCGGCCTGCCTCAGGACGGCACGTTTTACGGCCTGGGCGTCCATACCCTGGACCAAATTATCTCCCTGTTCGGTCGCCCTGACCATGTCTCTTACGACATCCGTAGCCTGCGCAACAAGGCCAATCCGGACGATACCTTTGAGGCCCAGCTGTTCTACGGCAACCTGAAGGCGATTGTCAAAACCAGCCATCTGGTGAAGCTGCCCTACCCAAAATTCATCGTCCATGGCCATAAAGGGTCGTTTATTAAATACGGTATCGACCAGCAGGAGACCAGCCTGAAGGCCAATATTATGCCGGGCGAGCCGGGATTCGGCGCGGACGAGACGGTTGGTCTGCTGGAGTACGTCAATGAGGCGGGCGAAACCGTACGGGAAGAGATCCCGCTTGAAACCGGCGACTATGGGCGGGTCTATGATTCGCTGTATGAAACCCTCGTTAACGGTCAGCCAAATTTCGTCAAGGAATCTGACGTTCTCACGAATCTGGAGATCCTCGAACGCGGCTTTGAACAGCCATCTCCGGCCACGATTACCCTTACCCGATAAGCCCTCATGGCTCCTCTGCACTCGTTCATATTTTTTGAACAGAGGAGTCAATTTTCACCCTCTATGATCGCCAGGGGATTGGGTCCACACTTATCCCATCGAAAACATACGGGGGTGCAACATGATCTACTTACGCAAAGCTAACGAACGCGGCCACGCTAACCACGGCTGGCTGGATTCCTGGCATACTTTCTCTTTCGCGAACTATTACGACCCTAACTTTATGGGCTTCTCGGCGCTGCGGGTGATCAATGACGACGTGATTGATGCAGGCCAGGGCTTCGGTACCCATCCGCACAAGGACATGGAAATCCTGACCTACGTGCTGGAAGGGGCCGTTGAGCACCAGGATAGCATGGGGAATAAAGAGCAGGTGCCGGCGGGTGAGTTCCAGATCATGAGTGCGGGTACCGGGATTCGTCACTCGGAGTACAACCCAAGCAACACGGAAAAACTGCATCTGTATCAGATCTGGATTATGCCGGAAAAAAATGGCATCACGCCGCGCTACGAACAGCGCCGCTTTGACGCCGCGCAGGGCAAACAGCTGGTACTTTCGCCGGATGCCCGCGAAGGTTCGCTGAAGGTGTACCAGGATATGGAACTGTACCGCTGGGCGCTACTGAAAGACGAGCAGTCGGTGCACCAGATTGCCGCTGAACGGCGGGTGTGGATCCAGGTGGTGAAAGGTGAAGTCACCATCAACGGAACGAAGGCCACCACCAGCGATGGCCTGGCCATTTGGGACGAGCAGGCGATTTCCGTACACGCCGACGGCGATAGCGAAATTCTGCTGTTCGATCTGCCGCCCGTCTGATCGTTCTCCGTTCGGGTCTAAATAAATTGCGCAACCTTCCCTGATGTTAGGGAAGGTTGCGCTTTGTCCGTGATAAACTGAGAAAATGTTTCCCCGTTGATCGCAGTCAGGACGATGAAAAAGAAAAGACCCGTACTTCAGGATGTAGCCGATCTTGTCGGCGTGACCAAAATGACGGTCAGTCGCTACTTACGTAACCCGGAACAGGTTTCCGAAGCGCTGCGTGGCAAGATAGCCGTTGCTCTCGATGAACTGGGTTATATTCCTAATCGCGCCCCCGACATCCTCTCGAATGCCACCAGCCGCGCTATTGGCGTGCTGCTGCCCTCGTTAACTAACCAGGTTTTCTCAGAAGTGCTGCGCGGTATTGAAAGCGTGACCGACTCTTTCGGTTACCAGACGATGCTGGCGCACTACGGCTATAAGCCGGAAATGGAAGAAAAACGCCTGGAATCCATGCTTTCCTGGAATATTGACGGCCTGATCCTTACCGAACGAACCCATACGCCGCGCACCCTGAAGATGATTGAAGTGGCGGGTATCCCGGTTGTGGAGCTGATGGACAGCCAGTCGCCGTGCCTCGATATCGCCGTCGGCTTTGATAACTTTGAAGCGGCCCGGCAGATGACCGCGGCGATTATCAATCATGGCCATCGTCACGTTGCCTATCTTGGCGCACGTCTTGATGAACGTACTATCATCAAACAGAAGGGGTATGAGCAGGCGATGCTTGATGCCGGAATGACGCCCTACAGCGTGATGGTTGAGCAGTCTTCCTCTTATTCATCGGGGATTGAGCTGATGCGCCAGGCGCGTCGCGAATATCCGCAGCTTGACGGCATTTTCTGTACCAACGATGACCTTGCGGTCGGCGCGGCGTTTGAGTGCCAGCGGCTGGGGCTTAAAATCCCTGACGATATGGCGATTGCCGGTTTCCACGGCCACGATATCGGCCAGGTGATGGAGCCGCGTCTGGCCAGCGTGCTGACGCCGCGCGAGCGGATGGGGCGGATTGGTGCTGAACGACTGCTGGCGCGTATTCGCGGTGAAGCGGTGACGCCTAAGATGTTAGATTTAGGTTTCACATTGTCACCGGGCGGATCTATTTAAACTGACAAATTTGAAGTAGATCACACATATTCACATCTGGCACGAATGGTTATTGCTTCTCCACAACTCCGGCATGACAATGTTACCGATAACAGTTACCCGTAACAATTAATCTGTACGCCAGTATTCCACGCCGTTAAACGCTGCCAGGCTGCGCGTATGTGTCCAGTGGGAGGAAGCTTTGAGCACGACTAACCATGATCACCACATCTATGTCCTGATGGGCGTTTCCGGCAGCGGCAAATCCGCTGTCGCCAGCGAAGTGGCGCATCAACTGCACGCCGCGTTTCTCGACGGCGACTTTCTGCATCCGCGCAGCAACATCAACAAGATGGCTTCCGGCGAACCGTTAAATGACGATGACCGCACCCCGTGGCTGCAGGCGCTGAACGATGCCGCGTTTGCCATGCAGCGTACCAATAAAGTGTCGCTGATTGTCTGCTCCGCGCTGAAAAAGAGCTACCGCGACATCCTGCGTAAAGGTAACCCGAACCTCTCATTTATCTACCTGAAAGGCGACTTCGAGGTTATCGAACAACGTCTGAAGGCGCGTAAAGGCCACTTCTTTAAAACCCAGATGCTGGTCACGCAGTTTGAAACGCTGCAGGAACCGGGCGCGGATGAAAACGATGTTTTAATCGTCGATATCGACCAGTCATTGGAAGGCGTGGTCGCCAGCACCATTGAGGTGATCAACAAAGGCAGTAAATAGTGAGTACATTAACGCTTGTTTTAACAGCAGTCGGCTCCGTTTTGCTGCTGCTGTTTTTAGTGATGAAGGCGCGTATGCATGCCTTCGTGGCTTTGATGGTGGTTTCTATTGGAGCAGGGCTTTTTTCCGGAATGCCGTTGGACAAGATCGCGGCGACGATGGAAAAAGGCATGGGCGGCACGCTGGGCTTTCTGGCTATCGTCGTCGCGCTGGGGGCTATGTTCGGTAAGATCCTGCATGAAACCGGCGCGGTCGACCAGATTGCCGTTAAGATGCTGAAATCTTTCGGCCACAATCGCGCCCACTATGCGATAGGCCTGGCCGGACTTATCTGCGCGCTGCCGCTGTTTTTCGAAGTGGCGATCGTGCTGCTGATCAGCGTGGCTTTCTCAATGGCGCGCCACACCGGCACCAACCTGGTGAAGCTGGTGATCCCGCTGTTTGCTGGCGTAGCCGCTGCGGCCGCGTTCCTGCTGCCGGGGCCCGCGCCAATGCTGCTGGCCTCGCAGATGCACGCCGACTTTGGCTGGATGATCCTGATTGGCCTGTGCGCCGCGATCCCGGGGATGATTATCGCCGGACCGCTGTGGGGTAACTTTATCAGCCGTTACGTTGAGCTGCATATTCCGGACGATATTAGCGAGCCGCACCTCGGCGAAGGCAAAATGCCGTCATTCGGCTTCAGCCTGTCGCTGATTCTGCTGCCGCTGGTGCTGGTTGGCCTGAAAACCATCGCCGCGCGCTTTGTGCCGGAAGGCTCTACCGCCTACGAATGGTTTGAGTTTATCGGCCATCCGTTTACCGCGATTCTGGTGGCGTGCCTGGTGGCTATCTATGGCCTGGCGGTACGTCAGGGGATGGCCAAAGATCGGGTGATGGAGATTTGCGGTCATGCGCTCCAGCCTGCGGGCATTATCCTGCTGGTCATCGGTGCGGGCGGCGTGTTCAAACAGGTGCTGGTCGACTCTGGCGTCGGTCCTGCCCTCGGCGAAGCGTTGACCGGTATGGGCCTGCCGATTGCCATCACCTGCTTCGTGCTGGCGGCGGCGGTGCGTATTATTCAGGGCTCCGCGACCGTTGCCTGCCTGACGGCCGTTGGGCTGGTGATGCCGGTTATCGAACAGCTGCACTACAGCGGCGCGCAGATGGCGGCGCTCTCTATCTGCATCGCCGGCGGCTCTATTGTCGTCAGCCACGTTAACGACGCGGGCTTCTGGCTGTTCGGTAAGTTTACCGGCGCGACCGAAGCGCAAACGCTGAAGACCTGGACGATGATGGAAACCATCCTCGGCACCGTCGGGGCGATTGTCGGCATGATTGCGTTTACGCTATTGAGTTAAACGACAAAGTGAAACACCCGGCGGAGCGAGGCGATGCCGGGTTAATTTTTCCGCTCTACTTATATCGAAAACCCTTAGCTTTCCCCCTCTCCCGAGCTGCCACTATCAGAAATACGATAAACGTCATACGGCTCACAAACCCGCGCCACGCCTGGCTTTAACCGGTTTGGTTAGCAAGAGTAAAACAACCGAATTTCTGCCGTAATTCATAATCCTGATCAATAAAATAGCGGCGGAAAATATTTCCTTCGCGATATAAATTCCCTGATAATTATTAGGGTATTCCGGGGGGCCAGCGACGGCTGCCGCTATGCAAAATTAGTTACGTTACTGATTGCCTGGCAATCATTGATTAATTTCACTTGCGACTTTAGCTGCATTTTGTAATGTGAAGGACTAACCAGTAGGAAACTGGCCTGGAACAAACAGCACACACCTCGCAGGAATACGTTATGAAAAATGTTGGTTTTATCGGCTGGCGCGGAATGGTCGGCTCTGTCCTCATGCAACGCATGGTTGAAGAGCGCGATTTTGATGCCATTCGCCCTGTTTTTTTCTCCACCTCCCAGCTGGGGCAGCCTGCTCCATCTTTTGGTGGCAGTACCGGTGGCACGCTTCAGGATGCATTCGATCTGGAAGCACTGAAGGCGCTGGACATTATTGTCACGTGTCAGGGCGGCGATTACACCAACGATATTTACCCGAAGCTGCGTGAAAGCGGCTGGCAGGGCTACTGGATTGACGCCGCCTCTTCGCTGCGCATGAAAGACGACGCCATCATCATTCTCGACCCGGTGAACCAGGACGTTATCACCGCCGGTCTGAACAACGGCGTTAAAACCTTTGTCGGCGGCAACTGTACCGTCAGCCTGATGCTGATGTCTCTCGGCGGCCTGTTTGCTCAGGATCTGGTTGAGTGGGTTAGCGTGGCGACTTATCAGGCGGCTTCCGGCGGCGGTGCGCGGCATATGCGCGAGCTGCTGACCCAGATGGGCCAGCTTCACAGCCATGTTGCGGCTGAGCTGGCGGATCCGGCTTCCGCGATCCTGGATATTGAACGCAAGGTCACCTCGTTGACCCGCAGCGGCGAGCTGGCGGTAGACAACTTTGGCGTTCCTCTGGCGGGAAGCCTGATCCCATGGATCGACAAACAGCTGGATAACGGCCAGAGCCGTGAAGAGTGGAAAGGCCAGGCGGAGACCAACAAAATTCTCGCGACCGCCTCACCGATTCCGGTAGACGGCCTTTGCGTTCGCGTTGGCGCGCTGCGCTGCCATAGCCAGGCGTTCACCATCAAGCTGAAAAAAGATGTTTCTATTCCGACCGTTGAGGAACTGCTGGCCGCGCATAA
Source organism: Klebsiella sp. GN_Kp190 (assembly GCF_040061795.1). NCBI lineage: Bacteria > Pseudomonadati > Pseudomonadota > Gammaproteobacteria > Enterobacterales > Enterobacteriaceae > Klebsiella > Klebsiella sp. GN_Kp190. The sequence continues at coordinate 26,327 of NZ_JBEAFN010000002.1, forward strand.
CCCGTGGGCCAAAGTGGTACCGAACGATCGTGATATCACCATGCGTGAGCTGACTCCGGCTGCCGTTACCGGCACCCTGACCACCCCGGTGGGTCGCCTGCGTAAACTGAACATGGGGCCGGAGTATCTGTCGGCCTTCACCGTTGGTGACCAGCTGCTGTGGGGGGCCGCCGAGCCGCTCCGCCGCATGCTAAGACAGCTGGCGTAGTCGTCACAAGATGAGAAAAGGGGTGTTGAAACACCCCTTTTTTTTGCGTAATACAAGGAGTAAACGCGAATGTTAGATTTTTCCCAACGGAGGTAACTCAGCCTTGGCTATGCTTTAAGTAAGGAGTCACGATGTCTCCTTACCTGAAGGTGGGACGGAGCAGGGGGACGCATAACGTGCTGCGCCGTTCAGGTCAAAAAAAAGTCGCCGGATACAGGAAAGGGCGACACCTACAACAGGATGAAACCATGTCTAATCGTATTGATAAGGACGTGATTAATGCGCTTATCGCCGGCCATTTTGCGGATCCTTTTTCCGTGCTTGGCATGCATTACACCGACGCCGGGCTGGAAGTTCGTGCATTATTACCCGATGCCACCGATGTGTGGGTCATTGAACCAAAAACCGGACGCAAAGTCGGCAAGCTGGAATGCCTCGACTCGCGCGGTTTCTTCAGCGGCGTTCTGCCGCGTCGTAAAAATCCTTTTCGCTATCAGCTGGCCGTCACCTGGCACGGGCAGCAGAACCTGATTGATGACCCGTACCGTTTTGGTCCGCTGTTGCAGGATCTCGATGTCTGGCTGCTGTCGGAAGGCACGCATCTGCGTCCTTATGAAACGCTGGGCGCGCATGCCGATACCATGGACGGCGTGGTCGGTACGCGTTTCTCCGTATGGGCGCCGAATGCCCGCCGGGTATCGGTCGTCGGCCAGTTTAACTACTGGGACGGCCGCCGCCACCCGATGCGCCTGCGTAAAGAGTCCGGCATCTGGGAGCTGTTTGTTCCCGGCGCGCTGAACGGCCAGCTGTATAAATTCGAGCTTATCGATGCCCACGGCAACCTGCGGGTGAAGTCCGACCCTTACGCTTTTGAAGCGCAAATGCGCCCGGAGAGCGCCTCGCTCATCTGCGGGCTGCCGGAAAAGGTCGCACAGCCGCCGGAGCGCAAGCAGGCTAACCAGTTTGATGCGCCGATCTCGATTTATGAAGTACACCTCGGCTCCTGGCGCCGCCACACCGATAATAACTTCTGGCTGAGCTATCGCGAGCTTGCCGACCAGCTGGTCCCGTATGCCAAATGGATGGGCTTTACCCACCTCGAACTGCTGCCGGTTAACGAGCATCCGTTTGACGGCAGCTGGGGCTACCAGCCGACCGGGCTGTACGCGCCCACCCGTCGCTTCGGTACCCGGGAGGATTTCCGCTACTTTATCAACGCCGCGCACGCCGCGGGGCTTAACGTTATTCTGGACTGGGTGCCTGGCCATTTTCCGGCGGATGACTTTGCGCTCGCCTCGTTTGACGGCACCTCGCTGTATGAACATAGCGACCCGCGCGAAGGCTACCATCAGGACTGGAACACCCTGATTTACAACTACGGCCGCCGCGAGGTCAGCAATTACCTGGTCGGCAATGCGCTGTACTGGATCGAACGCTTCGGCATTGACGCGCTGCGGGTTGATGCGGTGGCGTCGATGATTTATCGCGACTACAGCCGCAAGCAGGGCGAGTGGGTGCCGAACGAATTCGGCGGTCGGGAAAACCTTGAAGCGATTGAGTTTCTGCGCAATACCAACCGCGTGCTGGGCGAACAGACGCCGGGCGCGGTAACCATGGCGGAAGAGTCGACCGATTTTCCCGGCGTTTCTCGTCCTCCCTCCACTGGCGGGCTGGGTTTCTGGTTCAAGTGGAACCTCGGCTGGATGCACGACACCCTCGACTACATGAAGCTGGACCCGGTGCATCGCCGTCATCATCACGACAAGATGACCTTCGGTATGCTCTACAACTACACCGAAAACTTTGTCCTGCCGCTCTCTCATGATGAAGTGGTGCACGGCAAAAAATCGATACTCGACCGCATGCCGGGCGACGCCTGGCAGAAGTTCGCTAACCTGCGCGCCTACTACGGCTGGCTGTTTGCCTTCCCGGGTAAAAAGCTGCTGTTTATGGGCAATGAGTTTGCTCAGGGACGCGAATGGAACCACGACGCAAGCCTCGACTGGCATCTGCTGGAGGGCGGCGATAACTGGCACCACGGCGTCCAGCGACTGGTGCGCGACCTCAACCATACCTATCGTCACCATAAAGCGCTGCACGAGCTGGATTTCGATCCCTACGGCTTCGAATGGCTGGTGGTGGACGACCATGAGCGTTCGGTATTTATCTTTGTTCGTCGCGACAGGGCGGGCAATGAAATTATCGTCGCCAGCAACTTCACCCCGGTCCCGCGTCATGAGTACCGTTTTGGCATCAACCAGCCCGGCCGCTGGCGTGAAGAGCTCAACACCGACTCCATGCATTACCACGGCAGCAACACCGGCAACGGCGGCGTCGTTGAGAGCGACCCGATCGCCAGCCACGGTCGTGAACACTCCCTCTCCATTACGCTGCCTCCGCTGGCGACGGTGTGGCTGGTGCGGGAGGCGCAATGATCGCACTCGCGGCAGGACAGCCCGCGCCTTTAGGGGCCAGCTACGACGGTAAGGGCGTGAATTTCGCGCTCTTTTCCGCCCACGCGGAGCGGGTGGAACTCTGCGTGTTTGACGAGCAGGGTAATGAACGGCGCGTCGACCTGCCCGCGCGCAGCGGCGATATCTGGCACGGCTGGCTCGCCGATGTCGGGCCTGGCCTGCGCTACGGCTACCGCGTCCACGGGCCCTGGGACCCAACGCAAGGGCACCGCTTCAACCCGGCGAAGCTGCTGCTTGACCCCTGCTGCCATCACGTGGAGGGTGGGCTGCCTGACGATGAGCGTCTCCACGGCGGCGACTTCGCTCCCGACAACCGCGACAGCGCAGCGATAGCGCCGAAGTCGCGGGTGATCGACCTGCATTACGACTGGCGCGGCGATAAGCCGCCGCGCACGCCGTGGGGCCAGACGGTGATTTATGAAGCCCACGTCAAGGGGCTGACGTATCTGCACCCCGATCTGCCGGAGAATATCCGCGGCACCTATAAAGCGCTTGGTCATCCGGTGATGATCGATTACTTCCGCATGCTGGGCATTACTGCACTAGAGTTAATGCCGGTGGCGCAGTTCGCCAGCGAACCGCGCCTTCAGCGGATGGGGTTAAGCAACTATTGGGGCTACAACCCGCTGGCGATTTTCGCCCTCGACACGCGCTACGCCAGCGCGCCGGAGCAGGCGTTAAACGAGTTTCGCGATGCGGTAAAAGCGCTGCATGCGGCGGGCATCGAAGTGATCCTTGACGTGGTGCTGAACCATAGCGCGGAGATAGACCTGGAAGGGCCGACCTTCTCCCTGCGCGGAATCGATAACCGTAGCTATTATTGGATCAGGGAAGACGGCGATTACCACAACTGGACCGGCTGCGGGAACACCCTCAACCTCAGCCACCCCGGCGTGGTGGAGTATGCCCGCCAGTGCCTGCGTTTTTGGGTTGACGAGTGCCACGTTGACGGCTTTCGTTTCGACCTCGCCTCGGTGATGGGGCGGACGCCGGCGTTTCGTCAGGATGCGCCGCTGTTTGAGGCCATCCGTAACGACCCGCGTCTGGCGGAGGTCAAGCTGATCGCGGAACCCTGGGATATCGGCCCGGGCGGCTACCAGGTGGGTAACTTTCCGCCGCTGTTCGCCGAGTGGAACGACCATTTCCGCGATACCGCGCGTCGATTCTGGCTGCAGCAGAACGTCTCGCTGGGCGACTTCGCTCAGCGTTTTGCCGCATCCAGCGACGTTTTTCAGCGTAACGGCAGAGCGCCTTCGGCGGCGGTTAACCTGGTCACCGCGCACGATGGTTTCACCCTGCGCGACTGCGTTTGTTTCAATCAGAAACATAATGAGGCAAACGGGGAGGAGAATCGCGATGGGACTAACAATAACTACAGCAACAATCATGGTATAGAAGGATTAGAAGGGAGTCTTGCCGTGATTGAACGGCGCCGTGCCAGCGTTCACGCTCTTCTGGCGACGCTACTGCTGGCGCAGGGAACGCCGATGCTGCTGGCGGGTGACGAACACGGTCACAGCCAGCATGGCAACAACAATGCTTACTGTCAGGACAATGCGTTGACCTGGCTGGACTGGAACCATACTAACCGCGGGCTGACCGCGTTCACCGCCGCGTTAATTCATCTGCGCCAGCGCGTTCCGGCTTTAACCGAGAATCGCTGGTGGCAGGAGGGAGACGGCAGCGTTCGCTGGTTAAACCAACATGCGCAGCCGCTGTCCGCCGATGAATGGCAGCACGGTGCGCCGCGTATGCAGATCATATTGTCCGATCGCTGGCTGATGGCGCTCAACGCCACCGCCGAGGTGGCAGAGATGGTTTTACCCGCGGGGGAATGGCGCGCCATTCCACCTTTCGCCGGAGAGGATAATCCGGTCACTATAGCTGTCTGGCATGGGCCCGCGCACGGAGTGTGCGTATTTCAAAGGTCGTAACCTCGGGGCTTCCGGTTGGTCTCGAAGCGGCGGCGCGACGAGAAGGGCAGGCAAGCTGGGGAGTAAAAAAGGAGTTAATTATGGTTGGGGTAGAAAAGAACGATCCATTGATGCTGGCGCGTCAGTTGCCGATCAAATCCGTTGCGCTGATCCTTGCCGGGGGACGTGGTACCCGTCTGAAGGATCTGACCAATAAACGCGCGAAACCTGCTGTCCATTTCGGCGGCAAGTTCCGCATTATCGATTTTGCGTTATCTAACTGTATTAACTCAGGCATTCGACGCATCGGCGTCATCACCCAGTATCAATCGCATACGCTGGTGCAGCATATCCAGCGCGGCTGGTCGTTCTTCAATGAAGAGATGAACGAGTTTGTTGACCTGCTGCCCGCCCAGCAAAGGATGCAGGGGGAAAACTGGTATCGCGGCACGGCGGATGCGGTGACGCAGAACCTCGACATCATTCGTCGTTACAAGGCGGAGTACGTCGTTATCCTCGCGGGCGACCATATTTACAAACAAGACTACTCGCGCATGCTTATCGATCACGTCGAAAAAGGCGCGCGTTGCACCGTGGCCTGTATGCCAGTGCCTATTGAAGAAGCACGGGCGTTCGGGGTCATGGCGGTGGACGAGAGCGATAAGATTATCGATTTCGTCGAAAAACCGGCTAATCCGCCAGCGATGCCGGGCGATGCCAGCAAATCGCTGGCGAGTATGGGTATCTATGTCTTTGACGCGGATTACCTTTATGAGCTTCTGGAAGAAGACGACAGCGATGAAAGCTCCAGCCACGATTTTGGTAAAGACATCATTCCGAAAATCACCAAAGCTGGCATGGCTTATGCACATCCTTTCCCGCTCTCCTGCGTGCAGTCCGATCCGCAGTCTGAGCCCTACTGGCGTGATGTCGGGACCCTGGAAGCGTACTGGAAAGCCAACCTCGATCTGGCTTCGGTGACCCCGGAACTGGACATGTACGATCAGAACTGGCCGATTCGCACCCATATGGAGCCTTTGCCTCCGGCAAAATTCGTCCAGGACCGCTCGGGCAGCCACGGGATGACCCTGAACTCGCTGGTTTCAGGCGGCTGTATTATCTCCGGCTCGGTGGTTGTGCAGTCGGTGCTGTTCCCGCGCGTGCGGGTGAATTCATTCTGTAATATTGATTCGGCAGTCTTGTTGCCAGAGGTTTGGGTTGGCCGTTCGTGCCGCCTGCGTCGCTGCATTATTGACCGCGCCTGCGTGATCCCGGAAGGTATGGTTGTTGGGGAGAACGCGGAAGAGGATGCACGCCGTTTCTACCGCTCGGAGGAAGGTATCGTGCTGGTCACCCGCGACATGCTGCGGAAATTGGGGTATCCACAGGAGCGCTAATGCAGGTATTACATGTATGTTCAGAGATGTTCCCGCTGTTAAAAACCGGTGGACTGGCGGATGTGATCGGCGCGCTGCCTGCAGCGCAAATTGCCGGGGGCGTCGACACGCGCGTACTGCTGCCCGCGTTTCCTGATATCCGCCGCGGCGTGACGGATGCGCAGGTGGTGACGCGCCGCGAGACGTTTGCCGGGCGCATCACTCTGCTGTTCGGTCACTTTAACGGCGTGGGCATCTATTTGATTGATGCCCCGCATCTCTACGATCGCCCAGGGAGCCCTTACCACGATACTAATCAGCACGCCTATACCGACAACGTGCTGCGCTTTGCGCTGCTGGGATGGGTCGGTAGCGAGATGGCCTGCGGCCTGGATCCTTTCTGGCGCCCTGACGTTGTTCACGCCCACGACTGGCATGCGGGCCTGACCCCGGCCTACCTGGCGGCGCGCGGCCACCCGGCTAAGTCGGTCTTTACGGTGCATAACCTGGCCTACCAGGGGATGTTCTACTCGTGGCATATGAACGACATTGAGCTGCCGTGGTCGTTCTATAACGTTCATGGCCTTGAATTTAACGGCCAGATCTCCTTTCTGAAGGCGGGGCTCTACTACGCCGACCATATTACGGCGGTCAGCCCGACCTATGCGCGCGAAATCACCGAGCCGCAGTTCGCTTACGGCATGGAAGGGCTGCTGCGTCAGCGGCAGCATGAGGGCCGCCTCTCCGGGATCCTCAACGGGGTGGATGACCATATCTGGAATCCGGAAAGCGACCTGCTGCTGGCCGCGCGCTACGATCGCGATCGGCTGGAAGAAAAAGCGGAAAACAAACGCCAGCTGCAAATCGCCATGGGGCTGAAGGTGGATGACAAAGCGCCGCTGTTTGCCGTTGTCAGCCGTTTGACCAGCCAGAAGGGGCTGGACCTGGTGCTTGAGGCGCTGCCGGGCCTGCTGGAGCAGGGCGGTCAGCTGGCGCTGCTGGGGGCGGGCGACCCGGTGCTGCAGGAGGGCTTCCTGGCCGCCGCGGCCGAGCATCCGGGCAAGGTGGGCGTACAGATTGGCTACCATGAAGCCTTCTCGCACCGCATTATGGGCGGCGCCGATGTGATTCTGGTGCCCAGCCGTTTTGAACCGTGCGGCTTAACCCAGCTGTACGGCCTGAAGTACGGCACGCTACCGCTGGTGCGGCGTACCGGCGGACTGGCGGACACCGTGTCCGATTGCTCGCTGGAGAATCTCGCCGACGGTCTGGCTACCGGCTTTGTTTTTGAAGATAGCAACGCTTTGTCGCTGCTGCGGGCTATTCGACGTACATTCGTCCTGTGGTCGCGCCCGTCGCTCTGGCGCTACGTCCAGCGTCAGGCGATGAATATGGATTTTAGCTGGCAGGTTGCCGCAAATTCTTACCGCGAACTTTATCAACGCTTGCTGTAACCAGGAGCCAAAGCTATGAATGTACCTTTTAGCTACTCATCACCCACCCTGAGCGTTGAGGCGTTAAAGCACTCTATTGCTTATAAGCTGATGTTTATCATCGGCAAAGATCCGGCTATCGCTAACAAACATGAATGGCTCAACGCCACGCTGTTCGCCGTTCGCGATCGCATGGTTGAGCGCTGGCTGCGTTCAAACCGGGCGCAGCTCTCTCAGGAAGTGCGTCAGGTTTACTATCTGTCGATGGAGTTTTTGATTGGCCGTACCTTGTCCAATGCGCTGCTATCGCTCGGTATTTATGAGGACGTGAACAGCGCGCTGGAAGAGATGGGGCTGAATCTTGAAGAGCTGATTGACGAAGAGAACGACCCGGGCCTGGGCAACGGCGGTCTTGGTCGTCTGGCTGCCTGCTTCCTCGACTCGCTGGCGGCGCTGGGTTTGCCGGGCCGCGGCTACGGTATTCGCTACGACTACGGGATGTTTAAGCAGAATATCGTCGACGGGCGGCAGAAAGAGTCCCCGGACTACTGGCTGGAGTACGGCAACCCGTGGGAGTTCGAGCGCCACAATACGCGCTACAAAGTGCGCTTCGGCGGCCGCATTCAGCAGGAAGGTAAACATTCCCGCTGGGTGGAGACCGAAGAGATTATTGCCGAAGCCTACGATCAGATCATCCCGGGTTTCGACACCGATGCCACCAACACGCTGCGTCTGTGGAGCGCGCAGGCCAGCAGCGAGATCAACCTCGGTAAATTCAACCAGGGCGACTACTTCGCGGCGGTGGAAGATAAAAACCACTCTGAGAACGTGTCGCGGGTGCTCTATCCGGATGACTCCACCTATTCCGGGCGCGAGCTGCGCCTGCGCCAGGAGTATTTCCTCGTGTCGGCGACGGTACAGGATATCCTCAGCCGTCACTACCAGCTGCATAAAACCTACGCCAATCTGGCGGACAAAATCGCGATTCACCTCAACGACACGCACCCGGTGCTGTCGATTCCGGAGCTGATGCGCCTGCTGATTGACGAGCATAAGTTTAGCTGGGATGAGGCGTTCGAGGTGACCTGCCAGGTCTTCTCCTATACCAACCATACCCTGATGAGCGAAGCGCTGGAGACCTGGCCCGTCGATATGCTGGGTAAAATCCTGCCGCGTCATTTGCAGATTATTTTCGAGATTAACGACTACTTCCTGAAGACCCTGCAGGAGCAGTATCCCAACGATACGGCGATGCTGGGCCGTACGTCGATTATCGACGAGTCTAACGGGCGTCGCGTACGCATGGCGTGGCTGGCGGTGGTGGTAAGCCACAAGGTCAACGGCGTGTCGGAGCTGCACTCCCGGCTGATGGTCGAGTCGCTGTTTGCCGAATTTGCCAAAATCTTCCCGATGCGCTTTACCAACGTCACGAACGGCGTCACTCCGCGCCGCTGGCTGGCGCTGGCGAATCCGCCGCTGTCGAAAGTGCTGGATGAAAATATCGGCCACACCTGGCGTACGGATTTAAGCCAGCTGAAGGAGCTGGAGCAGCATATTGACTATCCGAAGGTTAACCAGGCGGTGCGCCAGGCCAAGCTGGAAAACAAGCAGCGGCTGGCGAACTACATCGGCCAGCAGCTTAACGTGGTGGTCAACCCGAAAGCCCTGTTCGATGTGCAGATCAAGCGTATTCACGAGTACAAACGCCAGCTAATGAACGTGCTGCATGTGATCACCCGCTACAATCGCATTAAGGCCGATCCCGACGCCGAGTGGGTACCGCGGGTGAATATCTTCGCCGGCAAGGCGGCTTCGGCTTACTACATGGCGAAGCATATTATTCATTTAATCAATGACGTCGCGGCGGTGGTGAATAACGATCCGGACGTTGGCGATAAGCTGAAAGTGGTGTTCATTCCTAACTACAGCGTAAGCCTCGCGCAGCTGATCATTCCAGCGGCGGATCTCTCCGAGCAGATCTCGCTGGCGGGGACGGAGGCGTCCGGTACCAGCAACATGAAGTTCGCGCTTAACGGCGCGTTAACCATCGGTACCCTGGACGGGGCTAACGTTGAGATGCAGGAGCACGTCGGGGCGGATAATTTCTTTATCTTCGGTAATACGGCGGAAGAGGTTGAAGCCCTGCGGGCTAACGGCTACAAACCGCGTGATTACTATGAGCAGGATGAAGAGCTGCACCAGGCGCTGACGCAGATCGGCACCGGCCTGTTCAGCCCATCGGAGCCGGGACGCTACCGTGACCTGCTGGATTCGCTGATTAACTTCGGCGACCACTATCAGGTTCTGGCGGATTACCGTAGCTACGTGGATTGTCAGGATAAGGTGGATGAGCTGTACCGTCATCCGGAGGAGTGGGCCAATAAAGCGATGCTGAATATCGCCAATATGGGCTACTTCTCTTCCGACCGCACGATTAAGGAGTATGCCGACCATATCTGGCATATCGATCCGGTAAGGTTGTAACGGATTAGTCATAAAAAACGGGGCCTACAGGCCCCGTTACTGTTTGCGGTGTTACGACGCCAGCGACAGCTCAGACTTTCCCGCGTGCTGCGCCAGCCACTCGCTGATGCGCGCCTGCTGCTCGTCATTCAGCCACATACCTTGTTTAGTGCGACGCCAGATCGCGTCATCCAGCGAACGAACCCATTCGTGCTCAACCAGATAGCGCAGTTCGGCTTCAAAAAACTCATGGCCGAAATGCTCACCCAGATCGTCCAGTGAGGTCGCCTTATCAAGGATTAGCTCACTGTTGCTGCCGTAGGTGCGGGCGTAATGGCGGGCCATCGATTCGCTGATAAACGAAAAGCGGCGGCGCAGTTTCGCCGCGTAGTCGTCACGGTCGCTGCCGATATCGCCGCCGGGCAGCACCGCGGTTTTGGTCCATGCCGGGCCGATGCCTTTGTAGTAAGGCGTCAGTTTCTCCAGCGCATGCTCGGCCAGCTTGCGATAGGTGGTCAGCTTGCCGCCAAAGACCGACAGCAGCGGCGCCTGCCCGTTATCATCATGGATATCAAGAGTGTAATCGCGGGTGATCGCCTGCGGCGAGTCGGATTCATCGTCGCACAGCGGGCGCACGCCGGAGTAGGTCCAGACGATATCGTCCCGCGTGAGAGGCTTTTTAAAGTGGGCGTTATAGACGTTCAGCAGGTAGTTAACTTCGTTGTCGTCGATCGCTACCGCTTTAGGATCGCCTTTATACTCCACGTCGGTGGTGCCGATGATGGAAAATTCATCCATCCACGGGATCACAAACACAATGCGTTTATCTTCATTTTGCAGGATGTAGGCCTGTTTCTGCGTGTGCACGCGCGGTACCACGATATGGCTGCCCTTGATCAAGCGAATACCGTACGGCGAGCGCAGATGCATCCCTTCGTCGAAGAACTGTTTGACCCACGGGCCGGTGGCGTTAACCAGACCGCGCGCCTGCCAGGTAAACTTCTCGCCGCTATCAATATCTTCGGCTTCGACAATCCACAAACCGTTTTCACGTTTTGCCGAGATGGCGCGGGTCCGCGTGCGCACTTCCCCGCCTTTACGCACAACCATCTGGGCATTGGCCAGCACCAGACGCGCATCGTCAACCCAGCAGTCGGAATATTCGAAACCGCGCACGATTTCAGGTTTAAGTACCGATTCTGTGCCAAAACGCAACCCGGTTGAGCCGGGTAAGCTGGTGCGCTTGCCCAGATGATCGTACATAAACAGGCCAATGCGGATCATCCACGCCGGACGCAGGTGCGGGCGATGCGGTAAACGAAAGCGCATCGGGAAGGCGATATGCGGGGCCATTTTCAACAACACTTCGCGTTCGGCCAGCGCTTCGCTCACCAGGCGGAACTCATAGTGTTCAAGGTAGCGCAGCCCGCCGTGAATCAGCTTTGAGCTGGCGCTGGATGTGGCGCAGGCAAGGTCGCTTGCCTCCAGCATCAGTACGGACAAACCACGCCCTGCGGCGTCTGCCGCGATACCGGCACCGTTGATGCCTCCCCCTATCACAATCAGATCTTTGGTTTCCACGCTCGCCACCTCTTACACTTTCGTTTAAGCTCACAAATGTTCGATATCGCTCAATATAGCAAACAATCGCGCTATTGGTAACATCAAAAAAACATTTCAGAGTGATGCGTGTAACATATTGGCGTTTATTTAGCGCCAGGCTGTACACTAGACGCTAAAATCCAGGGCGTTTCGCCGCCTGCCTGTATATCCGTATATAAAGAAGAGAGCTTATGGATCGCTTTGAATGTATTAACGTAGAAGAAGCCCACCAGAAAATGCACCAGCAGACGGCGGTGCTGGTCGATATTCGCGACCCGCAAAGCTATGCGATGGGCCACACGCCGGGCGCATTCCATCTGACCAACGATACGCTGGGCGCGTTTATGCGCGACAACGACTTTGATACGGCGGTCATGGTGATGTGCTATCACGGCAATAGCAGCAAAGGCGCCGCGCAGTATCTGCTGCAGCAGGGTTACGACAAGGTTTACAGCGTGGACGGCGGGTTTGATGCCTGGCACCGGCATTTTCCGGCGGAAGTCGCGCATGGCGCACTTTAGGCGTTAGCGCCGGTTGTGGCTATAATATCTCCCTTTGTGTGGAATAAGCGATCCGCTGCATGTTAATGATTACCTCTTTTGCCAACCCGCGCGTGGCCCAGGCGTTTGTCGACTATATGGCGACGCAGGGCATTATTCTGACTATTCAGCAGCATACGCAGAGCGATATCTGGCTGGCTGATGAGTCCCAGGCCGGACGCGTACAGGCCGAGCTGGCCCGCTTTCTGGAAAATCCCGCCGATCCGCGTTACCTCGCCGCCAGCTGGCAGTCGGGGCACACCAATAGCGGGCTGCACTACCAGCGCTTTCCCTTTTTAGCGACGCTTCGCCATAACGCCGGGCCGGTGACCTGGGGCGTGCTCTTCGCCTGCATCGCCGTCTTTGTCCTGCAAACGGTCATTGGCGATCAACCGGTCATGCTGCTGCTGGCCTGGCCCTACGATCCTTCGCTGAAATTTGAAGTCTGGCGCTACTTTAGCCATGCGCTTATGCACTTCTCGCTGATGCATATTCTGTTCAACCTGCTATGGTGGTGGTACCTCGGCGGAGCGGTAGAAAAGCGCATTGGCAGCGGCAAGCTGGTGGTGATTACGGTGATCGCCGCTTTGCTGAGCGGCTTTGTGCAGCATCAGTTCAGCGGCCCGTGGTTTGGCGGACTCTCCGGCGTAGTCTATGCGCTAATGGGCTATGTCTGGCTACGGGGCGAGCGCGATCCGCAGAGCGGCGTTTATTTACAGCGCGGCTTGATACTCTTCTCTTTAGTATGGTTAATTGCTGGATGGTTTGATGTTTTCGGCATGTCGATTGCGAACGGTGCGCACGTGGCCGGTCTGGTGACCGGGCTGGCGATGGCGTTTGTTGATACGCAGAATATGCGAAAACGAACGTAGAGATTCCCAGGGATATTTCATGAAACAAACACAACGTCATGACGCGATTATCGAGCTGGTAAAAAAACAGGGATACGTCAGTACCGAAGAGCTTGTCGAGCAGTTTGCCGTCAGCCCGCAGACCATTCGCCGCGATCTGAATGATTTAGCCGATCAGAAAATGATTCTGCGTCATCACGGCGGTGCTGCGCTACCGTCCAGCTCGGTGAATACGTCCTGGCACGACAGAAAATCGACCCAGACCCATGAAAAAGAGCGCATCGCCCGCAAGGTGGCGAGCGAAATCCCCGATGGCGCGACGCTGTTTATCGATATCGGTACCACGCCGGAAGCGGTGGCCCACGCGCTGCTTAACCATAACGATCTGCGCATCGTCACCAATAACCTCAACGTCGCCAATACGCTGATGGTGAAAGAGGACTTCCGTATTATCCTGGCCGGCGGCGAGCTGCGCAGCCGGGATGGCGGTATTATCGGTGAGGCCACCCTGGACTTTATCTCCCAGTTTCGCCTTGATTTCGGCATTCTCGGCATCAGCGGTATCGACAGCGATGGCTCGCTGCTGGAGTTCGACTACCACGAAGTGCGCACCAAACGGGCGATTATTGAAAACTCCCGCCACGTGATGCTGGTCGTTGACCATTCTAAATTTGGCCGTAATGCGATGGTCAACATGGGCAGCATCAGTATGGTTGATGCGGTCTACACCGATGTGATGCCGCCCGCCGGCGTACTGAAGGTGATTACCGATAACAACCTTCAGCTGGAGCTGTGCTGAACCTTTAGCATTTCCGGGTCATGCCAGAGCGTTGCTCCGCCTGACGCGCGCGATTGATGGCGTGATGTTGATGAGTGACGGGATTATCTCCGCCGCCAGGCGGAGGGAAACCTGCCGCCGGCGATGACGTAACGGTTATGTTGCCTGAAGCGAGCCGATAGCGGCTTAAACCCCGTATCCCATCATTTTCAACAGCTGCTGGGCATGCTGAACGGCATCCTGGCGGTGCGCCACCCCCAGCTTCTGATACAAGTTACGGATATGCGTTTTAATCGTAGTGGCGGCCACGTCCAGCTCACCGGCAATCTGCTCGTTGCTGTAGCCGGAATAGATAAGTCCCAGGACCTGCCATTCGCGCTGGGTCAGCGGGCTGGTGCGGATAAGCTCCGGCACTTCCGGGTGGTTCAGCAGCCGTTCGACGAAGCTCTCGTCAAAGTGGGCGAACTTATGCCGATGATGCTGGTTGATATCGCGCAGAATACGCTGGGCGCGGTGCTGCTCCAGCTCCGGCAGCGTATTGAGCTGAATCAGCTGGCGCAGCTGCTGCGCCATCGCTTCGCCTTCAATGACAAAATGATTAATAAACCCGGTGCGGTTAGCGAGGGTGAGCGCTTCCAGCAGCGCTTTTTGCGCTTCGCTCTTACGCCCGGCCTGCCAGTAGAGCTGGTTGAGCAGCAGCAGGTTGCGGTTCAGGTCGCTCATCAAACGCAGCGAGCGGGCGTTATCGTTTAGCTCTTCCAGCACCATTTCGGCGGAATCAAAATCGCCGAGCAGGATCTGCGCGCGGGCGATATTGCGCCACTGGCTCTGCAAGAAATGGTTGTTAGCGAATTCCGGTTTTGGCGTCTGGCGCAGCCAGTTTGCCGCGGCGGCTTTATCGCCGATCATCTGCCAGTAGATCACCCGGACTTTGTCGGCATTGGATACCCAGTCGCTATGGTAATGGCCGTTGCCCAGCAGGTTTTCCAGGCGATTCAAATGGCTGCGGGCGTTATCCAGGTCGCCCCGTGCCAGCGAGCACTGTACCATCAGCGTCAGGCACTGCAGCTGCTGCTGCGGCTGATAGGAGGAAAGCACGTTCATGCCGCTGCGCGCGGAGGTCTCCGCTTCATCCAGCCGCGCCCAGGCCCACAGCAGCTGGGAGCGAATCCGCAGCAGGAACTCGTGCATCGGCAGCTGCTCAAGGTGCTGTTCGCGAATCAGCTGGAACGCTTTTTCCTGAATTTCCCAGGCGGCCTGCAGGAACCCCTGCGCAAAGAGGATTTCGCTTTGCTGGATCATGCTCCATAACGCGTAGTGCCAGACGTCATGACGGCGGGCCATCTGTTCCGTCTGCTGCATGACCGCCAGCGATTTGCTCAGCTGGCCTTTGCAGTGCAGAACTTCACCGTGTACGGATGTGGCAACGATACGGCTGTAGTAGCTGGCCAGCGGCAGTTCATCAAGGGCCACCATCGCCAGGCGCTCGGCTTCGTCCTGATCGCCTGCGTTGATCGCCACCTGGGCGCGCAGGGCGTTGAAATCCCCGTGCATGGCGGTGTCCATTTCCGTATCCATCTCCTGCTCGGCGCGCGCCAGCAGGGTATTCACTTCGCTATAGCGGTGCTGGCTCTGCATCAGCCAGGCCTGCAAAAGAATTAAACGCGGGTTTTCCAGCAGGTTTGACCACGGCAGCGCGGCGAGGGACTGCTCCAGCAAACTCAGTTCGCTGTGGTTAAACATGCCCCACGCGTGGTTGAGCAGAATATCGCGCAGCATTTTGGCGTCACCCGCGGCCAGGGCGTGGTGAATGGCTTCGCTCGGGAAGCCTTGCGCCATCCAGCTTTCTGCCGCCGCACGGTGAATTTCCGGCAGCTCAACCGCCAGCTCCCACTGGCAGCGCTGGCGCAGGAAGTTGCCGAACAGCGGATGGTAGCGGAACCATTCGCCGGAATCGTCCATCCGCTGCAGGAATAAGCCCTGACGTTCAATTTCTTCCAGCTGCATCTGGCCATTCTCTTCGCCGGTAACGCGGACGATGAGCGCATCGTTCATTGAACGCAGTAGCGAACTTTTCAGCAGGAAATTACGCGTCCGCGGGTCCACGTTATCCAGCACCTCATCGACCAGATAGTCAGAAAGATGGCTGGCGTTAATGCCGGCAAGACGACGAGCGGAGTGGTGGGCGGAAGTATTGTTCTGGCGCGCCGAGAGGGCAATCAGCTGTAGCGCGGTGGCCCAGCCGGCAACATCGTCGCACAGCCTTTTGCTGTCGTCGGCCTCAATGGGCGAACTGAGACGACAATCGAAAAACTGCTTGGCTTCCTGATGGGTAAAAGCCAACTGCTGGCTGCCGATTTCCAGCAGCTGATCGCGCACGCGCAGGTTGGCGATACCCAGCTGCGGCAGATTACGCGACAGCACCACCAGCGTCATATTTTCTGGCTGATGGCGGAGGAAGAAACGCATTGCGTCATGAATCACCGGATTGCTGATCAGATGGTAATCATCAATCACCAGGAACAGCGGGCGCTGCCAGTCGGCCAGTTCAATAAACAGTTGTGCGAAGAGGGAAGGCAGGCTGGCGTACTGGCGCTTTTGCACCATCGCTTCGCTGGCCGCGCAGTGGCCGCCGGTTGCCTGTTGAACGGCGGCGATAAGATAGCTGGCAAAACGCTCCTGTTGGTTATCGCCTTCATCCAGGGAGAACCAGCCGAGATCGTTTTTCCCCGCCGCCCATTGAGACACGAGCGTGGTCTTACCGTAGCCAGCCGGGCTGGTCACCAACGCGAGACGATAATTGTTCGCGCCGGAAAGTTTCGCCAGCAATCGCTCACGAACCACAGTGTGTTCAAGGCGGACCGGGCGACTTAATTTAGACGGAATCAACATAGTTCTTCATTTCGCTGTGCAAGGGAGGAGTTGCGAATTTTTTTGCGCTTCGTAATTAATATCCAATAAGGTCGGCCATAATGAATTTTATTGCAAGTTATGTCCGAGTTTTATGCTCTTGAATTTGCTCTATGTCACAAATTTGGACATAGAGAGAAATTCACAGAAATCCGCGTCAGCGTGCGCGGTTATTGGGATTGCGCAGGTTACAGGCACGATAAGCTAATCTTTTATTACAAAATTAGTAGCTGTTTGTTTTTAATAAAATATTATCAGCGAAATCTTATAAGTCATCTTTTTGAGCTATTTCTACATTAAAGTACGTTTATTCCCCTGATATTTACTTTTATTTGGCAATATTTACAAAACAGCATTTCGCTTGCTTTTATCGTCCTGGCTTGTAACAAAATTTTGAGCGCAAGGCGGGCCGGTTTGTTGTTTCGGTATGGCGAATTTTGCAGCATAATTTTTGCCGGTAGGCTAACGTAATAGTGGCCACGATCACACTTTTCGCTCATCCCTGCTACTCCTCCCCGGCTAATCCCTGGCGGGATGAGGACGCGACTCCGGGAGGTCGGCACACTAACGCTAACGTTTTAGTAAAGGACCCGGATTACTTATGTCACAGACTTCTTTTAACAAAGCTCAGTTTCAGGCTGCACTGACGCGTCAGTGGCAGCATTTTGGTTTACAGTCCGCTTCCGAGATGACCCAGCGTCAGTGGTGGCGCGCCGTTAGCGGTGCGCTGTCCGAGCTGTTGTCGGCTCAGCCGGTAGCAAAAGCGGCCGAAGGGCAGCGCCACGTAAACTATATCTCCATGGAGTTTTTGATCGGTCGCCTGACCGGCAACAACCTGCTTAACCTTGGCTGGTATCAGCAGGTCAGCGATGAGCTTCAGGCCCACGACATTAATTTGACCGACCTGCTGGAAGAGGAAATCGACCCGGGTCTGGGCAACGGCGGTCTTGGCCGTCTGGCGGCTTGTTTCCTTGATTCAATGGCTACCGTTGGCCAGTCGGCGACCGGCTACGGCCTGAACTACCAGTACGGTCTGTTCCGCCAGTCTTTCGCTGACGGCCAGCAGATGGAAGCGCCGGATGACTGGGGGCGTAATAGCTACCCGTGGTTCCGCCACAACGAAGCGCTGGACGTGCAGGTTGGCCTCGGCGGTAAAGTGACCAAAAGCGGTGAGTGGATACCGGCATTCGTGATTACCGGCGAAGCCTGGGATCTGCCGGTTCTGGGCTACCGCAACAACGTGGCTCAGCCGCTGCGCCTGTGGCAGGCTAAGCACGCGCATCCGTTTAACCTGACCAAATTCAACGACGGCGATTTCCTGCGTGCCGAACAGCAGGGCATTGACGCCGAAAAACTGACGAAAGTTCTCTACCCGAACGATAACCATCAGGCGGGTAAAAAACTGCGTCTGATGCAGCAGTACTTCCAGTGCGCCTGCTCGGTTGCCGATATTCTGCGTCGCCATCATCTGGCGGGCCGCAAGCTGGCGGAGCTGGCGGATTATGAAGTCATCCAGCTTAACGATACTCACCCGACGATTGCGATTCCGGAACTGCTGCGCGTGCTGATTGATGAGCATCAGCTGAGCTGGGACGACGCCTGGGCGATTACCAGCAAAACCTTCGCGTATACCAACCACACCCTGATGCCGGAAGCGCTGGAGTGCTGGGATGAGAAGCTGGTGAAAGCGCTGCTGCCGCGCCACATGCAGATCATCAAACAGATTAACGACCGCTTTAAAACGCTGGTGGATAAAACCTGGCCGGGCGATAAGCAGGTATGGGCGAAACTGGCGGTGGTGCACGATAAACAGGTTCGCATGGCGAACATGTGCGTGGTGAGTGGCTTTGCGGTTAACGGCGTTGCCGCGCTGCACTCCGACCTGGTGGTGAAAGATCTGTTCCCGGAATATCACCAGCTGTGGCCGAATAAATTCCATAACGTCACCAACGGTATTACCCCGCGCCGCTGGATCAAACAGTGCAACCCGGCTCTGGCCGCGCTGCTGGATAAAACCCTGAAGAAAGAGTGGGCCAACGATCTCGACCAGCTGATCAACCTCGAAAAATATGCCGATGACGCTAAGTTCCGTCAGACGTATCGCGACATTAAGCTGGCCAACAAGGTTCGTCTGGCGGAGTTTGTGAAGCGGCGTACCGGTATCGAGATTAATCCGCAGGCGATTTTCGATATCCAGATTAAACGTCTGCACGAGTACAAACGTCAGCACCTCAATCTGCTGAACATCCTCGCGCAGTACAAAGAAATCCGCGAGAACCCGCAGGCGGACCGCGTACCGCGCGTGTTCCTGTTCGGTGCGAAAGCGGCGCCGGGCTACTACCTGGCGAAGAATATTATCTGGGCGATCAACAAGGTTGCCGCAGCGATCAATAACGATCCGCTGGTTGGCGATAAGCTGAAAGTGGTATTCCTGCCGGACTACTGCGTCTCGGCGGCGGAAATGCTGATCCCGGCGGCGGATGTCTCCGAGCAGATCTCTACGGCGGGCAAAGAGGCCTCCGGTACTGGCAATATGAAGCTGGCGCTGAACGGCGCGCTGACCGTGGGAACCCTGGACGGGGCGAACGTGGAAATCGCTGAGCAGGTGGGTGACGAAAACATCTTTATCTTCGGTCATACCGTGGAAGAAGTGAAAGCGCTGAAGGCCAAAGGCTACGATCCGCTGAAATGGCGTAAGAAAGACAAGCTGCTGGACGCGGTGCTGAAAGAGCTGGAGAGCGGCAAATATAGCGATGGCGATAAACATGCCTTTGACCAGATGCTGCATAGCCTGCTGAAAGGCGGCGATCCGTACCTGGTGCTGGCTGATTTTGAAGCCTACGTGGCGGCGCAGAAGCAGGTTGATGCGCTGTATCGCGACCAGGAGGCCTGGACGCGCGCAGCGATCCTGAACACCGCGCGCTGCGGCATGTTCAGCTCCGACCGCTCGATTCGCGATTATCAGCAACGTATCTGGCAGGCAAAACGCTAAGGACAGGCCTATGGAGACTAAACGCCTTGATAACGCTGCCCTGGCGGCGGGAATAAGCCCAAGCTACATCAACGCTCATGGAAAGCCGCAGTCCATTGCTGCGGTGACCAAGCAGCGGCTGCTTGATGCGATGCATCGTACTGCGACCGCCGTGAAGGCGGCGGTTAACCCGCTGCCTGCGGTGCAGGTGTTCACCTACGGCAAAAAGATGTCTCTGCCGGTGGCGGGCCAGGGGGAGTTCCACTGGATCCTCACCACCGAAGAAGGGAAACAGTATCAGGGCCAGGCGCGCGGCGGTGAAACGCTGCCGCTGCCGGCAAGATTGCCGGAAGGGTACCACACGCTGACGCTGACTCAGGACGGCGACCGCTGGCACTGCCGGGTCATCGTCGCGCCCGCGCGCTGCTACGAACCGCAGGCGCTGAAGGATGGCAAGAAGCTGTGGGGAACCTGCGTACAGCTGTATACGCTGCGCTCGGAGAAGAACTGGGGGATTGGCGACTTCGGCGATTTACGCGCGATGCTGCCGGAAATCGCCCACCGCGGCGGTGCGTTTATCGGGCTTAACCCGATTCACGCGCTCTATCCGGCTAATCCGGAGAGCGCCAGTCCGTACAGCCCCTCTTCACGCCGCTGGCTCAACGTTATCTATATTGATGTCAATGCGGTAGAGGATTTCCGACACAGCAAAGAGGCGCAGAAATGGTGGCAATCACCGGCTACGCAGCAGGCCCTACAGGCCGCGCGTCAGACCGATGATGTTGACTACACCGCCGTGACCGCCCTTAAGCTCACTGCGCTGCGCATGGCCTGGAAAGGTTTTTCCGCACGTAACGATGAGACGACGGCGGAGTTCCGTCAGTTTGTGGCGCGCGAGGGGGAAAGCCTGTACTGGCAGGCGGCGTTTGACGCGCTGCACGCCTGGCAGGTTAAGCAGGATCCGCTGCGCTGGGGCTGGCCCGCGTGGCCGAAGGCTTATCAGGATACCGATAGCCCGGAGGTTAAAGCGTTCTGCACCGAACACGCCGATGAGGTGAATTTTTACCTGTGGCTGCAGTGGCTCGCTTTCACTCAGTTTGCCGAATGCTGGCATACCAGCCAGAACGACGCTATGCCGATCGGCCTGTATCGCGACCTGGCGGTGGGCGTTGCGGAAGGCGGGGCGGAAACCTGGTGCGATCGCGAGCTGTACTGCCTGAAAGCCTCCGTCGGCGCGCCGCCGGATATCCTGGGCCCGCTGGGACAAAACTGGGGCCTGCCGCCGATGGATCCGCATATCATCGTGGCGCGCGCCTATGAGCCGTTTGTCGAACTGCTGCGCGCCAACATGCAAAACTGCGGGGCGCTGCGCATCGATCACGTGATGTCGGTGCTGCGTTTGTGGTGGATCCCTTACGGTGAAACGGCCGATCACGGCGCCTATGTGCAGTATCCGGTCGACGATCTGTTGTCGATTCTGGCGCTGGAGAGTAAACGTCATCGCTGTATGGTGATCGGCGAGGATCTGGGAACCGTACCGGTAGAGATCGTCGGTAAGCTGCGTAAAAGCGGCGTTTACTCTTACAAAGTGCTCTATTTCGAAAATGACCACGAGAAGACTTTCCGTGCGCCGAAGGCGTATCCGGAGCAATCAATGGCTGTGGCTACGACGCATGACCTGCCAACGCTGCGCGGCTACTGGGAAAGCGGCGACCTGACGCTGGGTAAATCGCTTGGCCTGTATCCGGATGCGGTGGTACTGCGCGGACTGTATCAGGACCGCGAGCGGGCGAAGCAGGGGCTGCTGGACGCTCTGCACCGCTACGGCTGTCTGCCGAAGCGTACCGGGCACAAAGCGTCGCTGATGGCGATGACGTCGACCCTCAATCGTGGAATGCAGCGCTATATTGCCGACAGCAACAGCGCCCTGCTGGGCCTGCAGCCGGAAGACTGGCTGGAGATGGCCGAGCCGGTCAATATTCCGGGCACCAGCACGGAGTATCCAAACTGGCGTCGCAAGCTCTCCACCACCCTCGAGGCGATGTTTGCCGATGAGCAGGTGAATAAGCTGCTTAAGGATCTGGATAAGCGGCGTAAGGCGGCGAGTAAGAAGAAGCCAGCGTGATGTCAACGCGATAAAAAAGCCGGGAAGCGATTCCCGGCTTTTTCATTTCTGCGGACCCGATTAGCGTTTCGGCCCTGCGGCCACCAGCGCAGCGCCCGCCGGCGTATCGGTGTACTTCTCGAAGTTCTCGATAAACAGCTTCGCCAGCTGTTCCGCTTTCTCCTGCCACTGCTCCGGCGATCCGTAAGTGTTGCGCGGGTCAAGGATATGGGTATCCACGCCGGGAAGCTCGGTCGGGATCTGCAGCTCAAACATCGGCAGAGTGAAGGTTTCGGCGTTGTCCAGCGAACCATCAAGAATGGCGTCGATAATGGCGCGAGTATCTTTGATAGAGATACGTTTACCGGTACCGTTCCAGCCGGTGTTGACCAGATAGGCCTGCGCGCCGGACGCCTGCATGCGCTTCACCAGTACTTCCGCGTACTGCGTCGGGTGCAGCGACAGGAACGCCGCGCCAAAGCAGGCGGAGAAGGTTGGCGTCGGCTCCGTAACGCCGCGCTCGGTACCTGCCAGTTTGGCGGTGAAGCCAGACAGGAAATGGTACTGGGTCTGGTCGGCGGTCAGGCGAGAAACCGGTGGCAGGACGCCAAAGGCGTCGGCGGTCAGGAAGATAACCTTGGTGGCATGACCGGCCTTAGAGATCGGCTTAACGATGTTCTCGATATGGTTGATCGGATAAGAGACGCGGGTGTTTTCGGTCTTCGAACCGTCGTTAAAATCGACGGTGCCGTCGGCCAGCACCACCACGTTCTCCAGCAGCGCATCGCGGCGAATCGCATGGTAGATATCCGGCTCCGCGGCTTCGGAAAGCTTAATGGTCTTGGCGTAGCAGCCGCCTTCGAAGTTGAAGACCCCGTCGTCATCCCAGCCGTGTTCGTCATCGCCAATCAGACGGCGTTTCGGATCGGTAGAGAGGGTGGTCTTGCCGGTACCGGAAAGGCCGAAGAAGATGGCGACATCCTCTTTTTCCCCTACGTTGGCGGAGCAGTGCATGGAGGCGATGCCCTTCAGCGGCAGCAGGTAGTTCATGATCGAGAACATCCCTTTTTTCATTTCGCCGCCGTACCAGGTGCCGCCGATGAGCTGAATGCGCTCGGTCAGGTTGAACGCGACGAAGTTCTCGGAGTTCAGACCCTGTTCTTTCCACTGCGGGTTGGTGCACTTGGCGCCGTTCATCACGATGAAGTCCGGCTTGAAGTTTGCCAGCTCTTCATCGCCTGGTCGGATAAACATGTTCTTCACGAAATGCGCCTGCCAGGCGACTTCGGTAATAAAGCGGACGCTCAGGCGGGTGTCGGCATTGGCGCCGCAGAAGGCGTCAACGATAAACAGACGCTTGCCGGAGAGCTGGCGGGTCACCAGCCCCTTCAGGTGCTGCCACGTTTCCTCAGAGAGCGGCTTGTTGTCGTTCTTGCCTTTGCCTTTATCAGCCCACCACACCGTATCGCGGGTGGTGTCGTCACGAACGATATACTTATCTTTTGGAGAACGGCCGGTAAAAATACCGGTATCTACGGCGATTGCACCAAGATTTGTTAATACGCCACGTTCATAGCCTTCCAGATTGGGGGCGAGCTCTTCTTCATACAAAGTATCGTAGCTGGGGTTATGAACGATATCCTGGACGTCATTGATACCATAAGCCTTGAGATCCTGCGGGGTTAAACCATTATTAACGCGCATGTCACTGCTCCTTAGCCAATATGTACTGCTTTAAATTGTAGGGTTTATTACGGGGTATAGACCGCGACCAGGCTCATAGATTTACGTATCTCGACAAACGGCGGACTTACGAAAAACGTTGTGACTCCTGTCACGAGGCGTAGGGGATTATCTCAGGAATTGGGGCATAGTTGGGGGTAGATGTTTCTTAATGGTTAAAAAGTAATTAAAAAAACTGTTGAAATGTGAATGTAATCGCTTACCTGAAAGAAAATTACGTAACTCTTTCATGGGGAATCGATTCACCACGCGCAGAAAAAGCGTTGACGCCAGGCGCGAAAAGGGAAACCGCGCCTGGCGAAGCGATGATTAGTGGAGCTGCGGGTCGGCCGGGGAGGCGTTGTTACGAATTTCGGCAATATCCATCGCATTAAAGATGTAGTGATTACCGCAGTAGTCGCAGTGCATATCGATTTCACCTTCATCGGCCAGGATGCTATCGATCTC
The DNA here is from genome assembly GCF_040061795.1 of Klebsiella sp. GN_Kp190. Taxonomy (NCBI): domain Bacteria; kingdom Pseudomonadati; phylum Pseudomonadota; class Gammaproteobacteria; order Enterobacterales; family Enterobacteriaceae; genus Klebsiella; species Klebsiella sp. GN_Kp190. The sequence goes on from NZ_JBEAFN010000002.1 coordinate 50,139, forward strand.
CTCATCCGGCAGCGTTTTCAGCGCGCCGGCGCAGCGCTCGCGAGAGCAGGTGCATTTAAACTCGACGTTCTGCGGCTCGTAAACGGTGACTTCTTCTTCGTGATACAAGCGCCAGAGCACATCGTTCGCTGGCAGGGTAAACAGCTCTTCAGCTTTGATGGTCTCAGTCAGGGTGCTCAGATGTTCGAAATCCGCCGCCTGTGCGTCCTGCGCCGGCAGAACCTGCAGCAGCATGCCGCCGGCCATCGGTTTACCGTCGTGTTCGCCGCTACGAATGATCAGTCGGGTCGGCAGCTGTTCGGAGCGCTGGAAGTAATCTTCGAGGCAGGCCGCAAGGGTATCCCCCTCGAGGCCGACCACGCCCTGATAGCGCTCGCCCTCTTCCGGAGAGATGGTAATGACCAGATATCCGTTACCGACCATGGTTTTCAGGTCCGCCCCTTCCGGGATCTCGCCCTGGACGCGGGCTACACCGCGCATCTGCTGCTGGTTGTTGCCGTTGATCACCGCCAGCGACAGCGGGCCATCGCCCTGCAGCTGAACGGTAATATCGCCGGCGAACTTCAGCGTGGCGGTCAGCAGGCTGGTGGCAACCAGCAGTTCCGCCAGCACGGTTTTCACCGGCTGCGGGTAGCTATGGTTGGTCAGAATCTGTTCTAAAGTTTCTGAAACGGTTACCAGCTCACCGCGTACGGCATAGTTTTCAAACAGATAGCGGTGTAATTGATCGTGTTGAGTCATAATCATCTCTCTTGCGGGCCACAGTTATTCACTATCGCCGTGTTTAAATCTCATCAGGTCGCGGCGCTCTTTCTTATCCGGTCGCCTGTCGGGATGCGGCATGGTTAACGCGTTCATCTTCCGCGCCAGCGCCATTTTCTCGCGTTTCTCGATGCTCTCCGCCGTCTCTTCATAAAGCGCGACGGCTTCACTGGCGGGTCTGCGCTGTTCGGTAATGCCCTTTACCACGATGGTTCGTTCGTCATTACCCTGGCGAAGCAGCAGGGTCGCGTTCAGCTCGACCACTTTGCCCGGCTTACTGCGTTGTCCGTTATAGTGCACCTTGCCGCCTTCAATCATCTCGCGCGCCAGCGCACGGGTTTTATAAATGCGGGCCGCCCACAGCCATTTGTCCAGCCTGACGGCTTCGACGGGTTTTTCTTTCATGGCCTCTCCTGTTATAGGGTCAGCGAGGGGATCAGATGCCGGTAGTCATTCAACCCCGGATGGCGAGCGTAGCTTTTTTCCGCCAGCCCGGAATCGGGGTTGGTGATACCGAGGCAATAGCGGATGCCGTACTCCGCCGCCGCGTCCAGAATCGCCTCGTTATCGTCGACGAAGAGCGTATTACGCGCGTCGAAGCCGGTTTCTTCAGCCACGGCGTGCCACAGCCGCTGATCTTCTTTCGGATAACCAAATGTGTGGGTGGAAAGCAATAAATCAAGGTGTGCATCCAGCCCGGTGTGCTTTAGCTTCACCGCCAGATTATGCGGATGGGCGTTGGTCAGCAAAATCCGCCGTTTGCCGCTGTTTTTTAGCGCCTCGAGGAACGGCACGGTATCTTCACGCAGCGCGGCCCTTGGCCCCTGCTCGCTGGTCATCGCACAAATATCCAAACCCAGGCGCTCGCTCCAGTAGTCCAGGCAGTACCAGTTTAGCGTATGTTGCACCGCGTGGTACTCCTGGCGCATTGCGTCCTTGGCTTCCTGCAGGTTGAGACCCCGCGCGGCGCCCCAGGTTTCCGGCACCAGTTTTTGCCAGAAGTAGTTGTCGAAGGCGAGGTCGAGCAGCGTGCCGTCCATATCCAGCAGAACGGTATCAACCTCCTGCCAGGCGATATCAAAATGCATGGTGAGTCTCCAGCGAGGGGGAAATTGCGCGACAGGGTATCATACCCGGTCGCGCAGAGAATTATTCTTGCGGTTCCGGCGAGGAAAGGAGATCCGGATTCAGGCAGCTTTCGTAGTATTTCTGAATCTCTTCCTGACGCTGGCGATGGCGCTGATAGCGACGAAAAGCCTGGAGGCCGTGATACGCCGTGCAGCCCAGCATGGTCAGCAGCAGCAGAGTGGTGCCGAGATAGCGCCACAGACCGGTGCGATCGGGAATACGATGCAGGTTGATGTGCTGCGTCCCGTTGGCATCGGTATAAAGATTGGTGACGATGCCTTCTGCCTGGAACGGCGTGTGCATTAACATGCCCGCCAGGCGCTGCAGTTCGCTCCACTGCTGGTGTGCAGGGAAGTCGTATAACCCGGTGCCTGGCCATGGCTGATTCACCAGGTCGCTGCCTTCATCGCTGGCAATCAGGAAACCGCCGGGCGCCGGGCTATTCAGCGCCTGCGCCGCGCGCGAGGTTTCACGGCTGATGAACGGGGCGGTGGAGGTGGTGACCAGATTCTCCAGCGACTCCGCGCTTACCGGGCGTAACAGGACGTTGACGCCATCCAGCTTACCCGCGTTTGCGCGTTTGGTCAGGGTTTCCCAGTTGCGGGTATTACCGAGGTTAACCAGCGCATTCTTCAAACGAACGCAATCGTCTTTCGCAGAGCACAGGTCGTTAGTTTTGGTGACGATATCGCCAAAGTCATCCAGCAGCACCATGCCTGACTTCTGAATGGCGGAACGCAGCGCCGGGCTGACGCGCGAATCGTCATCGGATTCGGGATGGAGCTGGCGCTGAACTGTCTGCATCAGGGCGGTGGCTTTACTGACGATATCTGACTCCGGCAGCGGCAGGGGAGGGGCATCATTCCAGACGATTTGTGAACAATCGAACGGCATAAACGGCGAGTTCTCTTTTGCCGTCCAGGCGCCCGGCGAGTGGATGTTGCACATTCCAGTGCCTTTCAGGCGCAGCGTGTCGCCGATGCGAATCTTTGACTTCTCCAGCTGGGCAACCGTCGTGGCTTCGATAGTTTGTGCGCCCTTGAGCCATGAAAGGGTGAATTTAAAGGGCATATTCAGCGGTACGCTGGCCCACAGCATCACGACGACCAGCAGCGCGCCCAGGGCGATAATCGCGCTGCGGAGCCAGTACTGAAGCGGGAAGTTTTTAACCTCATCATGTAGCGACAGGAAGCGCCCCTGGCGGACAACGTGGCGGCTAAGATAGATGTCGATATCCGTTTGTTGGCCGAGGTCCTGCGCGATCCACGGCTGCCAGTGGCGCGGGTAGATAAGATCGATAATACCGAGGGAAATATTATTGATATGTTCCTGGTCGTTTTCACCAAACAGCCCCCAGCGTTTAGGCATGCCGCGCAGGCAGTGAATTTCCCGCAGCGATGTTTTACGTGGGGGGGCGTAAATACCCCATATGCCCGCAAGCAGGAGAAGCAACCCGCCGCCCAGTAGCCAGGGGGAAAAAACGTTGGGAGTCATCAGGCTGCAATAAAACAGCAGGAAAGCGGTGACCACCAGGATGGCTTCGCGCAGACCGTCAGGGCGGCTGAGCGCGTACTCTTCAGGGGTTTCCGGGCGGATGTTCAGCAGCTCAATTTGTTCGCTCTCTTCTCCGCGGATGGAAGCCTGAGGCACGGAGGATTTTTCAAGCGCCAACCCTCGGGACTCGTGCGGGTAGTCGCTGAGAGTTTGCCCGTTGAGAGCAATCACCAGCGGCAGGCTATCGGTGGAGATTAATTCGACGCTGTTTTCATCATTGATGTGTTGTTCCCAGAAGGGGGGAAGATGAATTTCAACGGAATCAAGGAAGTAGCGCCATTTGTTGAGGTCGTCGGTGGTGATGCCGTAGCGAGTGATGGCTCGGGTGACGCTATAAACGGTGCCACTCTGTTCGTTCAGGGTCAGGTTTACCGGCGCGCTGCTGGCGCCTGATGCCGGCAGCTGCTGGTTGCGGCTGAGACGGTCGAGGTATTTTTCTACGGCGCTGCGCTCTTCATCGGAAAGCTTGCGCGTCGCGGCATCGCTAAAGGCCTGCAGCAGCGGCAGGCGACGACGTCTTGCATGCGTGCGATACCACCACCCGATAATCAATGCGCAGATTAGCAGAGCTATCAAAAATATCAGAAAGGTGCCCATGCCCATCCCATCATAGTTATTCTTTTCTTACTGGTATCGTCGGTTGCCATTCATCAATGGAGGTAAAACAGCCGTCGCAATCGGCACTCTGTTAAAGCGGGAACATCTCTTATGCAAAGCAGCAGCATACAACCTTATCAAAAACGTTAAAATCCAGGAATCAGTATATTCTCAAATACTATTCAACCTATTGACTTTTTAGTCATTGTGATAATCGGGCTCGGGACGGGAAAGTTGCAACTATGTAAATTAGTAGCGATTAGGATTGCCGAAACCGTGCTGCGTATCGCACAATGGCCGCTGTAATCACAGCATAGACCGATGACAATGAGCAAATCATTACAAAAACCCACTATTCTCAACGTTGAAACAGTCGCGCGCTCGCGCCTTTTTAATGTTGAAAGCGTGGACCTCGAGTTCAGCAACGGCGTGCGCCGAGTGTATGAACGGATGCGGCCTTCTACCCGTGAAGCCGTGATGATTGTGCCGATTGTCGATGACCATATAATCTTGATTCGCGAATACGCTGTCGGTACGGAATCCTATGAACTGGGCTTCTCAAAAGGCCTGATCGATCCGGGTGAAAGCGTACTGGAGGCCGCCAACCGCGAGCTAAAAGAAGAGGTCGGCTTTGGCGCGCAAAAACTGACGTTTTTGAAAAAGCTGAGCATGGCCCCCTCCTACTTCTCCAGCAAGATGAACATTCTGGTGGCGGAAGATCTTTATCCGGAATCGCTGCCCGGCGACGAGCCCGAGCCGCTGCCCCAGGTTCGCTGGCCGCTGTCGCAGCTGATGACGCTGCTTGATGAAGAAGACTTTAACGAAGCGCGTAACGTTAGCGCGCTGTTCCTGCTGCGCGAATGGCTGCAGGCTCAGGGGCGGCTGTAACGTCACTCCCGGATAACGAAAAATGCCCCACGGCGGGCCCCACGGAGCCGTTGCGGTAGGTCGTGGTAAAGGCGCCAGCCGTGGCACGATATCTACAACCGGTTTTCCGTCAGCCAAAAAAAAGCGCCCGCAGGCGCTTTTTTTGTCAGAACAGTTCGTGGGTTTCCCCCCCGCCATCGGTAATGGTGGTGCCGACTTCATGAACCGCCTGCTGGGTAGGCTGAGTGCCCTCAATAAAGTACTCAGCGCGGCTGTTACCGCCGCTGGCCAACTGACCGGTACTGCGGTCAATGTTGACCGTAATAATACCCGGCGGCGGCGTAAGCGGTTCTTCCGGTACGCCTTGCAGCACGTTTTTCATAAAGTCATCCCAGGCCGGCTGAGCGCTTTTGGCGCCGCCTTCATAGCCCGATATCTGATCTTTGATTGCCCCGGAGGCGGTGGTGCGGCCAAGGTCGCGACGGTGGTCATCGAAGCCAATCCATACCGACGTCACCACGCCAGGGCCGTAGCCCGAGAACCACGCATCTTTTGAACTGTTGGTGGTCCCGGTTTTGCCGCCGATATCGTGACGCTGCAGATCGCGTCCCGCTCGCCAGCCGGTGCCCATCCAGCCCGGTTCGCCGAAGATATTAGTGTTCAGGGCGCTTTTAATCAGGAACGCCAGCGGGGTGTTGATCACGTGCGGCGCATACTCCGGTGCGCCACTTTGCGCCACCAGCGACTGGTTCGCCTGCGCCAGCTGCGGCTGCGGAGGAACGCCGGGGTTTTGCGGGTCCTGAGAGGTCGCTACGTCCTCAACGTCTTTGTTCTCGAGCACATCGGACTTCGGCGTATCGCCATAAATCACCGGAATATTGCACTGCGGGCAGGCAATTTTTGGCCGCTCTTCAAAAATGACGCCGCCCTGATCGTTCTCGATTTTGCTGATGAAATAAGGGCTGACCAGGAAACCGCCGTTAGCCATCACCGAATAGCCGCGAGCAACCTGAAGCGGGGTGAAAGACGCGGAGCCCAGCGCCAGCGATTCTGTCCGCACGATGTTCTGCGCCGGGAAGCCGAAGCGCTGGAGATACTCAGCCGCGTAGTCCACGCCCATGGCGCGCATCGCGCGAACCATGACAACGTTCTTTGATTGACCCAGCCCCTGACGCAGGCGGATAGGGCCCGCATACTGCGGCGGGGAGTTTTTTGGCCGCCAGTCGGAGCCGGAGCCGGCATCCCAGCGGGAAATCGGCACATCGTTGAGCATGCTCGCCAGCGTTAAGCCTTTATCCATTGCCGCTGTGTAGAGGAACGGCTTAATGTTAGAACCGACCTGGCGCAGCGCCTGAGTCGCGCGGTTGAACTTGCTCTGGTTGAAATCGAAGCCGCCGACCAGCGCAATGATCGCCCCGTTTTGCGGGTTGATCGATACCAGCGCCGAGTTGACATCAGGCACCTGCGATAGCCACCAGCTGCTACCCACCTGGCGAACCCACACCTGCTGCCCGGCCTGTACCACATCGTTCACTTTACGCGGCGTGGCGCCCTGTTGGGTATCAGAGATAAACCGACGCGCCCAGCGGACGCCTTCCATATTCAGCGACACCGAGGTGCCGTTGCTCATGAGTGCGACGGCTTCCTGCGGGCTTGCCGAAGTGACTACCGCCGGAGAGAGCGGTCCGGTACTCGGGGTTTTTTTCAGGGTATCGAGGATTTTCTGGTTATCCCACGGCGTTTCGCCCACCTTCCACAGCACCTTTTCCGGGCCGCGATAGCCGTGGCGCATATCGTAATCCAGCACGTTATTCCGCACCGCCTGCTGGGCTGCCTGCTGATTTTTACGGGTAATGGTGGTGTAGACGCGATAACCGTCTTCATAAGCCTGCTCGCCGTAGCGGCTGACCATTTCCTGACGCACCATTTCGCTAAGATACGGGGAGGAGAAGGCGATTTCCGGCGTATGGTAGCTGGCGTCAATCGTCTGGCTACGCGCCTGATCGTACTGCGACTGCGTGATGTAGCCTTCGCTCAGCATCCGTGAGAGAACAACGTTGCGGCGGGCGGTTGCGCGATCCATGGAGTAGAGCGGGTTAAACGTCGACGGCGCTTTAGGCAGGCCCGCAATGACCGCCATTTCGCTCAGCGTAAGCTGATCGACGGATTTCCCAAAATAGACCTGCGCGGCCGCGCCGACGCCGTAGGCGCGGTAGCCAAGATAGATTTTGTTCAGGTACAGCTCAAGGATTTCATCTTTATTGAGCAACTGCTCGATGCGGATCGCGAGGAAGGCTTCTTTCACCTTACGCATCAGCGTCTTCTCAGGGCTCAGGAAGAAGTTGCGCGCCAGCTGCTGAGTAATCGTACTGGCGCCCTGCGAGGCGTGGCCGGAGAACATCGCGACGCTGGCCGCGCGGAAAATTCCGACCGGGTCAACGCCATGATGCTCATAAAAACGGCTATCTTCGGTGGCGATAAACGCTTTTATCAGCTCAGGCGGCATTTGCTGCAGCGTGACGGGAATACGGCGTTTTTCGCCATATTGCGCAATCAGCTCGCCATCCGCGCTATAGACCTGCATCGGGATCTGCAGGCGCACATCCTTCAGGGTTGCGACGTCGGGGAGCTGCGGCTCTATATATTTATAGAGACCAAAAATCGAGCCTGCTCCCAGCAGTACGCAACAGACTGCAAGGATAAAAAGATACTTTACGAACTTCACCGGAGATTTCTCATTTAGTTTTCATTGGGCAGTTTATAAACAAACGCGCAGTAGTATAAAGGCAAGCCTGGAGCATTGATATAGCGAAGCATATCGGCGGATAAGGAGATCGTAGGCATGGCTTTTAGAAACTGGCGCATAGGAATGCATATTCAGCAGGACCATATTGCTATCGTCGCGTTATTACTCGAGCGTTCACGCTGGGCGCTACGTCGCTGGTGGAGTATCCCGCTGATGCCCGGCACCGTGCGGCAGGGCATCGTGGTGGACGTTGAGTCGCTGGCCCGCCAGCTGCAGCCCTGGCGGCGGGAGCTGCCTTTGCAGCATCAGGCGTGTATTGCCTTCCCGGCGGCGCGAACGCTGCAAAAGCAGCTTCCGCGCCCGCAGATTTCATTACGAGAAAGCGAGCAGGCGACCTGGATCGCCAGCGCGATGGCGCAGCAGCTGGAAATGCCCGCGTCATCGCTCTGCGTCGATTATGTGGACGCCAGAGCGGCCGATGGCTGGCGGGTCACCGCCGCGCAGCGCCTGGATATTAACGTCCTCGGCCAGCTGGCGAGCCGCCTGAAGCTGAAGGTGGTCGGAATTGTTCCGGACGCCAGCGCGCTTGGCGCCTTTTTCCCCTGGCTGCCCGTCGAGGTTCAGGGGCTGGCGTGGCGTGACGAAACGAGCTGGCTTTGGGCGACCGCCGATAGCTGGGGATGCTGTCCATGCAGCGACGTACCCTCTTTTCCCGGCCTGGTTTCCCGGGTGAACGCCGGAGAGTTTCGCCTTTGCACCTCTGCCTCGCTCGACGGGCAGAATTTTGACGCATGGAGCGCCATTCATCGCCTGCAGCCCCCGCTCCCGGCCCGTGGCGATAGCTTTACCGTTGCCCTCGGCCTGGCGCTGGGAGCGGGTCAGTCATGAGCCACATCGTTAACTTCCTTCCCTGGCGCGAAACGCGTCGACTGCAACGTCTGCGGATGGCAGGACTGCTGATTGTGGGTTTGCTGCTTATTCTGCTTGCGGCGATCCTCGCCTCACGGCTCAACAAACGGGCCAGCCACTCGCTTGAAACGGCGAGGATAAGCGCTGACGACCTGCTTTATAGCGCATTACAGCAGCGTGAACGCGCCATGCGCCAGCGCCTGCAGCAGCAGGAACAACGGCGCCTGCGCTATCTGCGGCGCGAGAGAACCGCCGCCTGGCAGCCAACGTTACAGGCGATAGCGTCGCGTATGCCGGAGCACGCCTGGTTAACGCTGCTGGAATACCGACAGAATACCCTGGTACTGAGCGGACTCACGTTGCATCTAAAGGGGCTGGCTGAGCTTGAAAAGGCGCTGGGGAGCGTTGCCGGCTTGCGTCCGCCAAAGGCGGGAGAAACGCACCGCGACAGCGAAGGGCGCTGGTTATTTCACTTTTCCATGGCCGAAGAGGACGACAATGCAGTGGGACGTTGAACGTTGGCTGACGGGGCGCAAATATCTGTTCATGATATCCGTCGCTCTGGTCCTCATCGCCGTAATCGGGTTCTGGCTACTGCTGCCTCTCCAGGCAGAAACGTCGGCGGGGCGCTCGCCGCAGGTACAGGCGCAGTGGCGAAAACTGCTGCCGCTGCGTAGCGCTTTACAGACCGCCGGCATGGAGGAAGACGCGACCCAGGTTTTTACGCCTATTGATCTTCCGATTGCCGGGGCGACGCTTATCGCCTGGCGGCCAGGGGGCTCCGCAGGCGAGATGCAGCTGGCTGTTGACTGGCAAGCGGTGCCCGCGCTCTTTTCCTGGCTGGCTCGCTGCGGGATGCGCGCTACGGCTTTCTCCCTGCAGCCGGAAAAGCAGGCGTTACGGTTGACCCTGCATCTGGAGGCGGAAGATGCGCCTTAAATGGTGGTGTTGGCTGCTGTTCCCGCTCCCGCTGCTGGCTGAAGAGCGCGATCCGTTTCAGCCCCCGGTGGACCGCTGCCGGACGGCGCAGCTTAGCCAGTGGCGCTACGGCGGTGCTATCGGCGATTCGCTGGCGCTTATGGGTATCGTGCAGGATAGCGCCGGGAAATGGCGTCGCGTGAGGGCGGAGGCGATTTTGCCCACGGGCTGGCGGGTGACGCGCCTGACGCCAGAGAAAATGACAATATCAACCGGTCCTGGGTGTGAACCCGCACAGTGGGTCTGGCTGCGAAAGGGAATAAAGAATAATGCGATGGACAAGCCTGCTGTTTCTGCTCCTGCCGCTGATGGTCGTCGCGGCCAAAAAGGATCTTCCCGTGTCGCTGGTCGTCGATGATGCGCCGGTGTCTCAGGTACTGCAAACGCTGGCGGAGCTGAAGCAAAAAAATCTCGTGGTGGCTCCTGACGTCAGCGGTACGGTATCTCTTCATCTGAAGGAGGTGCCCTGGTTACAGGCGCTGCGCTCGGTTATCGACAGCGCCGGTCTGGCCCTGACTCAGCAAGGTTCGGTCCTGTACGTGCACACTCAGGCGTGGCAAAAGGCGCAGCAACTGCAGCTGGAAGCGGAAAAAGCAAAGCGTCTGCAGAATCTTCCTTTGCAGGGGCATAGCGTGACCTTGCATTATGCGGATGCAGAAGATTTGGCGAAGGCGGGTGAAAAACTGCTCAGCGCTCGCGGGCATATGATGGTCGATAAGCGAACCAACCGCCTGTTGATTCGTGATGATGCCCGGCACCTCCCGGCGTTAAAAGCGTGGGCACGGGAAATGGATGTGCCCGTCGGCCAGGTTGAGCTGGCGGCGCACATCGTCTCAATGAGCGAAACCAGCCTGCGCGAACTAGGCGTTAAGTGGAGCCTGGCCGACGCCAGCAGCCCGCCGGGCTCCGGTAAATTAACCACCTTGAGCAGCAACCTGGCGGTAGGGGATGCCAGCACGAGGGCCGGGTTTAACATCGGCCGCATCAGCGGGCGGCTTCTGGAGCTGGAACTTTCCGCGCTTGAGCAGAAGCAGCAGGTGGACATTATCGCCAGCCCTCGGCTGTTGGCTTCCCATATGCAGCCCGCCAGCATTAAGCAGGGCAGCGAGATACCTTATCAGGTCTCCAGCGGCGAAAGCGGGGCGACCTCCGTTGAGTTTAAAGAGGCGGTGCTGGGGATGGAGGTGACGCCGACGGTGCTGCATCACGATCGCGTGCGTTTAAAACTCAGGATTAGCGAAAATACGCCGGGCCAGGTGCTCAAACAGGAAAATGGTGAAGCGCTGGCTATCGATAAACAAGAAATAGAAACGCAGGTTGAAATGAAAAGCGGCGAGACCCTGGCGTTAGGCGGGATCTTTGCGCAGAAAAATAAAACGTCTCGCGATGGTATTCCTCTCCTTAGCGACATCCCCTGGCTTGGTCAGTTATTTCGCCGTGACGGTAAGGATAACGAACGACGTGAACTGGTTGTCTTCATCACTCCACGTATTCTGGCAGTGCATTAAGCGGGTTTTTCATGCTAAACACGTTTCAGGTGTTTGACGTGAGGACGGATTTAGCATACAAGGGGTACCGATTTGAGAGTCGGGTACGACATCAATCCTCCCTTTCTTGTCCGGTGATTTATTCTGTTGCCAAACCAGCCGGAGTATTGAGATAATTTTTAGTCTGACTCTCGCTCTAATTGCATATGAGGTTTCAGTTCATGTCCTGCTGCGCTGGGTGTCTGCGAAGCGGGTTTACCATTAACGAATAGTCTTAGTAGTACCGAAAAAATGGCAGAGAAACGCAATATCTTTCTGGTTGGGCCTATGGGTGCCGGCAAAAGCACTATTGGGCGCCAGTTAGCCCAACAGCTCAACATGGAATTTTACGATTCCGATCAAGAAATTGAGAAACGCACTGGCGCAGATGTGGGTTGGGTCTTTGATGTAGAAGGCGAAGACGGCTTCCGCGACCGTGAAGAAAAAATCATCAATGAGTTGACGGAAAAACAGGGAATCGTGCTGGCAACCGGCGGTGGCTCTGTAAAATCCCGTGAAACGCGTAACCGTCTCTCCGCCCGCGGCGTGGTGGTCTACCTGGAAACAACTATCGAAAAGCAGCTTGCCCGTACGCAGCGCGATAAAAAGCGTCCTTTGCTGCAGGTTGATGCTCCGCCTCGCGAAGTACTGGAAGCGCTGGCGGATGAACGCAATCCGCTGTACGAAGAGATTGCAGATGTCACTATCCGCACTGACGATCAAAGCGCGAAAGTGGTAGCAAACCAGATTATTCATATGCTGGAAAGCAACTGATTCTGGCTTAATAAAGTGCGTCAGAGTAAAAGCAACTGAGGTGGACGTCGCGTTATGGAGAGGCTTACTGTAACCCTCGGGGAACGTAGTTACCCGATTACCATCGCGGCTGGTTTGTTTAACGATCCAGCTTCCTTCCTGCCACTGAAATCAGGCGACCAGGTCATGCTGGTCACCAATGAAACGCTGGCGCCGCTTTATCTGGATACCGTACGCTCCGTACTTGAGCAAGCGGGCGTAAAAGTCGATAGCGTGATTCTTCCCGACGGCGAGCAGTTTAAAAGCCTGGCGGTGATGGATACCGTTTTTACCGCGCTATTGCAAAAACCACACGGCCGCGACACGACGTTAGTGGCGCTCGGCGGTGGGGTGATTGGTGATTTAACGGGATTTGCAGCGGCCAGCTACCAGCGTGGCGTGCGCTTTATTCAGGTTCCTACCACTCTGCTGTCGCAGGTGGATTCTTCGGTCGGCGGCAAAACGGCCGTCAACCATCCTCTCGGCAAAAACATGATTGGCGCCTTCTGGCAGCCGGTTTCTGTTGTTGTCGATCTTAACTGTCTCAAAACGCTGCCGAAGCGTGAGCTCTCTTCCGGCCTGGCTGAAGTGATCAAGTACGGCGTTATTCTTGACGGCGAATTTTTCGACTGGCTGGAAAATAATATTGATGCATTGCTGGCGCTGGATGAAAAAGCGATGGCGTACTGTATCCGTCGCTGCTGTGAGCTGAAAGCTGAAGTTGTCGCCGCCGACGAGCGCGAAACCGGGTTACGTGCTTTACTCAATCTTGGCCATACTTTTGGTCATGCTATCGAAGCTGAGATGGGCTACGGTAACTGGTTACATGGTGAAGCGGTCGCTGCCGGTATGGTGATGGCGGCGCGTGCATCCGAACGTCTGGGGCGGTTTAATCCGCAGGATACGCAGCGCATTATTCATCTGCTGCGGCGTGCTGGCTTGCCGGTAAGTGGCCCGCAGGAGATGGCAGCAGAGGCGTATTTGCCCCATATGATGCGTGATAAAAAGGTGCTGGCGGGCGAGATGCGGCTGGTGCTACCCCTCGCGATAGGGAAGAGCGAGATACGCGGCGGAGTCCCGCATGATGTTGTTCTTGGCGCGATTGCTGATACTCAGCAGGCGCAACAATAAGAAGGTCTGGCCGCGTTCGCGCGGCGTTATCATTTCGGGTGACGTGCAATAGTCGTGAGCATAAGCCTTTTAGTGGGGTGTTAAATGGATGAATTAAAACCAGAAGACGATATGAAAGCCGATCGCAGCGATCGTCGTACTGGTCGTTCTCGTCAGTCTTCAGAGCGTGATGCCGATCCGCAAATCAATTTTGATGATGTCGAACTTGATGATGCTGACGATGGTCGCCCGACGCGCGGCAGCAAAGCACGCCGTGAGCGCGATGAAGAACAGTATGAAGAATACGAAGAAGAAGTAGAGTCTGACGAAGACGATGACGAAGAGCGTCAGGTTGAGCGTCGTCCTCGTAAGCGTAAGAAGGCGCCTGCGAAACCGGCTTCCCGTCAGTACATCATGATGGGCGTGGGGATCCTCGTTCTGCTGCTGCTGATCGTTGGCGTGGGTTCCGCGCTGAAATCACCATCCTCATCCAGCGAGCAAACGGCTTCCGGCGAGAAGAGCATCAACCTGTCCGGCGAGCAGGACAATAATAATACCCAGCCTGCTGCTCAGGATTCATCAGCGGCAAACAACGCGCAGCCGCAGGATGTTTCTCTGCCGCCTATCGCGTCTAACCCGACTCAAGGTCAGGCGACGGCTGAACCCCAAGGCCAGCAGCGCGTTGAGGTTCAGGGCGATCTGAACAATGCGCTGACCCAGCAGCAGGGTCAGATTGATAGCGCGGTCGCGAATTCTACTCTGCCAACTGAACCAGCCACCGTTGCGCCAGTGCGCAATGGCACCGCGGCCCCGCGCCAGGCGACGACAGAGCGTCAGACGGCGGCGACACCGCGCCCGGCGGAGCGTAAGCATACGGTTATCGAACCGAAACCGCAGGCCACGGCGAAAGCGCCGACCCAGCCGAAGCCGGCAGCGGTCCAGCCTAAGCGTGTCGAAAACGTCGCGACCACGGCGCCGGCAGCCGCGCAGCCGACTAAGCCTGCCGCAACTGCCCAGGCCAAACCAGCCGCGACTACCGCGCCTGCTGCGACCGCGACCACCGCGCCAGCAGCAACTGCCGCTGCCGCTCCGGCTGCTACGGCCGCTGCGGGTAAAAGTGCGGGTGACGTCAGTTCGATGAAATCTGCGCCGTCCGGTCACTACACGCTGCAGCTCAGCAGCTCTTCTAACTACAACAACCTCAACAGTTGGGCGAAGAAAGAGAAGCTGGAAAAATATGTTGTCTATGAGACTACGCGTAACGGTCAGCCCTGGTATGTCCTGGTGAGCGGCATCTACGCTTCGAAAGATGAAGCGAAACGTGCTGTTGCTACGCTGCCAGCAGATGTACAGGCAAAAAATCCGTGGGCAAAACCGCTGCATCAGGTTCAGTCTGACCTGAAATAATGCCGCAGTGTAGTCTGAAGCGCAGGATGCTGTCGGAGCTTTCTCCACAGCCGGAGAATGTGTAATTAGTTAGGCAGCATGAAAAAGAATCGCGCTTTTCTGAAATGGGCAGGGGGTAAATACCCCCTGCTTGACGATATTAAGAAGCATTTGCCGCAGGGCGACTGCTTGATTGAGCCTTTTGTGGGCGCCGGGTCGGTATTTCTGAATACCGACTTTTCTCGTTATATCCTCGCTGATATCAATAGTGATTTGATTAGTCTGTATAACATCGTCAAGCTGCGTACCGATGACTATGTTACGGCGGCGCGTGAGATGTTTACGCCAGAGAACAACGTCACAGAGCAGTATTATCGGTTCCGTGATGAGTTCAACCAGAGTCAGGAGCCGCTGCGTCGCGCGGTGCTGTTCCTGTATCTGAATCGTCATGGCTACAATGGCCTGTGTCGCTACAATCTGCGCGGTGAGTTTAACGTGCCGTTTGGTCGCTATAAGAAGCCCTATTTTCCCGAAGCTGAGCTGTATCATTTCGCGGAGAAGGCGCAGCATGCAGAGTTTCATTGTGAATCTTATGAAGAGTGCATGAAGCGGGCAGATAACCGCTCCGTTGTTTACTGCGATCCGCCCTATGCGCCGCTGTCATCAACGGCGAATTTTACGGCTTATCATACGAATAGCTTTAGCCAGGAGCAGCAGGAGCTGCTGGCTAAAAAGGCGGAATCGCTGATGAAAAAGCGCATTCCAGTGCTGATTTCAAACCATCGCACGCCGCTCACTGAGGAGTGGTACAAAAACGCCGCTGAGACGCATATTGTGAAGGTTCGACGCAGCATCAGCAGCAACGGTGGTACACGTAAGAAGGTGGACGAGCTTCTGGCTCTGTACCGTCCGCCCAAGACCAAATAAATTTCAAGGAGATGCGGATGAAGCAGTATTTGATTGCCCCTTCGATTCTGTCGGCTGATTTTGCCCGTCTGGGCGAGGATACCGCCAATGCGTTGGCTGCGGGTGCGGATGTTGTGCACTTTGACGTGATGGACAACCACTACGTGCCGAATCTGACCATTGGTCCGATGGTGCTTAAATCACTGCGAAATTACGGTATCACCGCGCCGATTGATGTGCATTTGATGGTCAAGCCCGTTGACCGCATCGTTCCTGATTTTGCCGCCGCGGGCGCCAGCATCATTACTTTCCATCCGGAAGCTTCTGAACACGTTGACCGCACGCTGCAGCTTATCAAAGAGCACGGCTGTAAAGCCGGTCTGGTGTTTAACCCGGCCACTTCCCTGAGCTACCTCGACTACGTGATGGATAAGCTGGATGTCATCCTGCTGATGTCCGTCAACCCAGGCTTTGGCGGTCAGTCTTTTATTCCGCACACCCTGGAAAAACTGCGTGAAGTTCGTCGTCGCATTGATGAATCCGGCTACGACATCCGTCTGGAAGTCGACGGCGGCGTAAAAGTCAGCAATATCGCTGAGATTGCCGCAGCCGGTGCGGATATGTTTGTTGCCGGATCGGCCATTTTCGATCAGCCTGACTACAAAAAAGTGGTCGATCAAATGCGTAGCGAATTAGCAAAGGTTAGCCATGGATAAGTTACAAAATATTCGCGGCGTAGCGTTCGATCTCGACGGGACGCTGGTAGACAGCGCGCCGGGATTGACCGCTGCCGTTGATAACGCCCTGTATGCGCTGGAACTGCCGATGGCGGGCGAAGAGCGCGTCGTGACCTGGATTGGCAACGGCGCTGACGTTCTGATCCAGCGGGCTCTGACCTGGGCCCGTCAGGAGCGCGCGGCGCTGAGAGCGGCGCAGGGTAAACCTTCCGTCGATCATGACGATATCCCGCAGGCTGAACAGCAGGCCATTTTGCGCAAGCTGTTCGATCGCTACTATGGCGAAGTGGCGGAAGAGGGGAGCTTTTTGTTTCCCGCCGTTGCCGATACGCTGGGCGCGCTGCACGCAAAGGGCCTGCCGCTGGCGCTGGTAACCAATAAACCGACGCCGTTTGTCGCGCCGATTCTGGCGTCGCTGGATATCGCGAAATATTTTACCGTTGTTATCGGCGGCGATGATGTAAAAAACAAAAAACCGCACCCGGAACCGCTGCTTCTGGTCGCGGAGAAACTGGGGCTGGCACCCGCGGATCTGCTGTTCGTTGGCGACTCGCGCAACGATATTCAGGCCGCGAAGGCCGCGGGCTGCAGCTCGATCGGCCTGACCTACGGCTACAACTACGGCGAGCCGATTTCGCTGAGCGAGCCGGATTATATCTTTGACCAATTTAATGAACTCTTGCCCGCTTTCGGGCTACCGTACAGTGAAACTCAGGAATAAAAAATGACTAAGCCCATCGTTTTTAGTGGCGCACAGCCCTCCGGTGAATTGACCATTGGCAACTATATGGGTGCGCTGCGTCAGTGGGTAAACATGCAGGACGATTACCACTGCATTTACTGCATCGTTGACCAGCACGCGATTACCGTTCGTCAGGACCCGCAGCAGCTGCGTAAGGCCACGCTGGACACCCTGGCGCTGTATCTGGCGTGCGGTATCGACCCGCAAAAAAGCACCATCTTCGTTCAGTCCCACGTGCCGGAGCACGCGCAGCTCGGCTGGGCGCTGAACTGCTACACCTATTTCGGCGAACTGAGCCGTATGACCCAGTTTAAAGACAAGTCATCGCGCTATGCGGAAAACATTAACGCTGGTCTGTTTGACTATCCGGTACTGATGGCTGCCGACATTCTGCTGTATCAGACTAACCAGGTCCCAGTTGGCGAAGACCAGAAACAGCACCTGGAGCTGAGCCGCGATGTCGCCCAGCGTTTCAACGCTATCTACGGCGACGTGTTTAAAGTGCCGGAACCGTTTATTCCAAAATCCGGCGCGCGCGTGATGTCGCTGCTGGAGCCGACCAAAAAGATGTCCAAGTCAGATGATAACCGCAACAACGTTATCGGCCTGCTGGAAGACCCGAAATCGGTGGTGAAGAAGATCAAACGCGCGGTCACCGACTCCGACGAGCCGCCGGTTGTTCGCTACGACATCCAGAACAAAGCGGGCGTCTCGAACCTGCTGGACATCCTCTCTGCCGTTACCGGACAGAGCATTCCAGAGCTGGAGCAGCATTTTGAAGGCAAAATGTACGGTCACCTGAAGGGCGAAGTGGCTGAAGCCGTTTCCGGCATGCTGACTGAACTGCAGGAGCGCTATCACCGATTCCGCGGTGATGAAGCATTCCTCAATCAGGTCATGAAAGAGGGTGCAGAGAAAGCCAGCGCTCGCGCTTCCATTACCCTGAAAGCGGTTTACGAAGCGATTGGTTTCGTCGCTAAGCCCTGAGCAATTTGCTGGTCTCAGCGCAATAAAAAGCCGGGTGCAATGCATCCGGCTTTTTAATTTGTGAGCGGTTTTGAGCTACATCAGCGTCATTAATGGTTGGAGAACCAGTTTAGCTTATCGCGCAGGCCGACCACGCGGCCGACAATAATCAGCGCCGGGCTGGCCATTTGCTGGGCCAGAATATCCAATTGCTCTAACGTGCCGGTGACAACCTTCTGCGTTATCGCCGTTCCGTTTTCAACGATGGCTGCGGGCATATCCGCCGCCATGCCGTGGGCAATCAGTTTTTCCCGGATCGCCGGGGCCTGGTTCAGGCCCATATAAAACACCAGGGTTTGCTTTTCAACCGCCAGGTTTTCCCAGTCCAGCTCGCCGCCGGTCTTAAGGTGACCGGTGACCAGGCGCACGCCCTGGGCAAAATCACGGTGGGTCAGGGGAATGCCCGAGTAGGCGGAACAGCCTGAGGCCGCGGTAATGCCCGGTACAACGGAGAACGGAATACCGGCATGGCACAAGGTTTCCAGCTCTTCGCCGCCGCGGCCAAAGATAAACGGATCGCCGCCTTTCAGTCGTACAACGCGTTTCCCCCCCTGGGCTTCGCGCAGCAGAATCTGGTTAATCTCTTCCTGCGGTACGCAGTGGTAGCCCGAGCGTTTACCCACGAAGACCCGGTCGGCATCGCGGCGCACCAGATTCATGATATCGTCGGAGACCAGGCGGTCATAAACCACGACATCGGCCTGCTGTATTTGCTGCAGGCCTTTGAGGGTCAGCAGTCCGGCGTCGCCGGGGCCGGCGCCCACCAGTACCACTTCACCGCGATGATCCAGCGGCTCGGTCAGCAGCTGCTCCGTGGCGTCAGCGACGGCCTGGCGGTCCTCGTTGGCCAGCGACTGCGCCAGCCTGTCGTTAACAAACAGTTTCTCCCAAAAGCGTCGGCGCTCGCCGACGGTGGCAAACTGTTTCTTTACTCTTGAGCGCAGCTGACCTGCGTAGTGGGCCAGCTGGCCTAAATGCAGCGGTAAAACTGATTCCAGCTTTTCGCGTAGCAGGCGCGCCAGAACCGGCGAGGTGCCGCCGGATGAGACGGCCACCATCAGCGGCGAGCGGTCGATAATCGACGGCATAATAAAGCTGGCCTGCTGAGGGGCGTCGACCACGTTACAGAATATTCGTCTTTCTTCCGCTGACGCGCTGACTCGTTGATTAACCACTTCGTTGTCGGTTGCGGCAATGGCCAGCCAGCAGTTATCCAGCAGAGCAGGATTAAACTCGCCCTGAACCAGGGTCAGCATGTTTGCATCGGCCCATACCTGGAATTGCGGCACAAAATCCAGGGCATTGACCGTTAATCTGGCGCCAGCGTCCAGTAACAGACGAGCTTTACGTTCAGCCACATCGCCGCCGCCGACTAACAGGCAGTCGCGATCGCGTAATTGGCAAAATATAGGCAAATGGTCCACGACATTCCCTCTTAATTATTGGCAGCAGCCTTAGAATCTGGCTATCAGGCTATCTTATTTATCAGGTTGAACCTGGGCAATGTTCAACCTGCCTGCACCGATTACGTCTACTGAGCCAGACTCTTAGTCTCGTTAGTTTTTTCCGGGGCGGGGCGCTCCGATTGCGGCGTAGCATACCAATAACCCAATCCCATAAATACGACACCGGACAAAGTATTGCCGAGTGTTACCCATAACAGATTGTGACCGATTCCCGCAAGCGTGTAGGCATCGCTATGATGGCCAAACCAGGAGAGGGCAAACAGCGTCATGTTGGCGACGGAGTGCTCATAGCCGGACGCGATTAACGCCAGCAGACACCACCAGATAGCAATAAATGATGATTGGCCGAGAGGCGCGCAATGCGCCCGGCGTTGGCCGCGCACTTGTTTATTGTGTCCGTAAACATAGGAGTTCCTTTAGCACCTCATCCCTTGCGCTGGCTCTTGGTTAGCTGCCTTCGCGATGCAGTAGAAATGACGTTGTGCCATCAATTGAAGAAAAAAATGCAAAAAAAAGGGAGGCGTTGCGCCTCCCGTAAAGTGATTAACCGCGTAGCTGCACGACGCCGTCTTTCACTCGGGCTTCATAGTGCGCCACCGAATGGCTTTCATCTTCCATACACAGGCCGTCGCGCAGGCGGAAGCGCTGCTTTTTCAGCGGACTGGCCACCCACAGTTCGCCCTGATGTTCGGCGATCAGGCCGCGAGACAGGACGCTGGATTCAAAGAACGGGTCGATATTGCTAATCGCAAACACCTGGTCTCCGTGATAGGGGCGGAAAATCGCCACCTGTTTGTCGCCTAACAGCGCGCAGACGCCGGTTTCCGGCAGGATGTCATCGAGTTTGCAGATGTTTTTCCACTGGCTCATGCGTTTTCCTCCACCAGAGTTACCGGGATACGTTCGTACGGCGTGGCCGGGCGATGCTGTTCACGCTCAGGGACCACCTGGACGTTCGGATCGCGCTTATCGCTGTTGATGAAGTGTTTAAAGCGCACCTGGGCCGCTGGGGTGTTAACGGTTTCCGTCCACTCGCAGACTACCGCTGCACGCAGGCGGGACATCTCTTCTTCCAGATGTTCGTTCAGGCCCAGCTTGTCGTCGATGATGACCGACTTCAGATAATCGATGCCGCCTTCCAGGTTATCCAGCCACGGTGCGGTACGGGTCAGTTTGTCGGCGGTACGGATGTAGAACATCATGAAGCGGTCGAGGTATTTCATCAGCGTTTCGCGGTCAAGATCCGCTGCCAGCAGATCCGCGTGGCGCGGCTTCATGCCGCCGTTGCCGCAGACGTAAAGGTTCCAGCCTTTCTCAGTGGCGATGATGCCGACGTCTTTACCCTGGGCTTCCGCACATTCGCGGGTACAGCCGGAGACGCCAAACTTCATTTTATGCGGCGTACGAATGCCTTTGTAGCGGTTTTCCAGCTCGACGCCGAAACCCACGCTGTCGCCTACGCCGTAGCGGCACCAGGTGCTGCCTACGCAGGTTTTCGCCATCCGCAGCGCCTTGGCATACGCGTGACCGGTTTCGAAGCCCGCGTCGATCAGCTGACGCCAGATTTCCGGCAGATCGTCTTTTTGCGCGCCGAACAGGCCGATACGCTGAGAGCCGGTGATCTTGGTGTACAGATTAAATTCGCGGGCGATACGGCCGACGGCCACCAGGCCTTCCGGCGTGATTTCGCCGCCCGCAGAGCGCGGGATAACGGAGTAGGTGCCGTCTTTCTGGATGTTGGCCAGGAAGTTGTCGTTGGTATCCTGCAGCGGGGTATGCTGCGGCTTGAGGATATATTCGTTCCAGCAGGAAGCCAGCAGCGAGCCCACGGTCGGTTTACAAACCTCACAGCCGTAGCCTTTACCGTGTTTCGCCAGCAGCTCTTCAAAGGTTTTGATGCCTTCCACCCGGATGAGGTGGAACAGTTCCTGACGGGAGTATGCAAAGTGCTCGCACAGGTTATTGTTAACTTCGATGCCCTGTTTCGCCAGTTCGGCGTTGAGCACCTGAGTCACCAGCGGGATACAGCCGCCGCAGCCGGTACCGGCTTTGGTTTCCGCCTTCAGCGCCGCCACCGTGTGGCAGCCTTTATTAATGGCGGCAATCAATGCGCCCTTGGTGACATCGAAGCAGGAGCAAATTTGCGCGCTGTCCGGCAGTTTATCGACGCCGATGGACGGCTTACCGCTGCCCGCGTGCGCTGGGAGGATCAGCGAGTCGGGGTTTTCCGGCAGTTCTATGGCGTTCAGCACCAGCTGCAGCAGGTTGCCGTAATCGCTGGTATCGCCCACCAGCACCGCGCCGAGCAGGGTCTTGTTGTCAGGGCTGACGATAAGGCGTTTGTAGACCTCTTTGCTTTCGTCGAGGTAAACGTAGCTGCGCGCGCCCGGCGTACGACCGTGAGCGTCGCCAATGCCGCCGACGTCAACGCCCAGCAGCTTCAGCTTGGCGCTGAGATCCGCGCCTTCAAAGGCGTTTTCGGTCTGGAGGATATGGTCAACGGTAACCTGAGCCATTTTGTAGCCCGGGGCGACCAGGCCGTAAACGCGGTTGTTCCAGCTGGCGCATTCACCGATGGCGTAGATATCCGGGTCAGAGGTCTGGCAGGCGTCGTTAATCACGATGCCGCCGCGCGGAGCGACTTCCAGACCGCACTGGGTGGCCAGCTTATCGCGCGGGCGGATACCGGTAGAGAAGACGATAAAGTCGACTTCCAGCTCGCTGCCGTCGGCAAAACGCATGGTTTTACGCGCTTCGGTACCTTCCTGAACGATCTCTTTGGTGTTTTTACTGGTGTGCACGCGCACGCCCATGCTTTCAATCTTGCGACGTAGCTGTTCGCCACCCATCTGATCCAGTTGTTCCGCCATCAGCATGGGTGCGAATTCAATCACGTGGGTCTCAACGCCGAGATTTTTCAGCGCGCCCGCGGCTTCGAGGCCTAACAAACCGCCGCCGACGACGGCGCCGCGCTTGCTGCGACGGGCGCAGGCTTCAATCGCGTTCAGGTCTTCAATGGTGCGATAAACAAAGCAGTCCTGAGTTTCAGAACCTTTTATCGGCGGGATCCACGGATAGGAGCCGGTTGCCATAATCAGCTTGTCATAGAAAACGGTACGGCCCGCGCTGGAGTGAATAACCTTCTCCTGGCGGTTGATGGTGATGGCGCGTTCGCCGACCAGCACCTTAACGCCGTGCTTCTCGTAGAAACCTTCCCGTACCAAAGAGAGTTCTTCGGCGGTATGGTGAGAGAAGTAGGAGGAGAGGTGCACGCGGTCGTAGGCGATACGGGGTTCTTCACAGAAGACGGTAATATCGAACAGGCTGGCGTCGGATTTATCAAGAAGGTCCTCAATAAAGCGGTGGCCGACCATACCATTACCAATGATAGCGAGTCTGACTTTGCTCATTTTTGCCTCGATTTCTTTTATATTACCGCCTACCTTAACGATTCAGCCGCGACACTTATTGATGCAAATCAATTACACCTTTACCTACTACTTAAGTGGTATGTTTATGATTTGTCAGTATTTTTATAAGTAACGGAAAACGCTGGCTTTTCCTTTTTGCTTTTTTTATGTACAAAATTAGCAACGGATACCCACGGCGGGTTGAGTAAAACTTCAGCAACAATTACGGGAGTCATCGATATGACAGCAGCGCCGCTTTGGTTAATTGAGAACGTTCGTCTGCCCGATCGCGAAGGGTTATGGCAGATAGCGATAGACAAGGGGCGCTTCGGGGATATCACCCCTATGGGGGAGGCGCGCAAAGAGAATTTTGAAGTGCTGAACGCCCGCGGCGGACTGGCCATCCCCCCTTTTATTGAGCCGCATATCCACCTTGATACGACCCAAACCGCCGGAGAGCCGAACTGGAACCAGTCCGGGACGCTGTTTGAAGGGATTGAGCGTTGGGCGGAGCGTAAGGCTTTATTGAGCCATGAGGACGTTAAAGCCCGCGCGTGGAAGACGCTGAAGTGGCAGATCGCCAACGGTATCCAGTTTGTTCGTACCCACGTTGATGTTTCCGATCCGATGCTGGCCGCGCTCAAAGCCATGCTCGAGGTAAAGCAGGAGGTCGCGCCGTGGGTAGAGCTGCAGATTGTCGCCTTCCCCCAGGAGGGCATTTTATCCTACCCCAATGGTGAGGGCCTGCTGGAAGAGGCGCTGCGTCTGGGTGCCGACGTGGTGGGCGCGATTCCGCATTTTGAATTTACGCGCGAATATGGCGTGGAATCCCTGCACATCGCTTTCCGTCTGGCGAAAAAGTATCAGCGGCCTCTGGATATCCACTGCGATGAAATTGATGATGAACAGTCGCGGTTCGTTGAAACCGTGGCGGCCCTGGCGTTAAAAGAGGGGATAGGTCCGCAAGTAACCGCCAGCCATACCACCGCGATGCACTCCTACAATGGCGCCTATACGTCACGTCTTTTTCGTTTGCTGAAGCTCTCCGGCATTAACTTCGTCGCTAACCCGCTGGTCAATATTCACCTCCAGGGACGCTTTGACGACTATCCGAAGCGTCGCGGTATCACGCGCGTGAAGGAGCTGATGGCGGCGGGCATTAACGTCTGCTTTGGCCATGACGATGTATTTGACCCCTGGTATCCGCTGGGGACCGGCAATATGCTGCAGGTGCTGCACATGGGTCTGCACGTTTGCCAGATGATGGGCTATCAGCAGATTAACGAGGGACTGAAGCTGGTCACGGAAAATAGCGCGCGCACGTTTGGCCTGAGCGATTACGGTATTGCGACGGGGAACACGGCGAATCTGGTGATTCTGCCCGCGGAAAACGGGTTTGAGGCCGTGCGTTGTCAGGTTCCGGTGCGTTGGTCAATCCGCCAGGGGAGAGTCATTGCCACCACGCAGCTGGCGCAAACCTGGGTTCAGATGGATCGGGGCGGGGAGGAGCTGTTCTTTACCCGAAATAGCCCCTTTGCCGGAACAAAGGGGCCTGAGGCTTAGTGCGATTCCGCTGCCGCGTTGTTCTGACGGTGGCGGGAGACGAAGCCGAGGATCAGACACATCACAAACACCACGGCATAGAGGCCGTTAGCGGTATGCAGCGCTGCCAGCGGACCGCTGGCGGCAACGATAGGGCCGGTCACGACGAAAGTCAGCATAGTACCCACGGTGCCGCAGGTCAGAATGAAGTTCACCAGCTTCGGCGACGACACTCGGGTTTGCTGTGAACCCAGGGTGATGATCGACGTATAGATGGCGCTGGAGAAGAAGCCGAGGGTCAGAATAAACCACGGCATATGCTCCGGCGAACCGTTGATAAACAGATACATCAGTACCGTCGCTACGCCCGCCAGCACGGTCAGAATACGCTGCAGGTCGAAGAAGCGCAGGATGAAGCTGAAAGACCACATGCCGATCATGTACGACATCCAGAAATCGCTCACCAGTTTACCCGCGTCGCCAAGACTCATGCCCAGGCCTTTGGCGTATTCCGGCACCCAGGAGATGAAGCCCAGCTGACCGAGGATGTAGCATAGCGCAGCGATGGAGAGGAACAGCACGCCGATACCCCATTTCTCTTTCACTACCGGTTGGCTATCCTGCAGGGCTTTTTTGCCCAATACCGGGAATTCGCAGCCGAAGGTCAGAATGAAAATAGCGACGTAGACCAGGCCGATGCAGGCATAAACCCAGTACCATTCGATGCTGCGCGCCAGCAGATAAGCGGCCAGCATCGGGAAGATCATCCCCGCCATGCTGAAGAAGGAGTCGGTGAACAGCAGACGCGCTCCGCGCTGACGGCCTTCATACATATGGGTGATCAGGAAGGTACCAATCGACATGGTAATCCCGCTGACCAGGCCAAGCACGAACATCGAAGCGGAAAACAGCGCCAGGCTGTGGCTGAACATTAAACCCGCGACGGCCAGAACCATCAGGATAAAGCCAAAACGCAGCTGGGTTTTCAGCGGAACAATTTCCATCAGCCAGGCGTTCAGGAAGATAGAGATCAGGATACCGGCATTAAGGAAAGTAAAGGTGTTGCTCATACTGGAAACGGGCAGATGAAAATAATCTGCGATATTTCCCATCACCATCCCGGTGACAATCACCAACGCGCCGGTCAGGGCGTAGGAGAAGAAGCTGATCCATGTGAGCTTGATACGATTGCTGTTAGTCATGACTGGCCTGTGAATAGAAATGTAAAGCGCGTTGACTCTGCGCCGGGCGGACAGATTTTATGCGTTAGCGTGATTCAAGCAAACGTTTATTCTGAAATTTATATCTTTTTGCAATTCTTAGTGTGACTAATATCACATTTATCTATTTGGCCGATCGCCAGGCCCACCGTTACAACTGTTTCAGCTAAGTAAAATTAGGTAAAAGGCTGGCCCAGGATGCAAAGGCTCTTTAGAATCAAAGCACTCGGTTTTTATTCTGCTCCGTTAAGGAATTTCCATGCTCAAATCAACTCTCGCGGCGGTGGCTGCCGTTTTCGCCATTTCAGCATTCTCCCCGGCCATGGCGGCAAAAGGGGATCCCCATGTGTTGCTGACCACGTCTGCGGGCAATATTGAGCTTGAGCTGAATAGCCAGAAAGCACCGATCTCGGTGGATAACTTCCTCAAGTACGTGAACAGCGGCTTTTATAACAACACCACTTTTCACCGGGTGATCCCGGGCTTTATGGTGCAGGGCGGCGGCTTTAACGAGCAGATGCAGCAGAAACAGCCTAATCCACCGATTAAAAACGAAGCCGACAACGGCCTGCGCAATACGCGTGGCACCATCGCCATGGCGCGTACCGCCGATCAGGACAGCGCCACCAGCCAATTCTTTATCAATATTGCGGATAACGCCTTCCTCGATCATGGCCAGCGTGATTTTGGCTATGCGGTGTTTGGTAAAGTCGTTAAAGGTATGGACGTGGCGGATAAGATTTCTCAGGTGCCGACCCATAACGTTGGCCCGTATCAGAATGTACCGTCCAAACCTATCGTGATCCTTTCCGCAAAAGTTCTGCCGTAATTTTATTTTGCGCGGGTAACCCGTACCCGCGCAGCCCCCGCTTCCCTGCGAAATCGTTTTTTGCCGCTTATACTTGTGGCAACTGCGGACGCGTCAGGGAGGTGTTAAATGAAAAAGCTCACCGAAAAACAGAAATCCCGTCTCTGGGAGGATCGACGTAACGTGAATTTTCAGGCCAGCCGACGGCTGGAGGGCGTCGATGTTCCGCTGATAACCCTTACCCCCGAAGAAGCCCTGGCGCGCATTGCGGCGTTAAGGAGTCACTATGAGCGATAAATTCGGCGAGGGGCGGGACCCCTATCTCTACCCCGGTCTTAAGGTGATGCGCAACCGCCTGGGAATTCGCCAGGCTCAGCGACTTGAGCAGGCGGCGTGGGAGCTGACCGCCTTACGCGCGGCAACCATTGAACTCGGGCCGTTGGTGCGGGGATTGCCTCATCTCTGCGCTATTCATCGCCAGCTCTATCAGGATGTCTTCGACTGGGCAGGGCAGCTGCGTGAAGTGGATATCTATCAGGGCGACACCCGTTTCTGCCATTTTGCCTATATCGAAAAAGAGGGAAACGCGCTGCTTCAGGATCTTGAAGAGGAAGGTTATCTGGTGGGCCTCGCGCAGGATAAATTCATTGAACGTCTTGCTCATTACTACTGCGAAATTAACGTCCTGCATCCTTTCCGTCTCGGTAACGGCATGGCGCAACGCATTTTCTTTGAGCAGCTGGCTATCCATGCGGGCTATACGCTGGATTGGCGCGATATTGCGGTCGATGCGTGGAACCAGGCCAACCAGAGCGGAGCGATGGGCGACCTTTCTCCACTGCGGACGATATTTCGCAAAGTGGTAAGCGAAGCGACGGAAACTGAGTAGAATAGCGCGGTTCTTTGTTCCCGGAGCCGCTATGATCCTGCTTATCGATAACTACGATTCTTTCACCTGGAATTTGTACCAGTATTTCTGCGAACTTGGGGCGGAAGTGCTGGTCAGGCGTAACGACGAGCTGACGTTAGCGGACATTATTTCCCTGGCGCCAGCGAAAATCGTTATCTCGCCGGGCCCCTGTACGCCGGATGAGTCCGGGATTTCACTGGCGGCGATCCGCCATTTTTCCGGCCAAACGCCGATCTTAGGCGTTTGCCTCGGCCATCAGGCCATCGCCCAGGTTTTCGGCGCCGCTATCGTACGAGCCGCCAAAGTCATGCACGGGAAAACGTCCCCCGTCAGCCATACCGGCCAAGGGGTGTTCCTTGGACTGAATAACCCGCTTACGGTGACCCGCTACCACTCCCTGCTCATTGATCCGCTAACGCTGCCTGAATGCTTTGAGGTGACCGCCCGCAGCGAAGAGGGAGAGATCATGGGCATTCGCCACCGCGTGTTCGATCTCGAGGGCGTGCAGTTTCATCCGGAGAGTATTCTCAGCGAGCAGGGCCACCAGCTGCTGGCAAACTTCCTCAATCGGTGATTTGTAGTTGCCATGAGTTGATTTTTTATGCATATTTTGTGATTAGATTATCATAATCATTGCTGCATAACGTAAAGGATGGGCACCACATGGCAACTGAACAACCGGCAATCACCCGCGCTACATTCGATGAGGTCATTTTGCCGATTTATGCACCGGCAGAATTTATTCCGGTGAAGGGTAAGGGAAGCCGGGTATGGGATCAGCAGGGTAAAGAGTACGTTGATTTCGCCGGTGGGATTGCCGTGACCGCGCTCGGTCATTGCCATCCGGCGCTGGTGGCGGCACTGCATGAGCAGGGTGAAAAGCTGTGGCATACCAGCAACGTTTTTACCAACGAACCGGCCCTGCGACTCGGGCGGAAGCTGGTGGATGCGACTTTTGCCGATCGCGTCGTGTTTATGAACTCCGGTACGGAAGCTAACGAAACGGCTTTCAAGCTGGCTCGCCATTACACCGTGACCCGCCATAGCCCGTACAAAACCAAAATCATCGCTTTCCATAATGCGTTTCACGGTCGCTCGCTTTTCACCGTCTCCGTCGGCGGTCAGCCGAAATATTCCGACGGGTTTGGGCCGAAACCGGCCGATATCGTTCACGTGCCGTTTAACGATTTACACGCGGTGAAAGCCGTGATGGACGATCATACCTGCGCGGTGGTGGTCGAGCCGATTCAGGGTGAAGGCGGAGTGACGGCGGCGACGCCGGAATTCCTGCAAGGATTGCGCGATCTCTGCGACCAGCACCAGGCATTGCTGGTGTTTGATGAAGTACAGTGCGGTATGGGGCGTACAGGCTCGCTGTTTGCCTATATGCACTACGGCGTGACGCCGGATATTCTGACCAGCGCCAAGGCGCTTGGCGGCGGCTTCCCTATCAGCGCGATGCTGACCACCCATGATATCGCCAGCGCTTTCCACGCCGGTTCTCACGGCTCAACCTACGGCGGTAACCCCCTGGCCTGCGCGGTCGGCGGAGCGGCCTTCGATCTGATTAACACGCCGGAAGTGCTGGACGGCGTCACCGCGAAGCGCGAGCTGTTTGTTGAGCACCTTCAGCGCATTGACGCGCGGTTCGATCTGTTCAGCGATATTCGCGGCATGGGTCTGCTTATCGGCGCCGAGCTGAAGCTGCAGTATCACGGGAAGGCGCGCGATTTCCTCTACGCCGCCGCAGAGGCGGGCGTCATGGTGCTCAATGCCGGACCGGACGTGATGCGCTTCGTACCGTCGCTGGTGATTGATGATAGCGATATTGCTGAAGGCATGGCGCGCTTTGCCCTGGCGGTTGAGCGGGTGCTTAGCGCTTAGTGGCGCGCAGCCAGATGCCATGATGCGGACGCTGACGCCATGCCACCGATGAAATGGTGTGCATGGTGTTCAGATGCCCGAGGATGCGCTGCAAATGCTGCTCCATCGTACTGAGCGGGCCGCGAGGAACCTCCGCATCCTGCGCTTCCATAATGTTCACATCCCCCGCGCTGCCCGGCCCGTCGGAATCCAGCCGCTGCTGGCAGCGCTGGAGCGCAATCTCGCAGGATTCCAGATAACGCTGCGCCAGATCCGGCGTCAGCATATTGTGCTCGCGCGCCAGGGTGGTCATCGCGTTAATATGCTCGACAATAAACTGGCTGTGGGTCACCCACAGCTTCATGTCTTCCAGATAGTGCGAGTTAAAGCCGGGTTCCTGCATCGCCTGATTCAGCGAGTTAAACAGCGCGTTATGCGCCTGATTAACGCGCATGCGCTGGTAGGCCAGCGCCGGGGCCTGATGATCGTCGCTGAGGATCAGCCTGATCGCTTCCTGATCGGCTTCCAGCGCATCGTGGGCATTTTTGCGCAGCAGCCCGCTTTGCCACTGTGGCCATAGCCAGACCATTCCGCCGAAGGCGATCAGACAGCCAATCAGCGTATCAATCAGTCTGGCGATGATAAACTGCTCGCCGTTCAGGGTGAGCAGCTGCAGAGTGTACACCGCCGTCACCGTAAACCCGACCATCGCCCAGCCGTAGTGCTTGCGGATAATCAGATAGCTTAACAGCGTGATGAACAGCATCGCGGTCAGCGTATAGCCTTCAGGAACGTGAAAGTGCAGCGTGAGCCCGGCAATGACCAGTCCCGCAATGGTTCCGGCAGCCCGATGGACGATACGTACCCGGGTTGCGCCGTAGCCGTTTTGCGTCACGAACAGCACGGTCATCAGGATCCAGTAGGGCTTAGGCAGATGCAGCGCGCTGCCCATCAGGCTGGCGACGCTCAGCATCACGCTGATACGCGCCGCGTTTCGTAACGCCGGCGACTTAAGCGACAGATAGTTTTTCAACGCGGGCAGCAGCGGCAGGCGGCGGGTTTTATCCGCCATCAGGTTACGCGCGTATAGCGGGCGCTGGGTGCGCAGAACCCTGGCAATGCGGCTGAAGTGCCAGGCGCAGAACTGGCCAACCGGATTATCCGGATGCTGCCAGGCGATTTTTTCCAGCGCGCCGATCTGTTTATCCATCTGAAAGCGCTGAGGATAACGGTGGTAGAGGAGATCGTCCGCCAGCTCCCGCAGGCGGGCGGCAACGGTTTGCGCGTTCCAGCGAATCACCGCTTCCGCGTGGCTGCGCTCCACCAGTTTCTGCACCTCTTCCGGCTGATGAAGACTGACGGAAATATGTTCCTGAAGGTCCAGTCCAACCTGGAAAGCGCGCAGCAGGCGTTTGTGATCGCTGCGCTGGTTAGCCGCCAGCATATGCATCTGCTGATAGCACTGGGTAATCAGATCCACCACCTTCTGCTGGCGGTTGAGCAGCGGCGGCAGCGATGTGGCGGGGTCCGTATGCTGGGTAAGCAGACTGTATTTGGCCTCGCAGTAGTTGGCCAGCTCCCGGTAGAGCAGGCTTAATGATTCGCGCAGCGGCTGTTCGCGCCACAGCCAAAACCAGAACCAGTTAAACACGCCATACCATAAGGTGCCCATGGCGTAGATTAACAGCGGCTCCCAGATCGGCATATTGCCAGCGAGACTGAGGGTAAAAATAGCCGCGATAAGCGAGGCGGGCAGCAGCCGAGCGTGCAGGGAGCTGATTTCGGCGGTGACGCCGAGGATGAGCGCCAGACCCGTGAGGATCAGCGGCAAAGGGATGTCTCGCTGCAGAAGGAGCTGAACGATCAGGCTACAGCCGGCAAACAGGCTGCCGCCGATAATCAGGCGTTTAAAGAAGCGTTTATGCGGCGTATCCAGCCCGGCAACGTTGCAGCAGGCGGGAACTAGAGAAAACAGCAGCCCCTGCTGGAGATGACCGAGCAGAAGCCCAATCGCAACCGGCAGACACAACACCAGCGTTTGCCGCAGTGCATAGTTGACTTCCGGGTGGTAAATCAGCCTGCGCCACATGAGGGGAAAACAAAAACGGCGTATTGTTAGGCAATACGCCGTTTTACCGACTTAACGGGTACCGTAGACGACGATAGTTTTACCGTGCGCGGAGATCAGGTTTTGATCTTCCAGCATTTTCAGGATGCGGCCAACGGTCTCGCGGGAGCATCCGACGATCTGACCAATTTCCTGGCGGGTAATTTTAATTTGCATACCGTCCGGGTGGGTCATCGCATCCGGCTGTTTAGCCAGGTTCAGCAGCGTCTGAGCGATACGACCGGTAACGTCAAGGAAGGCGAGGTTGCCGACTTTCTCAGACGTGACCTGCAGACGACGAGCCATCTGCGAAGAGAGACGCATCAGGATGTCCGGGTTAACCTGGATCAGCTGACGGAACTTTTTGTAGGAGATTTCGGCCACTTCACATGCGGTTTTCGCACGTACCCAAGCGCTACGCTCCTGGCCTTCTTCAAACAAGCCTAATTCACCGATGAAATCGCCCTGATTAAGGTAAGAGAGGATCATCTCTTTACCTTCTTCATCCTTGATGAGTACAGCCACGGAGCCTTTAACGATGTAGTACAACGTTTCTGCTTTCTCACCCTGGTGGATCAGCGTGCTCTTTGATGGGTACTTATGAATGTGGCAATGAGACAAGAACCATTCAAGGGTAGGGTCTGTTTGCGGTTTGCCAAGCACCATGCGCGGTTATCCTCTGTTATAAGCTATCTCCGGGTGCCGACACTACACGGCATCCGGGCATGCAATCGTATTGAATCCCTATACCTGGGAATCCGGCTGAAAGTTTTCTGCAGCCTGTAATGTGAACTCCTCTGCATACATGCAGTACATCAATGTATTACTGTAGCATCCAGATTGTTTTAGCATAGCTTTCGCCGCATGTCTCCTGGTGTCTCGCTTCAGCATGACCCAGGTCGCCTTCCGTTGCGAGAATTGTTATGTACGCGTAATCTGTCAGGAAAATTACAGCCCTGGAGTTAAATTTATGCAAGCGCGAGTGAAGTGGGTTGAAGGGTTAACCTTCATCGGTGAGTCGGCTTCTGGCCACCAGATTCTGATGGACGGCAATTCCGGGGATAAAGCGCCCAGCCCAATGGAAATGGTACTGATGGCGGCAGGCGGATGCAGCGCGATTGATGTGGTTTCCATATTGCAGAAGGGCCGCCAGAACGTCACCAACTGCGAAGTTAAGCTGACCTCGGAGCGCCGCGAAGAGGCGCCGCGTCTGTTTACCCATATCAATCTGCATTTTATCGTGACCGGTAAAGAACTGAAGGACGCTGCCGTGTCTCGCGCGGTCGACCTGTCGGCGGAAAAGTATTGTTCCGTCGCGCTGATGCTTGAGAAAGCGGTAAACATTACCCACTCTTATGAAGTGATCGAAGGGTAAGCCGAACGCGCCCCGGCCGGCAATCGCGCCACCGGGGTTCTGGCTACTCGCTGATTTTCCGGCCTTCCATCAGCCGCTCAACCAGCGGCGCCATAATCAGTTCCATCGCCAGCCCCATTTTCCCGCCCGGTACCACCAGGGTATTCATATGCGAAATAAACGAGCCCTGCAGCATCGCCAGTAGCCAGGGGAAATCGATATTTTTTAGATTACGGAAATGGATAACGACAAAGCTTTCATCCAGTGAAGGAATGGCTTTGGCCGCAAACGGGTTGGACGTATCCACTGTCGGTACGCGCTGAAAGTTGAGGTGGGTGCGTGAAAACTGCGGGGTGATAAAGTTGATGTAATCTTCCATCGAGCGGACCACGGAATCCATGACCGCCTCACGAGAGTGTCCGCGCTCGCTGGTGTCGCGGATAAGCTTCTGGATCCACTCAAGATTGACGATGGGCACCACGCCGACCAGCAGGTCGACATGGTTTGCTACGTTATGCTGTGGCGTCACAACGCCGCCGTGCAGGCCTTCATAAAACAGGACGTCAGTCGGTTCCGGCAGCGGCTGCCAGGGCGTGAAGGTCCCCGGAACCTGATTCCACGGCACGGCCTCGTCATAGGTATGTAAATATTTGCGCGACTGGCCTTTGCCGCTTTGCCCATATTCGGCGAACGTGTGTTCCAGCAGGCCGAAGTCGTTAGCCTCGGGGCCAAAGTAGCTGATATGTTTGCCCTGATCGCGTGCTTTACGGATCGCCATGTCCATTTCCGGACGGGTATAGCGGTGAAAGCTATCGCCTTCAACTTCGGCGGCGTGCAGATTAAGCTGGGCGAAAATTTTGCGAAAGGCGAGGCTGGTGGTCGTGGTTCCCGCGCCGCTGGAGCCCGTGACGGCAATCACCGGATGTTTGGCAGACATAACAACTCCCAGAGTAAACGATAGTGTGTGCCGCTTTAGCCGTGAAACTGCTTGCGGGGCATGATATTCACCGTTTCGTGCAGTTCTGACCACACCAGCACGGCTTCTCCGCTTTTCAACTGCTGTTTAACATCCGCGACTTTATCCGTCAGCGAACGTTCATGTTCACCATAATCGGTGCCTTCACGTAATACAAAACTTTCGATCAGGTTATCCAGCGTTTCGGGATCGAGATCTTGCCAGGGAATGATCATATTTGCGCTCCTAGCCAACGGGTTAGCCAATCCGGGATGCGTTTTTCAAGCCACATTTCAGGCTTACGCAGCGTGCCGCCGACGAAGCCGACGTGCCCGCCGTGCTCCGTGAGCTGATATTCGACATTCGCCGGCAGCTGCTCCTGCGGGGGAATCGAGTGGTGATCCATAAAGGGATCGTCCTTCGCGTGAATAATCAGCGTGGGCTTAGTGATATCGCTCAGGCGCGGCATGGCGCTACACTGGCGATAGTAGTCCAGCGCATCGGCAAAACCGTGGATCCTGGCCGTAATGCAATCGTCAAACTCGCGGATACGGCGCATGCTTTTTAGCTGGCGTAAATCGACGGGCAGAGAGCCGGGATAGGCTTTTAGCTTACGCGCGGCGTTGGCTTTCAGCAGGTTGAGCAGGTAGCGCTGATAAACGCGGGAGAAACCTTTGTCCATATGATAGCTACAGGCTTCCAGCATAAACGGCGCCGAGACGATAACCGCGGCATCAACGGGAATAGCGTCGCCTTCTTTTGCCAGCAGGCAGCCCAGCATATTGCCCCCGAGCGAATATCCCACCGCGGCGGTGGGAATCGTGCCGTACTCGCGCTGGAGCCAGCGCAGAAACCAGGAGCCGTCTTCCGTTTCGCCCGAGTGGTAGATGCGGTTATTCCGGTTGGGTTCGCCGCTACAGCCGCGAAAGTGCATCACCACGCCCAGCCAGCCGCGCTGCATTGCCGCATGGATAAGTCCGTGTGCGTAAGGGCTGTGTAGGCTCCCCTCCAGGCCATGAAATACCACCAGACGAGGTTTATGGCGCGCCTGAGAAGGGTCTTCACTCCATGCCAGATCGACAAAATCGCCGTCCGGCAATTCCAGACGCTGCCAGTGGGGAGTAAAGCGGAGTTTGCGACGGATTAGCCGCGGCAACATGGTTTGCAAATGACGATTGCCTACGCCGCGCATCGGATGAAACTGCTGCGAGTCGTCTTCAGGGGGCGTCATTTCTGTAGGAGTGATATCAACCATAGCACCAGAGCAATAAATAATCTTTATAACATACTATACCGCGCATGAAGTGCGCAGGTTAGCCCATATGTGGCCTTGCGGCTAATCGGTCAGCAGGTTACGTGAAAAGAGATGAAAATCGACGCCGGGTTTACGCCGCCATAGCCGCGCTTTCCGCGCGCCGGTTGCCGCTGTTTCACCGGTCTCTTCAAACATTCCGGAGGCTTCGAAGCGGCGAATCAGGCTTTTGCGTTGAATCGGCTGACCAAGGATGATTTCCGTGGCTTCCAGCAGCTGACCATGGGTAAAGGTCTCCGGCAGACAGTAAACCGGCAGTAAAGAGTACATCGTTTTTTGGCGTAAGCGATGCAGACCGGCGTCGATAATCTTTTGATGATCGAAAGCCAGCGAATAGCTATCCAGCTGCGCCACCGGCACCCAGCGGGCATCGCTGACGCTGGCGATATGCGGCTGACACTCTACCCACGAGATTAACGCAAACCAGGCGATAGTCAGGCTCCAGCCGCGCGGATCGCGATCCGGCCCGGAGAAGGTGTCGAGCTGCTCCAGCCATGACGGTGAAATCCCGGTTTTTTCCGTGAGCTTACGTAGCGCCGTGACGCGGGTTGAATCATCGTGCGCCAGATCGATAAAGCCGCCGGGTAGTCCCCACGCCCCCTGCTGCGGTGGATTAGCGCGCTCAACCAGCAGAACGCACAGCGCCCCTTCATGCAGGGTAAACAGGACGCTGTCGACGGTCACCAGCGGCGAGGGAAAGCGGCTGGCATCGTATTGGCTGAGGTATTCGGCATCGTTGGTCATAGAGCGCTCGCAGCGGAAAAGAACGCTGACAAGTGTACCAGCCCCTTCCTGAGCAGCAAGTATCCATTTTTATTATTGTTTTTCAATTGCTTAATCCAAATCTCCGCTTAAAAGACATTTAACGCTTGCACAATATGTGTCTTAGGGACATTATTGATTGTGTCTTAGGGACACAATTTAATGAGCGGAGGTCATCATGAGCGAAAAATTTACCCTGGAACTGGATGATGAAGCGTTTACGCTTGCCAGCGGCGTCTTTCCCGATGGCGCTGTGTGGCTGAAGGTGACCGATCCACTACCGCCTTCCGCCCGTCTGATGCGCATCCGGGCGGTTGCTCTGCGCGACATGAACGATTTTATGCTGCTGGCGCAGCTGGTGGAGGCCGTGCGTCATGTTACCGACGTGACGTTTAGCCATCTGGAACTGCCGTGGCTGCCGTGGGCGCGTCAGGATCGTCATATGGTACCGGGAGACAGCTTCGCGCTGAAGGTCTTTGCCAGGCAGCTTAATACCCTTGGCTTTGACAAAGTCGTGGTGCTTGACCCGCACAGCGATGCCGCAGCGGCGGCAGTCAATAATATGGTCGCGGTGGCTCAACAGCACTGTCTCCTGCAGAGCGCCGGTCTGCGTCAGGCTATTGCTGCCGGGGAGCTGATGCTGGTGGCGCCGGATGCCGGCGCGCTAAAGAAGATTCATCCTGTGGCTAAAGCCTGCGGTGCCGGAGAGTTCGCGATCCTCGGTAAAGAGCGTGATCTTACCAGCGGCGCGTTAACCGGTTTTTCCCTGCTGGCCGGTAATGTCGCGGGGAAAGCGGTGCTTATTGTTGACGACCTCTGCGACGCTGGCGGCACCTTTATCGGCTCGGCGCAGGTGCTGCGCGAGGCGGGCGCCCGCAGCGTGAGTCTGTACGTCACCCACGGTATTTTTTCCAAAGGCGTAGAGCATCTGTTGAATAACGGCATCGATGCCGTTTACGCCACCACCTCTTTGACTTCTCCTGCCCTGGCTCATCCGCAGCTGGAGCTTATCGATATTGACGCCATCTACCGCGCACATTGGGGATAACATGATGAAAATAAATCCGATTCTGGCCATTGATGGTTATAAAGTTTCCCATCGCGTGCAGTATCCGCAGGGGACAACGAAGGTTTACTCTAACTTTACCCCGCGCAGCGATCGTTTTTTCCAGTCGCCGCAGGCCGATGGCAAGCTGGTGTTTTTCGGCCTGCAGGGCTTTCTGCAGTGGTTCCTGGTCGATCTGTTTAACGAGGCGTTTTTCGCCCGCCCGGAAGAGGAGGTCGTGAACGAGTATAAGCAGGTGATGGACGGCTATCTGGGGCGCGATACGGTTGGGGTGGAGCCTATTCGCGCTCTGCATCGCCTTGGCTATTTACCGCTGCATATCAAAGCGCTGGATGAAGGCACCAAGGTGCCGATGAAAGTACCGGTGCTGACCATCACCAATACGCAACCTGAGTTCTTCTGGCTGGTGAACTATCTGGAGACGGTGCTTTCGGCGGAGCTGTGGAAAGCGTCAACCAACGCGACCATCGCCCACCACTATCGCCTGATTTGCGAACGCTGGGCGGAGAAAACCTGTAGCGATCTGACGCACCTTGATTTCCAATGTCACGACTTTTCGTTTCGGGGGATGTCCGGGCTGCACGACACTGCGCAGTCGGGCTGCGGACATCTGGCCAGCTTCAAAGGGACCGATAGCCTGCCTTCGCTGCTGTATGCCCGTGATTATTACACTCGCGGTGAAGATGAGCTCATCGGTGCCAGCATTCCGGCTACGGAACACAGCGTGATGTGTATGGGCGAGCGCGAGCGGGAAATTGAAACCTTTCGCCGGCTGATTACCGAAGTCCACCCGCAGGGTTTCGTCTCTATCGTCTCGGATACCTGGGACTACTGGCAGGTGCTGACCGAATACACCCGCGAGCTGCAGGCAATAATTATGCAGCGTCAGGGGCGCGTGGTATTCCGTCCGGACAGCGGCGATCCGGTGGCGATTCTGTGCGGAACCGCAGCTGACGACGACACCCGCAGCGAGCGCAGCGCCGAGGAGAAAGGCTCCGTGGAGGTTCTGTGGGAAATTTTTGGCGGTACTATCAACGAAAAAGGATACAAGGTGCTGGATCCGCATGTCGGCCTGATTTACGGCGATTCCATTACTCTCGCCAGAGCGGATGAGATCCTGCGTCGCCTGGAAGCGAAAGGCTTTGCCAGCGCTAACGTGGTGTTCGGCGTGGGTTCATTTACCTACCAGTACAACACCCGCGATACCTTCGGCTTCGCGATGAAGGCAACCTGGGGGGAGGTGAACGGCGAGGGAAGAGCCCTCTTTAAGGAGCCGAAAACCGATAATGGTCTTAAACGTTCGGCGCGTGGTTTGCTGCGCGTGGAACGCGACGCCTTGGGGGAACTGCAGCTGTACGATGGGCAAACGCTGGAACAGGAGCAGCAGGGCGAGTTAAAAACGCGCTTTCTGGATGGCAAGCTGTACGGCTATGTCTCGCTGTCGCAGATCCGCGCTCGGCTGGCGGCGCAGCGCTAAGCCACGGTGCGGAGGATGAAAAAAGGCGGGTTAGCCCGCCTTCTCGTATGGCATATTGCCGCTAGCCTTCCTGCAGCATCTGCTCCAGCTGCTCCTGGGCATCCAGCCAGGCCATTTCACACTCTTCCAGCCCGGACTTCGCGCTGGCCTGCTGCTGTAGACACGCAGTGAGCTCGGCTTTGCGGCTTTGATCGTACAATTCGCTGTCGCCCAGCTTCTCTTCCGCCTGCGCCAGCTGCGCGTTGAACTTCTCCATCTCTTTTTCCAGTCGGGCGATCTCTTTGCGCAGCGGCTGGGTCAGCGTACGCAGTTCGGCTTCCCGGCGTTTCTGATCTTTACGCGCCTGGGCGCTGTTGCCGTTTTCCTTTGGCTCTTCCGATGTCTGGCTTTCCTGCTTTTGCGAGTCGCTCAGCCACTGCTGATAGTCTTCAAGATCGCCATCGAAAGGTTCGACTTTGCTGTCGTGCACCAGATAAAGGTCATCGGTGGTGGAGCGAATCAGATGACGGTCGTGCGAAACCACCACCAGCGCGCCTTCAAAATCAATGAGCGCTTCGGTTAGCGCCTGGCGCATATCGAGATCGAGGTGGTTGGTGGGTTCATCAAGCAGCAGCAGGTTAGGCCGCTGCCAGACGATTAACGCCAGCACCAGGCGCGCTTTCTCGCCGCCGGAGAAACGCTTTGTCTCTTCGTTGACTTTATCGCTCTGGAAGCCGAAACCGCCCAGATAGTCGCGCAGCTTCTGCTCCAGCTCCTGCGGCGCAATACGGGCAAGATGCTGCAGCGGGGATTCGTCGGCGCGCAGGAACTCCAGCTGATGCTGGGCAAAGTAGCCAAGCTTGATGCCTTTCGCCAGACCAATTTCACCCTGCAGCGGCTGTAGCTCGCCGGCCAGCAGTTTAATCAGCGTCGATTTACCGGCCCCGTTACGCCCCAGCAGACCGATGCGCGAACCGGGAACCAGATTCAGCTTGATTGAGTCGAGAATCACGCGCTCGCCATAACCGGCGCTGACCTTTTCCATTTTCAATAGGGGATTGGGCAGGCTTTCCGGCGCGCGGAAGCTAAAGTGAAACGGGTTATCAACGTGGGCAGGGGCGATGAGCTCCATACGCTCGAGCATTTTGATACGGCTTTGCGCCTGTTTAGCTTTGGTGGCTTTAGCGCGAAAACGGTCGATGTAGCTCTGCAAATGCGCGACGCGCAGCTGCTGGCTCTCATACATCGACTGTTGCTGCGCAAGACGGGTCGCGCGCTGCACTTCAAATGAGCTGTAGTTGCCGGTGTACTCGAACATCGTTTGCTGTTCGATATGGATAATTTTGTCGACGATCGGATCGAGAAAATCGCGATCGTGGGAGATCAGTATCAGGGTCCCCGGGTAGCCTTTGAGCCACTTCTCCAGCCAGATGACCGCGTCGAGATCGAGGTGGTTCGTCGGTTCATCAAGCAGCAGCAGATCGGAACGGCAAATCAGCGCCTGCGCGAGGTTGAGACGCATACGCCAGCCGCCGGAAAAGTCGCTCACCGGTCTTTCAAGCTGTTCGTTGCTGAAACCGAGCCCGTGGAGCAGGCTGGCCGCACGCGAGCGGATGGTCCAGGCGTCGATGGCGTCCAGCTTACCGTGGACCGTCGCGATGGCATGGCCGTCATTACGTTCGTTGGCTTCGTGCAGGTCCGCCTCCAGCTTGCGGAATTCGCGATCGCCATCAATAACATAGTCAATAGCCGGCTGCGCAAGCGCAGGCGTTTCCTGATTAACCCAGGCCAGCTGCCAGCTGCCGGGGAAGGTCATTGAGCCGCCGTCGGCGCTAATCTCGTTTTTCAAAAGCGAAAGCAGCGTGGATTTACCGCAGCCGTTTTTACCCACCAGGCCGACTTTTTGCCCTGGGTTGATGGTGGCGGTAGCGTTGTCCAGCAGGACGCGTACGCCGCGACGAATTTGTAAGGAGGAGAAAACAATCATAAGGCGCCGTATGTTCTGACTATGTTAATTTGTCATTATGATAATGTAGTGTCGAGCGAATCGCTCAACCGGGCCGCAATGGTAGCCCAAAATGAAGATGATACACAAAGTCATTCTGGTTGCGTCGGGACGCAGCCGCTGCACAGGCCGCCAGAAGACGTTCGGGAGGGGAAAGATGTCTCAGACAGCGAAAGTTTTGCTGCTGTATGCCCACCCAGAATCTCAGGATTCCGTGGCCAACCGGGTTTTGCTTGAACCGGCCTTACAGTTGTCGAATGTTACCGTGCACGATCTCTACGCGCACTATCCGGATTTTTTTATCGATATCGCCTGCGAGCAGGATCTCCTGCGCCAGCATGAGGTGATTGTTTTCCAGCATCCGCTCTATACCTGGAGCTGCCCGGCGCTGATGAAAGAGTGGCTGGACAGGGTGCTTAGCCGCGGCTTTGCCAGCGGGGCGGGAGGGAATCAGCTGGCGGGAAAGTACTGGCGTAGCGTCATTACTACCGGCGAGCCGGAGAGCGCCTACCGGCGCGATGCCCATCGTTATCCGATGAATGATATTCTCCGCCCTTTCGAACTGACCGCCGGTATGTGCCGCATGCACTGGATGAGCCCGATTATCGTCTACTGGGCGCGTCGGCAATCATCCGACGATCTGAAAAGCCGCGCTCGCGCCTACCGCGATTGGCTGGCTAACCCTGTAACGGCGGGAGGTCCAAATGGCGGGAGCTGATTTACTGCTGGCCGGGGTGTTATTTCTGTTTGCCGCCGTAGTGGCGGTGCCGCTGGCGGCGAGGCTGGGTATTGGTGCCGTGCTCGGGTATCTGTTGGCCGGTATCGCCATCGGCCCCTGGGGATTAGGCTTCATCAGCGATGTGGATGAAATTCTTCACTTCTCAGAATTAGGCGTCGTCTTTCTGATGTTTATCATCGGACTGGAGTTGAATCCGTCCAAGCTGTGGCGGCTGAGAAGCTCCATTTTCGGCGTCGGGGCCGCTCAGGTCGCCTTCAGCGCGCTGATACTTGGCGGTTTGCTCATGCTTAGCGACTTCTCATGGCGCGCTGCGGTGGTTGGCGGGATTGGACTGGCGATGTCTTCCACCGCGATGGCGCTGCAGCTGATGCGGGAGAAAGGCATGAGCCGCAGCGAGTCCGGGCAGCTGGGCTTCTCCGTACTGCTGTTTCAGGATCTGGCTGTGATCCCGGCCCTGGCGCTGGTTCCCCTGCTCGCAGGGTCAGGTGACGACCA
This sequence comes from Klebsiella sp. GN_Kp190, assembly GCF_040061795.1. Taxonomy (NCBI): domain Bacteria; kingdom Pseudomonadati; phylum Pseudomonadota; class Gammaproteobacteria; order Enterobacterales; family Enterobacteriaceae; genus Klebsiella; species Klebsiella sp. GN_Kp190. Next base: position 91,375 of record NZ_JBEAFN010000002.1, read on the forward strand.
TTTTAACTGGCTCACCATCGGGATGAAGGTGCTGGCCTTCGGCGGAATGCTGGTTGGAGGTCGTTATCTGCTGAGGCCGGTATTTCGGTTTATCGCCGGCTCCGGCGTGCGGGAGGTCTTCACCGCGGCGACGCTACTGCTGGTTCTTGGATCGGCGTTGTTTATGGATGCGCTCGGTTTGTCGATGGCGCTGGGGACCTTTATCGCCGGCGTCCTGCTGGCAGAGAGCGAGTATCGCCACGAGCTGGAAATCGCCATTGAGCCGTTTAAAGGGCTTCTCCTCGGGCTGTTCTTTATTTCCGTTGGCATGGCGCTGAACCTTGGGGTGCTCTATACCCATTTACTGTGGGTTGTGGCCAGCGTCGCGATACTGGTGACGGTAAAAGGTCTCGTCCTGTATCTTCTGGCACGGGTTTATGGCCTGCGCAGCTCTGAACGGGTGCAGTTTGCCGGCGTGCTGAGCCAGGGGGGCGAGTTTGCCTTTGTGCTGTTCTCACTCCCCGCTTCGCTTCGTCTGTTTCAAAACGATCAGATGGCCCTGCTGCTGGTGACGGTGACATTATCGATGATGACCACGCCGCTGCTGATGAAGCTCATCGATAAAGTCCTTTCGCGGCGATTGAACCAACCTGAAGAGGAGGGCGAGGCTCCGTGGGTTGAAGATGACAAACCGCAGGTGATCATCGTTGGTTTTGGGCGTTTCGGCCAGGTGATTGGCCGTCTGCTGATGGCGAACAAAATGCGTATTACGGTACTGGAGCGCGATATCAGCGCGGTCAATCTGATGCGTAAATATGGCTATAAAGTTTATTTTGGCGATGCGACGCAGCTGGAGCTCCTTCGCTCGGCGGGAGCCGAAGACGCGCAGTCGATCGTTATCACCTGCAACGAGCCGGAAGATACCATGAAGCTGGTGGAGATGTGTCAACAACACTTTCCACATCTCCATATTCTGGCGCGAGCGCGGGGACGCGTTGAGGCCCATGAGCTGCTGCAGGCGGGAGTGGCGCAGTTTTCCCGCGAAACCTTCTCCAGCGCGCTGGAGCTAGGACGGAAAGCGCTTATCTCACTCGGCATGCATCCCCATCAGGCGCAGCGCGCCCAGCTGCATTTTCGGCGCCTCGATATGCGGATGCTGCGCGAGTTAATGCCGGTGCATAGTGATACCCTGCAGATATCCCGCGTGCGGGAAGCGAGACGCGAGCTGGAGGAGATTTTTCAGCGCGAGATGCAAAAAGAGAGCAGGCAGTTAGACGGCTGGGATGAATTTGAATAAAGGTAAATGATATGGCTGTGCGTAAACGTTTTATCGCCGGTGCGAAATGCCCGGCGTGCCAGGCCCAGGATTCGCTGGCGATGTGGCGTGAGAATAATGTCGATATTGTTGAGTGCGTTAAGTGCGGTCATCAGATGCGTGAGGCGGATAAAGAGGTCCGCGAGCATGTTCGCAAAGAAGAGCAAGTGATAGGCATTTTTCATCCGGACTAGCGTTATCTATCGGCTTTTTTTAAGCTAGAGGGTACACGGGTGCAGAATTCCGCTACAATCTGCGCCACTATTCTTCCCATGCTCAGGAGATATCATGAAAGTAGCAAAAGACCTGGTGGTCAGCCTGGCCTATCAGGTACGTACAGAAGACGGTGTGTTGGTTGATGAGTCTCCGGTAAGCGCGCCGCTTGACTACCTGCATGGTCACGGTTCCCTGATTTCCGGCCTGGAAAACGCGCTGGACGGCCACGACGTTGGCGACAAATTTGACGTCGAAGTCGGCGCTAACGATGCATACGGTCAGTACGACGAAAACCTGGTTCAGCGCGTTCCTAAAGACGTATTTATGGGCGTTGATGAACTGCAGGTTGGCATGCGCTTCCTGGCGGAAACCGATCAGGGTCCGGTACCGGTAGAAATCACCGAAGTGGGTGACGAACACGTTGTTGTTGACGGTAACCACATGCTCGCTGGTCAGAATCTGAAGTTCAACGTTGAAGTTGTCGCGATTCGCGAAGCAACGGCGGAAGAGCTGGAGCATGGTCATGTACACGGTGCTCACGGGCACGATCATGGCCACGACCACGATCATGATGGTTGCTGCGGTGGCCACGGCCATGACCATGACCACGAACATGGCAAAGGCGGCTGCGGCGGCAACGGCGGCTGCGGCTGCCACTAATTCCGCTGCGCTCGCGTCGCGGAATAGAAAAAAGCGGGGAAACCCGCTTTTTTTACGTCTTAATAGTGCGGCGGGGGCGTTTCTTCCGCCTGTGAAGCCATATGCGACGGCTGAGTGGCTTTCAGTTTTTCGACCATCAGGCGCATATGTTCGCGCATCCTCGCCATTTCTATCTCGTGGGCGGTGACGGTCTTGTTGAGGTCTTCAATAGTGATTTCCTGAAACGCCAGTCTGCTCTCCAGCTCCGCAAGGCGAGTCTCTAAAGTGCTATCGTGCATGAGTAACCTCTTCTGTCTTATCCTGCGGGCGGATTCTACTGAAGTTTCAGCATCCGCGCAGCATCGTTACGTCTGACAGGAAACTAATTCATACAAAAATAGTCTTAAATGAGGCGATATTCAGGTACGTCTGTATGTTGATTTGTTCTGCAACGTTCTATAGTACGTTTTTTGTTTTTTACGATAACCTTGGGGTGAGATGCCCCGGCCCTGGAGAAATGGATGAAATCACTGTTTAAAGTAACGCTGCTGGCGACCACTATGGCCATCGCCCTGAATGCACCGCTGAGCTTCGCTGCTGAGACTACAGCGAAAGCGGCACCCGCAACGGACAGCAAATCGGCATTTAAAAATGACGATCAGAAATCTGCTTATGCGCTGGGTGCATCGCTGGGACGTTACATGGAAAACTCCCTGAAAGAACAAGAAAAACTGGGCATCAAATTAGATAAAGATCAGCTGATCGCCGGCGTTCAGGACGCTTTTGCTGATAAGAGCAAGCTGTCCGATCAGGAGATCGAACAGACTCTGCAGGCGTTTGAAACCCGTGTAAAAACAGCTGCTCAGCAGAAAATGGAAAAAGACGCCTCTGAGAATGAAGCGAAAGGCAAAGCTTACCGTGACGCCTTTGCCAAAGAGAAAGGCGTGAAAACGTCTAAATCTGGCCTGCTCTACAAAGTCGAGAAAGCGGGGACCGGTGAAACGCCGAAAGACAGCGATACCGTTGTCGTCAACTACAAAGGTACGCTGATCGACGGTAAAGAGTTTGATAACTCTTATACCCGCGGCGAGCCGCTTTCCTTCCGCCTGGACGGGGTGATCCCGGGCTGGACCGAAGGCCTGAAGAACATCAAGAAAGGCGGTAAAATCCAGCTGGTCATTCCACCGGATCTGGCTTACGGCAAAACTGGCGTACCGGGTATCCCGGCAAACTCTACTCTGGTATTTGATGTAGAGCTGCTGGATATTAAACCGGCGCCGAAAGCAGACGCCAAGCCTGAAGCCGCTGCTGAAGCGCCAGCCGCTGACGCTAAGAAGTAATCGGTTTTAAGCCGCCGCCTCCAGGGGCGGCGGTTTTTTTATTGCGGGCAGATATAATTAAAACTGGAAAGAACCTCAGGCGCTGTATTACTTTAGATAGATTAATAATGATGATGAGCCTGCCCTGACGATAACGACAGGCTCCTGAAAAGGAGTGCTTTTTTTCATGTCCAGGTCGCTTTTAACCAACGAGACCAGTGAGCTTGATTTGCTGGATCAACGTCCTTTTGACCAGACCGACTTCGATATCCTTAAATCCTATGAAGCGGTAGTGGACGGGTTAGCGATGCTCATCGGTTCCCACTGTGAAATCGTATTGCACTCATTGCAGGACTTAAAATGTTCCGCTATTCGTATCGCCAACGGTGAACACACCGGCCGTCAAATCGGCTCGCCAATTACCGACCTTGCGCTGCGCATGCTGCACGATATGACTGGAGCCGATAGCAGCGTTTCCAAATGCTATTTTACTCGCGCCAAAAGCGGTGTGCTGATGAAATCGGTCACTATCGCTATCCGCAACCGTGACCATCGGGTCATTGGCCTGCTGTGCATCAACATGAACCTTGATGTCCCTTTCTCACAAATCATGAGCACCTTTATTCCGCCGGAAACGACGGAGGTGAATTCCCAGGTCAACTTTGCTTCATCGGTTGACGATCTGGTGGCCCAGACGCTTGAGTTCACGATTGAAGAGGTGAACGCTGACCGTAACGTTTCTAACAACGCTAAAAATCGGCAGATCGTCCTGAACCTCTATGAGAAGGGGATCTTTGATATCAAAGATGCCATCAACCAGGTGGCCGATAGGCTGAACATCTCTAAGCACACGGTCTATCTCTACATTCGTCAGTTCAAAAGTGGAGATTTCCAGGGGCTGGATAAGTAATGCGCTTTGCCATTACGGTAACGGGGCCCGCTTATGGTACCCAGCAGGCCAGCAGCGCACTACAGTTTGCCCGCGCCGTTTTGCAGGAAGGCCACGAGTTGATCAGCATCTTTTTCTATCGTGAAGGCGTCTATAACGCGAATCAGCTCACGGCGCCCGCCAGCGACGAATTTGATCTGGTTCGGGCCTGGCAGACGCTGCATGACGAGCACGCCGTTTCCTTGCATATCTGTGTAGCCGCAGCGTTACGCCGTGGAATCACTGATGAACAGGAGGCCCGGCAGCTGAATTTGCCTGGCTATAATTTGCAGCCGGGCTTTACCTTGAGCGGATTGGGCGCGCTGGCGGAAGCCGCGTTAACCTGCGATCGCATGGTGCAGTTCTGATGAAGCGCGTAGCCTTTGTTTTTTCGTCTGCGCCTCATGGTTCAGCGTCGGGCAGGGAAGGGCTGGACGCCCTGCTGGCAACCTCCGCGCTGACGGAAGAGATCGGCGTTTTCTTCGTGGGTGATGGCGTCTTTCAGCTTCTTCCCGGGCAGCGCCCCGCAGCGGTGCTGGCGCGCGACTATATCTCCACCTTTAAGCTCTTATCGCTATACGATATCGAACAGTGCTGGATTTGCGCTGCTTCAGCACGGGAGCGCGGTCTGAATTCTGCCACGCCGTGGGTTGTTGATGGCGAATGGCTGGAGCCAGAGGCTTTGCGCGCCCGGCTTGACGATTTCAACGTGATACTGCGGTTCTGAGGCTCGAATGCTCCACACGCTAAGCACATCCCCCTGGCACGCCGATATGGCGGCTATGCTCCGTTTGCTAAAAGAGGGCGACGATCTTCTGCTGCTGTCGGACGGCGTTATCGCCGCTCTCGCGGAAGGCCGTTTCCTTGAAATCCTGCAATCTGCCCCCATATCCCTCTACGCTCTGCAAGAAGATATCGAAGCCCGCGGGCTGGCTGGTCAAATTGCGGACAGTGTCGTCAGGGTTAGCTATACTGATTTCGTCAGACTTTCAGTCAAACATGCAGGTCAGTTGTCCTGGTAATGGCGGGATCGTTGTATATTTCTTGACACCTTTTCGGCACCGCCCTAAAATTCTGCGTCCTCATATTATATGAGGCGATTTATTACGTGTTTACGAAGCAAAAGCTAAAACCAGGAGCTATTTAATGGCAACAATTAACCAGCTGGTACGCAAACCACGCGCGCGCAAAGTTGCAAAGAGCAACGTGCCGGCGCTGGAAGCCTGCCCGCAGAAACGTGGCGTATGTACTCGTGTATATACCACCACTCCTAAGAAACCGAACTCCGCACTGCGTAAAGTTTGCCGTGTGCGTCTGACTAACGGTTTCGAAGTCACCTCCTACATCGGTGGTGAAGGTCACAACCTGCAGGAGCACTCCGTGATCCTGATCCGTGGCGGTCGTGTTAAAGACCTTCCGGGTGTTCGTTACCACACCGTTCGTGGTGCGCTTGACTGCTCCGGCGTTAAAGACCGTAAGCAAGCTCGCTCCAAGTATGGCGTGAAGCGTCCTAAGGCTTAATGGTTCTCCGTTAAGTAAGGCCAAACGTTTTATATTAATGTCAAACTAAACTCTTAGAGTTTTGGACAATCCTGAATTAACAACGGAGTATTTCCATGCCACGTCGTCGCGTCATTGGTCAGCGTAAAATCCTGCCGGATCCTAAGTTCGGATCAGAACTGCTGGCTAAATTTGTAAATATCCTGATGGTAGATGGTAAAAAATCTACTGCAGAAGCAATCGTATACAGCGCGCTGGAGACCCTGGCTCAGCGCTCTGGTAAAAATGAACTGGAAGCTTTCGAAGTCGCTCTCGACAACGTGCGCCCGACTGTAGAAGTTAAGTCTCGCCGCGTTGGTGGTTCTACTTATCAGGTTCCAGTTGAAGTCCGTCCGGTTCGTCGTAATGCTCTGGCAATGCGTTGGATCGTTGAAGCTGCTCGTAAACGTGGTGATAAATCCATGGCTCTGCGTCTGGCGAACGAACTTTCTGATGCTGCAGACAACAAAGGTACTGCAGTTAAGAAACGTGAAGACGTTCACCGTATGGCAGAAGCCAACAAGGCGTTCGCACACTACCGTTGGTAATCCCTTCGGAGTATTAGTCACCAGGCGGGCGCTTCAGATAAGTCGCCCGTTTTGGATAACTTAACTGAACGCCTAAAGAAATAAACGAGGAATCAAATGGCTCGTACAACACCCATCGCACGCTACCGTAACATCGGTATCAGTGCGCACATCGACGCCGGTAAAACTACTACTACCGAACGTATTCTGTTCTACACCGGTGTAAACCACAAAATCGGTGAAGTTCATGACGGCGCTGCCACCATGGACTGGATGGAACAGGAGCAGGAGCGTGGTATTACTATCACCTCCGCAGCGACTACTGCATTCTGGTCAGGTATGGCTAAGCAGTATGAACCGCATCGCGTAAACATCATCGACACCCCGGGGCACGTTGACTTCACCATCGAAGTAGAACGTTCCATGCGTGTGCTTGATGGTGCAGTAATGGTTTACTGCGCAGTTGGTGGTGTTCAGCCTCAGTCTGAAACCGTATGGCGTCAGGCAAACAAATACAAAGTTCCGCGCATTGCGTTCGTTAACAAAATGGACCGTATGGGTGCGAACTTCCTGAAAGTTGTTGGTCAGATCAAAACCCGTCTGGGCGCGAACCCTGTTCCGCTGCAGCTGGCGATTGGCGCTGAAGAAGCGTTCACCGGTGTTGTTGACCTGGTGAAAATGAAAGCCATCAACTGGAACGAAGAAGACGCAGGTGTAACCTTCACTTACGAAGATATCCCGGCAGACATGCAGGAACTGGCCGAAGAATGGCACCAGAACCTGATCGAGTCCGCTGCTGAAGCTTCTGAAGAGCTGATGGAGAAATACCTGGGTGGTGAAGAACTGACTGAAGAAGAGATTAAAACTGCTCTCCGTCAGCGCGTTCTGAACAACGAAATCATCCTGGTAACCTGTGGTTCTGCGTTCAAGAACAAAGGTGTTCAGGCGATGCTGGATGCGGTAGTTGACTACCTGCCATCCCCGGTTGACGTACCTGCGATCAACGGTATCCTGGACGATGGTAAAGATACTCCGGCTGAGCGTCACGCTAGCGATGATGAGCCGTTTGCTGCTCTGGCATTCAAAATCGCTACCGACCCGTTCGTGGGTAACCTGACCTTCTTCCGCGTGTACTCTGGTGTGGTTAACTCTGGTGATACCATCCTGAACTCCGTGAAAGCTGCACGTGAGCGTTTCGGTCGTATCGTACAGATGCACGCTAACAAACGTGAAGAGATCAAAGAAGTTCGCGCGGGCGATATCGCTGCTGCTATCGGTCTGAAAGACGTAACTACGGGTGACACTCTGTGCGATCCTAATGCGCCGATCATTCTGGAGCGTATGGAATTCCCTGAGCCGGTAATCTCTATCGCTGTTGAACCGAAAACCAAAGCTGACCAGGAAAAAATGGGTCTGGCTCTGGGCCGTCTGGCTAAAGAAGACCCGTCTTTCCGCGTATGGACTGACGAAGAATCTAACCAGACCATCATCGCCGGTATGGGTGAGCTGCACCTCGACATCATCGTTGACCGTATGAAGCGTGAATTCAACGTTGAAGCGAACGTCGGTAAACCTCAGGTTGCTTACCGCGAAGCGATTCGCGCGAAAGTTACCGATATCGAAGGTAAACACGCTAAACAGTCTGGTGGTCGCGGTCAGTACGGCCACGTCGTTATCGACATGTACCCACTGGAGCCGGGCTCTAACCCGAAAGGTTATGAGTTCATCAACGACATCAAAGGTGGTGTAATTCCTGGCGAATACATCCCGGCCGTTGATAAAGGCATCCAGGAGCAGCTGAAAGCAGGTCCTCTGGCTGGTTATCCGGTAGTTGATCTGGGCGTGCGTCTGCACTTCGGTTCTTACCACGACGTTGACTCCTCTGAACTGGCGTTTAAACTGGCCGCTTCTATTGCCTTTAAAGATGGCTTTAAGAAAGCGAAACCAGTTCTGCTTGAGCCGATCATGAAGGTTGAAGTAGAAACTCCGGAAGAGAACACTGGTGACGTTATCGGTGACCTTAGCCGTCGTCGCGGTATGCTGCGCGGTCAGGAATCCAACGTGACTGGCGTTGTGATCCACGCTGAAGTTCCGCTGTCTGAAATGTTCGGATATGCAACTCAGCTGCGTTCTCTGACCAAAGGTCGTGCTTCTTACTCCATGGAGTTCCTGAAGTATGATGATGCGCCGAACAACGTTGCTCAGGCCGTAATCGAAGCCCGTGGTAAATAAGCCGCAGGGTTAAAACCAAAGTCCCGTGCTCTCTCCAGAAGGGGAGAGCACTATAGTAAGGAATATAGCCGTGTCTAAAGAAAAATTTGAACGTACAAAACCGCACGTCAACGTCGGTACTATCGGCCACGTTGACCATGGTAAAACTACTCTGACCGCTGCAATCACTACCGTTCTGGCTAAAACCTACGGTGGTTCTGCTCGCG
>NZ_JBEAFN010000005.1:0-455248 GCF_040061795.1 Klebsiella sp. GN_Kp190
TCAACCCCGGCACACTCCCCGGGTCGCGGCGTAAACGCCTTACCCGGGCTACCGGACCGCAGACGATGAAGAATACGTAGCCCGGCTAAGCGCAGCGCGAGCCGGGAAGAGGCCGAGCTGATACATCCCCCTCGGCACTCTCCCCGGGTCGCGGCGTAAACGCCTTACCCGGGCTACCGCCCCTCAGACGACGGTGAACACGTAGCCCGGCTAAGCGCAGCGCGAGCCGGGAAGAAGCCGAGCTGATACATCCCCCCCGGCACTCTCCCCGGGTCGCGGCGTAAACGCCTTACCCGGGCTACCGCCCCGCAGACGATGAAGAATACGTAGCCCGGCTAAGCGCAGCGCGAGCCGGGAAGAGGCCGAGCTGATACATCCCCCTCGGCACTCTCCCCGGGTCGCGGCGTAAACGCCTTACCCGGGCTACCGCCCCTCAGACGACGGTGAACACGTAGCCCGGCTAAGCGCAGCGCGAGCCGGGAAGAAGCCGAGCTGATACATCCCCCCCGGCACTCTCCCCGGGTCGCGGCGTAAACGCCTTACCCGGGCTACCGGCCCGCAGACGGCGATGAACACGTAGCCCGGCTAAGCGCAGCGCGAGCCGGGAAGAGGCCGAGCTGATACATCAACCCCGGCACTCTCCCCGGGTCGCGGCGTAAACGCCTTACCCGGGCTACGGGAGTTGCGGCATCGGGTAGCCCGGACAGGCACAATGCGCCGCCTCCGGGAGAATGCGTTATCCGTTAGCGGCCACCTTGCGCAGATCGAACACGCGGCAGGCCTTACCCTCGGAGCGCGGAATGCTGCCGCAGTTAACAATGCTGATATCGGTCGAAATCCCCACCATCGACTTGATCCGGTGGCGCAGCTGGTGGCAAATCTGACAGCGCTGCTCGTGGTTCAGCGCCAGACCGCTCTCTTTTAGCTCCACGCGCACCGAAAGTGAATCAAGATGGCCCCGGCGGTTGACTTCCAGCTGATAGTGCGGCGCCAGATGTTCGAACTTGAGGATCTCCTCTTCCAGCTGCGACGGGAAGACGTTCACGCCGCGGATAATCAGCATATCGTCGCTGCGCCCGCTGATGCGATCCATCCGGCGCATGGTGCGGGCGGTGCCCGGCAGCAGTCGCGTCAGGTCGCGGGTGCGGTAGCGGATCACCGGCAGCGCTTCTTTGGTCAGGGTGGTGAACAGCAGCTCGCCGTGTTCGCCGTCCGCCAGCGGCGTACCGGTGTCCGGATTCACCACTTCAGGGTAGAAGTGATCCTCCCAGATCGTCGGACCGTCGGCGGTTTCCAGACACTCCATCGCCACCCCCGGCCCCATCACCTCCGACAGGCCATAGATATCCAGCGCCGAAATCCCCAGACGACGCTCGATTTCCGCCCGCATCGCATGGGTCCACGGCTCCGCGCCGAACACGCCCACCCGCAGGGAGCAGCCGCTGGCGTCGCCGCCCATCTGGCGCTCCAGCTCTTCAATCAGGTTCAGACAGTAGGACGGCGTCACCATAATCATATCCGGCTTAAAATCGCGGATCAGCTGCGCCTGTTTTTCAGTCTGCCCGCCGGACATGGGAATGACCGTCGCGCCTAAACGTTCCGCACCGTAGTGGGCGCCCAGCCCGCCGGTAAACAGACCATAGCCGTAGGCGACATGAATTTTGTCTTTTGCCGTCCCGCCCGCCGCGCGCAGGGAGCGGGCGACAATATTGGCCCAGTTATCAATATCGTTTTGCGTATAGCCCACCACCGTCGGTTTGCCGGTGGTGCCCGAAGACGCGTGGATACGCACCACCTGCTCCATCGGCACCGCAAAGGTATCAAAGGGGTAGTTGTCGCGCAGATCCTGCTTGGTGGTGCAGGGAAACTTGCTCAGATCGCTCAGTTCGTGAAAATCGTCAGGATGAATGCCCGCCGCGTCAAATTTACGGCGATACATCGGCACGTTCTCATACGCATGCTTAAGGGTCCACTTCAGACGCTGGGTTTGCAGGGCCTGTAGCTCGTCGCGCGATGCGGTTTCAATCGGGTCTAATTGAGTTATCGTTGTCATTTTGTAGGGTACTCGCAGGTAGATTCGCTCACACTCGCTCAAGGATCATGGCAATGCCCTGACCCACGCCAATACACATCGTACACAGCGCATAGCGCCCGCCGCGGCGCTGCAGCTCCAGGCTGGCGCTTAATGCCAGCCGGGCGCCGCTCATTCCCAACGGATGGCCTAAGGCGATGGCGCCGCCGTTGGGGTTAACATGCGGGGCATCATCCGCCAGCCCCAGCTGTCTGAGCACGCCCAGCGCCTGGGCGGCGAAGGCTTCATTCAGCTCAATCAGATCCATATCGTTTATACTCAGCCCGGCGCGCTCCAGCGCTTTACGTACCGCCGGTACCGGTCCAAGCCCCATCAGCTTCGGCTCGACGCCCGCCGTCGCCATCGCCACAATACGCGCCCGCGGCGTCAGCCCCTGGACGATGGCCTGCTGCGAGCTGGCGATAATCAGCGCCGCGGCGCCGTCGTTGACGCCGGAGGCATTACCCGCGGTCACTACGCCACCCTGACGGAACGGCGTTTTTAGCCGCGAAAGCTGTTCAATGGTGGTGTCCGCCCGCGGATGCTCGTCGTCGCGCACGACGTTTACCGCTCCTTTCCTGTCGACAACGTTTACCGGTACGATCTCCTGCGCCAGAATGCCGTCGCGCTGGGCCTGAGCCGTACGCTGCTGGCTGCGGAAAGCGAAAGCGTCCTGATCGGCGCGGCTGATATTTAACAATTCAGCTACATTCTCCGCCGTTTCCGGCATGCTGTCAGTGCCAAATCGCTGCTGCATGAGCGGGTTCACAAAACGCCAGCCGATGGTGGTATCAAACAGCTCGGCCTGGCGCTGCCAGGGGGCGCTGGCTTTGGCCATCACAAACGGTGCGCGCGACATGGACTCGACGCCGCCGGCGATCATCAGATCCGCCTCTCCGGCTTTGATGGCGCGTGCGGCGAAGCCGATAGCGTCGAGACCGGAGCCGCACAGACGGTTAATGGTGGTGCCGGGTACGGTGTGCGGATAGCCCGCCAGCAGCGTCGCCATATGGGCCACGTTGCGGTTGTCTTCGCCGGCCTGGTTGGCGCAGCCGAGAATCACATCATCAATCGATGCCGGATCGAACTTCGGGTTACGGCTCAGCAGTTCGCGCAGCGGGATGGCGGCGAGGTCGTCGGCGCGCACGCTGGCCAGCGCCCCGCCGTAGCGGCCAATCGGCGTGCGGATCCCGTCACAAATAAAGGCGTCGCGCATCAGACTTCTCCTGTGATTGTGCCGCCGATGCGGTGCGATTTACCGCGGAACAGAGCGACAACTTTTTGCTGTTGGTTAACAATTTCAATGTCATAGACCCCGGTCAGCTTGCCCTGATGCTTAACTCTCGCCGTCGCGGTCAGCAGCTCGCCGACAAAGGCCGGACGCAGAAAATCGATGCTCGCCGCCGACGCGACCGCCGCCAGCCCCTGACTGTTGCAGGCGTAGGCGAAGGCGGTATCGGCGAGCGAAAACAGCTGTCCGCCGTGGCAGGTATGGTGGCCGTTGAGCATGTTCGGGGTGATCGCCATGGTCATCTGCGCGTAGCCCTGGTCCATCTCGATAATTTCAATTCCCAGCGCTTTCGCACAGTTATCGTTCTCGTACATCGCGCGGGCGTTGTGCCAGGCTTCATTGCTCATGATGTCTCTCCATCAGCGCCTTCTGGCGCAGCAGGGAACAGGGGCGATAGCGCTCTTCGCCGTAGTGCTGCTGCAGGTTTTCCAGCAGCCGCAGCACCCGGCCCCAGCCAAGTGATTCACCCCACACCAGCGGGCCGCGCGGGTAGTTGACGCCCAGACGCATGGCGGTATCGATATCCTCCGCGCTGGCGACGCCCTTCTGCAGCGCGTCCAGCGCTTCGTTAACCAGCATCGCCACCGTCCGCCACACCAGCAGGCCGGGATAGTCGGCGATCTGCAGCACCTTTTTGCCCTGCTGCTGAAAATAGAAAGTCGCTTTATCGATCGCCGCCTGAGAGGTGGTTTCCGCGCTGGCCAGCACCACCGTATCGCCTGCGCTATGGTCGTAGACCACCACCGGGCGGCCGTGCTGAAGGCTTAATGCCAGGGCGGTTTCGCCGGTCGTTTCCAGCAGCAGCACCTCGTCCAGCTCGGTGACAACGTCACGTTTTATGCGCTTTGCTGCGCGTTCTGCCGATACGGCGGCCAAGGCCAGCTCAGGCTGCGCTTCGCCAGGCCAGCAGTAGACCCCCTGCCCGCTCTTTTTACCCAGCCGTCCGGCCAGCGCCAGCTCCTGCTGCAGCAGCGACGGCAGATAGCGGCGGTCCTGCCAGAAGGCGTTAAATACCGAACAGGTCACCGCAAAGTTGACGTCCTGGCCAATCAGGTCGGTCAGCGCCAGCGGCCCCATGGGAAAACCGCCGCCGTCGCGCAAGGCGGCGTCAATCACCTCCGGCGCGGCGACCTGCTCCTCCAGCGCTCGCCACGCTTCGGCATAAAAAGGCCGCGCCACGCGGTTGACGATAAAGCCGGGCGTTGAGCGGCAGCGAACCGGCTGCTTTCCCCAGTCGCTGACCCGCTGGCAGAGCTGTGCGACGACTTCCGCCGAGGTGGCCAGGCCGCTGACCACTTCCACCAGCTTCATTACCGGGGCCGGGTTAAAGAAGTGCAGCCCGGCGACCCGCTCCGGGTGTTTTATTCCCGCGGCGATGGCGGTGATCGATATCGACGACGTGTTGCTGACCAGCAGCGCTGACGGGGAGCAGATTTCGGCCAGCTGTTTGAACAGCGCTTTTTTCACGTCCAGGCGCTCGGAGGCGGCTTCAATAACCAACTCCGCACGGGCTAAAGCGCTCAGATCCTCAGCCGGTGCCAGACGCGACAGCAGCGCCCCGGCCTTTTCCGCCGCCAGCTTGCCGCGGCTGACGCGGGAGGCCAGCCGCTGGCGAATCCCGTCGATGGCGCGAACCACCGCCTCAGGGGCGATGTCGTAAATCAGTACCGGATGCCCGGCGGCGGCGGCCACTTCGGCAATGCCGGCGCCCATGGTGCCGCTGCCTATCACCGCGACGGTAGGTAACGTTGTGCTCATCGGCTATTTCCCGCTGAAGTGAGGTGGACGCTTCGCCAGAAAAGCGCTGACGCCTTCGCGATAGTCGGCGCTGCGTCCGGCCAGGCGCTGGTAGTCGCGCTCCAGGTCAAGCTGCTGGTCCAGGGTCTGGGTTTCCGCCAGCCGCAGCGCGTTTTTAATCAGCCCGAGGCCATAGGTCGGCTGGGCGGCCAGGTGCCGGGCCAGCGCCAGGCTGGTGTCTTTCAGCTCGGCATCATCCACCACCTGCCAGATCATCCCCCACTGCGCCGCCTGCTCCGCGCTCAGGCTATCGCCCAGCAGCGCCAGCCCCATCGCGCGCGCGCGCCCCGCCACGCGCGGCAGAAACCAGCTGCCGCCGCAGTCCGGCACCAGACCAAGCTTGCTGAACGCCATAACGAACTTCGCTGAACGCGCCGCCAGCACGATATCGCAGCCCATCGCCAGCGTAGCCCCCGCGCCCGCCGCGACGCCGTTCACCGAGCAAATCACCGGTTTCGGCAGCGCCGCCAGACGGCGCACCAGGGGGTTGTAGAAACGCTCAACCGAGAGCCCGAGATCCGGAGCCGGCCCGCTGGGGTCGACGTTACGGTCATTTAAATCCTGCCCGGCGCAAAAACCGCGCCCCGCGCCGGTCACCAGCAGGCAGCGTATGCTGTCGTCGCGTTCGGCCTGTTTCAGGCACGCCGCCAGCTGCTGGTGCATCAGGTCGTTAAAACTGTTCAGACGGTCCGGGCGATTAAGGGTAATCGTCATCACGCCCTGTTCCACTTCGCTGAGAATGAAAGCTTCCACGATTAGCGTCCTTTAAATTCCGCAGTACGTTTATGTAAAAAGGCGTCGATGCCTTCGCGGCGATCTTCGGTCGCGCTCAGCAAAGTAAACAGCTGGCGCTCCTGCTGAAGCCCGGCCTGCAGGCTCACCTCCTGCGACAGCCGCAAAGCCTGCTTAGCCGCGCGCAGCGCCAGCGGCGAGTGGCGAGCCACGGTTGCCGCCAGGCCGAGCGCGTATTCATCGGTGAGCGCTGGCGGATAAACCTCGCATACCAGCCCCGCCCGCTGCGCCTGATGGGCATCAATGCTTTCGCCGCTCAAGACCATCCGGCTGGCCAGCGCCTTACCGACGGAGCGGATCAGGCGCTGGGTCCCGCCCGCGCCCGGCATCATGCCGAGGGTGATTTCCGGCAGGCCGAAGCGGGCGTTATCGCCGGCGACAATCAGATCGCAGAGCAGCGCCAGCTCGCATCCGGCGCCGAGGGCATAGCCGTTAACCGAAGCGATCAGCGGTTTACTGAAGGCGTCGATACGCGCCCACAGCCGCGGGCGAATATCATCGAGCGTGGCGGGCAGATCTTTTTCCGCCATTTCGTTCAGGTCAGCCCCTGCGGCAAAGAAGCGTTCGTTACCGCTGATGACGCAGACGCCGACCGACGGGTCCAGCGCCGCCGCGTCGAGCACGTCGGCGATCTGCGTCAGCAGCGCGTTATTCAAAGCGTTGCGCGCCTGCGGGCGATTTAGCGTCAGCTGCAGTACGCGCGCGTGACGAGCAATGAACAGTTCGCTCATGCCATCCCCCGCGCGTCAAAGTCGACAACCACATCGTCGCTGGTGGGCAGCGCCTGACAGCTCAGCACGTAGCCCGCCGCCAGTTCGTCGGCTTCAAGGCTGTAGTTAGCGGCCATCGCCACCTCGCCGCGCAGCACTTTGCATTTACAGGTGGCGCAGACGCCCCCCTTGCAGGCAAACGGCAGGTCCGCCCCCTGGCGCAGCGCGGCGTCAAGAATGCTGTCATCCTCCGCGCTCAGGGCAATGATTCGGTCGCGGCCGTCCTGACGAATCGTGACCGCGCGGCCCTCCGCCTGGACGCCGGTAGCCCGCCTGGCGCGGCTGTCCGGGGTATTAAAACGTTCCAGATGAATCGCGTCCTCCGGTACGCCCAGCTCGCGCAGGGCGATCTCCGCTTCATCCATCATCGCCGCCGGGCCGCAGATAAAGGCGTGCTCGAAGCGGCTGAAGTCCAGCAGATGGGCGGCCAGTTCGCGCAGCTTGTCGCCGTTGATGCGCCCCTGCAGCAGATCGCTGTCCATCGACTCCTGGCTGAACAGGTGTACCACCTGCAGACGCTGCGGATAGCGGTCTTTCAGGTCGGCCAGCGCCTGACGGAACATCATGCTGTGGCTGCTGCGGTTGCCGTAAACCAGCGTGAAGCGGCTGTCGACTTCGGTGGCGAGGGTGGCGTCGATAATCGCCATCATCGGCGTAATGCCGGAGCCGGCGGCAATCGCCAGGTAGTCAGCGCAACGCCCGGCCTGCGGCTGGTAGCCGAAATGTCCCTGCGGCACCATCACGTCCAGCGCCATGCCTTGCTGAATGTCGCTCTGGGCATAGCGCGAGAAGCGCCCGCCGTCGATGGCCTTCACCGCCACGCTGATTTCACCCGGCGAGCGGCTGCGGCAAATGGAGTAGCAGCGCCTGAGCTCTTCCCCGCCAAGGCGCGCTTTCAGGGTCAGATGCTGGCCCGGACGGAAGGCGTATGCATTACGCAGCGCGTCGGGAATGGCAAAGGTGATGGTGACCGCATCGCGGGTTTCCGGCTCCACTTTCGCCACGGTAAGCGAATGAAATGTCGTCATCGCAACCTCAAATACATTTAAAGTAATCAAAGGGTTCCCGGCAGCTGTCGCAGCGATACAGCGCTTTGCAGGCCGTGGAACCGAATTCGCTAATCAGCGAGGTGTGGCGGCTGCCGCAGCGCGGGCAGACCACGTCCTCCGGCATGTGGGCATGGCAGGCATGGCCCTGCGGCGGACTGATGCCGTACTGGCGCAGGCGTTCACGCGCGTCCGGCCCCATCCAGTCGGTGGTCCACGGCGGGTCAAGCTGCAGCACGATATGCACCGGCGCGTAGCCGTTTTCCGTCATTGCCGCGCGGATTTCTCCCAGTAGATGTTCGGTGGCCGGGCAGCCCGAATAGGTTGGCGTGAAGCCAATCACCCAGCCATCGCCGCGGCGCTCCACGCTGCGCACCAGGCCGAGGTCGGTAATGGTCAGCACCGGCACTTCCGGATCGGGAATGGCGCCTAACAGATCCCAGACGGCGTGGACCTCCGGGGGCGCGATATCAACCAGACGTTGCATAATCCCCTCCTGCTACCACTGCTGGCCGGGATAGGCGCGCTGTAAATACTGCATCTCCGCCAGCAGCGGCCCGAGATGTTCGCTGTGCAGCCCCTGCTTACCGCCGCTGCGGAAAGCCGCTTCTTGCGGGATCTGCAAACCGGCGTCGATCAGCGCCGTGTGCACCGCGTTCTGCCATTCGGCCTGCAGTTCGCGGGGGTCGACGGCGATGCCCTGCGCACTCAGCTCAATTTCCAGCTCATCGGCCTGGAACAGCTCGCCGGTAAAGCGCCACAGGTTATCCACCGCGCTCTGCATTCTCTGGGCGGAAAGCGCCGTGCCGTTGCCCAGACGCTCCAGCCAGCCGCGGCTAAAGCGCTGGTGGTAGCGCACCTCTTTCAGCGCCCTGGCGGCGATGGCGGCAAGCTGCGCATCGCGACTGCCGACCAGGCGGCCGAACAGCGCCACGTGCCAGACATCGATGAAAAACTGGCGAGCGAGGGTGTCGGCGAAGTTGCCGTTTGGCTGCTCCGCCAGCAGTAAATTGCAAAACTGGCGCTCGTCGCGGCCAAAGGCCAGGGTATCTTCATCGCCGCTGCCGGTCAGTTCGGCGGCGTAGCTGAGGAAATGGCGCGCCTGCCCCAGCAGGTCGAGGCCGATATTGGCCAGCGCCAGATCGATCTCCAGCTCCGGCGCGTGGCCGCACCACTCGCCCAGACGCTGGGCCAGCACCAGGCCGTTATCGCCAAGGCGCAGAGCATAAGCGGCAACGGGGTTATCGTTTTTCATCGTGGCCTCACATATGTTCCATGCCGTCGGGCACGGTGTAGAAGGTGGGATGACGATAGACTTTGCTCTCCGCCGGGTCGAAAAATGCGCCGCGCTCTTCGGGCTGCGAGGCGACGATTTCGCTGGCCTTCACCACCCAAATCGAACAGCCTTCGCTGCGGCGGGTATAGGCATCGCGGGCGTTTTCCAGCGCCATCTGGTCATCGGCGGCGTGCAGACTGCCGACGTGGCGGTGCGACAGTCCCTGTTTGCTGCGAACGAACACTTCATATAACGGCCAGTAGTTTTTGCTCATCTTCATTCTCCTTACGCGGCGTCGCGAGCCTGCTGTTTTTGCGCATGCGCCAGCGCGGCTTCCCGCACCCACGCGCCCTCTTCCCATGCCTTGCGTTTAGCGCCCAGGCGTTCGTGGTTGCAGATCCCGCGTCCGGCAATCACTTCGTTAAATTCGTGCCAGTCGATGGCGCCAAAGCGGTAGTGGCCGCTGGTTTCATCCAGCCGCAAATCCGGGTCGGGTACGGTCATACCGAGGATTTCCACCTGCGGAATGGTGTTATCGACAAAGCGCTGGCGCAGTTCGTCGTTCGAGTGGAGCTTGATTTTCCACGCCATGCTGCGGGCGCTGTTTGGCGAGTTATCGTCGCCCGGGCCAAACATCATCAGCGCCGGCCACCAGAAACGGTTGATGGCGTCCTGCAGCATCTGCCGCTGCGCGTCGCTGCCCTGCGCCAGCGCCATGCAGGCTTCAAACCCCTGGCGCTGGTGAAAGCTCTCCTCTTTGCAGATCTTGACCATTGCCCGGGCGTAGGGTCCGTAGGAGGTGCGACACAGCGCCACCTGATTGACGATGGCCGCGCCGTCCACCAGCCAGCCAATCACGCCGATATCCGCCCAGCTCAGGGTCGGGTAGTTAAAAATGGAGGAGTACTTCATCTTGCCGTCGAGCATCTTCTGATACAGGTCTTCGCGGGCGCAGCCGAGGGTTTCCGCCGCGCTGTAGAGGTACAGGCCATGCCCGGCTTCATCCTGCACTTTCGCCAGCAGAATCGCTTTGCGCCTAAGGGTCGGCGCGCGAGTGATCCAGTTGCCTTCCGGCAACATGCCGACGATTTCCGAGTGCGCGTGCTGACCAATCTGGCGGATCAGCGTTTTGCGGTAGGCTTCCGGCATCCAGTCCTGCGGTTCGATGGCCGTCTCCTGCGCGATGCGCTGGTCAAAGCGTTGTTCTTCTGTCACGTCATCACCTTTATGATTCCAATAAATTCGATTAAAAATAATTTTCGAATCACTTTGTTTTATAAAAGTTACATTCAGGTTAAATAAAACCACAAATTTTGTTTGTTCTTTTTGTGATAGCGACCGCAAAAGCTTTTGTAAAAACCCTTATTAACAGGGTATTAAGTGAATAACGCAGAACATCACCGATCACAATGTTAATAAATTATTAAATGTGAGCTTGATTTTTATGATTCACCAAA
Source organism: Klebsiella sp. GN_Kp190 (assembly GCF_040061795.1). NCBI lineage: Bacteria > Pseudomonadati > Pseudomonadota > Gammaproteobacteria > Enterobacterales > Enterobacteriaceae > Klebsiella > Klebsiella sp. GN_Kp190. The sequence continues at coordinate 10,501 of NZ_JBEAFN010000005.1, forward strand.
GAACTATTTATAGATATTTCACGTAACACATCTGGAGATAAACCATGCAGCAGTTAGCCAGCTACTTGTCCGGCGCGTGGCAGACCGGCCGGGGCCACGCGCGTACCATCCATCACGCCATCAGCGGCGAAGCGCTATGGGAAGTCACCAGCGCGGGTCTGGATATGGCGCAGGCGCGACGCTTCGCGATTGAGCGCGGCGGCAAAGCGCTGGGGGCGATGAGCTTTATTGAGCGCAGCGCGATGCTGAAGGCGCTCGCCAGATATTTGCTGGAGCAGAAGGCAGAGCTGTACGCGATCTCCGCCGAAACCGGCGCCACCCGCACCGATAGCTGGGTAGATATCGAAGGGGGCATTGGCACTCTTTTCACCTACGCCGGTCTCGGCAGCCGCGAGCTGCCGGACGATACCCTGTGGCCGGAAGATGAGCCGATCCCGCTGTCAAAACAGGGAGGCTTCGCCGCCCGCCACGTGCTCACGTCAAAATCCGGCGTGGCGGTGCATATCAACGCCTTTAACTTCCCCTGCTGGGGCATGCTGGAAAAGCTGGCGCCCACCTGGCTTGCCGGTATGCCCGCCATCATCAAACCGGCTACCGCCACCGCGCAGCTGACGCAGGCGATGGTCAAAATGATTGTTGATAGTGGGCTGGTGCCGGAGGGGGCAATCAGCCTGATCTGCGGCGGCGCGGGCGATCTGCTCGACCATCTCGATAGCCAGGACGTTGTCACCTTTACCGGCTCGGCCCGTACCGGACAGCAGCTGCGGGTGCATCCCAACCTGGTCGCGAAGTCCATTCCCTTCACCATGGAAGCGGATTCGCTGAACTGCTGCGTACTCGGTGACGACGTCACGCCGGCGCAGCCGGAGTTCGCGCTATTTATTCGCGAAGTGGTACGAGAGATGACGGCGAAGGCCGGGCAAAAGTGCACCGCCATCCGGCGTATTATCGTGCCGCAGGCGCAGGTGAAAGCGGTGAGCGACGCGCTGATTGCGCGCCTGCAAAAAGTGGTGGTCGGCGACCCGGCGCAGGAAGGCGTGAAGATGGGCGCGTTGGTGAACCACGAACAGCGTCAGGACGTGCAGGATAACGTCAACCGTCTGGTGGCCGCTGGATGTGACGTGCTGCTGGGCGGCCAGGCCGATTTCAGCGCCGCCGGCGCCTTCTTCCCGCCAACGCTGCTGTACTGCCCGCAGCCGGACGAGACCCCGGCGGTACACGCTATTGAAGCGTTTGGTCCCGTCGCCACCCTGATGCCGTATCAGAACGTTGAGCACGCCATGACCCTGGCGCGGGCCGGCGAAGGTAGCCTGGCCGGAACCCTGGTGACCGCCAGCGGCGAACTGGCGCGGGCGTTTATTCTCGGCGCCGCCCGCGCCCACGGGCGTATTCAGATACTGAACGAAGAGTCTTCCGCAGAGTCCACCGGCCACGGCTCCCCGCTGCCGCAGCTGGTACACGGCGGCCCGGGGCGCGCCGGCGGCGGCGAAGAGCTGGGCGGCCTGCGGGCGGTGAAGCACTATATGCAGCGCACCGCGGTTCAGGGCAGCCCGACGATGCTCGCCGCCATTGGCCAGCAGTGGGTGCGCGGCGCGCAGGTGGTGGAAGACCGCATTCACCCGTTCCGTAAATATTTCGAGGAGATCCAGCCGGGCGACAGCCTGCTGACGCCGCGCCGCACCCTGACCGAGGCGGATATCGTCAACTTCGCCTGCCTGAGCGGCGATCACTTTTACGCTCATATGGATAAGATTGCCGCCGCGGAGTCGATTTTCGGCGAGCGCGTGGTGCACGGCTATTTCCTGATTTCCGCCGCTGCCGGGCTATTTGTTGACGCCGGGGTCGGCCCGGTGATCGCCAACTACGGAATGGAAAATCTGCGCTTTATCGAGCCGGTGAAGCCGGGGGATACCATCCAGGTACGCCTGACCTGCAAACGCAAAACGGTGAAACGCCAGCGCAGCGCGGAGGAGAAAGCGACCGGCGTCGTCGAGTGGGCGGTAGAGATTTTTAACCAGCACCAGCAGGCGGTCGCGCTCTACTCCATCCTGACCCTGGTGGCCCGCCAGCAGGGGGATTTTGCGGAGTAAATATTAGAAACTCGCCCATCTTTATCGCCATCTTCATGCCTCTGCGGAGGCATTTTTTGTAACTGGCAAAACTGACAAACAACCTGGCAAAAGCAGGCAAACGCCTCGGCGCTGACCGCTGTTAGGTTAACGATACACAAGCCGACATTCGCAGCGGCACTGCACAACACAACAATAAGGTGAGGTCTCAATGGCGATTCTTTCTCCCCGCAAAACGGCTCTGGCGTTGGCTGTCGCTCTGTTTTGCGCCTGGCAAAGCCCGGCGTTCGCCCACGGCGGCGAAGCCCATATGGTCCCGATTGACAAAACCCTGCAGGATTTTGGCGCGGACGTTCAGTGGGATGACTACGCGCAAATGTTTACCCTGATTAAAGACGGCGCTTACGTAAAGGTAAAACCGGGGGCGAAAACGGTCATCGTCAATGGTAAAACCCTGGAGCTGCAGGTGCCGGTAGTGATGAAAGACGGCAAAGCGTGGGTTTCTGACACTTTTATCAACGACGTGTTTCAGTCCGGTCTTGACCAGACTTTCCAGGTGGAAAAACGCCCGCATCCGCTGAACTCGCTGTCAGCGGCGGAAATCAGCGCAGCGGTCGCTATCGTTAAAGCCGCGGCGGATTTCAAACCCAATACCCGATTCACCGAGATCTCACTGCGCGAGCCGGATAAAAAAGCGGTGTGGGATTTTGCCCTCAACGGTACGCCGGTCAACGCCCCGCGCGCTGCCGACGTGATCATGCTCGACGGCAAGCACGTTATTGAGGCGGTGGTGGATTTACAGAATAAAAAAGTGCTTTCATGGACGCCGATTAAAGACGCCCACGGCATGGTGCTGCTGGATGATTTCGCCAGCGTGCAGAACATCATCAACGCCAGCAGCGAATTTGCCGAAGTGTTAAAAAAGCACGGCATCGATGACCCGAGCAAGGTGATTACCACCCCGCTGACCGTCGGCTACTTCGACGGCAAAGATGGCCTCAAGCAGGACGCGCGGCTGCTGAAAGTGGTCAGCTATCTTGACGTTGGCGACGGTAACTACTGGGCGCATCCGATTGAAAACCTGGTAGCGGTGGTCGACCTTGAGCAGAAGAAGATCATCAAAATCGAAGAGGGGCCGACGATCCCGGTACCTATGGCAGCCCGCCCCTATGACGGGCGCGACCGCGTTGCGCCAAAGGTTAAACCGCTGGATATCATTGAGCCAGAGGGCAAAAACTACACCATTACCGGCGATATGATCCACTGGCAAAACTGGGATTTCCACCTGCGCATGAACTCCCGCGTTGGGCCGATTCTCTCCACCGTGACATATAACGATAACGGCAAGAAACGTCAGGTGATGTATGAAGGTTCGCTGGGCGGGATGATCGTCCCCTACGGCGACCCGGACGTGGGCTGGTACTTTAAGGCCTATCTCGATTCCGGCGACTACGGTATGGGCACCCTGACCTCACCTATCGTGCGCGGCAAGGACGCGCCGTCTAACGCGGTCCTGCTGGATGAAACCATCGCCGACTATACCGGCACGCCCACGACCATCCCGCGCGCAATCGCCATCTTCGAACGCTACGCCGGGCCGGAGTATAAGCATCAGGAGATGGGCAAGCCGAACGTCAGTACCGAGCGCCGCGAGCTGGTGGTGCGCTGGATCAGCACCGTCGGCAACTACGACTATATTTTTGACTGGGTATTCCACGAAAACGGCACCATCGGCATTGATGCCGGGGCGACCGGCATCGAAGCGGTGAAAGGCGTGCAGGCGAAGACCATGCACGATCCGAGCGCCAAAGAGGACACCCGCTACGGCACGCTGATTGACCATAATATTGTCGGCACCACCCACCAGCATATTTACAACTTCCGCCTCGATCTTGACGTTGACGGCGAGAACAACACGCTGGTAGCCATGGACCCGGAAGTGAAGCCGAATACCGCCGGCGGCCCGCGTACCAGCACCATGCAGATCAATCAGTACACGATTGATAGCGAGCAGAAAGCGGCGCAGAAATTTGACCCGGGCACCATCCGTCTGCTGAGCAATACCACGAAAGAAAACCGGATGGGTAACCCGGTGTCGTATCAGATTATCCCCTACGCGGGCGGCACGCATCCGGTCGCCACCGGGGCAAAATTCGCGCCTGATGAGTGGATTTATCATCGTCTGAGCTTTATGGATAAGCAGCTGTGGGTCACCCGCTATCATCCCACCGAGCGCTTCCCGGAAGGCAAGTACCCTAACCGTTCGATTCACGACACCGGCCTCGGCCAGTACGCGAAAGATGACGAGTCGCTGGACAACCATGATGACGTGGTGTGGATCACCACCGGCACCACCCACGTGGCCCGCGCCGAGGAGTGGCCGATTATGCCGACCGAGTGGGCGCACGCGCTGCTGAAACCGTGGAACTTCTTTGACGAGACGCCGACGCTGGGCGAGAAGAAACAATAGGCACGTCACGGCCTCAGCGATGGGGCCGTTTTTATTTATCCGCGGTCAATGCACATGCAGCGGGCAGCAGGACCGGTATAGCCTGTTTTTCAACTTCTTTTGCCATATATGTTAGATGTCGGCGATTAACTTATATGGCATAAAAGCAGGCAACGAATATCAATGAGAATGGCTTTATGTCGCTTTACGATCTCAGAACCGAAGCGCAGGCATTGCCGGCGTCCTGGCGCTCCCGGATCTTAGGCCGCGTTGGGGCAACGAATCTCAAAGTCCTGCGCATGGATGCCCACTCTGTCGCTGAGGAGGTACATGAATATGACGAGGGATTACTGGTTATAGACGGACGTCTGGAACTGAGCGTGCAGGAGAAAAAAATTTCCGTCGCGCCCGGCCAGCTTTATATAGCCAAAGCGGGAATTCCTCATACGGTAGAAGCAGGCAGCTTTGGCACCCTGGTGATTATAGATTTACCAGACAGCGGTTTCAGCGGCGCATCCCCTGCTGATTAAGTGAAATGTGCGGTAGACAGCGTTGTGCCAAAAGCGGATTTTTTTAGACAGCCATTCAATCTTTCAACGAGCTCAATTCTTCAGCGAGCCATTGTCTTAGAATGCTTATTTTAAAAGAGTCCTGATTATCTGAACGGTAGACTAAATAGTACCCCCGCTCAGCCTTAAGTTTGAACTGTGGAAACGGAACAACAAGCCTTCCAGCAGCGACATCATCTGCAATCAGAACGCTGCGTCCCAGAGCAACGCCTTCGCCACGTATAGCCGCCTCAGTCGCCATGCTGCCAAGAGTCCATAAGGGACCCTGCTGGCAGCTAAAATTTTTTTCTCCGGCCATCTCAAACCATGCCTTCCAGTTCGCCTGCATTCTGTACTCATGCAGAAGAACGCAATTTAAAAGTCCCTTAATCTCTGTCAGACCATTATGTTTCTCAAGAAAATCTGGGCTACAGACAGGAGTGACTGTTTCATCGAACATACGTTCAGACGAAACATCTCGATAATTGCCAAGGCCGTAACGAATGGCAGCATCTACCTGACCATCATTAAGATCCACATTAACGTCAGTAACATCCAGCTCAATTTCAAATTCAGGATATCTCTGCCTGAACCGGCTTAAACGCGGTGCTAACCACTTACTGGCAAATGAAACCGTTGTACTTATTCGTAAACTTTTTATCAGATTTCTTCCTCGCAGACGCTCGGACTCCCGCATTAAATCACTCAAAAGACGGGTAACCAGTTGGTGAAATTCAGCCCCTTGCTCCGTCAGAATTATCTGCCGCGTCAGCCTGAAAAATAGCTTTAACCCCAGATGCTCTTCGAGCTTCCGGATTTGCCGGCTTATCGCGCCATGCGTAACGTGCAACTCCGCTGCCGCCAGCGTCATGCTTGAGAGGCGGGCTGTGGCTTCAAAAGCGCGCAGAGTTTGCAATGGGGGAAGGCGATCGAACATCATACGCGTGATAATAATTCACGCGTGTTGTGAGAACAAATGATTTGTCAGGCCAGAGTCCAAAAATCAAAATTAACAAAAGAACATTATTATTTTCATAGCGATACCTGGAGGAACAATGGAAAGTTTATTTGTTTACGGGACACTCGGACCTGGCCGGCCTAATGCTCATATTCTTGAAAATATCGGGGGAACATGGCAGGAAGGCCACGTTGGGGGTTCTTTATTAGAGAAAGGCTGGGGTGCAGAGATGGGTTATCCGGGAATTGTACTGGATGACTCAGGTCATCGTGTACCGGGTTTTCTTTTCAAGTCAGAGAATTTACATAATTACTGGCACCTACTCGATGAGTTCGAAGGTTCTGAGTATGAACGGGTTCCTGTAGAGGTAACCACATCGAACGGTCAGACAGTGCAATCATATCTCTATATGCTCAAAGCATAAACTGTTAGCGGCTGGTCCTGGTTCAGGTCGAGATTTATAACTGTGTCTGTTAACAAATAAAGGCGACTGTCGGCCGGTTACAGGTAATCTGACGATGTCAGCAAGCCAGTTCATATATGGCTGATTGAACGACCAATGATGCTAAAACGCTCTACAGGTTCTAAAACAGAGAATAAATCATCCTTGAATGCATCATGCACAAATCTTTAGCCCTATCTATGTCCGCTTCTCACTCATAGCGGACCTTTGCACTTGTCCGTTTCGTGCCGTAGGCGGACGTTGCAGTATCTTCCACTTTCGGCTCGAATCAGTCTGAGGTAACGTAGCAGAAATTTTTTTCCGGACTCAACCACGATGCCTTCCATCGAAACGTTTATGACTTTCCTTCTCGCGCTGACGCTTCTGGAAATTTCTCCGGGGCCAGACATGATGCTGACCATCGCCAGAGGAGTCGGTCAGGGAAGACGTATTGCACTGCTTACGGTTCTGGGCAATGTCTTTGTCGCAGGTTTTGTGCAAGTTTCTTTTCTTGTTCTTGGGCTGGTGACCGTTGTGCATGCCTGGCCAGTTGCGCTGGATCTGCTAAGGTGGGCTGGTGCGGCTTATCTGATGTGGCTGGGCATAAAAATGATAGCGACTTCAGGCACAGATACTCGGCTGCGAAAAACCGCAATAATTTCTGACTGGAATGCGGTTAAGGAAGGTGCCCTGAACAGCCTGACGAACCCAAAATCCCTGCTGTTCATGTTTGCTTTTCTTCCTCAGTTTATCGATCCCGCCGCGGGTCCTGTCTGGCTGCAATTGCTTGTTCTGGGGAGTATCCAAAAGCTGGCAGGAATTGTTTCCCTGGGGTCAGTCGCAATGGCATCAGGGACATTTGGAAACTGGCTACGTAAACACCCAAGCTTTATCAAATGGCAGGAACGATTTACAGGCGTTGTCATGATAGGCCTTGGTATCCGCATGTTGTTTAGCGGGTCTGGTGTAGTCTCGAAATCTGCCCGGTAAGTTTTACCGAAACAGTAAACCCAGTGTCCGCCTCTCGCTCATAGCAGACCTCGCGACGCTTCAGACGGTCCGCTTTGTGCCGGGAGCGGACTGTGCAAGCCGAAGACGATATTGAGTGTCTTTGCCGGAAATGCCGCCTTTCACCGCTAAGCGTTATAAACGCTCAAAACCCTAAAATGTGATAAGTGAAGCCACTATTCTTCATCTACGAACTTATCTGCTTCAGGAGAATAATGCTGACAAACGCATGCCAGCTTATGCCCGTCAGGATCGCGCAGATAGGCAACATAAAAGTCGGGGCCGTATGCGGTTCGTGTCCCTGGCTCGCCTTCATTCTCCCCTCCCGCAAGGAGGCCTGCTGCATGAAACCGCCTGACAAGGTCAGCGCTGTCTGCATGGAATGCGAACATTGTCCCGTTTCCCGCCGTTGCGGGATGCCGGTCAAAAGGAGGACAAATACAGAAGTTGAATACCTCATGTGGGTTATTTTCATCCCCCCACATTGCCCAGCTTTCTGTCCAGGCTGGCAGTCGTGAGTAGCCAAGAACTTTAAAAATAGCCTCATAAAAGTCCACGGAGCGCTGAAAGTCATTTGTACCTATAGTGATATAAGCCAGCATCTTAGTGCATCCTCTTCGCCCTTTTTTGAACAGACATGATATCTCTCTGAGTCGCGATGAACTATTTCCCCGGATGCGCCTGTTGCCGCTTTGAAACCTGAGCACCGACGGTTACGGCATAGCATGCCCTGTTAATCTCTTCGACTATAAGAAAAATAGCCGGAAAGACATTATCCCCGGGGTTGACACTGGCTTGCCAGCCAGCGACCGACTTCAGGCCATATTTTTTCCGCACATCGGGTACGGAAAAAGCCCATGTGGCCGATGACCGGAATACCATAATCCGCGTGCCGGATCTCGCGGCGTTCAATTTTTGCGTTTTCCACCGGCGCCATCAGGCGCGTAATCGCTGCAGAATTAGCCCAGGGATCGTCATTAAAACCGAGTACCAGAAGGGGTAACGTGACTTCGCTTGCCCGTCGGCGCGCATCCCAGGCGCGATCGTCATAAAAATAGTCGGGCATGGCACTCCAGCGCCCCCATTGCAGCATGACGGGCGCGGGTAAATCTTCCCCCAGCCCGAGGCGTCTGGCAGGCATATAGCCAAAGGTACGACACAGAACCGGCGCCAGAATACGTAATAAAAACCAGACTCTGAGCTTTTCCTGCGTTTGTTTAATTGTGCGGGTGACGCCAGCGTGCGAAGCAACAAGAACCGCCGCATGCAGCGACCGGGTGGCCGTTGAAAGCAGAATAGCGTGCCCGCCAACGCTGTGCCCTACCGCCATCAGCAGAAGATTGGGGAAGCGCAGCTTTGCCCAGGCGGTAACGCAGCCGACATCCTGCTCGATCCAGTCAGACATTGAGACATGACAGTGTTGTAGCGTGCCTGACCTGGAATGACCTATCCCCCGATAGTCGTAGGTCAGAACATTGAATCCCATTGCGTAAAGATACTCAGCGAAGTCCTTGTAAAACGCCTGTGATACCGCGGTGGCAGGATGGAGGATCACCAGCGCTTTAGCATCGCTTCTCTCCCATACTGTGGCAGCCAGAACACCCCCCTGCTTTACAGGGATTGTTATCAGGTTCATAAAAGATATCCGCCCATGTGGTCATACCAGTTAAATAATCTTAACTGTAGCCGCCACGGGCAAATCTGGCGATGTTTTTATTCCTCTATTAACGTCCTCTTCTCACGCTGCACAGGCTCAGCGGTCTTTTCCCCCAACCACCAGCGCCAGAAGCGGTTGGTACTGATAAGCCACTCAATCTCTTGCTTTTTTTCGACCTGTCGATCATGCTCATCTCGTGCAGATTAAGCGCAGCGGTTCGAATACGGGACAGGCAGATGCCCCTCGCGCGCTCATGACGCCCCTTTATTTAATAGCAGGAGATCACCATGCTTGAACTTCGCCCTAATTGTGAATGCTGTGATAACGATCTGCCGCCAGAATCAACAAGCGCGTACATCTGTTCATTCGAATGCACCTTTTGCGTTGACTGCGTGACTCAGCGGCTGCAAGGCCGGTGCCCGAACTGTGGGGGAGAGCTGGTGCGCCGCCCAATACGCCCCGAATCAGCCCTTCTTCGGCATCCCGCCTCCAGCCTGCGCCGATATAAACAATAAGCCGGTTTGTCACTTATCGCTGACGATCCGGTTCGCCGCGTGCCCGCTCATCCTCGTTTACGTAGCGCGTTAAGTAGCGCCTGCGTTGCGCCGGAAGACGTTCCGGATGACGAACAGACCAGCCGAAACTCACGGTGTATGGCAGGCGTCACTGGCACCACGCACAGATTGCGCAACGCCTCTGGCAGGGCTGATTCAGGCACAATGGCGACGCCCATCCCTTCCGCGACCAGCTTACAGGCGCTAATCCAGTCGCGTACCGTCACGCGTATATCAACAAGTTGCAGACCCGCCTTTTCCATCAGGCTTTTGCCATTAACGGCGCATCCGCCTGTCGCCAGAATAAAGGGCTGGTCTGCCAGCGCCTTTAGCGTTATGCCACACGTCCTGGCATGATGTGCCAGCCGATGAGTGGCTGGCAGTACCGCTACCCATGCATCCTGCCCTAATACAACGTCAGCACGGCCGGGTTCGGGATTCATGATTACCCCCAGCTCAACGGTATCTGCGGCCAGCCACTCCTCGACCTCCTCGTCCGAGCCTTCCAGGATGACGACGTCAATACCCGGATGCAGGCGCTTAAAGTCCCGCAGCAGTCCAGGCAACAAGGTGGACGTCACTGATGGAAAGCTGGCCAGGCGAATGCGCCCGCGATTTAAACCCCGGCTCTCATCGGCCAGTTCGCGGATGGCATTTAGCTGCGAAAGCATGTTTCTTGCGTGTTCAACAACCTGCCCGCCCAGCGCGGTCACGCCGATATATCGTCGCTCACGTATAAATACCGAAAATCCCAGTGAAGACTCTAGCTGGGCGATTGCCTGGCTGGCGCCGGACTGAGTCATTCCTATCTCCTCTGCGGCGCGCGAGATGTTGCCGGCATCCGCCACCGCCACCAGTAAGCGCCAATGTAAAAGGTTCATCATGATTATCAGTAGCTCAGCTAATAGTTGGTTTCTTTATCATTAATTTTACAGCGCATTACGCGTCAAATACAGTGGATTCAGGACGTCCCCCGACGGCTTTTCACCTTTAACGGAGACAAAATGAAACTCTATTACGCCCCGGATACCTGTTCGTTATCGCCGCACATTGTGCTGCGCGAACTGCAACTTGAGTTTGAACTGGTTAGAGTCAACAACAGAAGCAAGATCACCGCTGATGGTCGCGACTTCCGCGCCATTAACCCTAAAGGTTATGTCGCGGCCCTTGAGCTCGATGATGGTCAGATACTCACTGAGGGCCCGGCCATCGTGCAGTACCTCGCCGATCTAAAACCAGAACACGGCCTGGCGCCGCGTGCGAACAGCTGGGCTCGGGTGCGTCTGCAGGAATGGCTTAACTTTATCACCAGTGAAATACACGCTGGCTCGGCACCGTTGTTCAATCCCGCGCTGCCCGAAGAGGTCAGAGCGATTTTTCGTGAGAAGCTGTTCCGACAGTTCGATTTCCTTCAGGCGACTCTCAACGAAAAAACCTATCTGACTGGCCCATCCTTCAGCGTGGCTGATGCCTACCTCTTCACTGTGCTGGGCTGGTGTAAATTTTTCTCAATCCCACTGGATCGCTGGCCTGCGCTATTGGCGTACAGGGAAACGATCAATGCCCGTCCTGCGGTACAGGCCGCATTACTGGCCGAGGCGTCGCTTTAAGGTTGGTAATCGCTGATTGCGGGACACCGCTTTTGAGTATCTGCAAAATAGAAAGTCCGCTCCTCGTCCATGGCGGATTGCGCGTCCGATGGCCGTCTGCTGCGTGCCAGAAGCGGACATTGTCTTACCAGAAGACAGCATGCAGGAAAGCGCTTCACCTATGGGGTAAAATGCCTGAATGCATACCTGTTTACCACTTTGATTGTAAGGATTTCAAAGAAAGCTTTATGGATACGTTCAAGTTAAAACCCTGGCTAAGTCGCTGGAACCTCATTCCTGATGGCACTCCATTTATAACTCATACATCACAGTTGTATCCGGTCAAAACAGCAGCACATGGTATTAAAGCCATGCTAAAAGTTACGGATGACCTTGATGAACAAGCCGGTAATGCACTAATGGCATGGTGGGAAGGGAATGGTGCGGCACAGGTGATTGCACATGAAAATGAAGCAATTCTTCTCTCAAGAGCCACAGGTTCCTCCTCTTTATCAGCAATGTCCCGTGGAGATAAGGATGACGTAGCCTGTCATATTTTGTGTATGACTGCGAACCAACTTCATTCATGCGCAAAAAGACCGTTTCCCCAGCTTACGCCTTTACATGAATGGTTTAATCCTCTAAAACCAGCAGCCTTGAAATATGGCGGTATCCTGACACGTTGCGCAGAAATTTCAGAGGAATTGCTTTCTTCTCCTCGAGATGTGGTCGTATTGCATGGCGATTTACATCACGGAAATGTGCTTGATTTTGAAACATCTGGCTGGCTTGCCATTGACCCCAAAGGGCTAATAGGTGAACGGGGATTCGACTTTGCTAATATTTTTACTAATCCGGATCTTGGTAATCCAGTACCTCCTGTTGCGGCTGTACCGGAGACATTTAAACAGCGTCTAAGCATCGTCACCAGAATGGCTGACCTGGACAGAGAACGCCTGCTCAAATGGATAATTGCATGGTGTGGTCTTTCAACCGCCTGGTCCCTCTCAAGTAACGATACTGTTTCAACAACAATAAAAGTTGCCGAGTTGGCGATGACTGAACTGGAACGGTGAGTGGGAAGTCGACAATGGGGGTAATGGTTTCCTGTACGTCCGCTCCTCGCTCATAGCGGACCTTTAGCCCAGTTAGCCTGTCCGCCTCGTGCCAGATGCGACCCTGGAGCGTCTCTATATTGTTATACGAGGCATCTCGGTATGATCAATACAGCCCAGGCCCTGTAATGTCGCATGGACAGCTTCATCAAGAGGGGTGTGAGGCTCGGCACCTAAAAAATTCACCAGTTTCGTATTGTCCAGGCGAACCGGCTGGCGCCACAGGTACCGCATCTCCAGAAGTTCGCGTAAGGTTGCGTTGAAAGGTGCTGCCAGGTACATCAACCACCACGGAAATGATTGTATTTTGGCCATGCCGCCATAGCGTGCCGCTGTGCGTTGAATCGCGCTGACCATTTCGCTGCCGTCGGCATCCCAGTGACCTTGCATATGAAAACGTGCAAAGGGCTCAAGCTCCTCGCGTCGTGCCAGCAGCGCAGCTATCGTTTCCGCGACATCGGGTAAGTAAGCCCACTGGTGACCGGTTGCAAACGAAGCTGGATTGGCAATGACGCCAGGCAGCTTGCCGGGCTTAATCAGACCTTGAGAAAACCAGTTATTACCGGCGCGCGGACCAAAAAAATCCCCCGCGCGGACGATCAATACCCGTCCGCCACGCTGCGAATAGGCCGCCAGTTCTTTCTCCATTTGTACCCTGATCGCTCCCTTCCTGGTGACCGGCGTCTGCTGAGTGTCTTCCCGTAATAGCGGAAAAGCGTCAGGACCATAGTTGTAAACGGTACCGGGAAGCACGATCAAGGCGCCGGTTCGTTCTGCTGCGCCAATCGTGTTGCGCAGCATAGGCAGCACCAGATGCTTCCAGTTTCTGTAGCCGGGCGGATTGACGGCGTGAACGATCGCGCTACAGTCTGCTGCCGCAGCGGCGACCTGCTCCGGATCGAGAGCGTCGCCCCCTACCCACTGGATGTCACCACGTCGTTCACTGCCATGAAGTCCTCGTTTTAGTGCACGAACGTCCCATTTTTTCTGAATGAGCCGGCGCGCCGTTTCACCACCGATTCCGCCGGTTGCGCCAAGTATCAGGACCTTGCCTCGGGTTTCCATATTGTCTGCCTCTTTGCTGATTTGACCTTGACAGCGTACGTACAGGCAGAGCTAAATGGAATTGCATATCTTTATAGGGCAGCTATACAAATTTGTATGAATACATCTATCCCATGGGAGTGGTACCGAACATTTCTGGCTGTGCTCAGGGAAGGCTCGCTTTCCGGCGCATCACGCAGGCTTTCGATTACGCAGCCTACGGCGGGACGGCATATCGCTGCGCTCGAGTCCGCTCTGGGCCAGGTGTTGTTCACGCGGTCGCAGACAGGCTTGCTGGCGACTGAAACGGCGCTGGCGCTGAGGGTGCATGCCGAAGCGATGGAGAGCACCGCGAATACGCTAGCGCGCACAGCCTCCAACTTTAGTCATAACAGCGCGTCCATTCATGGCGTCGTCCGCGTCTCCGCGAGTGACGTTATCGGCGTTGAAGTTCTGCCGCCGCTTATTGCCAGGCTCAGGGAGTCTCACCCACAAATAACGATTGAATTAGTTCTGTCGAACCGGGTTCAGGATTTACTGCACAGGGAAGCCGATATTGCTGTACGCATGACCACGCCAGTACAGGAACAGCTTATTGCGCGTCGCGTTGGCCGCATTGAACTCGGTCTCCACGCATCGACGTCCTATCTTGCACGACATGGCACGCCTGAAAATAGCGAAGATCTGCTGAAACATGCGCTGATTGGCTTTGATCAGGATACGCCTTTCATCCGTAAGGCCCTGGAAAAATTCCCTCAGCTAAGCCGGAATGCATTTTCCATGCGCACCGACAGCGACGTGGCTCAGCTGAATCTTATTCGCGCCGGGGCCGGCATTGGCATATGCCAGGTGCAGTTGGCCAATGGCTCTGTTCCACTGCAGAGATTACTGCCGAATTTCTTTTCTTTCTATCTTGATACCTGGATCGTCATGCACGAAGACCTGCGCAATAGTCTGTGCTGCAAATTGGTTTTCGATGTTCTGGCAAAGGGATTAGAGGAATATATCGGCCAGAAACAGGCACAGTGAATCGCCATGGAGAAATGGTCCCTTTAAAGTGCCTGTATACTCCGCGCGTTTTCTCCGGGAGGAATCCCGCTCCTCGGTCATGCCGGCCGCTACGCACTCCTCCGGCAGCTCCGCGTCGATGCAGAAGCCGCGATGACCATGGTTCTGCATGAGCGCAACACACGATCCTGCGCATCATCATTATCTGTCTTTACTCTCACAGCCTTAACGCTATAGCTAAATGGGCATTGGTGGAGTTTGGTAGACAGCGTTGTGCCTTGAGCGGAAAGCGGGTCCAATTAATACAATCAGCGCAATGCTTTTGAGAAACACACGGCTTCTGTCCTACCGACATAGGGGCCGTAATTTTCAATACGGATATATCCATTTTTCTCGTAGAAATTTACTGCCCGATGGTTGATGTGTCGGGTTTCCAGTCTGAGTTCGCTATATCCCATATCTTTTGCAGATGTTTCCAGAAAAGTGAGTAAAGCTCCCCCAACTCCAGGCACGCTTCGGTCTGAAAACATTCTTTTAAGCTCGGCTATATTTTGCGTTATCGGCCGAATAGCGCCGCATCCTATTGCTTCGCCATGAGTATTCTTTGCCAATACCCATAAGGCTTTGTCATCATTCATTGCTTCAACGGTGAAATTGCTTTTGCCACTATCCCCCGTAATAGCGGCAAGTTCAGCTGATAGCATTTCGATTAAGCGATGGGACTCTGAAGAAAATGGATCGGATTTCTCTACAGTTATCATGGTCGTATCCTATAAATGAGAGTAACCAGCATAAAGTATCCTGCCTCAGAAAGCATGAACCGAAACTGATGCTGGAAGAGTATCCTTTCCCAAACTATCCCGGGGATGTTATGTCTGCTATTAGCTCATAGCGGAGATTCAACTCAGTTAGTTCGTCCGCTCCGTGCCAGGATCAGACGTTGTCTTCTCCCTGGTTCGCTATTAAACAGTATACGTGTGACCGGGTTGTCCCCCCGGATTTCGAACTGACAGGGTTAGATACGTTTATAGATAGCCCATCAAAAATGGGGAACGTTTAATGAAGGGGCGCTCGATCTGGGAAACCATTCGTTTTTTGTTAGGTCAACCGCGTAGTTGCCATATAAGTAGCATCAACTTTGAAGGTCCCACTCGCGAAAAACTGGGAGATTAAGGCTCCATTTGGCGACGTTGAGCAGAGTGTTCAACTTCCATTCCTCGCTCATAGCAGACATTCGGTACTATTTTTCCAGTCCAGTTTGTGCGAGACCAGCCTCATCAGGCAACCCAATCCCGTCGACGTCACGCCATCAGCGAGCGAGACGAGAGCGTCGCTGCGGTGGCAAAAATTTCCCCTTCCCCGTTTGTTCTGTTGACTTATTCTGTAAAAAGATTACTTTTCAGGACATGAAGAAGATACTTATTATTGTCCCGGATGGCGGCATGCTTTTTGAATCCGCCGGTATTGCCGACATTCTGATGCAGGCCAACCGTCTGCACCCGGAAGGCGCCGGGGAGCTTTGCTACCAGGTCCAGCTAGCGACCACCCAGCCGCATCAGGTGATCCATGGTCAGTCCGGTTTAAATCTGCTGGCCGATCATCGCCTTCATGAGATAGACCCTCGCGAGCCGCTCGATACCATCATGATTACCGGCAGAGGTCAAAACCCGCAGGAAGGGGTTGCGGTGGTTGACTGGCTGCGCCTTGCGGCTCCCCATGCCCGCCGCATTGCCTCCATATGCGGCGGAGCCCTGCTGCTGGCGCAAACCGGGCTGCTGGACGGCAGGCGAGCCACTACCCACTGGAAGCTACTGGATACCCTGCAGGCGGAATTTCCCCAGGTACGTGTCGAAGGCGGTCCGCTCTACATTCAGGACGAACACATATGGACCTCTGGCGGGGTCAGTTCCGGCTTCGACCTCACCCTGGCGCTGGTTGAAGAGGACTACGGCTTCAGCCTGGCGCGCGATATTGCTCAGGATTTCGTCATGTACCTGCGTCGTCCCGGCGGCCAACTGCAGTTTAGCCGCTACAACCTTCAGCAGACCAGCACCCTGGGCCCCATTAACGATCTGCTGGCGTGGTTGCTCGCAAACCTCACCGCCGATCTCAGCGTGGATAAACTGGCGGAAAGGGTCGCCATGAGTCCAAGGAATTTCACCCGCGTATTTACCCGGGAAACCGGTGCTTCGCCGGCGCGCTACGTCGCCGAAGCCCGTCTGGCCGCCGCGCGGCAGCGTCTGGAGCAAACTAACGAGACGCTGGATCGTATCGCCGAACAAACGGGATTTGGCAGCAGCATTAACCTGCGACGGCTGTTTGAAAAACAGCTTCACCTCACACCCGGGGAATATCGCCAGCGATTTCACTGTCGCAAAATGGCGTAAAGTGATCCTTTTTTGTCATTTACGCCAAAGCCTGCCCGGCCTACTCTGACGCCAGAGACAATGGATAAGGAGTTAATCATGGTAAAGGTCGGTATTAACGGTTTTGGCCGTATCGGACGCAACGTACTGCGCGCTGCACTGGGCAATTCGGATATTCAGATTGTGGCGATCAACGATTTGACGGACAGCAAAACGCTGGCGCATCTGCTAAAATACGATTCGCTGCTCGGTAAGCTCGACGCGGACGTTACCGCCGGTGAAGGGCAGCTTGTGGTTGACGGTAAACCCATAACCGTATTCAGCGAACGCGACCCGGCCAATATCCCGTGGCATCAGCGTGAAGTCGATATCGTCATTGAAGCCACCGGATTCTTCACCGATCGCGACAAGGCGGCGGTGCATATCCACCGCGGTGGCGCAAAGCGCGTGATTATCTCCGCCCCCGGCAAAAACGATGATTTAACCATCGTGATGGGCGTTAACGATAGCCTCTACTCCCCGGATAAACACTACGTGGTCAGCAACGGTAGCTGCACCACCAACGGTCTGGCGCCTGCCGCCCAAGTTCTGCACCAGCATTTCGGTATTAAGCACGGCTTAATGAACACCACCCACGCCTACACCAACAGCCAGGCCCTGCACGATCAGCCGGAAAAAGATCTGCGCGGCGCTCGCGCCGCCGCGCTGTCGATAGTGCCTTACTCCAGCGGCGCAGCGAAGGCGCTGGGCAAAGTTATTCCTGAGCTGGATGGCCGCTTAACGGGATACTCGCTGCGCGTCCCGGTACCGGTGGTGTCTATTGTCGACCTGACCGTGACGCTGGCGCGAGAGGTGACGGCCGAAGAGGTGAACAATGCCTTTCGTGAAGCCGCCGCCGCGGGGCCGCTAAAAGGGATTCTCGGCTATAGCGATGAACCGCTCGTCTCCAGCGACTACCAGGGTGACCCGCGCTCGTCGATTATCGACGGTCTGTCAACGCTGGTGATTGGCGGCAATATGGTTAAAATTCTGGCGTGGTACGACAATGAATGGGGATTCTCTAACCGCCTCGTTGACCTGGCGCTAATGATGGCAAGGCGTGAGCGTTAATTCACTGCGGGTGTTATTGATAGTTGACATCACTCTGTCCCGGAGAGATTCCCTGGTGACGCGCAGCAGGCTCCTCTGAGCGCCTGATAAAAAGCATAAATGCCCTCGAAGGGCATTTATGCTTTAGCGGTAATGTGCGAGGGTCAGTATTTACTTAACCATTATTCCTGCGGGGCCGGAAAATAGTCAGTGCACAAATAGCGCGATTAAAATAATGATAGGGATTGGCACACCCAGAAAGAAAAGCAATATTGAACGCATAGGTTCCTCCCGTATAATGAGTATTAGACGTTATAAATCACGCTGACGGCCGCCATAGGTGGCACAGAGACTGGCAACAAAAGCGCCAATTAACAGAGAAATAAATGACCACAGAGTGACGTAGCTGGTGGTTTTTCTGGCAGCGTCTGCGGCCTGCTGCGCTTTATCTTTTGCCTCTTTCAAATTAGCCTGGGCTTTATCATAAACCGCCTGTACCCGCTGCTCGGCCTCTTGCTGACTGATGCCGGTATTCTGAGAAACCAGCTGCGCCACATAGGTCAGATCATCCTTGGGAAGCGCGCCAGAATAAATACTGTTAGCAAAAATGCCCGTCACCTCGGCTAATTGAGCGGGTGACTCCGCCTTTGGCGGCGCCGGCTGATTCATGGCCATAACATCATTGCCCGATGCGTTGCTGTTACCTGCCGGAGTGGAGCCGCTAGCCCTGAACAGCGAGCGGGTAAAATATTCCATCGATGACTTCGATAACATCGATGATCCCTCCCCCGCGTTATTCACGGCGGTTGCCGTCGCGCCCCCGGCAACGGAACCAACGACTTTTGCGCTGCCGCCGATGAGTGAACTGATGGTGGTGGTTAAAAGAACGGCTGATACCAGCAGCGCCACCGCCCATGTCAGAAAGCCATGCGCCGTATCGCGGAAATAGATTTCATTGGTATGCGTATCAACCCATTTAGTCCGAAGCCGTCCGGCCAGATATCCCCCCATTCCTGACGCCACAATTTGGGTAAACGTCAGCCAGGCGATGGCGGCAATACCGACGGTACCCGCCGCAAGGCCTTGATTTTCCCAGGGAGAGATTGAGGTGAGGCCTAATCCGGCGCCAAGCATGAGCAGCATAAGCGCCAGCGAGGCGGCAGCGGCGGCGCCTGCAAATATCGCCCCCCATGAAACCGCGCTCGCGCTGTTTACAGCAGCCGCAGGCAAGTGCCTGGCCGCTTCCTGACTGCTTATATTGGTAGAGTCGTAGATATTCGTCATTTACGTTGTCCTTTGAAATAACTCAATTAGCCCGGTGTCGTTTTACACAAACGTCCAGAGCAGGAATTTACCTGCCAGACCCAGGGCAATATCGAGCGGGATAATTATCGTCAGCAGCCATCACTCGCTGCTTAAATTTTGGGCATTCGACACAGAGCCAATTATCTAAATTAATACGAACGAGCAGTGTATGAATTTAATCAACAATTTGATTTTAGTAGATGATTTTATTTTAACCATTTTTTATCGCCAAAAATATTGCCGCATAGCTGTAACTACTTGTTAGCAATGAATTTCCAGGCGCAGGGAATTGCGTGGCGAAAATATGTACTACGGATACGGATTGGCCAGCTCAGATAGAATTATCTTATTTTTGTAGTGGTAATTAACTGAATAGCCTTGTTTATTAAAAGTGGCGTTAGTTTTTTATTTGCATTATCTGCTATTTCATATACCGGCCGGCAACGTAAATAATCGCCCGCTGCTGATATCGCAGCAGATGAACAGATTGAGAGGGGCACGGGGAAGCGGTCACTCCCGCCTCATAGCGATCGCGATGGCTCCCCCGGCATCCCTGCTTCATGCCCGTTCCGCCCCGGACTCATTGGCCCTTTTGATTAATTAGCGGGCAGACAACGCAAAGCGCTGCTCAAGTACATGCGCAATCTCATCGTCTTCCAGCCGCTGCTTTTCTACCCGATCCGCGGTAATGCTCTTGAGCGTATTGCCCAGCAGAATAAAGCGCCCCTCGGGCTGATGCTGTATAACCAGCAGCTTTTGTACAAAGACCGCGTCGGGGTGCGTGGAGTTAAGGAAATTGGCCGGAGCAAAATCAATCCATTCCTGAGGTGACAGGTCAAAACCATATTGATTGGCCCAGCTTCCCTCAACTTTTGCCTGCAGCAGATACTCACCGTGCGCATCGCGGCTAAGCCGGAACGTATCGAAATCCTGGATAATGTCCGTATCAAGTTCATCCAGGGCCAGCGGCGCGCGAATACCGTAGCTCCCAAAGCCAAGGTCGCAAAGCCACTGACGGCCCTCGACTTCCGCGACGACCGCCATATGGGTTTTAGGCCGGCGCGCGGGATAGAACATGGGCCGCGCCGCGACAAACCGCCAGGCAATGCCCAGCGCTTCCAGCGCCATGGTAAACAGCCCGTTGAGTTCATAGCAGTAGCCGCCCCGTCTCTGCCGTAAGAGCTTGTTGGCAATATCATCGGGCGCCATCGACACGATTTTACCTGCCTGTACGTCCAGATTTTCGAAGGGGATGGCAAAGAGCTGGTGACGCATGAGCGCGTGTAGCGTTGCGGTATCCGCTGCCGCAGGCCCGCTATAGCCTATGCGGCGGAAGTAAAGTGAAAGGTCAAAACTGTCGCTGTGCATGTGATTTCCCCGGCTGGTTGGTGTGGAACACACTATAGATGGCGCTCCGCTTCGCCTGTATAGTCAGATTTATCAAAAAGCAGACTATACAGATGACGATGTCCGAAATATCCCCGCCGACGCCCCACTACCGCCGTATAGCCGATATGCTGCGGCTGACGCTTGCTTCAGGCGCTTTACGGGCAGGCGATCGCATTATCTCCGCGCGTAAACTGGCCGAACGCGAGCAGGTCAGCCTCCCCACGGCCCTGGAAGCGCTGCGTTATCTTGAGGCGGAGGGTCTGATTATCGCGCGACCGCGTTCAGGCTATTTTGTCCGCCAGCCAGCCGCCTCCGGAAACGAACAGCGCGCTGCCTCTTTGCCCGGTCCGGTGCCGGTGACTATGTCCGCCATTGCCCGGTCGCTGTTCGGTAGCGCTGAAGCGCGTCTGGTGCCGCTTGGCGCCGCGCTACCCGATCCCGCCTGGCTTCCCGTGGATGCACTACAGCGGGCACTGCACACCGCCGGTCGTCGGCTTGATGCGCGCGGGCAGAGCTACAGCCTGCCCCCGGGAAGAGCGGATCTGCGCAGAAAGATTGCCGCACGCGCTGCGCAGTGGGGCGCTCTTTTTGGCGCGGATGACCTTATCATTACGGCAGGCGCAACCCAGGCGCTACGTTTGGCGCTTCGCGCGGTATGCCAGCCGGGCGATGCTGTCGCGATAGAGCAGCCCGCCTACTTCGGCACGCTTCTGCTGCTGGAAGATCTGGGTCTGAAAGCGTTACAGATCCCCACAGACCCGATTGAAGGCTTATTGTTGACGCCCCTTGAAGAGGCTATCCAGCGCCACCGCCCTGCGGCCGTGCTTGCCTCACCCACGGTGCAAAATCCGCTGGGCGCCAGCATGCCCGTCGCGCGCAAGCAGGCGCTGGTGGCCCTGCTTGCCGATCAGGGCATCCCTTTAATTGAAGACGATGTATACGGCGATCTGGCCGGTGGCGCGCAGCGTCCGCCCGCGTGTAAAGCCTTCGACAGGGACGGAAATGTGATTTATTGCAGTTCGCTGTCGAAAACCCTGGCGCCGGGCTGGCGAATTGGCTGGATTGCTGCCGGACGCTATCACTCCGCGGTATTGCAGGCCCGCATGGCCGGAGAATGGGCAGGCGCGCCGCTGATTGAAGCCGCGGCAAACGAGATCCTCGCCAGCGGCGATTACGACAGGCACCTGCGGCATCTGAAGCTGCGGATTGCGGAAGGTATGCGCGCTATCATCACCCGAGTTGAAGCCTGCTTCCCACCGGGCACGCGCGTCGCGGCTCCGGAAGCCGGCTTTTTGATTTGGGTACAACTCCCCTCCAGGATAGATGCGCTGGAGGTACATCGTCGCGCACTCGCCCTGGGCATTGGCGTCAGTCCGGGGCCGCTGTTTTCCCCGGGCGCGGCGGAACTGCAAAACTACCTGCGCCTGAACGGTGCGAATGAACCCACCCCCGCGCTTTTGCATGCCGTTGAACAGCTCGGTATCGTATGCCACGAATTGGCCAGGGAACATTGACAGCGGCTATTGCCCGGGGCCGGTCAATTGGAGATAAAACCAGGATAGGGTAACCAATCGGGACGGGCAACGTGTCGGCCGCCTCCTCGGGGTGAACCGCGCGCTTTTTTCAAGCGCGCGGACACAGGCAGACTGAACCAGCTCTTCGACAACCAGAACCAGCCCATAGCGCCACAGGCGTGTCAGATATGCAGCAAGATGCTGACGGACGCCGCTGGTCGTAATTTTTTTATCCTCATACTCTTATTCAGGACTCAGGATGACCGTCGATCGCTGCCTGAAGATCCCGGTACTCCTCGCAGCTATGGCCGCACAGCGTGGCGATAGTTTTCAATTGCTCTTTTGCCAGGTCAGGACGGCCTTTCGCCAGCCATGCTTCACCAAGGTATTCACGTACTTTGGCATAGGTCGGATCGAGCGCGATTGAACGCTGATAGTAGCCGATGCCCTCATCGGTACGGCCCAGCTTACGCGTGGCATAGCCCCGGTAATTCCAGGCTTCCGCGGTATCGCCATTTTTCAGGGTGTTGAGCAGGTCCAGGGCCGCCTGGTACTCCCCTTTTTTGGCCAGATGATAGGCATAACGCGTTTTGTCTTCATCGCTGAGCTGGCTTGTTTTTTCAGGGACGCACTGTTTTTTCGTGCTGTCATACACCTGTCCGCTGGGGCAGTCCGGCGTTTTGCTATTGGTACTATTGTCACCTGCGGCCAAAACCGGCGTGGTCAGCAGAGCAAACACCACGGGCAGCAGCAGACGTTGATTAATGGCGGAATGTAAAAACGACAACGTGTTCATAGTGAACTCCGGGTTAACGAAAAGAACGGCAAGGCAGCATACGACGCGGTATGCTGTCCCGTAGCAAATAGTGAGGGAAAAGCGCGCAGCAAATATGACCGGCCCGCCACCCATTTTTCAGGGGCGTTCCCCGCTCCAGCGGCTCCCGGATATGTGCGCTTACAAACAGGAAAATGACATTGGCTGCGGTGACCCAATGCCGTGCCAGGGTAAAACTATCGCGGCACTGTTGTGTTAGCGGTTGCGTTGTTGCAGTCATAAATGATGACTCCATCAGTACGTTGATGATGAGTTAACGCCACAACCTTTTAATCTATTCGATAAAAAATACGTTTTTTCGTTTTTTATCGCCGGGCTCAGGTACGATCCTTCTTCGCGCCCTCGTATGAGTATATATCCCCGTTTATTCCTTCACATTTCTGGCGACGCAGCGAAGAGAAGTATCTGGTCGCCAAATATCAGTGATAGCCAGCGCCGGGCTGACGTTGACGGAACGGCCCGGCATGCCCCTGGCCTCTGACGCGGTAAAACGGAGGCTTAAAAAACCTAACGGGAATGTCACTCAGCTAAAAAACCACCATCAATGGGATAAACGCCTCCGGTACAGAACGCTGATTTATCTGACAACAAAAACAATATGAAGTCTGCGATTTCCTGCATTTTTGCCATCCTTTTCATAGGGTGGCTATTTGCGAAACTGCGTACGATATTTTCAGGGAATTCGCTTATTCGTGGGGTTTGGACATAGCCCGGAGCGACGGCATTGATGCGAATGCCTTGACATGCAAACTCCAGCGCTGCGGTTTGGGTTAAACCAATTATACCATGCTTAGCGGCGGTGTAAGGCGCCAGCCCAGGAATGCCAACCAGACCATTTACTGCAGATAAATTAACGATAGCGCCCCCCATCTTCATCATCTGAGGTATCTCGTATTTTAGGCAGTAAAAAACGCTGCTCAATGAGGTGGCAATGACCTTATCCCAGTTTTCAACTGTCTGCTCTGTTATCTTTTTACCATGCTCACCTGTTATGCCTGCATTATTGACAGCATAATCAAGCCTGCCAAAATAGTTGATAACGTCATCTATCATTTGCCGTACTTGTTCGGGCTGTGACACATCGCATCCGATCCCCATTGCTGGTTGTCCCTGTGAAGACAATTGTTTCGCTTTTTGTTTCGCCTCCTCTGACGAGCGGGATACAATGACGACCTTCGCGCCATGTTTGTGTAACTGCTCTGCGACTGCCTCGCCTATACCTGCAGTGCTGCCGGTGATAACAGCCACTTTATTTTGAAAATTCATAATCCCCCCTATGACGTAGCATTGAGTCTTACATCTGAGGAAGTATACAAATTCGCAGTGACAGTTTTTGTCAGTACTCTTTCTCCGGGCCGATCCCCTCTTTCATTCTCCATTTATTCAATAAAACTAACCTGCTTTCACTATACCTGGAATCCAGCGGCACAATGCCTTGTATTTTGTCCGTTCTAAAATGACGGAAATCCTTTCTCATTTCACACCATGCAACCAAAAGCCAGCATGACTCCATATATACCAATGCGATGGGCCATATGACTCGAGAAGAGTTAACATTGCTCTTATCACAATACTTTATTTTGATCCTCTTTCGTTTTTTAATCGCATTACGCAAGTCTTCAAAAAACACCTCATTCTTTTCTGTGGGACCGGTCAGATAGGATTGACTCTCAATAAGATTTTTTAATTCACCGGGAATAACGGTATGTATTTTGGCAAGCGCATTCCTTGCGTTTTTTTTGAAATCATGATCCGTATTATGAGAAACCCAATTAAGCCCAAGTATAATAGCATTGATTTCTTCATGAGAAAGATTTAGGGGCGGCAAATGAAAGTCAGACTTAACGATATAACCCATTCCAGCCACCCCTTCAATGCACACGCCTTGCTGCTGTAGCGTTTTTATATCTCTGTAAAGGGAACGCACGCTTATTTCTAATCTTTCTGAGAGAGCGGATGCCGTGATCGGATATCTTTGCGCCCTTAATATCTGTAGTAATTCGAGAAGCCTTTCTGTTCTGGTCATGCTGATAAATCCATCTTGATCCTGAGACGATATCTTAACGCCTCTGTTGGATAAATATCTTAGTATAAAGCAAACGTACATGCTTAAGCTGAGTGGCTCCCCGTTGTTTAATACACCGCGACAGGACATAGGGTGAGTTTGGTAGGCAGTGCTTTGTGCCAGAAGCGGACATTATCGCTGGATAATATCCAGAAACCGGCTTCAAACGTTCACCATGCTACACTTTCGCCCTGAATCAGATAAACAAACGGGTAGTCACGTTGGATAACGGATCTCAAATACGATGAAAGTGATATGGGTGAGGCACGCAGAAACCGAGTGGAATCATAGAGGGATTATTCAGGGGCGTCGCGACAGCTTCGTAACCCACCGCGGTATGCAAGAAACAGCGGCGTTACTGACAGCGCTGACGAAAGAGGCATATCCGATAGAATGTGTTTACAGCTCCCCGCTTGGGCGCGCCTTGCACATGGGGCTGAAGCTGTCTGAAGGTCTTGGCTGCCCGTTAAAAGTTGAAGAATCTCTTAAGGAACAGTCGTTTGGTTGCTTTGAAGGGATATCTTTCGAGCACTTCAGGCGAGACAATCCGCGTGATGCAGATGCGTTGCTCGCCCTTGATGCAGCCTATTGTCCCCCGGAGGGAGAGTCGTTAGCCCAGGCGACTCGACGCGTGATAAATTTCTTACAACACCTGCAAAATACCAATGAACATCAGATCGTCGGTGTTGTTTCTCACGGGCATGTCAGTCAGGGCGTGCTGGCGTTACTTAAAGAGGGGACTCTCGATAACTTCTCTCGCTATGCTCACCCCAATGCGAGTTACTCTGTTTTCGATTTTACGGACGGCAAATGCGCCGCGCTCAGATGGGGGATAGCTACCCACCTCATTCAACTTCAACGGTAAACTCCCATTAAGACCCCGGGGGTCCTGTGTGCCCGAGCGGGTATTAAATGCTGATACCTTTTTCATCAGTGCCTCACGCCATGGCGTGAAGCGTCGGCTGGCCCCGCTCTCACTCACGCTTTTTTACCTGGCGGGAAAAGCGCAGATTGCTTCAAAAAAATTACCGTATTTGGTATATTGTTGTTTATTGCTTACTCACCTCTGCGGTGCCAAAAAGAACAAGATTCACCGCTACCCAGGATAAGAAAATGTTAGATTACCGCTTCCCGACAGCTTTGCAGATGGTTCTCAGCGTAGCAATGGCGGAGCAGTTGGGTGAACGTTCGACGAGCGCGATTCTGGCCTACGGCCTGGAAGCGAACCCGAGCTTTATCCGCAAACTCATGGTTCCTCTCACCCGTGACGGCATAATTGTCTCAACGCTTGGCCGCAACGGCTCTATTCATCTTGGCCGCCCGGCGGAAGAGATCACCCTGCGCGATATCTACGTCTCCGTTATCGAAGATAAAAAACTGTGGGCATCGCGCCCTGACGTCCCCGCTCGCTGCGTGGTCAGCGCAAACGCGTGCTGGTACTTCAAATCTATCGCCGATGAAGCGGAGCAGGCTTCGCTACAGGTACTGGCACGCCACACCGTGGCAAGCGCGCTGGAAGAAGTGAAAAAAGCCGATACCAGCGGGTGCGATCCGGTGCCTGAACTTATCGCCAAATATAAAGAAGCCCATTAATTTTCCTTGAGCGCCAAAAAACCGCCTTCACAGTGAAGGCGGTTTTTTGTTATCTGCCGCACCCTACGCCGGCGAAACGTCCTCAGCAGGTTTACCGCGCGTCACGAATTTACGCAGCGTCACGTAAAACACCGGGGTCAGGAACAGACCAAACAGCGTCACCCCCAGCATCCCGGAGAACACCGTGATCCCGGTAACGCCGCGCACTTCCGCGCCCGCGCCGTGACCGAGGATCAGCGGGATGGTCCCGGCAATAAAGGCGATAGAGGTCATCACAATCGGGCGTAAACGCAGGCGACACGCCTCCAGCGCCGCTTCCATGATCCCTTTCCCCTGGATTTCCAGCTCGCGGGCAAATTCCACGATCAGAATCGCGTTTTTACAAGCCAGCCCCATCAGCACCACCAGCCCCACCTGTACGAACACGTTGTTATCTCCCCCGGTCAGCCAGACGCCAAACAGCGCGGAGAGCATCGTCATCGGCACGATAAGAATCACCGCCAGCGGCAGCGTCCAGCTTTCATACAGCGCCGCCAGCACCAGAAACGCCAGCAGCACCGCCACCGGGAAGACGATCAGCGCCGTATTGCCCTGCGTGGCCTGCTGGAAGCTCAGATCCGTCCATTCGATATTCATCCCGTTCGGCAATATCTGGCCGGACATCTTCTCCAGCTGCGTCATCGCCTGCGAGGAAGAGAGTACGCGCGGATCGGCATCGCCAATCAAATCCGCCGCCGGATAGCCATTGTAGCGAATCACCGGGTCCGGCCCGTAGGTGGTGCTGATATTCACCATACTGCCGATTGGCACCATTTCGCCCTGATTATTCCGCGTGCGCAAATTGGCAATATCCTCCACGCTTTCGCGGAACGGGCCGTCAGCCTGCGCCATCACGCGCCAGGTCCGCCCGAACTGGTTAAAATCATTGACGTAAGACGATCCCAGATAGGTTTGCAGCGTACCAAACAGATCGGTGAGCGACACGCCCTGCGCTTTCGCCTTATCACGATCGACCTGGACATCCAGCTGCGGCACGTTCGCCTGGTAGGTGGAGATCGGGAAGTGCATCCCCGGCGTCTGCATAATGGTACCGGACATCGCGTTTACCGCGCTTTGCAGCGCACCATAGCCAAGACCTGCCCGGTCCTGAATATAGAGCGAATAGCCGGAACCCTGGCCGAGCCCTAAAATCGGCGGAGGCAAAATAGAGAAGCCAAAGCCCTGCTGGATTTGCGCGATTTTCGCGTTGATCTCAGCGTTAATTTCCGCCGCCGAATGTTTACGCTGGTCGAACGGCTTCAGGCCAAAGAAGACCGTTCCGGTATTCGGCGTATTGGTGAACTGCAGCGCGTTAAGCCCCGGAAACGCGACCGCGTAATCCACGCCTTCGGTATTCATCCCGATTTCGCTCATTTTGCGGATCACCGCATCGGTGCGCGCCAGCGAAGAACCTTCCGGCATTTTCACGCCGCCGATTAAATACAGTTTATCCTGCGTCGGTATAAATCCGCCGGGTACCGCTTTAAACATGACGCCCGCCGCGCAGAGCAGCAGCACATAGACCACAAACACCGCCCCGCGTCGTCCGAGCGTTTTTCCCACCAGCCCCTGATAGCCGTTCGAGCTGCGGTGGAAAAAGCGGTTAAACGGACGGAAAATCCAGCCGAAAAGACGGTCGATAAGCCGGGTCGGGAAGTCTTTCGGCGCGCCGTGCGGTTTTAGCAGCAGCGCGGCCAGCGCCGGAGAGAGCGTCAGCGAGTTGATGGCGGAGATCACCGTGGAGATGGCGATCGTCACCGCAAACTGCTTGTAGAACTGGCCGGTTACGCCCGAGAGAAACGCCATCGGCACAAACACCGCGCACAGCACCAGCGCAATGGCGATAATCGGGCCGGACACCTCACGCATCGCCTGATGCGCCGCGGCGAGCGGAGCCAGCCCTTCCTCGATATTTCGCTCGACGTTTTCCACCACCACGATGGCGTCATCCACCACGATGCCGATGGCCAGCACCAGCCCGAACAAGCTCAGGGTATTCAGCGAGAAGCCCAGCAGGTAGAGAATGCTGAAGGTACCCACAACCGAAACCGGCACCGCGATCAGCGGAATAATCGACGCGCGCCAGGTTTGCAGGAACAGGATCACCACCAGCACAACCAGCACCACCGCTTCCAGCAGCGTTTGCACCACCGCGCGAATGGAATCGCGGACAAAAACCGTCGGGTCGTAAGGCGCCGCCCATTTCATATCCTGCGGGAAACGCTTCGACAGCTCGTCCATTTTGGCGCGCACCGCGTTAGACAAATCGATGGCGTTCGCCCCCGGCGACTGGAAGATACCAATCCCGACCGCGTCTTTATTGTTCAGCTGGGAACGCAGCGCATAGCTGCCGGAGCCCATTTCGATACGCGCCACGTCGCGCAGGCGGACGACCGTACCGTCCTGCGTTGTTTTCAGGACAATATTGCCAAACTCTTCTTCGGTATGCAGGCGCCCCTGGGCGTTAATGGAGATCAGGAAGTCGCTCTCTTTCGGCAGCGGCTCGGCGCCAAGCTGCCCGGCGGAAACCTGGACGTTCTGCTCCTGCATCGCCGTGACCACATCCGACGCGGTCAACCCGCGCGCCGCCACCTTGTTGGGATCGAGCCAGACGCGCATCGCGTATTCGCCCGAGCCAAAAATCTGAATTTGGCCAACACCGGGCAGGCGCGCCAGTTCATCCTTCACCTTCAGCGTGGCGTAGTTACGCATATACAGGGAATCGTATTTACCGCCGGGCGAAAACAGATGCACCACCAGCGTCAGCGTCGGCGACTGTTTCTGGGTGGTGATCCCTAAACGCCGCACATCTTCCGGCAGACGCGCTTCGGCCTGCGATACCCGGTTTTGCACCTGAACCTGCGCCTGATCGGGATCGGTACCCGGACGGAAGGTTACGGTGGTCACCAGTACGCCGTCAGAACCGGCGACGGACTTCATGTACATCATATTTTCAACGCCGTTGATCGCCTCTTCCAGCGGCGTCGCCACGGTCTCGGCAATCACTTTCGGGTTGGCGCCCGGATACTCCGCGCGCACCTGCACGCTGGGCGGTACGACGTCAGGATATTCGCTCACCGGCAGCAGCGGGATGGCGATTAATCCGGTGATAAAAATCAGAATCGACAGAACGGCGGCAAAGATCGGCCTGTCGATGAAAAAACGGGAAAAGTCCATGGGTTGGATTCTCAGGTCAAGGGATCAGTTGATGGCGGTGCTGGCGGTCATGGCCACGGTTTTCGCGTTAACCGGCATGCCCGGCATAAACACTTTCTGTAGACCATCGACGATGACTCTGTCGCCCGGCTTCAGCCCCTGCTGCACGATGCGCAAACCGTCGGCCAGACGCCCCGGCGTAATATCACGGCGCTGCGCTTTACCCTCTTTATCAACGACATAAACATATTTGCGATCCTGATCGGTCAACACCGCTTTATCATCGATAAGCGTGGCGTTGAATTCCGCGCTGCCCGGCAGGCGGACGCGGGCAAAGAGACCCGGCGTGAACTGACGCTGCGCGTTATCCAGCAGCGCGCGCATCCGGATCGTGCCGGTGCTCGGCGTTAACTGATTATCCAGAAAATCCACTTTGCCCTGATGGGGGTAGCCCTCTTCGCCAACCAGGCCAATCTCAACCGGCAGCGCCAGGTGATTGCTGGACGCGCCCTGCCCGCTGCGGGCGAGATTTTGATAATGGAGGTAGGTCGACTCGTCCACGTCAAAGTAGACGTAAACCGTCTTCTGCGACACCAGCGTGGTGAGCACGCTGGCGCTGTCGCCGGCGGTGACGAGGTTACCGCTGGTGATCAACGCCCGGCTGGCGCGGCCATCGATAGGCGCGGTCACTTTGGTGAAGTCCAGGTTAAGCTGCGCGGCGTCGACTGCCGCCTGCGCGGCGCGGATGTCGGCCTGCGCCTGAGTGGCCGCGGCGCGGCGCTGCTCCCACTCTTCGCGGGAGACCAGGTTGGTATTGACTAATTTATCGGTACGGTTAGCCTCGCTTCGCGCCAGGCTGGCCTGCGTTTTGGCTCGCGCCAGCGTCGCCTGCGCCTGTTCCAGCGCGGCGCGATAGGTTCTGTCATCGATAGTGAACAGCACCTCCCCCTTTCTCACCTCCTGGCCGTCGGTGTAATTCACTTTATCAATGTAGCCGGAGACGCGGGGTCGCAGCTGGACGCTTTCCACCGCTTCAATCCGACCGTTAAAGCTGTCCCACTGACTAATGGATTTGACGACCACATCAGCGGCGCTGACGGCGGGCGCCTGCGGCGCGGCGTTTTGCGCGACGCCCTCATCGCATCCAACGAGGAGCGCGGAGAGCAGCATCACGCCCGGCACAGTCAGATGAAAGTTACCCCAGTATTTTTGCAGGCTCATTATTTTTATTCCGGTATTGGTAGCCGCCGGGCAAGACGCAGCGGGAAGACACCGCGCCACTTCCTTTGTCCGGTCTGGCTTAAGGCCATTTGTGTCGTTCATCGCCACAAAACTGTAACAGTTGCGAATACACTATCGCGGCGATTGTAGGAAGGCGCTAAATTTAGTGCAAGAATAATTGTTGCACTTTATGTGCTATTCCTGGCGCCTAAAAATGGCGCGTTTCCGGCATGGATTTAAATGCAACAATAAAACTTGCAATTAGTGCAAAAACGGGCCACCTTTAAATGCAACAGATAAAGATGCTTTTTTAGACGCTGCGTAGAGGTACATCAGATGAACACTGGCGCATTCATTCACGATTTACTCGACTGGATCGACAACAATCTTGATAGCCGTCTGGATATTGGCACCGTCGCCAGGCGAGCAGGCTATTCGAAATGGCATCTGCAGCGGCTATTTAAGGAGCATACCGGTTATCCTCTTGCCGAGTATATTCGCGCGCAAAAGCTACAAAAATCGGTCGAGCGCTTAGCCCACAGCGACGAACCGATTTTGAACGTGGCGATCGCCCTGGGCTTTGACTCCCAGCAGTCCTTCAACCGCAGCTTCAAGCGTCAGTTCGGCCAGGCCCCCGGCGCATGGCGCCGCAGCATCGGCAACCCGGATACGACGGGATTACGCCAGCCGACCCCGCCCTTCTCTGACTAAATTTTGCGCTCGCCGCGGCGCTGTGGCCGCGGCGGATATTAAGCGCCTCACTCCGCATCCAACCTGCGCGCAGCTCAGGGATCTGCCGTTCTTCGACCGGCAAAATAGTGCGCGGGGGTGCTCCCCATCGTTTTTCTGAACATGGTGATAAACGCGTTGACCGACTCATACCCCAGATTAGCCGCCACGTTTTGCACCGATACCCCGCTTGCCAGCTCCCGCAGGGCAATAATCAAATGCAGCTGCTGACGCCATCGCCCGAAGGTCAGGCCGGTTTCGCGCAGCATCAGGCGCGCTAATGAGCGCTCGCTGAGCGCCAGCCGTTTCGCCCAAACTTTAAAGGTGCTGCGATCCTCCGGGTGGCTGACCAGCGCATCCGCCATGGCGCGGATCTTAGGATGCGCCGAAACCGGCAGACTCAGTTTCTGCTGCGGCATGGTGGCCAGCTCATCGAGCGTCACTCTGGTCAGCCTGCCGACATGGCTCTCCGCGGCGTAATCGACGTCCGCATTCGTTAAGCGGTCAACTAACGCTTTAATCAGCGGCGAAATCGCCAGCGTGCAGCATTTCTCCGGCAGCGCGGCGGCGCCGGGTTCAATAAACAAATAGTTGAGATGCGCATTCCAGGTCGCTTTGGCGCTGTGCGGGATCCCGCCGGGGATCCACACCGCGCAGTCTGGCGGCACTATCCAGATATCGTTTTCCGCACGACAAATCACCGCCCCATAGAGGGCAACGATCAGTTGTCCCTTGCGGTGGGTATGAACCGGCACTTCTGCCGCGTAATCAACGAAATCAATATGCCGCGCGACGGCAGGGCTCGGCGTGCTATCGGGATCAAACAGGGTATGGGCAAGTCTGGATGGCATCTCATTGGCAACATTTAGGTATTTTTTGACAGAATAGAGCATTTAAGGAGACGCGCAAAGCGGGAATAATTCCCGGCATGAGCACATTAACTTCCCATCACAGCCGTTTTTTACACGCGATAAGCCGTTGGTCAGGCCGCATAGCCTCTCCCTCGCTGCTGAGCGACGCCCATGCCCTGCTCTATTCCGTCAGGAGTTTTGCCGCCGCGATGCTCGCCTATTACGTTGCCCTGGCGATTGGCCTTGAACGGCCCTCATGGGCCATCATCACCGTCTACATCGTGTCGCAAACCTCGGTGGGCGCGTCCCTGAGCAGAAGCCTTTATCGCCTGGCCGGTACCGTGGCCGGCGCGGGGGCCACGGTATTGATTGTGCCGACGTTTGTGAATACGCCAATTCTATGTAGCGTAATTCTGGCAGGCTGGATCACCTTCTGCCTCTATTTATCCCTGCTTGAACGCACGCCCCGCGCCTATGCCTTTGTGCTGGCCGGTTATACCGCAAGCCTGATTGGTTTTCCCGCCGTCGCCGATCCCGGCACGGTGTTTAACATCGCCCTCATCCGGGTACAGGAAATCGCGATCGGTATCGTCTGCGCCGCGCTGATTCACCGCTACATTTTACCTGCCCGGATATCAGGGCTGTTTAACAGCAAATTAGCCCAGACGCTGCACGCCGCGCGCCAGCGGATTGCCGACACCCTGGCAGGCAAGGCCGACGCGCAGTCAGAGCCGCTGCATCTGGCGCTGGCGCTACAGTTTCTGCAGGGCATCAGCCACCATATCCCGTATGATTTTGCCCTTTCGGTTCCGGCCCGCCAGGCCAGGAAAGCGCTCCATGACAGGCTGGCGCGGTTAGTGATTGTCAACGGCGAAGTACGCGATCGTTTGCAGATCATCGCCGAGATGCCCGCCGCGATGCAGGCTCTACTGAATGACGTGCAGGTCTGGCTGACCTGCGACGATACCGGCCAACGCAAAAACGCCGCAGAAGCGCTGCACCAGCGCAGCGCGCAGTTAGCGCAGCGGCTCGCGGCGCAGGCGCTGACCTTTGAAGATGCGCTGCGGGTAAATTTCTTACGCTACATCGCTGAGTTGATTACCCTACTGCAACAGTGTGAGCGGCTTTCGGAGGCCATTCATCACGCCAGGCCTGCGCCAGCGCAGGCGGAAGATCGTGCGGCGACAGGATACGTTTTCCATCGCGATCCCCTCAGCGCCGCCCGCACGGCGTTGGGCGCTTTTGTCATCATTCTGAGCGGCTGTCTGCTATGGATTTACTCTGCCTGGCCCGATGGCGGCACGGCGGTGTCAATTCTTGGTGTTTGCTGCACGCTGTTTGGCAGTTTCGACACGCCGGCCCCGCATATTGTGAAATATATTATCGGCTCTGTCTGGGGCGTAGTGATAAGCCTTATCTATAGCTTCGCCCTGCTTCCTCCGCTCAGCGATTTCCCCGTGCTGGTGGCGGTGCTTGCCCCGGTCTATCTGCTTGCCGGATCGCTGCAGGCGCGGCCCCCCACGACCTTTATGGCCATGGGGATCACCCTGACGCTGCCGGTACTGTGCGAGCTGGGCGCGCGCTACAGCGGCGACTTCGCCGACGCGGCCAACACCGCGATCGCCCTGTTTTTCGCGACCGGCTTTGCGGTTATCGGCATGAGTCTGCTGCAAACCGTACAGGCGGACGCGGCGATAAAGCGTCTGCTGAAACTGTGCCAACGAGATATTCGCCGCAGCGTGAGCGGCGTATTTAAAGGCGACGAAACGCACTGGACCAATCTGATGATCGACCGGGCCGCCCTGCTGCTACCACGCTTGCCGCGCAGCGGGCAGTCCTCCGCCCGGGCGCTCGATCGCCTGGTGCACTTTCTGCGCATAGGCCTCTGCGTGATGCGCCTGCGCCGTTGCGAAACGCCCGCCGGCAGCGATATCCACGAGATGCTTTCTCGTCTTACCCACACAACGGAGACCGAAGCCTTACGCGAGCGCATTGCCGCCATGGCGAACCGCTGCTTGCCCGCGAGGGAGGAACAATCATGCCAGTTTGTCGACCGACTGGTCGATCTGCACTGCGCGTTACGGACGCAGAACGAGGAACCCACCCATGATAGATGACATCAATATCGGGGGTGTTTTTATCCCCGGACTGCTGCTGACCGCGCTCATTGCCCTGGTCTGTACGCTGCTACTCGTACCGCTTTTCTCCTGCAGCAGGCTTTACCGCCGCTTGCCCTTACGCCCGCTGCTTGATGTTTCAACCTATATCGTGACCTTTTTCCTGCTTTTGCAGGGCCTGACCACACTGGGGTTATTCGCATGAAATCTTTTTTCTCTTTGCTGGGCCGTTACGCGCTGACGTTAATCGCAGTAGCGGTAGCGGCCTGCGTGGCGTTTATTTTCTGGAAACAGTATGCGCAGACGCCCTGGACGCGCGATGGCCGGGTTCGGGCAGATGTGGTGCAGATTGCGCCGGATGTTTCCGGGCCGGTGAGCAGCGTGGCGGTGCGGGATAATCAGTGGGTTAACCGCGGCGATGTGCTTTATGCCATCGACCCGCGCTGGCTGAAGCTGGCGGTGCTCAGCGCGCAGGCCGACGTCGAAGCAAAACGTCATGAAATGCTGATGCGCCAGGATGCCGCCCGGCGACGCGCGCTCATCAAAGGGGTCATTTCCGGCGAGGATATCCAGCAAACAGGCAGCGCAGCGCGCGTCGCGGCGGCCAATTATCAGGGGGCGCTGGCTGCGCTGGAACTGGCGCAGCTGAATTTATCCCATGCAACGGTGCGCGCCCCGGTTACCGGCTACGTGACGCATCTTCGGCTCCGCCCCGGCGACTACGCCGCGGCGGGAGAGACAAAGATCGCCGTGATCGATGCGCACAGTTTCTGGGTGGTGGGCTATTTTGAAGAGACTAAGCTGCGTCATATTCGCGTCGGAAGCGCCGCACACATTTCTCTGATGGGGTTTGACCCGCTCATCACCGGGCACGTGGAGAGTATCGGCCGGGGGATCGATGATAGCAATGACGAGACGGGCGGACTGGGGCTGCCGGATGTCAATCCCACCTTCAGCTGGGTGCGACTTGCGCAGCGAGTCCCCGTTCGTATTCAGTTAGATAAGATACCGGAAGGGATTGAACTGGTGGCGGGACTATCCGCCAGCGTTTCTATCCTGCCTGAAAAGCCATGAATAGCCCTGACGGCGTGCTACGTGGCTCAGGCTATCCACCCATAGTAGACACAAGACTCAATGAGGAAACGACGCTTCCTGCAAAAATATCTGGCCCGAATATACCGAACTCGATATTCTGTAATGCTTTGTATTTTTTGTGAACAGGAAAAAGTATGCTTAGTACGTTACCCGATTTACACAGAAGTTTTGCAGAGCAACTCAAGCTTAACGTTCAGTCTGACGCCCGGATTCACTCCCTGCTCGGGGGCGGATCGCTTATTCATGGCGGATTTGATCAATACTCCGATTTGGATTTTGTCGTTGTGGTAGACCCTCTCTACTACGATGAAATCATGGCGCAGCGTGTGGCGTTCGCCGGAACAGCAGGCAACCTGCTGCATGCGTTCACCGGGGAACATGTCGGAGAGCCTCGCCTGCTGATATGCCTGTATGGCCCTGAACTCCTCCATGTCGATCTGAAATTTGTCACCCTGGACATGCTCACTCAACGCGTTGAGGAGCCGGTAGTGTTATTTTCTCGCGATCGCCATGCCCTGGAGCGACATCTGGCACAATTTCGGGCCCAGTGGCCTGACATGACGCCGGAGTGGTTTGAGTCCCGAGCCTGGATCTGGCTTCATTATGCGGTGGTTAAACTGGGAAGGGGCGAACTTTTCGAAGCGATGGGTATGCTGTCATTCTTCCGGGAGCAAGTGCTGGGACCGATGCTGTACCGCCGCGCCAATCTACCGCAGCGTGGGGTTCGCCGCATTGAATGCCACAATATCGATCCTGAGGGCCTGCTGACCTCCACGCTGGCCACGCACGATCGTGACTCCGTCAGCATCGCCATCAGCAAGGCGGTTGACGCTTATATCAATCTCCGCGCTGATGCGCTGCCTGAAAATATCGCGGACGATGCGGCACGACGGGCGCTCCTTGCCATGCTGAAAGCGTATTCTGAACGGGTTTAAACGATACTTCCGGCCGCTTAAGTGGCCGGAATGTAAAAGAGAGTCTGATACACATCATTGAAGGCCCGCTCCTCCTCATTGCAAACCCTGGCTTTGTTGAGTCTGGCAGCTATATGCCAGAAGCGGATGTCTTAAGCCTGTTCTTTCCTTTAAATGCGAATACCGCAGGATATCGACCTGAATATTATTGATTTCATATCAAATACTTGCAATGGATTTTTAGCTATGGAAGAGATAAAAATCGCTGATGCTATATGAAACATTTTAATAATGACGGAATCGGATGTTGTTCGTAATGACCTTTAATTTGGAATGAGATATAACGTGCCTCGAAGAAAATTAACATTCTCATAACTTAATTAGGGTTAAGCAAATGAAGCAGGTTGGCATTGTTGGTTGGCGAGGAATGGTCGGTTCTGTTTTGCTACAGCGAATGATCGAAGAGAACGACTTCGACAATATATCAGCGCATTTTTTCAGCACCTCCAGTGCAGGAGCCGCCGGTCCTGTCATTGATGGCGTCAGCTACACACTTAAAGATGCTAATTCCGTGAGTGCGCTGGCCGAAATGGACATCATCATAACCTGCCAGGGCGGGGATTATACCAAAGCAATATACCCTGCTTTGCTTAACCATGGCTGGGAAGGCTACTGGATTGACGCGGCTTCAGCGCTGCGGATGGATGAGAAAGCCTGCATTATTCTCGACCCCGTCAACCGCAACAATATCGATCGTGCAATTAAAGAAGGTATTAAACTTTTTGTCGGCGGCAACTGTTCCATTACGCTGAGTCTTATGGGGCTGGCTGGGTTGATAAAGGCTGACTTGATCGAATGGATGAGTGTGATGACCTACCAGTCCGCATCGGGTGCTGGTGCACAGTATGTACGGGAACTCATTGCGCAAAGTGCTTACATAAGCCGCCATTTATCTCCGGATGAGCTGGCATCCTCAGGTTCAGTGCTTCCGTTAGTTAATAAGGTCAGTGAATGGATTAACAGCGCTGATATGCCGACCCAAAACTTCGGTGCACCTTTGATGGGCAGCATCATTCCCTGGATTGACAGCGATTTAGGCGATGGCAATAGCCGTGAAGAATGGAAAGGTGAGGCGGAAACCAACAAAATTTTAGGCCTTTCTCCCGGTACGATCCCGGTAAACGGCTTATGCATACGCGTCGGCGTGATCCGCTGCCACAGCGCTGCTATAACCCTTAAGCTCAAGCGTGAAGTCAACGAAGAGGAATTTGCCGAATTAGTGATGAATTCCCACCCCTGGGTTAACTATGTGCCCAATAACAAGGAAGAGAGTGTCAGTACCCTGACACCGGCCTGTATCAGCGGTTCGCTTAAGGTGGGTATTGGTCGTTACAAGAAAATGTCGCTAAACAATGAACCGATCTACTCGGTCCTGACGGTCGGCGATCAGCTATTGTGGGGAGCAGCGGAACCATTGCGCCGCATGTTGAATATTTTGGCTGGAAAAGCTTGAATCATATTATGTGGACAAAACACCTCCCCCTAAACTCAACGGCATAAATATAAGCTGTATACGGAGCACTTGATGGTCACCACACATGTTTTTATCGCGGTCAGTCTTGATGGTTATATCGCCCGACAGGATGGCGATATCGACTGGCTGTTGCAGCGCGATGACCCAACAGAAGATCATGGCTATGCCGCATTCATCGCGGACAAAGATTGGATCGTTATGGGCCGGGGGAGCTATGAGAAAGCGCTGACTTTTGACCAATGGCCTTACGATCGACCCGTGCTGGTTCTCTCCCGACAGCTAACCGATACCGCCATTCCCGAGGCGCTGAAGGGCAAAGTGCAGCTCTCAAGCCGCACGCCGGGGGAAGTGCTTGCTGACCTGGCGGTGCAAAACGCGCATCGCGTCTATCTGGATGGCGGGCAGGTAATACAGTCGTTCCTGCGTGAAGGTCTGGTCGCCGATATCGTTATCACGACCGTTCCTGTCCTGCTTGGTTCGGGAAAACCATTGTTCGGATCCCTGACCAGGGATATCGATTTGACGCTGTTATCAAGCCGCAGCTTCCCTTCGGGACTGGTGCAGTCGCACTATCGGCTGACGTCATAAACGGCCTATAAACCTGACGGCGGCCTACGCTAAAGCAACAGTGCCGCCCTGCCAGCGGTACTTACCTTGTTCTTGCGATACCTCTGGCTACTCCCTTTGCATTGAACAGCGCAAATTAGCTTTAACAGAAGCAGAGCCGGTAACCAAACAGATCGTAAACTTCCATGACATCTCCTCAGTCCTGCCTCACTATTTTCGGGCGACCATAACCATATTGTTTTCCACGTAATTCGTTTCTGAACTACTTAATATTTTTCACACTGACGCAGGGGGTCGGTCTGTTAAACCCGTGGCGATTCAGTATCATTATAGGCTGTTGATTCACAGCCTATCGTGGATTTCTGTGTTGACTTATTTAATCAATTCTTTAAGGCGACCGATTAAGTTCGTATATTCCTCCGGTTGCTCAGTGAATAGTTTGGCGTATTTAGCTATAGTGTCCGGTGATACAAACAGGAACGTATTGGACTCCTGCAATTGTTCAAAGGTTGTAGTGACAGATTTGTGGCACGGCGATTGTGTGATTGCACTGTGCGATTTTTTTGACGCAAAGAACAAGCGTACGGTCACGCTTGGAGCGCCGAAAAGCTCTTCACAGATGAAAAGGATGTGGCCAAGTTTGGCATTTTCATCGCGCTCAACCGCCTGAAACTCACCATTTACTGCACTCAGTACACCTTTTGCAATCTCCATAGCGCTGCCGCCACTTAAACCAGGAAGAAGCTGCTGAATAATCTGAGTGTTAACGGTAACACCGCTGTTTTTAATGGTCATCATGTTTCTGGTCTTTTGCACTTCAACAAAAAATCCAGATCCACCGATTAAATTACTCCATGCTTCATAATCGAATAATGATTTTTTTGTCTCATGAAGCGCTGCGGTCATGGCAGCGAACAATACTGTGACACTATCAAATAGATCTTTAGTCCTGTGAGTAAGTTCCGGTGTAGTAGACACATAAAATATATTTCCCGTTTGGTTCATTCGGAATTGGGCTTCCTTCTCAGTATCACCGTTACTCGCAGCCATAAAATTACCACCTGCATTTTTTGTGAGTGCAGGTGATGCGAAAGTGTATGAATCCAACGGGACGGAACCTGCATTAACAGTTTTACAAATATCAGCTCCGACTAATTTTTCAATAATCATAAATCCCCCTCATTAATAGATATATGACAGAAGGCATAGAAACGCCAAAAATATGTAATATGCTACATATCCTTATGATTCGGGTACGGCCTTCATTAATAATGATGCCCGTGGAAGAACGTTTAAAATGTGATAAGGATCTTAAATTTAGCGTATATATTATAAAAACCGATCAATTCTTAATGATTAATCATTTATGCGAATATAATCACGCTGAAATATAAGTCGCAATGATCTTTTAGGGGCATTCAGTATTATGATAGTGTTATTCAGCAAGCTATTTATTGAATGGGTTTACCTATCGCATATTAGGCCTACCCTGATGCGATAACCATTTTTGTTAAAAATAAGAAATCGAATAATTTATTAGGGAAACTATATGGCAAGGAGGCATATTTTTTCTCTGTCGGAAGAGAATCATTACTCGCATTGCCATACGATGAATTAACGCAGTCCAAGTGGGCCATTCAGTAAGCATGATCTGGCCTTATAAGTGGTCAACGTAAACCCGCCAGCCGTTTTGGTTTTGCCGTCCTTCTTTGCTATCTGAAAAATTTCGGCTTTGCCCCGGATATCCCCCCCCCTCTGATGCGCTACTGAAGCATATCGCCAACAGGTTAAAACTCACAGGGAACCTCTGGCCCGCTTACCTTTGCGGCAGGGATACGACCCATTGTGAGCATTCAATCGAACTTATGACAAAGCTGGTTGGCAACTGGAACAACCAGAAAAAGAAGAGGGAATGGGCTTTGGATCCCCTCAGTCGTAGAGTAAAAACATCTATCCGCAACGTGGTTGGGCACGCTACCGCGGCCAGACCTGCGGAAACTCATCGGCGACAAGCGGCTCTCCGTTGCGAAGCTTAAGCCCCGGAAACGGCGGCGACGTCACGCCGCCGCGGTCGGCGAATGTCGCATCATCCCCTACCCAACGGGCGGAAAATACCCGCCGCGCGCGGGCGGTTGAATTGCCCTTTGCCCCATGCAGCGTGCGGAAATGAAAAGCGACCGCATCGCCCGGCTCCAGCGCCCAGCTGACGATATCGTAATCCTCCTGATGGGCATCAATGTCCGGCAGCTCTTTAAAGCGCGAATGGGAATAGAGCTTTGAACCGTTAAACCGCGTTGGGCTGAACTCATCGTCCCAGCGATGGGAACCGCGAATACAGCGCAGCGAAATCGCCTCCGCTACCGGATCGAGCGGGATCCACAGACTGACATTCTGCCGCCCCTCCACGCAGTAATAGGGCTGATCGTGGTGCCATGGCGTTACCGTACTGCCGCCGGGCTGTTTCACCAGCGTGTGCTCGTGGAAAAACTTCGCCGTCTGCGACCCCATCAGCGCCGCGGCGATCTCCGCCGCTGGCGACTGAAAAACAAAATCGCGAAATTCCGGGATTCGTTGCCAGTTGCAATAGTCCTGAAAAAACGGCGCCGAGCCGTCCTCGGGGATCACCGTTCGCGCGTGACCGTACTCGCTGGGGTTCGCCATCAGCGCGGCGACGCCGCGCGACAGGCTCTCGATCCACGGCGTGAACACGCCTTTAAGTAGCACGACGCCGTCGGCCTGCCAGCGGTCGATGGTCTGTTGATCAATAAGCGGGGAGTTCGGGTTTTGCATAGTCGCCATCCTGTGTTGATAAATCAGCGAAGAGAATCGGAGGGATCGGCGCGCATCCAGGCGCAAAGGTTTTCCAGCATCGCCATACAGCGTTCGGTCTGGGGGATACTGATATATTCGTCCGCCTTGTGGCCCTGAGCCATGCTGCCCGGCCCGCAGATCAGCGTCGCGACGCCCGCCTCGTCAAACAGGCCGCCTTCGGTGCCGTAGGCGACGGTGGTGAAATCGTCGCTGCCGCACCACTGCGCCAGCCAGCGGGCGAACTCTGACTGCGGGTCGCTCAGCAGCCCCGGATAGTGGCTCAGCGTCTGGAAATGAATATCGCTGCGCTGCGCCACCTTGCGCATCGCCGGAAGCAGCTGCTCGCGGGCATAATCGCCCAGGGCGTCGGTCACGGCCTGCGGGCGCGTGCCGGGTAAATAGCGAATCTCAAAGTCGAACCAGCAGGATTGCGGAACGATATTCAGCGCCGCGCCGCCGTGAATCGTCCCCACCTGCAGCGTGCCCGAGGGCGGCGAAAACCGGCTATCCTGCTGCTGCGCAAGGCTTTCACCCAGCGCGTCCAGCCGGGAAATCAGCCTGGCCGCGTAGCTGATCGCGTTAACTCCTTCCGGGGCGTAGGCCGAGTGGCAGGCGTGCCCTTCCACGCGGCAGCGCACCGCGAGCTTGCCTTTATGGCCGTAGACCGGGCGCATGTCGGTCGGCTCGCCGATAATGCACAGCGCCGGTTTCCCGGCGGAGGCGCGGAGAAAATCCACCAGGCTGCGCACGCCCAGGCAGCCAACCTCCTCATCATAAGAGAATCCCAGGTGCAGCGGCATCCGCAGCGGCGCGGCAAGAAACGCCTCCAGCGACGCCAGCACGCAGGCGATAAACCCTTTCATATCCGCGCTGCCGCGACCGTAGTAGCGCCCGTCACGTTCGGTAAGGGCGAACGGCGGCACCGTCCACGCCTGACCATCCACCGGCACCACGTCGGTATGGCCGGAGAGCATCACCCCGCCGGGGCCGGTTGGCCCAAGGCGGGCATAGAGGTTTGCCTTGCGCCCTTCGTCGTCATAAAACAGCTGCGACGTCACGCCGCGCGCGCGCAGAAAGTCGCCGATCCAGGCAATCAGCGCCAGATTCGACTCGCGGCTGGTGGTATCAAACGCCAGCAGCTCGCCGAGGATCTCACGCACGCGGTTATTCATCGCCCGGCACCCCGTAGGTCGGCGCTTCGCGCGGGTCAAGCGCGCGGGTGATGTACGCTTCCATCTGCGGCTCGTAGGCCAGCCACAGCGCTTCCAGCGCCGCTACCGGGCGTTCTTCCGCCCAGTCGACGCGTAAATCCACCACCGGCCAGGCGTAATCCTCCACGACTTTAAGCGCCGCCGAGTGCTCCGGCCCGGCTTCGCCGCCCGCATCGATACCCGCCTGCAAAGCCGCGATCAGGCGGCTGGCCAGTTCGCCGCTGGCGGCTTCGAACGCCGCCGTCATGGCGGTAATCACCTGCGGGTTGGCCAGCATATTCCCCGCCGCCACGCAGTTCTCGCCCTGCGCCAGCTGCCAGATGCCGAGCGTATGTTCGCCGCTGAACACGGCGCTCTCGCCGCTGGCGTCGATGACCGCCACCTGGCGATAATCGCTAAACCGGTCTTCGCCCAGCGCCTGCGTCAGGGCCTGCTGCGGCGTGAGCCCCGCCTCAAGCCCGGCAAGGATCTGCGGTCCGAGCGCGGGCAGCGTGATGTTCTGGCTGGACACCGCGCCAACTCCCGCCAGCAGCCACGGGCAGCGAGCGCCGACGGCAATGCTGGATGAGCTAATCGCAATGCCCAGTTGACCCGACTCCGGGCACAGGGCGGAAATAGAGAGGGTCATGGTGCCTCCTGCGCATGCCAGTCGTCAGGGATCACCGCCGTGACGTCAATTTCCAT
Organism: Klebsiella sp. GN_Kp190; assembly: GCF_040061795.1. Classification (NCBI taxonomy): domain Bacteria; kingdom Pseudomonadati; phylum Pseudomonadota; class Gammaproteobacteria; order Enterobacterales; family Enterobacteriaceae; genus Klebsiella; species Klebsiella sp. GN_Kp190. Next base: position 54,027 of record NZ_JBEAFN010000005.1, read on the forward strand.
CAGCCACTGCGGCTGCGCGAGAGCCGATACCACCACGCCGGTCGAAATGGGAAACACGCCTTTGAGCCATTTCCCCACCTCCTGGTACACCGGTTCGCGGTAGCGCGGGTCGATCAGATAGGTCGTCGTTTTCACAATATGCGTCAGATCGCTGCCGGCCTCTTCCAGCAGCTGTTTAACGTTCTTCATCGCCTGTTCCGCCTGGGCGCGCGCGTCGCCCAGCCCAATCAAATTGCCGTCAAAATCGGTACCCACCTGGCCGCGAACGTACACGGTGTTTCCCGCGCGCACCGCCTGGCACAGATCGTTATTGAGCGTCTGATTGGGATAGGTTTCTTTGGTGTTAAACATCCGAATACGGGTATGGGTTGGCATAGGTTGCGTCCTCAAATCAGGCATTAGCAGGAAGGTTGATAGCATTGATACTGGCGCTGAATGGCAATCTGGTCGGCGATATATTTCGCATCGTGCCAGACACCCCAGATAAAGGTTGAGCCACGGCGGGAGAGCCACGGCAGACCGAGGAAATAGACGCCCGGTTCGCTGGCGACGCCGCGGTGGTGCTGCGGGCGCTGCTGTTCATTAAAGGCGTTGACCTTCAGCCAGCGGTAATCGGTGGTATAGCCGGTAGCCCAGATAATGCAGCTCACCCCCGCGGCTGCCAGGTCGAGCTCGGTGAGGGGCTGGGTCAGGCAATCGGGGTCGGGCAGGAAAAAGCGCGCTTCCGGCTCTTCCGGCAGCGACAGCCCGTTGCGGGCGATATACTCATCCGCTGCGTCGAGCAGCGCCAGATAAGAGGCATCGCCGAGACGAATGTTGTCCGCCAGATCGGCACGGAATACGGCTTTGCCCTCGGTAAAGCCGTGCGTCTGTCCGACCAGGGTAATTCCCTGGTGCGCCAGCTGGCGAAAATCAACGGTATGACCGCCGCGCGCGCCGCTGACCGCAATCGTCACGTGCTCTTTGCCGGGCTGATTGGCCGCCGCATCCCACAGCCCTAACACCCCCAGCCACCAGCAAAAATCGCGCTGGCGGTAGCGGCGCGGCGGGCGATCGTGCGCGCCGACGGAGAGCCACACCGCGCGCCCCGCCCGGCGGAGCTCATCGGCGATTTGCACGCCGGACGACCCCGCGCCAACCACCAGCACGCCGCCTTCCGGAAGCTGCTGCGGGTTGAAATAGTGTGCGGAATGAATCTGCTGTACAGCGCTATCCTGCGGCGCGATGGCCGGTATCACCGGGCGCTGGAACGGCCCGGTGGCGGCGACGATACGCTGCGCCTCAATCACGCCCAGTGACGTTTCCACGCGAAATCCCGGACGGCCTTTTAAACGCTCGGCGCTAAAGACCTCAACGCCGGTTTTGATCGGTGCATTAAAGGTTTTGGCATACGCGGCGAAGTAGTCGGCGATCTGCTCTTTGGCGACAAAGCTGTCGGCGTCGCAGTCGGGAAAGGTCATGCCGGGAAACCGATCGTGCCAGGCCGGGCCGTTGGCCACCAGCGAATCCCAGCGGCCGCTGCGCCAGGCCTCAGCGATGCGCTTTTTTTCCAGCACCAGATGGGGAATGCCGTGATGCGTCAGATGCTCGCTCATGGCGACGCCCGCCTGCCCCGCGCCTACCACCAGGGTATCGATCTCTGTAATCTGCTCTGTCATATCTGTGTCCTTCAAGCACGGTTGTCCGGCTTATCCGCCGGGATTGACAGAACTCAGGTTAAGTAAGTGTGATGAAATGGTAAATTATTATAAAACGATCGTCTGAATAGAAATTTACGAGGCTGAATAACGCGACAAGAAAATAACGCTTGCGGCCGCGTTAATTAAATTACGCGTGCTGATGCGGCGTTAATTCTATGCTGCGGCAATAATCCATAAATAGCTGCGTCGGACGCGTGGGTTCATTATTGGCAAGATGCGCCATAATTAATGTTGACGCAGGCATTTCGTCGGCAATATCCAGCTGCACCAGCTTTTCGCCGTCATAGGTCATATCGCACAGCGGACGGGTAACCAGTACCGAAAAGCCTAATCCCTGCCCGACCATACAGCGCACCATTTCTATGGACGGCGAACTGTAGGCCACTTCCGGGTGATAACCTTTCTCTTTAAATATCGAGACAAAATAGTTTTTGCTGGGGACCGCATCGAGCAAAATCATCGGTTCCCGGCTTAATTCCTGGAGCGTGACGCATTTTTTCTGCGCCAGCGGATGAGAAGCGGGCAGCAAAGCATAGGGTTTATGCGGGGCGTTCAGCAGCTCTTTATGAATGGAGTGACCCAGTTCCAGGTCGTAGACCAGCGCCAGATCGAAGCGTCCGCGGTGCAGACCGTGCATCAGTTCATGCTGTTCGCCGTCGTAGAGCTGGAGAGTAATTTCGGGATACATTTTTTTAAATCCCGCTACCAGTTTTGGCATATACAGCGGCGCGACGGATTCAAAGCAGCCGACGGAAATAGTCCCGGATACCAGCTCTTTATCCGCCCGCGAGTTCTGCTCAAACTCATACGACAGCCGCAGCAGCTCTTTGGCTTTATCGTAGAAGCGCCGCCCGCTTGAGGTCAGGGATACGCCCTGCGCATGGTGACGAATAAACAGCTGCTGGTCGAAGGTACTTTCGAGGTTTTTAATCGCAATAGAGATCGACGGCTGGGCAATGTGCAGCTGACGGGAAGCCTCAGCGATACTCTCCGTTTCCACCACCGTCACGAAATATTTAAGCTGTTTGAGGGTAAATCGGTTCATCGCTTCACCATTGATAAAATATTGTCTTATTACGAACGGGCTTAGTTTTACGATAAGCAGCCTGCAAGCATCGTGCCATGCCGTTTGCGCTTTACCTCGTCGGCAAATAGCCGCCGTTTCTATTTAATAACCCGCCCTCTTTTTTTGCCTGATTTCGCGTATTGCACCATAAAGCATCGCCCTGCACCTTATTCGCCCGCGGCGCGCCCCAATATTGCACAAATTGTCATTTTACGAAAAATCAGGTTTAAAAATAAGGGTGATTGTTTTTAAGTTGTTTCAATACTGTTTCTCATTAATTGCGTTAAATTCCCTGAGGTTAATATAGCTGTATAGTTTTTTTAAACTTAAAGGCCAAAAATTTACTAATTGCCACCGGTCGAAGAGTGCCAGCATAGTGTCATGGCAAGATGAACGCCGGCGGCTCCCCATTTTAGAACAGGGGAATCGCCTTAATTTCCGTTAATTATGGCGAGTGAAATAGCCCATGACGTTTAACTGGAACTATATGTTAAGCCTGCTCAGCGATATCGATTTCTGGCAGGCCACCTGGACCGTCATCAAATTAAGTTTGCTGACCTGGGCTTTCAGTATTGTGCTGGGGTTTATTCTGGCGCTGGCCAAACAGTCGCCGCGCAAGCTGTTTAACGCGCCTGCCCGCCTCTATATCTGGCTGTTTCGCAGCATGCCGCTGCTGGTGCTGCTGATTTTTGTCTACAACATGCCGCAGGCGCTACCCTCCTTCGCCCCGGTGCTGAACGACCCGTTCTGGGCCGGACTGCTGGCGATGGTGCTGAGCGAAGCCGCCTATATTGCTGAAATTCATCGCGGCGGACTGCTGTCGATTCCCAAAGGACAGAGCGAAGCCGCCCGCGCGCTCGGGCTGCGCTATGCTGGCACCCAGTGGCGTGTGGTGATCCCGCAGGCGCTGCGCGTCGCCCTGCCGGCGCTGGCTAATGAGTATATCGCCATCGTCAAGCTCAGCTCGCTGGTGTCGGTTATCTCCCTGACCGAGATCTTAATGGTCGGCCAGCGCCTCTATTCGCAGAATTTCCTCGTCATGGAGACCATGGCGGCGGTGGCGTTTTACTACATCCTGATCGTCACGGTGTTTGATTTCCTGCTTAAGCGCCTCGAGACCTGGCTCGACGTCACCCAGCGTAAGACCACGCGACCGGTGGATGAAGAAATGCAGCAGTTGGCCACCGCGCGGCGTCCGGTAATGGCCCGCAGCGTTAGCGTCGCGCAGGAACCGGCGCTGCAGGCGTCAAAGCTGCATAAAGCCTATAACAATGTCGAAGTGCTGGGCGCCGTCAGCCTGCAAATTCAGCCCGGCGAAGTGGTCTCCGTCATCGGCCCGTCCGGCTCCGGTAAAACCACGCTGATCCGCCTGCTGAACGGCCTTGAGCAGATTGATAACGGCGAGATCAAAATCAACGGCCAGCCTTTTATTCACCTTGACCGCCAGGGGCAGCAGAAGCCGCGTTTTATGGAAAACAGCGAGCATCGCCAGAATATCGGCATGGTCTTCCAGAGCTTCAACCTGTTCCCCCACCTGACCGTACTCGGCAACCTGCTGCTGGCGCCGCGCTATCACCATCTGGCCAGCGAAGGCGAGCTGAAGCAGCACGCCTGCGAACTGCTGCATAAAGTCGGCATGCTGGAACACGCGTGGAAATATCCGCATCAGCTTTCCGGCGGCCAGCAGCAGCGGGTAGCGATTGCTCGCGCCCTGATGATGCGCCCACAAATTATGCTGTTCGATGAGCCCACCTCGGCGCTGGATCCGGAAAAAGTTAACGAGGTTCTGCAGGTTATCGAATCGCTGGCCCATGAAGGCATCACCATGGTGATCGTCACCCATGAAATGAACTTCGCCTTTAAGGTTTCCGATCGAATTGTGTTTATGGAAAAAGGACGCGTGGTCTGCGACGACACGCCTCAGGCAATGCGCGACGGCCAGCATCCGCGCGTGGACGCCTTCCTGAAAGATGTCTCTTTGGCTTAACGCCTCCGTTCCCGAAAGGAGAAAAATATGATCGCGCAGTGGCAAATCGAACAGTTTCATCAGCAGGGTTTTCTGGTTGTCGAAGAGGTGCTTTCCGCCGAGGAAGTCGCGCTGCTGCAGGCCGATTTCGACGCCTGGGTCGAAGAGAGCCGACAGCATAGTGAGGTGTGGGGCGAAACCCTGGACGGTCGGCCGCGTTTCGACCTCGAAAGCGACCACGCGCCCCATCATCCGTCGCTGCGCCGTGTGAGTTCCCCCACGGAGATTTCCGCCGCCTACCGCCACGCCGCGCTTGATTCGAGAATGGCGGCGATTGCCGGCCAGCTGATCGGCGGCAGCGGGACCCGCTTCCATCACAGCAAAATCAACTCCAAGCTGCCGCACACCGCCACGCAGGTGAAATGGCACCAGGATTTTCTGTTTACCCCCCACAGCAATGACGACATCATCACCGCCCTGCTGATGGTCAGCGAAGTGACGCCGGAGAACGGTCCGCTCAACGTGGTGCCGGGAAGCCATCGGGGACCGCTGTGGTCCCACTGGCAAAACGATCGTTTTACCGGCGCCGTGGATCGGGAGGTTGAAGCGACCCACTGCCAGCAGCCGCAGGCCTGTTTTGGCCCGGCGGGATCGGTGTGCTTTATGCATACTCGTCTGCTCCACGCCTCCAGCCCCAATGAAACCGACCTGCCGCGGACGCTGTTTATCAGCGTCTACGCGGCGGAAGATGCCCTGCCGTACGGCGAAAATCCGCTGCCCAGCGCGCACGCCGGGCAGATGGTTGCCGGGGAAGAGAGCGGCCTGGTGCGCAGTACCGTGAATCATTTACGCCTGCCGCAAAAACCGCGCGGCGCATCCTTTTTCGTCCAGCAGGCCGGTACCGATCGCGCCAGCATGTAATTTGCCCACTCTCTGGAGGTTGTATGAAACGTTTTAAAGCTTTCCGCCCTGCTGCCCTGCTCCTTTGCACCGCCGGCGCCCTGTCGTCCTTTAGCGCTCAGGCCTTCCAGCAGCCGGGGAAAATCACCGCCGGTTCGGATATGACCTTTTTCCCGTATGAATATATGGAAAACAACAAGCCCGCCGGGTTCGATATCGAGTTTCTTGCCGGGCTGGCGAAAACCATGGGCCGCGAGGCGGTGAATATTGATACCCGGTTTCCGAATTTGATTCCGGGCTTGCAGGGGGGACGCTTCGATATCACCAACTCGTCGATGTACATCACCGCCGAGCGTCTGAAGGTTATCGATATGGTGCCCTATCTGAAAAGCGGCGAAGCGATCCTCGCGCTAAAAGGCAGCGAGTATCAGCCGAAAACGCCGGAAGCGTTTTGCGGCCACAAAATTGGTTCAATGGGGGCGACGTCATGGCTGGCGCAGCTGCAAAAGCTCTCTGCCGACTACTGCGTGAAAAAGGGCCTGAAGCCGATAGCGCTCAGTGAATACACCACAGACCCGCAAACCACCCAGGCGCTGCTCTCGCGGGCGGTTGAGGCACAAATCACCGATGCGGCGGTGGCGCGCGGCGTGATCGACAAGCTTGGCGATCGGGTGACCATCTCTTCCGAAACCTTGATCTATCCGGTGCTCAACGGCTTTGGGGTGAAAAAGGGCAATAGCGAAGTGAAAACCGCGCTGGAGGAAGGGCTGAAGAAATACAGCGCGACGCCGGAATACGCCGCGCTGCTGAAGAAATATAACTTCCAGGCCCCGACGCCAGAGGATCTGCAGACCCTGATGCCGAAAGCGGAGTAATCATATGGCCCGCTCTTATGAAGAACAGACGCGTATCGACCTGGCGGCGACCTTTCGCATCATCGCCCATCTCGGGATGCACGAAGCGGTGGCCAACCACTTTAGCGCGGCCATCTCGGCGGACGGCAAAAAATTCCTGCTGAATCCGAAGTGGAAACACTTTTCGCGCATCCGCGCCAGCGACCTGCTGCTGCTGGACGCCGATGATGAAGCCTGCGCCCGGCGAGCGGACGTGGACGCCACGGCGTGGGCGATTCACGGGCAGATCCACCAGCGCCTGCCGGAGGTGCGGGTGGTACTGCACCTGCATCCGGTGTATACCACCAGCGTTGCTTGCCTCGAGACGCCGCATATCCCGCCGATCGATCAGAACACGGCGCGCTATTTCAATCGGGTAGCCGTCGATAGGTTGTACGGCGGCATGGCGGACACCACGGCGGAAGGCGCGCGTCTGGCGTCGCTGCTGGCCGACAAGCGCCGGCTGCTGATGGGCAACCACGGCGTACTGGTGACCGCACCGTCGATTGGCGAGGCTTTCGATGATATCTGGACTCTGGAGCGCGCCTGCCAGATTCTGGTGACCGCCTGGTCAACGGGGCAGCCGCTGAAAGTGCTCTCCGATGCGGTGGCGGAGAAAACCGCGCAGGACTGGGAGGGGATCGCCGACTTTTCACGCCAGCATTTTGCAGAGATGAAGCAGATGATGATCGACGCCGACCCGTCCTTGCTGGAGTGACGGTTTACTCCCGGAGAAAGGCGCCACCGGGCATACGGAGATAAGCCGGATTTGAGGTATCGAGGCGCGGATTTTGCCGCAGGACTGGCGACAGAATCCGCAAGTTACGCGCTTGTAGCCCCGGTAAGGCGCCAGCCGCCACCGGGGAAAAGGCGGCTAGTAGCGCACGCAAACCGACTTTGTTTCGCACCAGTCGTCCAGCCAGTCGGGGCCGAAATCGCGGCCGGTACCGGACTGCTTCATGCCGCCGAACGGCAGGTTGGCGTCGATCAGCGTATGGCTGTTGACCCACACCGTCCCCGCCTGCAGGCGATCGGTATAGCTCAGCGCCTGGCTCAGGTCGCGGGTCCAGACGCTGGCGGTCAGGCCAAAATCGCTGTCGTTGGCCAGGCGCAGCGCCTCTTCCCCGTCGGCCACGCGTACCAGGTTCACCACCGGACCGAAAACCTCTTCCCGGCTAAGGCGCAGCCCGGCGTCGGGATTAATCACCAGCGTTGGCGCAATATAGTAGCCCTGCGCATTCGGCCCCACGTTACCGCTAATCAGCTCTGCCTTCTGCTGACGGGCTTCATCAAGATAGGCCGCCACTTTTGCGCAGTGCGCCTGCGACACTACCGGGTTAATCTGGCTGCTCTCAAGCATACCGGGCCCGACCTGTAGCGACTTCACCGCCTGCTCAAAGCCGCTCACCAGCGTATCGAACAGCGGCGCTTCGATATAAATTCGCGAACTGGCGGCGCACACCTGCCCCTGATTCAGAAAGCTACCGGTCATTAATCCCTCAATAACCCACTGCGGATCGGCATCTTTCAGCACGATGGCCGGGTTCTTGCCGCCCAGCTCCAGCGTGACCCGGGTAAGGCGGTCAGCGGCCACGCGGGCAATCTGTTTACCGGTAGCGGTCGATCCGGTAAAGCTCACCTTGGCGACCTGAGGATGCGAGGTCAGCGCCGCGCCGCACCCGGCGCCGCTGCCGGTCACCACGTTAAAAACGCCGCCCGGCACGCCGGCCTCGGTTGCCAGTTCCGCTACCCGCAGCAGGGTCAGCGGCGTGGTTTCCGACGGCTTAATGACGATCGAGCAGCCAGCCGCCAGCGCGGGCATCACTTTCCACATGCCGATCATCAACGGGAAATTCCACGGCACGATCCCGGCCACCACGCCCACCGGCTCTTTTTTGGTCCACGCCTGATAGCGTGCGCCCTGCGGGAAGGGGATCGATACGTCGAGGGTGCGGCCGCTGATTTTAGTGGTCAGTCCGGCGGTATAGCGCATCCAGTTCAGCGTGCAGCCCACTTCAAAGGCGCGGGAAATGTTAATCGATTTCCCCTGTTCAAGGGTCTCCAGCTGCGCCAGCTCCTCGCCGTGCTGCTCCACCAGATCGGCGAAGCGCAGCAGGATCCGTTCGCGGTCGGCGGGCGTCCGCCCTGCCCAGCTGCGGGAAACGAAAGCGCGCCAGGCGGACATCACCGCCCGATCGACATCCGCGGCGTTAGCATCCGCGGTGCTGGCGATAGCCTGACCGGTGGCCGGATCCCAGACGGTTAAGCGCTTTTCGCTCTCTGCCGCCTGCTGCGCACCGTCGAGATACAACCCATGCTGTCTGTCTAAAAACTGCTGCACGCTGGCGAGTAGCGCGACCTGTGATGTGGACATACCCCTTCCTTATTGTTCACGGATAGTGGTTTCAGTTTATGCCGGGGTCGCGATTCACGCTTTTTTCTCTGTGACATTCGCTGTTGCCGCTGTGACAGGCGCCGCAATTAAGTTGATGAGGCGGACAGAAAATGTGCAGCAGGTAATAGTTCTTTCATATACTCCGCCGTTGACCCTTGCCTCCGGCATCATAAGTGCAACAATGCAAAAACATTATTATTACAAGGGATGCGCGATGAGTACGGCAAATCGTGGGCAGAACTACCAGCATTGGTTAGCAAAAATCAATCAGGTCTGCGGGCAGTTTGCCGCCCGTCCGCTGGCTGATAATTTCCACGGTGAGATCGACGCCAGCTATGCCGGCGACCTGAAAGTCAGCACGGTGACCGCCTGCGGCATTAATCTTTACCGCACCCGACAAGAGATCCAGCGCGATAACGACGCCTGGTTTTATACCGTCTTCCAGCTCGCGGGCCAGGCAACGATCGAGCAGGATGGCCGCCAGGCGATGCTGGAAAGCGGCGATATCACCCTGATTGACGCGTCTCGTCCCTGTTCAATTATCTGGCAGCAAACCTCGCGTCAGGCCTCCCTGCTGCTGCCAAGATCGCTGCTGGAGCAACAGCTGCGCGGCAGTGAAATCAGCATCGCTACCCGGCTGGCGAAAAGCCTGCCGATGGTCCAGCTCAGCCAGCGCCTGCTGCATGAAAGCATGAACAGCCCTGAACTCTCGGCCAGCGAAAGCAAAGCGGCGCTGGAGGCCATCGTCTGCCTGCTGCGCCCGATGCTGCATCATCAGGAGGCCCAGCCTTCCCGGCGCGATAAGCAGTTTCAGAAAATCATGGCGTTAATCGATGAGTCGATTCAGGCGGAACATCTGCGCCCGGAGTGGCTGGCCAGCGAAACCGGCATGTCGGTGCGCAGCCTCTATCGGCTGTTTGCGGAAAAGGGGCTGGTGGTGGCGCAATATATCAAGAATCGTCGGCTCGATTTGTGCGCCCGCGCGCTGCAAAGCGCCCATGATGACGAAAAGCTGGCGGGGATCGGCTACAGCTGGGGCTTCAGCGATCATAGCCATTTTTCCACCGCCTTTAAGCAGCGCTTCGGCGTCTCGCCGGGGGAGTATCGCAAGCGCTGCCGATAGCTATTTTTTCAGCCATTTGCCGTTAAGGCCCTTCACGTACTCGCCCGGCTGCGCCCTGGCGACCAGCTTCTGACCGGCCATTTTCGCCACCTGATCCACCGGTAGATTATTGTCATCCGCCAGCTGCTGATAGCTGTCGCTGCGGGCGGCGTTGATCTGTTTCACCAGCTCAAGGGTTTCTTTATCCTGACGCAGCGGTTCAAGATAGCCGTTGAGGGTTTCGCCAACCCGCCCCTGCTGGCGAGCCTCATTCAGGGTCAGGGCCTGCGCCTGAGCGCTGAACAGCACCAGCGCCAGCGCGGCGGTTATCAGTCGTATTCTCATCATCGCCTCAGAACAGATCGCTACGCGATTTGAGCAGATTCTCAACGTCTTTATCCAGCTTGATATGAATTTCATGCTCAATTTTGACGTTCATATTGATGGTGATCGGCTCTTTCGATGCCGCGATTTCAATACGCGGCGTACAGCCCGCCAGCAGCGCGGTGGCCAGAAAGGCGGCGAATAGTTTGATCATTATTGTTGTTCCTTACAGGTATGACTGTCCTGACAGCGCGGCGCGGGCAGCCTGGCGTTCTGCTCCAGCCACGCCTGCAGATTGTCGCCGAAACGCAAGCTGCGCCACAGGTCAAAAATATTCTCTTCATGGGAGTAGTTTAAGTGCACCGTATTGCTTTTGCCTTCTACCCGGCTGGTGCCGCTAATCGTCGCCTTCAGCGTCAGTACGCCGAGGTTATCGAGGTTGATCCGCGTCCACGAGGTGGCCACTTCCATATAGCGCAGCCAGTTAATGGCCGCCCCGGCGGAGACGTTGTCGGCCACCAGCGCGTCAGCGGTGTCTTTATCAAGACGCATCGTCATCGGCCCCGGATTGCTGAACCAGCCGTCCTTGATAATCCATTTATCGTTATCCAGCCACAGCGGCAGCGCGCCGTTAAACGGGCCGGACACGGCGAACTGCTTCACTTTAATCGCGCTAATTAACTCGCTGCTGGAGATGTTTTGCAGACGCAGCAGCGCCGGATCGTGCTGCGGCATCCGCAGCTGCTGCATGGTCAGATTGCCGCCGAGAATATCGACGCTGACGTTGCTTAACTGTAAAGGTGCGTCTTCACTCCAGGGCCAGGCGCCCTGGAGATCCGCCGTCAGATTGCGCGCGGTGAACTGGTTGACGACTTCGCCGATGCGCAGCGATACCGGATGGCGGGTGCCAAGCTGCCAGGTGGCGTCGCTAAAGCGGAACGGCAGCACAAAATCGACGCCGTTGATCTGGTTATCCGGCATCCAGGCGCTGCCGTCTTTGAGCACACCGTGACCGCCCGCCTCGAAGCCCTGTTCGGCGGCGGCAGAGAATGCCACCTGCGCGTAGAGCGTTCCCTCACGCAGGTTCATCTTCCACTCCGGCGGCACCAACGGCTGGAAAACGGTCAGCGACTGTTTTGGCCACCACGCCTCGCCGCGCAGACGTTCGCCGTCCCAGCGCCCGGTCACGCGCACGGGGCCAATTTTTTGCGCATGCAGGGAGCCGCTGAACCGGAACCGGGTCGGATCGCGGCCATCAATGTTGAACTTAAGCGTTGACGGCGGCAGTTCGCTGCCGCCGCTGAAGGTGGTTTTCCCGGCATCCAGCGACAGCGCGCCGGTCAGTTTAGGATGCTGCTCATCGCGCAGCCAGTGGATCGGTTTTTCCAGCGTCAGGCGCGGGGTACTCACCAGCATGGATCCATACTGCAGCTTATCGAAGCCGGTCGACAGGCTGTTGAGCACAATGGCGCTATCAACCCATTCGCCCGCGCCTTTAACATCCCAGCGCGCCTGCATCGGGGTGAAATGGCCATCGCCCCAGTAGCGCCACTGCCAGCGGCCGCGGTCGGGCATAAAGTTGTCGGCCTGGCCATCAAGATGCAGGATAAAATCCCCCATCTCCTGCTCATGGGCCCGTAGAATAGCCTGCAAGCGACCATCAACGCCCTGTTGCGTCACTTTAACGCCCGCCAGAGGCCAGCGGATTTCATCGATATTCAACGAATCGATGACCCGCCCGCGCGAACGCAGCAGCGCGCCGGGGTGAAAATTGAGCACCGGCGCGGTAAGCGGCCCGCTCAGCTGCGCGGGCAGTCGGGCATAAAAAATCAGATCGCCGAGCTTGGCCTCGCCGGTCAGCTGTAGCGGCATGTCGCTGCTGTCCATGCTCAGCTTACCGGGGCCGATATTCAGCACGGCGTTGCCCTTCCCGGCCTGGCCCTGAGTGAGCACGTTAAGACGCCCGCTGACCTGCATCTGCTCGGTGCCCTGCTGCCAGTTGCCCAGCGAAAGCGCAACCCGGCCGCTCAAGGCGTTGCCCGCGTATTCGGTGTGCCAGCGGCCATCGCTGATGACGATACGATCCGGGGTGATTTCCCACGGCAGGTCAAGCATCGGCTCCACTTCACCGCGCGGCGTGACCAGCAGCTGCCCGCGGTTCTTCTGCCACTCCAGCTCGGCATCGACAAGACCGGGGGTTTGTGGAAATTCAAAGGTGCTGAACAGGTGGCCGTCGACCGGCAAACCGTCCGGCACCAGCGGCATCTGAAACTCGCCCACCAGCTTCACCGGCGCCTGGTCTTCCACCAGACGCGCGGAAAAATCGCTGACCGTCAGCACCTGGCCGCGCAGCCGCGCCTGGAGGGTAACCTCTTTACCGGCATAGCCGATATCCTGCTGCTGCGGCGTTAGCGACATCACCAGCCGCCCCTGCCATTTCTCCCACGGCGACAGGCGCAGATTGTCAATCGTCAGCCAGCTGTAAGGGAGCATTGATTGCCATTCGGCGAGGGTTTTCGGCGCCCCCGGCGCGGCTTCGCTTTCCGGGAGCTTGTTCAGGCAGGCGCTGTTTATATCCAGCTCGCTGATATGTAAACGCCAGCGGCTGGGACGCGAGAGCGAGGCATTGGCGACGCGCGCGATTTCGCAGTCGCCGACCAGGTAGCGCAGATCCGGAATACGCAGCGCGGAGCGCGTCAGTCGCGGGCTTTCATTAAGTGAGATTCGGGTTCCCGCCGGTAGCCAGATACCTGCCAGCGTGGGCACCCAGTGGGTGAGCGTTAATAGCAAAGCCAGCGGTAGCAGCACGAGGGCTAATAATAGCGCGATGGCGGCTTTATATTTACCCTTCATGGGCAGCTAATATCCTGATTCGAAATAAGTAAAAGCCGAGAGGCCGCTATTGTGGCACGTTCGACCTGTGAGTTAAAGTTTCCATCCCGTTTAAGCGTAGTCGCCGCTATGTGATTCACCAGCCGGCTATTTAACCGGGGTTTAGTTTTCGCCTGCGACACTGGTTCACACCTGCGAACGTAAACGGATGGTGCTGTGGACTTAATTATCTCGCTGATGGAATACGCTCAGAGCCGCTATTCATTGGTATTGCTGATGGTTTTCCTGCTGACGTTCACGAAATCTTGCGCCGTTATCTCGCTGCTGATCCCCGGCACCTCCGGACTGCTGCTGTTCGGTACCCTGGCATCGGCCAGCGTCGGCCATTTTTTGTTAATGTGGATGAGCGCCAGCCTCGGCGCCATCGGCGGATTCTGGCTCTCGTGGCTGACGGGCTACCGCTACCGGCACCATCTGCATCGTATCCGCTGGCTTAATGCCGAACGCCTCGCTCGCGGCCAGCTGTTCCTGCGCCGCCACGGCGCGTGGGCGGTCTTTTTTAGCCGCTTTCTCTCTCCGCTGCGCGCCACCGTGCCGCTGGTCACCGGCGCCAGCGGGACCTCTCTCTGGCAGTTTCAGCTCGCTAACGTCAGTTCAGGTTTACTCTGGCCGCTGGTCCTGCTGGCGCCAGGGGCGCTGAGCCTCAACTTTTAATGAAACGTATTGTCTTTTAAAGAGATTTCTTAACTCTACGATATGCTCTAGAATTAATACTATAACCTGCTGATTAAACTAGTTTTTAACATTTGTAAGATTATTTTAATTATGCTACCGTGACGGTATTATCACTGGAGAAAAGTCTTATGAAAATCGCTGTATACAGTACGAAACAGTACGACAAGAAGTATCTGCAGCACGTCAATGATGCATACGGCTTTGAACTGGAATTTTTTGACTTCCTGCTAACCGAAAAGACCGCCAAAACCGCCAACGGCTGTGAAGCGGTGTGCATCTTCGTAAACGATGACGGTAGCCGCCCGGTACTCGAAGAACTGAAAGCCCACGGCGTGAAGTACATCGCGCTGCGCTGCGCGGGGTTCAACAACGTTGATCTCGATGCCGCGAAAGAGCTGGGCCTGCGCGTGGTGCGCGTCCCCGCCTACTCACCGGAAGCGGTCGCAGAGCACGCGATCGGCATGATGATGTCGCTAAACCGCCGCATTCATCGCGCCTATCAGCGCACCCGCGATGCGAACTTCTCCCTTGAAGGACTAACCGGTTTCACCATGCACGGTAAAACCGCCGGCGTTATCGGTACCGGTAAAATCGGCGTCGCCGCGCTGCGCATTCTGAAAGGCTTCGGTATGCGTCTGCTGGCATTTGATCCCTACCCAAGCGCCGCCGCGCTGGATATGGGCGTGGAGTATGTCGATCTTGAAACCCTGTACCGGGAGTCTGACGTTATTTCCCTGCACTGCCCGCTGACCGATGAAAACTACCATTTGCTGAACCATGCCGCGTTCGATCGCATGAAAGACGGGGTGATGATCATCAACACCAGCCGCGGCGCGCTCATCGATTCTCAGGCAGCGATCGACGCCCTGAAGCATCAGAAAATTGGCGCGCTGGGGATGGACGTATATGAGAACGAACGCGATCTGTTCTTTGAAGATAAGTCTAATGACGTGATTCAGGATGATGTGTTCCGCCGTCTCTCCGCCTGCCATAACGTCCTTTTTACCGGTCACCAGGCGTTTCTGACCGCGGAAGCGCTGATCAGCATTTCACAAACCACCCTCGACAACCTGCGTCAGGTGGATGCTGGCGAAACCTGCCCTAACGCGCTGGTCTGATATTCCTTTCCCTTTTGTGCTCCTCCTCTGCGGGGGGCACATTCAGATAATCCCCACAGTAATCGCCTGCGATAAAGTTACAATTCCCTTCATTTATTAATACGATAAATATTTATGGAGACTAAATGAACAAGTTTGCTGCGCTGCTGGCGGCGGGAATGTTGCTATCGGGCTGCGTTTATAACAGCAAGGTGTCAACCAGAGCGGAACAGCTTCAGCATCACCGTTTTGTGCTGACCAGCGTTAACGGGCAGCCGCTGAATGCCGCGGATAAGCCGCAGGAGCTGAGCTTCGGCGAAAAAATGCCCATTACGGGCAAGATGTCTGTTTCAGGTAATATGTGCAACCGCTTCAGCGGCACGGGCAAAGTCTCGGACGGCGAGCTGAAGGTTGAAGAGCTGGCGATGACCCGCATGCTCTGCACAGACTCGCAGCTGAACGCGCTGGACGCCACGCTGAGCAAAATGCTGCGCGAAGGCGCGCAGGTCGACCTGACGGAAACGCAGCTAACGCTGGCGACCGCCGACCAGACGCTGGTGTATAAGCTCGCCGACCTGATGAATTAATAGTTACCGCAGCTTCCGCCTGCCAGCGCCTGCTCGCTGCAGCGCTTGCCGTTCGGCAATGCGCACATGCCGATAGCGGAGCCATCAAGCTGGCGGGCGACCGATAACGAGCCGCCAACCATGGCGCAGTTTGCCTGGCCGGAGCTGCTCATCGCGGCACGCATTCCCGGCGACACGTGCGCCGCCGTTGCCTGCTGAACAGGTTCATCATTGCTACTACACGCCGACAGTAACAGCGCAGCACATCCCACTAAAAACGCAGCTCGCATCTTCTCTCCCCTCAGATACATCTTAAAATGAACAAGCCTAAGGATAATAGGCAGCTCAGCGCGCCGCGTCGAGAGGCGAAGTACGTATTTATGCGCTGTATTAACATTTATTAGCAAATTTTTTGGTCGCTTTTATTCATCCTCAGTTTCAGAACGCAAAGCGCCCTCACTATGTCATCCATGATGAGGGCGCCGTTTCGGTTTGTATTTCAGGCTATTAAATTTAACTCACTGCGCAATCCGTGGTCTGGTAAATCATCACCTTAGAACAGAGCTTAGCCTTTTAATCACTTGAAACGCCTCGAATAATATTTGAATTACGCATAACAAACGCGTGAAAACGTGACAAGATTACGCCCGTCATACCACCGTTTCTGTCCAGATAGTACCCATAACGCACAACAGTCTGGCCGGTACCTGGCGGAACGATGAAGTCCATTGACTGAATTTCCATACTCCCATTTTCCTGCTTATATAAAACGCCATCAATAGAGAGCGCACAGGTCATGGGACCACCACCTGAAGTATCACCGGTACCCAGCATGAGAATACAGTACCCTAGTTTACCCATACTCAACGAGCCACCTTCATAACTCTTGTACTCCATACCTGCCGTTAATTTACCTCCACCCGTAATATTAATTGAGTCGTCCTGGCGAAGCGCGCCTAAAAGCTGCACTCGTTGCTCGAACGGCTGGCGATCAACAGCAAGCAAATCGAACCAGGCCCATTGTGCTTTCGCAATTCGACGGGAGCGGTGCTGAGCAATATTGATTGCCCATGAGCCAACATCTCCAATAATCTTATTAGCCCTTACGGTTCCCAGGATATTACAACTCTCATTAATAACTACATTATTTAAAGTACCTGTATCAGCCTGAATTTCACCGCGAACCACAACGTTATTGAATTCACTACTTCCGCTCTTGGTAATACTCCAGCCTCTCCATCCGGCCACATAATTAGTAGAGGAAAGTCGATCTGTGATTTTGGCAATATCAATCGTGCCGTTTTTAATTCGCGCCGAATCAATATACAACTCGTTACCTTCCGCAATCATCACCGGCACGGCGGTTTTGCTGATGGCATTAAAAATAGAGAAACGATCAGCATTAAAAATGATGTCACTTGTCGAACCATCACTGGCTAATACCATCCCTGCGCCAACTCTCTTATCACCTTTTGTCTCAACTTTAATTGAGTACATCGAGTTAATTTTGCCTTCCGAATCCGCTATCGTCTCTCCCTGGGTCTTAACTTTACCCTTCAGTTCTCCGACCGTTATATCCAGGCCATCTACCTTCTCTACGCTAGCCTTTAATGTACCGTCGATTTCCTGCACATTGGCGTTCAGATCGCTCACTGCACTGGCCGTCGCTTTGGTCCCTAAATCAGCTTTCAGGCTTTTAAGCTCCCGGGTATTAGCCTCAATATTTCCTCCGTCAATTTTGACCTGTGTATTCAGGGCAGTAAGTGCCGAAGCGTTCGCTGTATTTGCCACTTGATCGCTGACATCAATGCAAAATACATCATCTGCATACAGATAACCGGCCGACAGGCTGGAACGCAGGGAAATAGTCAGTGCAGCATCGGAGGACGGTTTATAGTCCCCAAAGATCTCCGTCCAGCCGGTTCCGATGCTGGTTGTTATCGGAATATCTTTCAGCGGCCCTGAGCTATTACGGATGCTGATTTTAGTATTACTGGCATTGCTGACCGCAAAGTCACCCGACTTGCGCACCCACGCGCCAATGCGGTATGTATGCCCCGCAATCAGGTTTACGTTCTGATCGCAGGCCGTAGAGCCGCTGGATGTCTTTGTCGCCTGGATAATGTACTTTCCGGACTTAGGGTTCTGCGCCGCCAGTATGCTCCAGCCTGAGTTCACCCATCCGTCAAAACTGCGCTCGAATGAGTTATTCGCCAGCATATTTCCCGGAATCGCTTTTGCTGCGTCGGCATCCGACTGAGTGGCCGCAATACTATTATTCAGCGACGTGACGCTGCTGCTCTGGCTCTCCAGCTTTCCTTCAGCACTCGTCACCCGGTTGGTCAGAGCAGCCAACGCGGCGGCATCCGCTTTGTTATTAACGTTGTTAATGGTGGTAGTCAGGTCGTTCGTCAACTCCGTGATACTGCTACCCTGGCTAGTCAGCTTCCCTTCAGCGCTCGTCACGCGCGTGGTCAGGCTACTGATGGCCCCGGCATTGGCTGCGATATTTACTTCATCTGTAACATCAACAAAATAGAAGTCGTCAAAATACTGCGCGCCAGACTTCAGGGAGGAGTAGATCGCCACATCGACCATCCCGTCTACCGTCGCCTTCCATGTTCCGGTCAATTCAATCCATGATGAACTGGTTGGAAGGTTCGCGGTGTTGAACTGGCGATCGTACAACAGGGACGACTGACCAATACGCAGTTTGTTATTACCCTGGTCACTCATGACCGAACCGCCCTGCGCACGGGCAAACACACCGATTTTATATGTGTTGCCTTTGACGACCGGTACTTTCTGAGAGATCCCGGCCAGGCCCACACCACACATCGCTATTTTGCTGCCGTAGTTGGGCGATTGTGCACTGATAACGGACCCGACGCTTCCCCATCCTGTGAAAGCCTCCTGGCCGCGTTCAAATGAACCGTTGGAAATCAGGTTGCCGGGAATTTTACCATCAGCAGCCAGGCTGGCCGTGGCATCATTCAGGGAGTTATTCAACTGCGTCAGGCTGCTACCCTGACTGGCCAGCGTTTTGCCCTGTTCCGTCACGGTATTCTGGAGCGTCTGCAGGGCGGTAGCATCGGCCTTTTTGTTGACGTTGCCGTTTGTCGTATTCAGCCCGTTTTCCAGCATGGTGGTCCGGCTTCCGACACTCGTCAGGATATCGCCCTGCTGAGAGACTTGCGTCGTCAGGGAATCAACAGCTGAGGCGGTCGCGTCTGCCGTGCTCTGCGCATTGTAAGCGTCGGTTACATCTGTAATAACCATGTCGTCGATAAACAGATTATAACCCGGCGTGTTGCTGCCGTTCGCCCCGCGCGTAGAGATCCAAACAACGGCACGGGTTGCACCTTTCGCGGTGGCTTTTGCATACCCGGAAAATTTAACCCATTTGTCACGACCGGCCAGCGCTGTTTCGCTGACATTAGCAGCTCCCAGCCATGAGTTTGCGCCCGCATCATTTTGCACGTTGAGGCCGACCACGGTGACCCAGCCGCCTGAGGGGGTTTCACCGGATGGCATCATCGCCCAGAACTCAACCCTGAATACTGCCGCGTCGCGAATGGCAAGGCGTGAACCGATTAGGTCGTCGCTGTTACCGGTAGTGTTCGGTGCACGCGTCACGCGCATGCATTTGCCGCCCGAGTAGCTGACTCCGCTAATAACTCGCGCAGACCCACCCAGGTTCTGATTAACGTCATAAGTTTCAAACGTTCCGTCCAGCCACGGGTTTGAGCCTTTGCGGGCGTTAATATTCAGCGTGCTGTTCAGGCTGGTAATGCTGTCAGCCTGGCTGTTGATATCCTTTTCAGTCTGCGTTACACGATTAGATAACGCGTTTAATGCAGTAGCATCAGCCTTCTTATTAACATTCGCATTGGTGGTTGACAGATCATTCTGCAGCTTTGTAATAGCCGCTCCCTGAGAGGTCATTCCCGCCTCAGCACTGGTCACCCGTGTTGTCAAATCACTGATTGCGCTGGCATTGGCCGAACCCACGGTTTCATCGGTAACGTCATAAACGGCAATGCTGTCGACGGCAACAACTGTCGCGGACGGATATACATAAAAAGCAATCCTTGCGTCTGTGGTGGTGGCCGGCAACGCGGGTATATCTACCGTAAGCGTTTCAAAACCATCTTTTCTGGTTACAACAGCCTGCGTCTGGGTGTAAGTACCAGCGGTCTTCGAATTAAAGATGCGGCATAAAATCCCACCTGAACCTGAGATTAATTTTGCACGTACCTTAAAACGGAACCGGCGTGATGAACTTACCGGGAACCATTTAGCGTTATTCGACATTAATCCAGGATTACTTGCGTCACCCGTATGCGTGATTATCACACCGGGAGCACCCTCCCCGTTTGATGCTCCCCACACAATGCGCCCGGCATTCTGCAGATTCCACGCATTTAATTGGTTTCTGAAATCATAGTTTTCAACCAGATTCTCACCGGTATCGCGAGCGCTATCGAGTGAAGCTTCTAGCTGGGTAATACTGTTACTTTGACTCGTCAGCTTCTCTTCAGCTTCAGTAACCCGGTTGCCTAACGAAGCGACGGCTGAAGCATCGGCTTTTTTCTCGATGTTCTGGTCGGCAGTGGCAAGTCCGTTTTGCAGTTTTGTGATGGACTGACTCTGGCTCTCAAGCTTTCCTTCAGCGCTACTGGCCCGGTTTGTCAGGTTGCTGATGGCGGTGGCGCTGACCGCAATATTGGTTTCATCAGTCACATCTACCAGATAGAAATCATCAAAATACTGCTCTCCCGTCGCCAGCAGCACCATGAGCGAGACGTCAAGGACTGCGGTTTTCGTGGCTTTCCATGTGCCCGAAATTTCCTGCCAGACAGAACTCGTGGGCAGCGTCGCGGGGTTAAACTGAACCTCCTTCAGTGGCCCGTCAGAATCACCAATACGCAGCTTATTGTTGCCAGCGGTGCCTGACGGCATTGTTGTTCCACCTGAAACACGCGTGAAGATACCTATTTTGTAGGTGCGATCTTTGGTAAACGAAATCTTCTGAAGCAACGAGACGACACTGCTGCCTGGAACCACTTTAAGAATTTGGGTGCCACTATGCGGCGAAGAAGCTGTGAGTATTGACGTCGCTGATTGCCAGCCGCTGTAACCATCGTTACCTCGTTCAAAAGACGGATTTGTTAACAGATTTCCAACTATCGCCCGGGAAGCATCGGCATCAGCTTTTGTGGCATCAACAGCCGCGACAGTTTCCTTCAGGCTGTTATCCAGCTTCGTCAGACTGCTGCCCTGGCTGGTCAGCGTCTTGCCCTGTTCGGTGACTGTGTTCTGCAACAATTGCAGCGCGCTCGCATCCGCTTTTTTACTGACGCTGGCATTCGTCGTTGACAGACCGTTTTCCAGCGCCGTGGTCCGGCTACCGATGCTGCTCAGCGTATCGCCCTGCACAGAGACTGTTGTCGTCAGGGAGTCCACCGCTTTTGCTGTTGCATCAGCGGTTTTCTGTGCACTCTGCGCTGCAGTAACGTTGCGCAGATGCCAGTCTGCCGCATACCAGACCGTACCAAAGGGTGAACTCTGATTAACCTGCAGGAAGGGACGCATAAAATTCGTATCGGCCGGCACCGTAAAGCGCCATGTCACGCGTTTCCACGCTGCGGTGACTTTGGTATTCCCGCCGGAAAGTCTCGCTTTGATACCACCTGTCGCTGAAGTGGCATTAGCGATATAGAGATTAAAATCCGCCTGCCCGGTTCCACAAGCAACC
Source organism: Klebsiella sp. GN_Kp190 (assembly GCF_040061795.1). NCBI lineage: Bacteria > Pseudomonadati > Pseudomonadota > Gammaproteobacteria > Enterobacterales > Enterobacteriaceae > Klebsiella > Klebsiella sp. GN_Kp190. The sequence goes on from NZ_JBEAFN010000005.1 coordinate 75,361, forward strand.
ACCGCCGACATCTCGAAAACATCACCCGGAGTCACCGCAACATTGTTGATTTTAGGTACATGGTCGCGACCGGCCAGGCGAACCACATACGCAAACGGGCAATCTACAGGTACACCGGCAGCAGTGGCTGAAACGACGTCATAACCCATGCGGTCGTAGGAAGGTTCAAGCGCCGGGTTAGGAATATAATCATCCCCTGCAGCTTTTGCAGCACCAATCGCGCTGGTCAGGGAAGTAATGTTACCATTCGCTGCAGTCAGGCCGCTTTCCGTCTTCTCCACTCGTCCGGTCAGTGACGTCAGAGCGCTTTGATCCGCCTTTTTACTTACTGTGGCGTTGGTCGTTGTCAGGTCATTCTGTAGCTTTGCGATCGCCTGGCTCTGGCTGACCAGTTTCCCTTCCGCCGAGTCGACCCGGCTGGTCAGGTCTGTTACCGCCGATGCATTCGCTTTCTTTGACACCCCGGTCGATGAAAAGACGTCGACTTTACGGATATACAGACGTGCACTGTTTGACGGTGTCCAGCCCCCGGCGGCAAATCGCAGGTAAACGTAACGCCCGGTAAAATTGGCCGGAATGGTCAGTTCCACGGTTTTCGTCTGCCAGCTGGTCGTTACCCCACTCAGCCACGGCGATATAGACGATAACCAGGCGATCGGATTGCCTAAATCCGCTATCACACCGACGGTGTCAGACGATACGCTGTTAACCGTTTCCGAAGTCCGGTACTCAAAAGAGACCGTGAGAGTCAGTCCTGCCTCAACGGGGATACGCGTGACGTTGGCGACGCGAATGGAGCCAGTCGTGGTTTTCAGGGCTTTTTCACCCGAATCATAAGTGAACGCCGAACCGGTACCGGAGTTTTCCCAGAAGGATAAATCAACATTCATTCCGCCATTGCTGACCAGGCTCCCCTCAGCCAGGGAGTTTTTCAGCATTGTCAATTGGCCAGACTGCGTGGCCAGGTTTCCTTCCGTCCCGGTCACCCGATTGGTTAAGGCAGTGACCGCACTGGCATCAGCCTTTTTACTGACGCTGGCATTCGTCGTGGTCAGGTCGTTCTGCAGCTTTGCGATCGCGCTGCTCTGGCTGGTCAGCGTTTTATCCTGCTGGCTGACGCTGGACTGCAGGCCCGTAATGGCATTGCTGTTTGCGGCCACGCCCGATTCCGTTTTCCCGACGCGGTTAGACAGCGAGGTCAGCGTATTTCCCTGGCTGGTTAACGTGGTGCCCTGCTGTTCGACCTTTTGCGTCAGCGTCTGGAGCGCGGTTGCGTCGGCTTTTTTACCCAGACTGGTTTCAAGACCGCTAATTTTGCTGGACTGCGCGCTCTGCGCTGTCGTCAGGGAGCTCAGTTCCTCCGCCACCGAGGATTTATTGTCGTTGAACTGCGCCTGCAGCGATTCTCTGGCCGTCACCTCTGCTTTATCGGCGGTGATACGCGCGTTCATCTCCTGATACAGCAGGCCGGAACGCAGGTCTGCAAGGCTGTTACTGTCAGAGGTTCCCCTGATCTGAGCCGCCAGCGTGGAACGTTTCAGCGCCTCTACCTCATCCGCTTGCGTCCGCGCCATCTCCTCATTACGCAGGGCCGCCGTACTTGCTGCCGGCGCCGGGCGCCCAACGGATATCCAGTGGATCAGAAAATAGTTGTCGGCATTCTGCCCCTGGGCCAGATCGAGACGAAAACGGCGAACCGTGCCGGACGCGTTCCAGTTCACGTCGGAAATGGCCACCACGCTGATACCCTCACCATCAAACTCCTGCTCGGCGATAGTCACCGAGCGGGCATCACTCCAGCCGGTTTCCTCTGTACCAATCCAGTAAAGCCGCCCTTTCCATGCCGGATTACCCACACGCTTAATACGCAGCATGACGGTGCGATAGGAGGAACCCGGGATTTTTTGCCCGTTTGGCGAACGGCAGGAGGCCGTGCTGTTCGATGCTTTCAGCCAGCCTTCGTCCGTGATTTGCATCGGCACCTGACCGCCATCGTCCTCGGTCCACCCTTCATTGTCTTTATCGAAGTACCAGATACTGAATGAATCAAACTGCTGCCCACTACCGGCAGAGATTTCAGCGATCTGACGCGCCAGTGACTCGTCCCCATCCTGAATAATTGTCTGCAGATTATCGATGGCGGCCACCCGCTCATTTTTTTCATTGAGCAGCTGGTCTGCCGCCTGCGCCGCTTTCGCGTTGACGTCCGCAATGCGGTCAGCGGTCTCCTGTTTTACCGCTTTATCCCAGCCCGTATTTGCCTGAGCAATGGACTGTTTCAGGCCGTTTTCAACCGTCTGCAGCTGGGATTTTAACGCCGAGTCCCCCGCAGTCAGGGCTTTATTGACATCTGCTATCTGCTGGTCGACGGAAGTATTAATATCACTCACAGCATCGTTGATGCTTTTGTTTACTGTCGAGATGGCGTCATTGAGGGTCTGATTAACGAGGTCAATATTCTCTGTCATCGACTTATTGACCGTCGCTATCTGCCCATCAACCTGCTTACGGATCCCCCCGGCGGTCTCATTAATGCTCTGGTTTATTTCGTTAACCTGCTGCTCGACCTCTTCACGGATGGCATCAGCGGTTTCCGTCAGCGTTTTGTGGGTTTCCTCCATATCCCGCTGAGATTCTTGCCAGGCTTCGGTGTCCTTAATTGCATCGGTCAGCTTGTCGTAATACTCCCCGATATCGTCGCTGGCCATCCCCTGCACCCAGACGGTCCACGGACTTTCGTTACCAAGGCGATCGACAATGCGTGCCCGGTACCAGAACGTCGCCGCAATCTGCAGGCCCATCTGCTGATACGAGTTTCCCGGATACGTTACGTCAGAAAGCGCCATCGCGCCGTTGCCGGTTGGATTTGGGCTGTACTGCAGCTCGGTTTTTTGCGTATCGCCACTTCCCTCCGGGAACGCCCAGTTTAGTTGAACGCCATGCAGAAGGGATGTTGTGGTCAGCGAAACAGGTGCCGAAGGCAGGCCGATTTTGCCGGTCAGCGTTTTCTCTTGCGAATATGCCCAGCCGCTCGACACTTCCGCGGCATTGATAGCGCGCACCCTTACGATGTATCGGCCGGCATAAATTCCGCTGACATCAAACGAGGCAACGGAACTCCGGGGCACGTTTATCCAGTTGCCTTCATTGCGGCGCCACTGTGCTTCATAAGCAATGGCATTCTGTACTGCCGTCCAGTGAACCTGCAGCGTTTCAACGCTAATCCCCTGATTAACCACGGAATAAGACTCAACAACGATATTAGCTGGCGCGCTTTGCTTCCCTGGAGGAATAACGCTGATTGGCCGACTATCAATAATCGCACCGGAATCAATCCTGGCGTATTTATCCGGATCGTGAGCGGCTGCGGAAATTGCAAAGGTGCTATCGTTATTATCTTTAACACCCACAACACGATATTGCTGGACCCTCAGAGAGTCAGACTCAATGGCCCATACGCATTCCGGTTCAGGTCTTTCGGCATATTCAGCGGTGACGGTGACGACGTGTCCATCGACGCTCTCAATGGTTCGGCCTTGCGTCCCCCCCGATGGCAGGTTCAATAACAGACGGTCCCCGGCTTTCGCTTCCGTTTTACGATCGAGCGTAATAACGCAGCCATCCACTTCGCGGGTACGGCCACCGTTGACTTTTCCCGCCAGCATTTCGTCCGCCACCGCAATGATATAGCCGGGTTGTGGAATATTACCGTCCAGTCCGACTGAAAAAGTCACTACGCGATCTTTATTGTTGGTCAGAATTCCCCAACGCCCTTTACGGTTGGCCTCCGACTGACGGGTACAGCCAATCGCCGTAAGTTCTAGCTGATTAAATCCATAGCGGGCGACCAGCGGCTGCTCAAAAACCGGCTCCATCGCATCCGCATACTCATTCTCTGGATCAGACCATGAGACGAGCGCGTTGGTATAGCGCGTTTTGCTACTGCTGCTGGCATAGTGAAAACGACCATTGATGACGTTAGCCCTGGTATAGGTGTAATCAATATCACGAGGCATATCCGCCAGAGCAATCACCCGATCGCCACTCCAGCAGGTCATGCCACGGAAAATGGCCGCAAAATCGCGTAACACCGTATAGGCATCGTTGCGATCCTGAACATAGACGTTACATAAATAGCGCGGCTCGGTACCCTCCCCACCTTTACCATCGGGGACGGGTTCATCGCAATATCGTGCTACCTGATACAACGTCCATTTATCAATATTTTCTGAGGTAAGACGATTCCCCAGGCCAAAACGATCGCTGACGATCAGATCGTAAAAAATCCAGGCCGGGTTATCCGTCCACGCCCATTTGAATGCTCCGGTCCAGATGCCTGAATATTGGCGGGTCTCCGGGTCATAGTTATCAGGAACGCGGATCACCCGCCCGCGAGGACTGCAGGCAATTTTTGGAATAGAGCCATTAAACTGACGAGAGTCAAATTCAACGTAAAGCAGGGCCGTGTTGGGATAGCGTAGTTTTGCATCAAGCACCTCAGCATAACTTTGCAGCATCATAACATCGCCAGTTTTTGAGGTATTTGCGTCTTCCGTGACCTTACGCAGGCGCAAAACCCAACCCGTCGTCGCCCGGGGGAGATCAATGCGGTGGCATCGTTCATAGCCGGAAGTGGTCTTTCCGCTTACCGCACTCTCCAGCACCGTCTGCCAGCTACCACCATCGGTTTGCAAATCAACGGCATAGCTGACGGCGTTCCCTACCAGATCGCCATTATCTTCCTGTTTCAGTAAAGATGGCCATTTTAAGCGCAGGCGGACGGCGGAAAGCTGGGTATTACTAAAAGAGCGGGACCAGGCCGTTTTGCTGGAGACTTCCACTCCTACGTTAATTTCATTTTCTGAACCGGGGATCCCCTGGATGTAATTCTGTGCCTGAGTTCCCGGTCGAAACTCCCAGGCGACACCGCTAAAATTTTGCGAGCCGTCGGAATTTTCCAGCGGCGTACCATCAAGGTAAATATCTTTTGCGGTAAGCGCACCGGCAAATTCACCCTCGCCCAGCGCAATGAGAATTTTTGCTTTCGCAACAGACTGTAAATCATCAGGCTGTTCCGTTGGGGTACGCGGGCTTGAACTCCCGCCCTTACAACCTTTAATGAGATGCTGTGTCATAGATATTTTGTCCATAAAAAAACCACCTCAAAGGTGGTCTGAAATGAGAGAAGCCGGATATTTTACTGCTGGTCTTCTACATAAATTCCCGCTGAAATAATTGCCCCGCCGATAAGCCGCTTGCCGTATAACAACGGTACCGGATATCCCTGAGCGGTGGTGTTCGTGACCCCGCCAAATGCGTAGGAGGCTTTATTTTCAGGAGATTGTTGACTGGCTAAACCTGGAACCTGAGGAGAAAGCATCTGAAGAACACCACCAAGTACCATTGAGGCCCCCAGCATTGCGGCACTTCCCCACCCGGAGCCGGCAGCAATCGCGGCGAATATCCCTCCAGTGCCCATAGTGGCGATTGAAGCGACCGCGATCAATGCAACACCTAATATCGTCTGTAGCACGCCAGCTTTTTTACTACCAATAACGACAGGAACAATTCGTATTACTTTATCGTTGATGGGGAAAGGAATATCATCCTCGCTAATATTTTTCTTTCCTTTAAAAACAGCATAGGTTAATCCCATAGCTTTGCTGTTGTTCATGAATTTTTCAAATCCATTGATAGTACAACATAAAGCCCTTATCGCTTCAGATGCCGTTGCCACCATCCGACAATGAGATTTGCCAAATTTCTTACCAAGAATACCGCCCAACTCTATTCTGACCATATGTTCTTGCATAAATACTCCATCTGCAGCAGACATTATGAATAAATCATAAGCATCTATTCCGCCATTGATAATATCGTACGCTGAGTTGACTCGAGAGCAAGTCCAGCCCTCTGATGTTGAATCACATTCACTTGCTAACGCATTTCATATCGGGTGATTTAAAATCCCAACGTCTTTCAGATTTTTTCATTAGTCAACGCATTATCATTAATATGATAGCGCAAAACTTTCACCGTTCTTTCCTGCCAGTATCCCCCATACGGCACTCGCTGGCTTAAATGACCATACAGGTGATGCAGCAGCATATTTCCCTCAAGGAGAATACCCGCATGATTCCACTTATTTGCCTGTACCTGCATGATAATCATATCTCCCGGCTGCGGCGGGCCATCAAACTCGCGAAAGCCACATTCATACCAACAATCATGATAAAAGTTATCAGGGTAGCCATCTTCCCACCACGGATAATCCACACGATAATCCGTCAACTCAACATTATGCTGCTGGCGAAAATAGCTCATTACCAGTCCCCAGCAATCATAATGGCCAAGCACGAACGGACGTTCCAGCAGCGGCAATTCTCCTCGCGGATAAATGGTACGAAAATCGCCTTCCGGCCAGCTGAAAATATGCCAGGGTAACAACATCGCGTCACACTGAGCCTTATCCAACTCGCTTGGCTGGGTCGTCGCGTCGGGGTGACTGTGGACGATCCCCGTTACGGTGCCCCAATCCTCTACCCGTGCATAATCCTCCGGCGCAAGAACAAAATGCTCCTGTGGGGCATCGGCAATATTACGACAGGGGAAATAGCGCTCTACCCGCCCCCTTTGGGCAATCGCACCGCAGCATTCTCGAGGATATTGCTCCTGAGCATGCACCTGAATAGTCCTGATAACTTTCTGGCGCATGTTAGCTCCGAATTAAAGATGTGCCGGGAAAACCACCAAAAGGCAGCTCATTGTCTTCGCCAAAGCGTAATTTACAGGCCGACAAAGTGCCGTTACAAACATCCAGCGCCGGATCGGTAACAGGTGTATTATTGTTATCAAAATATCGCTGACCTGTATAATCACAACCATCGCCGCTGCGGTATTTATTCCTGATACACCAGGTACAGATAGAATGCAGCTGACGCGTTGGGATCATTATTCCTTGCAAATCCATTGGACTGGCAAGAGTGAACTCAATCGCTTCATTGGTCTCCTCACTTTTGGCATCAATAAAGAAGACTTTTCGTTTTTCCTGCGTGGGGTCGGCTCTCGCATTACCTTCAGGGAAATTACGTGCGTCGAGATATTTTGCCAGCGTATCGTGAATGGTGACTTTCGCCTGAACCAGGTCATCGTAATACAAGCACAGCGCGGTAATCGAAGCATCAATATTTGCCACCTTCAGCGATGGTTGCGCGTCCCGACCGCTGGTAGAGGATTCAATCCCGTCAATAATACAAGGCCATGGCATATATTCATTGCCCTGCCACCAAATGGATTTTGCAGGCAAACGCGTTTCGTCCCCTCCAGCAGCCTGGATTTCAGCTTCGCTATGGGCGATACTGTGCCCGTGGAAATATAAGACATCATCCATGCCAAAGACGCTGCCATCAATTTCCAGTAAACGTATTTCACTCCCGGGTTCAAGTTTTTGATAATCAGCTGTAATCATGGTGCATATGCCTGGTTAAATGTGGCGGTTACCGTCATTATCTGACTCGATAATGGCGAAAGTTTTAGTGAATCGGCGCTAACACGATAAAGCCCGGATTCCCCCGCAGGGGTATCCCAGATAAACGACTTCGTTACATGACGCCGCATAAATTCAAGCACGGCTAATATCTCTTCCTTTTCTCCGGTCAAGGTCACTGGCCAGCTTTGTTTTTCAAAATGTAGACCATCGCCGACGATCTGCTGATATCCGTCGCCAAAACGAGCCTCGCGAACGGTGAAATTAAAATCCCCCTGCAAACCCGCTTGTATTTGCGTTCGCCAGGTAAAGGTTTCTATTGCCATATCTTCTCCGGGAATCAAAAAATTAACGTGCGTGGTTTGCATTCCAGATAAGGCCACCAGGCCTCAATTCATTTGCCACGCCAGCGCGAACGGAACGGTCTATCGTCTGCTGCCAGGCGCGATTTAACGCGCCGTTATTGTCGGCCGCCTGCGGTTCTGAGCCCTGATTCTGAATAAGTACTGAGGTCTGAATGGTCAGTGGCCCTGCGCCTGAAGAACCCAGTCCCTGCATTGATGCCGTTCCCACATAGCCGCCGCCCGCATACCCCTGCGCACCGCGCATCATGGCGTAAAGGTTGCCAATCCCTATCGCCGAGGTCGCCTCTTTGGTAAAAACAAATTCGCCGCCATGAACAATCCCTCTCGGCTCATATTTACCCCCGTCTCCGGTATAGCCTCCATCGGAGTGGCCCGTGAAAACTTTACCGATGGATGCTACCCAGCCAATGCCGGAATTCGACATCGCGTTAAAGGAAGCCTGCATGGCTTTTACCAACAATAATTGGCTAAGCATCTTCAGCGTCCCTTTCAGAAAGGTCATCAGGAAATCACTAAAATTCGCCTTTCCTGTGGTTATATATTCCACCAGCGAGTTTCCCATTGAGCTGAAGGCGTCTTTAGCTAAATCCTTAAGCTTGCCATGAACGTTTTCTCCATCCTTAAGGAATTTATCCCACGCCTCTTTGGCTCCTGCCATTAAACCGCCGAGCCAATCGCTCTTCCCCCCTTTTTCCGTATCATCGTCAGAACGCTCTTCCATATTTGCGCCTGGGCGAAAAACTTTTGGCGTATTACCCAGTTCTTCTTTTGGAGGGCTACCTATTCCTGCCAGTGAATCCCAGTAACTTTTAGAGCCTGACGTTATATTGTAGGTCTCATCCTCAGATTTCTTTACCATATCCTGAAGTATGGGTCCCATTCTGGCTGGAGGAAGGGGTAACGTCTGTATTAACCTTTTCAGGCCATCCGTATGCTTTTTCTGGATATCTGTTGCAGCACGAAAAGTCTTATTAAACTCTTCACTTTTACGGCTGGCGACAGTTACTTTCTGTTGATATTTATCCAGAAGCTGATTGCTTTTTTCCAGTTCACTGTTATTCATGCGCAGTGTTATTGTTGTATCACCCGCCATTGATTATCTCCTGAAAGAATAAACCAACTACTTATCTGGTTTACATTGATTAATAATGTGAACATACTTCTGCTAAAACCCAGGCTAGTTCTGTAGTTTATTCAGGATATTCAAGGCCACCCGTTCCATTACCTGAATATCGTTTATTGCGGTTACCTCATCAGCTATATCATAAACCCTCATGAGCCATGCGAGGACACTGTAGTCCAGACCGATAACCCCTCCTGGACTGGTGCGCCACTGCGTGCTGGCCGTGCGAAAGACCACAAACGCAGGCCAGATATCGGGCCAGACGTTGATGACAATATCGTCATAGTCTTCGGCTGTCAGACCGAATGCGCTTAGCTCATCCGCTGATGGTTCAGGCGTATAGAATGCAGAGGCAACCGCAATCAGTTTTTTTCGCGATTTCCCGTCAGCTCCTGATAATAAGTAGCCATTATTGCTTTAACGGCCCCCGGATAGTTATCTACCAGCACGCCCATATTTTCTCTCGTACAGGGTTCAGATAATGCCCAGCCGTCGACGATCTCCAGTAAGAAATCACAGACCGTTTTTTCGTCAATATCTTCTAGCTCTGCCAGTTCTTTTATTGGCCGATGCTTAAACGTAAAATTCAGCACTCCGTCTTCTTCACCGGCACGAGGAATAGCAACATCAGCTTTAAAAACAGGGTTAGGTTGTAATTTGAAAATAGCGCTCATAAATACCCTTAAAAAAGGCTCCCGCAGGAGCCCAGTTGAATTTAATTTATGTTCCACAGATAAGGAGAACGATTAATCTTCCGATTTATAGAAAGTAATATCCCGAGAGTGAATGGAAAACGCGACTTGTACAGTTTCAACGCTATTCACCGCGGTCACTGGTTGCGGATCAAATGACGGAACGCCGGACCAATAGCGATACTCCTTCGCATTAGGCACAAACATGCGTAGCGGTAACACCTGGCCGTAGCGATCCGCCATGCCCAATACTTTATAGATCGGTAAAGAAGCATCATGCGCTAAGGTAAAGGTTTGGCTTTTAGCCGCCTTAAAGGTGCCAATATTACGCTGGCGATCGTCTGCCAGAAACTGTACCTGTGCATACTGCTGTTCACCACCCGACTGCGCGACTTCCGTAATCTGTGGAATCTCAGTCCACTCCGTGATTTTCTGTAATTTCCCGCCACCGGCATGAGCCGGGAAAAAATTCCGGTCGCTGGAGTTAATGACCGAAATGGTTACGCTATTTGTTGTTTGTGCGGTGATTCTGGCAACTAAACCATCGATTACACCCCAACCCGAAGAAATCAGCACGACATCATCAACCTTAAGGTTATGATTTTCAGCAACGGTAAATACCGCACCTTCAGCATTGGAAACCGTACTCACAGATACGGGAGAACCAAGACCGGAACCAACAAAAACGGTTGAGCCATTAGGCAGAGCAAAACCCATAATAATATCTCCATTATTGATATTTAAATATTTGAATGCATTTTATCAATGCGAATAGCTTGTTTAATTATGACTTATTGTTGCGCCATAGTGATTACGCTTTAACACCACATCACTTTTCAGGAATTTGTGTGACTGCCGTTCTGTAATACGCTATCAGGGATACGTTTTGCGGCCGGCTCATTTTCAAAAATTTTCATACCATACTGGCCGATCCAGGTTGCATTTTGGTTAACATTACTCAAAATAAAATCCATAACTTCAATCATTAACTCTTCAATGAGAGCCGCAGAATTATCACGCCACCAGGTTTCAATAGCGGCGAGAAGAGAGTCGGAGCCATTAGCAATAAACTGCTCGCCAATACTATAACGTTTCGCTTTATTTTCATCAGTAATACAGTGCAACTTACTGATTTGTAAAATTTCCGCTGATGGCCCCATGGTTTGAACGGTGAGCGTTGCGACTTTATTACCAGTTTCCTCAGCAATGGCAGATGAGTAAAACATTGAGAGGGTTAAATCATTAGATGTATACATATTCACTTTCTCCAGATTTCAGTTACTGAACGAATTAGATTAATAAAACAGAAAATTACATAGCTATCCGAGCCCTTAACCAACCATATATAAATGATTTATTAGCCTCACTTTTTTCTGCTAACTCCAGATAATACTGCCCCTGGCTACAGTTTAATGCCCGTAGCAGTACAAGCTCCCCTTCACTGCCTCTTCGAATAACATAATGGCTCAAGGCATTTAAGGTCCTGGGGCCAATAACACCATCGGTTATAAGATCCGGATAAAGTACCCCACGATGATTAAAAGCGTTTAACCAGCGTTGAAGCCACTTACCCGGCAGAACAGGCCCCATATTGACCCCGGCGTCACACAGTTTTTCAGCGATCGCGGTAGATATTTCAGCAACATGATCGAACCGGGGCGCAATCCAGTAGTCAGCGTTGAGAATATCCAGCGCCTGTTGGCGCGTCAGTTTTTGCATATCGCCATCATAACCATGAGCCCGTGCGGTGACTTGAGTAATCCCCCAGTTTGTCGGACCTCCTTTATCATCAGGATGATTTACATAACCGCCCTCCTTTTCCAGAATGGCATTAAAAATCTCATCTTTATTCATTTATTCCTCATTTATCGATTAAATGCGCAATATTCCCCCTCACCAGGAACACGGCAATAAAGACAAAAAAATTCACGGTAACAACCAACCAGTGGGTCGACGTATACAAGCCGAAGAGATAACGAAACGGTATGCTGGCATAGGTGATTACCAGTAAATAAGCCGTATACGATATCCATGGTCGATACCTTCTGTACCGGGCGCGCCGATAAAACATTAAGGTTAGGGTGATCAAAGCGCAGAGAACGGCATTAAGCAGCGCGGGAAGTTCATTTCCCATTCGGGCGCCCACTATTGTTGCGGGTTAGTATTTTGTAGAGGTCGGTTAGTTCTTGATTATTCAGGAACGTGAGTATCTTAATAATCAGCGCGGATATCAGCACGGCGCCTAACGCGTCTAAAGGTCGTTCATTGTATCCGGTCCAGATAGCCAGCTTCGTACCAATTAACCCGGAACCCAAAACGCCGACAATAAAAGAAGTCATAAAATAGGCGACGAGTCTAAAGCGCGTGATATTAACCGCCGTCGCAACATAAAATACCGCGCCAGCAAAAGCCCCAAAAACAACGCCATAATCAATACCTGTCACCAGGCCAAACATACCAGCGCCCATTAATCCACCAGCAACAATTATCGACGTACCGGAAACAGGATCGGACATATACCCTCCCTTCTTTCACTATGAGTTATGATGGTAAATAACGAAGCGCAGGGTCATTTTTCCTGGCACTAAGGCGTTACCTCGCCGTTACTTTCTTTCTTTTTTGCAAACCAAGCGCATAAATTGCCCTCTGGAAGAGCCAGGTTCCTGGCTGCGCATACTGGTGTGCAAATTCTTGCTGATAAATGATGGTCGCTCGCTCAATTTGCCGTTTATATTCCTCGCGCTGCCAAAAAATATCCTGTGCCACAAATTTAATCGGCAATGCGTCCTCAATACGTTCAGGCGTATGGTGCTTCCCTTTTGCCTGAATCTGAGCGCGGGACGGAGTGGGCCGATGGATAAGATCTGAACTGAGCGTTTGCGGATTTTGTAAGTGGGAGCGCTGCGCGCGACGTCGGCCCGCAGCGGAGCCATTAAACGCGGTTTTACGGGACATTGCGGTCTCCTTTAATGGGCTTTGGCGGAATGCCTTCGGCAATCGGATCCTTGCCAATGGCTTCACCCCAAAGCGCACTGCGCCATGGCGCTGGCTTTTCAGCCACGTAGATTCAGTTATGAATCGTTGTATTTCATCATCCGGATAGTGCTGTCTATCAAGCTGATGACAAAAGAATACCTCAGGGTTATTTAAAAATAAATACCCATAGGTATACTTTATCGAAAAAACAAATTAACCAATTGAAAATATTGAAAATATTTTTGAAAAAATAGTGGCCTGACGCGTAAAAACAGCTGAAAAGGTCCGAGGCGGGTAGTGTTGAACAGCGGGTCACAGGATTGGGGGGTGAGAAGCCGCAGGTATGCCCGGCGTACAGGTGGCATACCCGGGTAATGCTTATGGCTGAGCTCAGGGTTTATGACAGAAACAGGATGGCGAAGCTGCGCGGCAATGAACGCCTTTAAACAAAGCGTTTAACGCTGTGGCTATAAATCACGCGACCAATGATCTTCAGATACTGTTCATGGCTTTCGCCAATCGTCCAGTCCGCATATTTGCTGTTATCCGAGTGAACGAGCAGCCCATCCGCCGTGAACTGAAGACGTTTCACCAGCACCGCGCCTTTAAAAGAAAAGACATAAATGCCGTCACCTTCAAAGTAGTCTTTCGAGACATCGACAAAAATGTAGTCACCGGTCTCAATGGTGCCGGACATGCTATCGCCGGAGACCGTGATCACCTTGATATGCTCTGCGGGCCGGTTACCAAAAAGCCGCAGCGCGCCGGCAGAGTCATAGGTGATGCTATTCACCGTTTCATCAACCTCACTGGAGACAATGCAGCCCGGCCCTGCGCTGGCCTGGGCATCCAGAACCTCAATGACATATGGCATCTGCGGCGAATCCTCTACCGGTTCTCGCTCGATATCAATATTACCGGTGATACCGTCCATCCATCCACGGGGCAGATTGAACGAAGATTCAATAAGTTCGACCATCTCGTCAGCTATCCTTTTCTTTTGCTTTTTGCCTTCGGGGTAGAGCATCCTTGAGACGTAAGAAGGCTCCCGTCCAAGGGTTCGGGCCACATCAACAGCCTTACCGCCGCATAAATTATCACGGATATAGAGCAAGCGCTGTCGTCTGATTTCGTATTTATCCATCGCAATGATTCTAACGCCATTTACCATCAGGTATCTAAAATATAGCAAAACTCGAATAAATTACCTACAGGTAATTAAGACAGTGTTGTCGGTCAGGAGGCTTTGACTGGCGAAATTCGCCACACTGCTACTTATGGAAAAATGACGCCACTGATTTTGGTGTAGGGTGTCGTTCATACGTAGGCACCTATGTAATACCTTGAATTAATTTATCTGAACTATGGATTTTGTCGCTACTGGAGATCAAAAAATCATGTTCCTCTGGGGTCTATACTTAAACAGTGATTCACAAACCCGGTCACCCTGCCCGTAGCGATGCAGGTAACGCAACCCCGTTACCAGGCAGGTGAGATACGAACTTATCCGCTACCGGTGGAATCGCGCCGATAGCGGTTTCGCAGAAGAGCTCAGCGAGTGCTCAGCGTGTATCAATGGGCATAAAAACTTTTTTTATCAAAAATTTAGCAATGTGAGTATTGATATGATCACTATCGACGGTAATGGCGCGGTTGCTTCAGTCGCGTTTCGCACCAGTGAAGTTATCGCCATCTACCCGATCACGCCCAGTTCCACGATGGCGGAGCAGGCGGACGCCTGGGCGGGCAACGGGCTGAAAAACGTCTGGGGCGATGTTCCCCGCGTCGTCGAAATGCAGTCGGAAGCCGGGGCAATCGGCGCCGTGCACGGCGCGCTGCAAACCGGCGCCCTCTCGACCTCTTTTACTTCATCGCAGGGTTTACTGCTGATGATCCCGACGCTGTACAAACTGGCCGGCCAGTTGATGCCGTTTGTTCTGCACGTCGCCGCCCGCACCGTGGCAACCCACGCGCTCTCCATATTCGGCGATCACTCGGACGTCATGGCCGTGCGTCAGACCGGCTGCGCGATGCTCTGCGCCAGCAGCGTCCAGGAAGCCCAGGATTTTGCGCTGATTTCGCATATCGCCACGCTGCAAAGCCGGGTGCCATTTATTCATTTCTTTGATGGTTTCCGCACCTCGCACGAAATCAACAAAATCGCCCCGCTGGCGGACGATACCCTTCTCAGCCTGCTGCCGCAGGATAAAATCGATGAACATCGCCAGCGCGCCCTGAACCCCGAACATCCGGTAATCCGCGGCACCTCAGCGAATCCGGATACCTACTTCCAGTCACGTGAAGCGACTAACCCGTGGTACGACGCGGTTTACGCGCACGTTGAAACGGCGATGAACGATTTTGCCGCCGCCACCGGGCGTCAGTACAAACCGTTTGAGTTCTACGGCCATCCGCAGGCCGAGCGCGTTATCGTGATTATGGGGTCCGCAATCGGCACCTGTGAGGAAGTGGTTGATGAACTGCTGAGCCGCGGTGAAAAAGTCGGTGTACTGAAAGTTCGTCTTTACCGCCCCTTCTCCGCTGCCCACCTGCTGGAAGCGCTGCCGGTAAGCGCCCGCGCCGTAGCGGTGCTTGACCGCACCAAGGAACCGGGCGCCCAGGCTGAGCCGCTGTATCTCGACGTGATGACCGCGCTGGCGGAAGCCTTCAACCGCGGCGAGCGAGAAACCCTGCCGCGTACCATTGGCGGCCGCTACGGTCTCTCTTCAAAAGAGTTCGGGCCGGAGTGCGTCCTGGCGATATTCAACGAACTGAGCGCCGCTAAACCCAAGCCGCGCTTTACCGTCGGCATCTACGATGACGTCACCAATCTTTCGCTGCCGCTGGTAGAAAACACGCTGCCGTCGGAGGCGAAGCTGGAAGCCCTGTTTTACGGGCTCGGCAGCGACGGTAGCGTCTCGGCCACCAAAAACAATATCAAGATTATCGGTAACTCGACGCCGTGGTTCTCGCAGGGCTATTTCGTCTATGATTCGAAAAAGGCCGGCGGCCTGACGGTTTCCCATCTGCGCGTTAGCGAGAAGCCGATTCGTTCTTCCTATCTGATTTCGCAGGCCGATTTCGTCGGCTGCCACCAGCTGCAGTTTATCGACAAGTATCAGATGGTTGAACGCCTGAAGCCCGGCGGTATTTTCCTGCTCAACACGCCTTACGGCGCCGAAGAGGTCTGGTCGCGTCTGCCGCAGGAAGTCCAGGCTACGCTGAATCAGAAAAAAGCGCGGTTTTATATCGTTAACGCGGCAAAAATCGCCCGCGAGTGTAGCCTTGGAGCGCGTATCAACACCGTCATGCAGATGGCCTTTTTCCATCTGACGCAGATCCTGCCGGGCGATAGCGCGCTGGCGGAGCTGCAGGGCGCGATTGCTAAAAGCTACAGCAGCAAAGGTCAGGAGCTGGTCGAACGCAACTGGCAGGCGCTGGCCCTGGCCCGCGAGTCGCTGGCGGAAGTGCCGCTGCAGCAGGTCGATGCCAACAGCCCGAACCGCCCGCCGGTCGTCTCCGACGCCGCGCCGGATTTCGTCAAAACCGTGACCGCCGCCATGCTGGCCGGGCTCGGCGATGCGCTTCCGGTCTCCGCCCTGCCGCCGGACGGTACCTGGCCGATGGGCACCACCCGCTGGGAAAAACGCAATATCGCCGAAGAGATCCCTATCTGGAAGGAAGAACTTTGCACCCAGTGTAACCACTGCGTGGCCGCCTGCCCGCACTCGGCAATCCGCGCGAAAGTGGTCTCCCCGGACGCGATGGAAAATGCCCCGGCCAGCCTGCATTCTCTGGACGTTAAATCCCGCGATATGCGCGGCCAGAAGTACGTTCTGCAGGTCGCGCCTGAAGATTGCACCGGCTGTAATCTCTGCGTCGAGGTTTGTCCGGCCAAAGACAGGCAGAACCCGGAAATCAAGGCCATCAATATGATGTCGCGCCTTGAACATGTTGAAGAAGAGAAAGTGAATTATGACTACTTCCTCAATCTGCCGGAAATGGACCGCAGCAAGCTGGAGCGTATCGATATCCGCACCTCGCAGCTGATCAGCCCGCTGTTCGAATACTCCGGCGCCTGCTCCGGCTGCGGCGAAACGCCGTATATCAAGCTGCTGACTCAGCTCTACGGCGACCGGATGCTGATTGCCAACGCCACCGGTTGTTCATCGATTTACGGCGGCAACCTGCCTTCCACGCCCTACACCACCGATGCCAACGGCCGCGGGCCGGCGTGGGCTAACTCGCTGTTCGAGGATAACGCCGAGTTTGGTCTCGGTTTCCGCCTCACCGTCGATCAGCACCGTCAGCGCGTAATGCGTCTGCTGTCGCAGTTCGCCGATAAACTTCCGCCCGCGCTTAACGACGCGCTGCACGCGGAAGCAACGCCTGAAGTACGCCGCGAACAGGTGGCCGAGCTGCGTAAGGTTCTGGCAAATGAAGCCGACGCGAAAGAGCTGCTAACCGACGCCGACGCACTGGTCGAGAAATCGATCTGGCTAATCGGTGGCGATGGCTGGGCCTACGATATCGGCTTCGGCGGTCTTGACCACGTGCTGAGCCTGACCGAAAACGTCAATATTCTGGTGCTCGATACCCAATGCTATTCCAACACCGGCGGCCAGGCATCAAAAGCCACCCCGCTGGGGGCGGTCACCAAGTTTGGCGAACACGGTAAGCGCAAGGCGCGCAAAGACCTCGGCGTCAGCATGATGATGTACGGCCACGTTTACGTCGCGCAGATTTCCCTTGGCGCGCAGCTGAACCAGACGGTAAAAGCGATTCAGGAAGCGGAAGCGTATCCGGGCCCGTCGCTGATTATTGCCTACAGCCCTTGCGAAGAACACGGTTACGATCTGGCGCTGAGCCACGATCAGATGCGTCAGCTGACCGCGACCGGATTCTGGCCGCTGTATCGCTTTGACCCACGTCGCGCCGATGAAGGTAAACTTCCGCTGGCGCTGGACTCCCGTCCGCCGTCAGACGCGCTGGCAGAAACGCTCCTGAACGAGCAGCGCTTCCGCCGCCTTAACGCGCAGCAGCCGGAAGTCGCGGAACAGCTGTGGAAGGATGCGACGGCGGATTTACAAAAACGCTATGACTTCCTTGCCCAGCTGGCCGGTAAGGTGGAAAAACCGGCAACCGAAAGCTAATTTACTGACGCTTTTTTAGCCACCCATAAAAAAAGCCCGAATATTCATTCGGGCTTGTCATTTTACCGCTCAATAAAAACCATTCTCAGGAACGGAGGGCAACATAAATTCTTAGATGACAATAAAAGGCATATAACGGGCGGATAATACGATATTAAAATCACCGTGTATAATTTTTATTTTGTATGTATTTCACAAAATCATTCATTATAATTATCACCATTTCAGTTGAATTATTTATTTTAGATTTTACTCATATCGTAACAATTGATATTTACCATATCTTAATTTGCTCATTTAGCATGAGTTCACTTCCCAGGAGGAAGCTAAAACAAAAACCGTTAAAGGATTGTCTAAATGAAAAGAAAAGTACTGGCCCTCGTTATCCCGGCATTGTTAGCTGCTGGCGCTGCTCACTCTGCTGAGATTTATAATAAAGACGGAAATAAACTGGACCTCTATGGCAAGGTAGATGGTCTGCATTATTTCTCCGATGATTCATCTAAAGATGGCGATCAATCCTACGTCCGTCTTGGCTTCAAAGGCGAAACTCAGATTAACGATCAGCTGACCGGCTACGGTCAGTGGGAATATAACGTTCAGGCGAACAACACCGAAGGCGCCGACAACCAGTCCTGGACCCGTCTGGCGTTTGCGGGTCTAAAATTCGCTAACTACGGTTCATTCGACTATGGCCGTAACTACGGCGTACTGTACGACGTAGAAGGCTGGACCGATATGCTGCCAGAGTTCGGCGGCGACTCCTACACCCAGGCCGATAACTTTATGACCGGCCGCGCTAACGGCGTAGCGACCTACCGTAACAATGACTTCTTCGGTCTGGTTAACGGCCTGAACTTCGCCCTGCAGTATCAGGGTAAAAATGAAAACGCAGGCAGCGGCGAAGGCACCAACAACGGCGATCGCAGCGTACGTAACGCCAACGGCGACGGTTTTGGTCTGTCAACTTCTTATGATTTCGGTATGGGTATCAGCGCTGCCGCCGCCTACACCTCTTCTGACCGTACCAACGATCAGATGACCCGAACTACCGCACAGGGCGATAAAGCGGAAGCATGGACTACCGGCCTGAAATATGATGCCAACAATATTTACCTGGCGACCATGTATTCCGAAACCCGCAACATGACGCCATACGGTAACGGCAACGGCGTCGCCAATAAAACCCAGAACTTTGAAGTGACTGCGCAGTATCAGTTCGACTTTGGTCTGCGTCCGGCGGTCTCTTTCCTGATGTCTAAAGGTAAAGATTTGAGCAAAACCGATGGCGACAAAGATCTGGTTAAATATGCTGACATTGGTGCGACTTATTACTTCAACCGTAATATGTCCACCTACGTTGATTACAAAATCAACCTGCTGGACGAAGACGATAGCTTCTATTCCAACAACGGCATCTCTACCGATGACGTGGTTGCTTTAGGCCTGGTTTACCAGTTCTAATCAGCGGGCCCGCTGGCAACGGCGGGCTTTCTCTTCCCCTCCCGGCCATCGACTGCATTCAAAGCAAAACAATATATCAATTGCTTTAAAATAATCGACCGATGAATGTTATATTGCTACCAGGAACCGCCGTAGCCGTAGAGGACGCCCGCCATGCACCATCATCCCGTGAAATCATCCCGTATCCATTCCATCGCCTACGATGAGTCCTCCGGTATTCTTGAAATTCGTTTTCGCGATAACAAAACCCTACAGTATCTCGGCGTCCCGCCGCGCATTTTCCGCGACTTTCTCCAGGTGGTTTCTAAAGGCCGTTTTTACGACGGCGTGATCAAAGGAAAATTTACTGAACGCCGCCGTGCCTGATGGCGAAAGTGTGATTGCGCTCAATGTACAATAATCAACTGGATGGCCTACACTTTAAGTGGTTACTTAAACAGGAGGTTTTATGAACAGAATGATTCTTGTGCCCATCGATATTTCCGATACAGAATTAACCGATCGCGTTATCAAGCATGTTGAAGCTGAAGCCAGAATCGATGATGCCGAGGTGCATTTCCTGACCGTCATTCCCTCCCTTCCCTATTACGCTTCGCTGGGAATGGCTTACACCGCAGAGCTGCCGGCGATGGATGACCTCAAAGCCGAATCGGAATCGCGGCTGAAAGAGATTGTGAAAAAGTTTACTATTCCCGAAGACCGTGTCCATTTACACGTTTCGGAAGGCTCGCCAAAAGATAAAATCCTTGCTATGGCGAAGTCTCTCCCCGCGGATCTGGTGATTATCTCTTCGCACCGTCCCGATATCACCACCTATCTGCTGGGCTCTAACGCCGCCGCCGTTGTCCGCCATGCGGAATGTTCGGTGCTGGTCGTGCGGTAAACCTACTCTGCCCGCCGCTGTGCGGGCTTTTTTTCCGCAATCTGAGCACTGGGCCGTACCCGCAGCATCGCAGATAGGGGAATCATTTACCTGGTACTATTAAAATTAGTACGTTGTGTCTTTTTCATTTTGCTGTATAAAACCTTTGCCCGAACATGGGTATGTTTTACAACAATTATAGGGATGAAATGAAAAAGTTAATTATGGTAGTTTTCGCCGCAGCCGCTATTTCTGGTTGCGCCCAGCAGAGCTTCTCGGTAAATCCTGGCGTCACCGTTCAACCTCAGCAGGTCACCACTCACCACTTCTTTGTCAGCGGCATTGGCCAGTCGAAGCAAATTGATGCTGCCAAAGTCTGCGGCGGCGCCGACAAAGTAGTCCGTACTGAAGTGCAGCAGACTTTTGTCAACGGCCTGCTGGGTTTTGTCACCCTGGGTATTTATACTCCGCGTGAAGCGCGCGTCTATTGCGCTAAATAATTGCCGGCGGCAGGCATCATCATTGCCTGCCCATTTCCCTTTCGGTTCAATTGCCTTCTCTTTGCCCGGACAAACTCATCTTTTCGCGCCCCTACCTGAAGGTTACCTGATGCATTCGTGAATCGTATCTTTGTTCGTGGCGGATTTTGCGCCACAGGTAGAGCATACTAGGAGATAAATGAAATGCCGGCACACGAGGATAAGCACCTTGCATTTACCTTCGGTTTTTAGCAATTCCTGGGCGATCCCTTTGTGCTTGCCACAATCCATCCTCTGAAGCATTCGGGTGATATGGCCGTGGATAATGGAGTGCCCTCAGAGCGGGAGACACTCCATACTGATTATCGCGCGCTCCGGGATTAGCGAGTTTTGCTTGCTATATCCACGGGCGGTAATGATTTAGAATCGATATTGAAGTCCGGCTGTGATGGTATAGTTTTTATTTGCAATGCCGGCAGCATCTCCTCCAATTGAAGCTGATTCACCGCTATAGGTATCAATAATCTGAGTGCCTCCCTTACCCTCTTCATATTTACTATAGGTGAATTCAGTAAAAACTTTGGCATGAGGCGTGATGTAATACCCGGCATCAACCGATGTACCATAATAACGCGAATTAGTTGATTTCTCGCGAAAGGTCAACTCACGCATATAGTGTTCGTCGTTATCATGAGCTCTGACCCAATCACTGAATTTAAACAAGGCATTAAACTCAAAGTCATTGATACGATATTGACCCGCGAGACCGATATAGGGCATGGAGAATCTCTGGCTGTATCCTATCCCACGCTCACCGGTCGGAAAATTGCCAGTCGTCGCACCGTTATCATAATTGTAAGAACCTCCGGTAGCCGTCCAGCTGAAACGCGTTTCCTGATAACCCGCAATTACGCCCGCTTTATAATTGTCGTCCTGGAAAAGCCAGCCCTGCACGCTGAGATCGTATTCATTGGCATAATTGACATTGGTGCTGGGATGAGATGAATGATCTGTCCAACCGGACTGGTTATCGTTCATCCAGTCATAGTCATCCATATGTCCTGAGCCTGAAGCCAACGACGTCCAGCCGCGGGCGGTCAGCGTCAAAAAGGAGTAGGCATCCCATGAGACATCACCTTTCACAATGGCGACATTCTTTATTTTCCAGTCAAGTTGACTGACCTTTCGTCCCGTATCCGCGTCATAAACTCTCTCCTGTGATTTCCCACTCAGCATCCCTGCAGACGTCGATACAGTAAAACTTTCCGCAGAAAAATTTGGGCTTAGCTGCATTGACTCGGCATAAGCTGATCCTGAAAGAGTCGCTATCATCATTACTGCAACGGTACTTTTTTTCATTTTTATTCCCATAATCAAAGTTAATCCATAAGTTGCAGTGAAAGTTTAAATCTCATAAAAACATCAGGCAACTGTCAATTTTTGTAATTGCCTTATTCATAATCCGAGAAATAAGAATGTGGGCTGGATAAGCGCTTCGTTTTGCAAGGAAAAACCCCATTGAGCAGGCACATATTCAGATTATTATCAGGAAAAAATCTAACTGCTCTGGCGTTGTAGGGAATCAGTGTGCATCAGGTTATTTTTACTCAAACTTTACCGCTGTTATTCACCTGCGCCAAATACCTTCGCTGTGTAATTATCAGGATGCAAATAATTATATCGCGATCCTGGCGGATTATGGCAAAAGCAGGAACAAGGCCCCTGCTTTAAAAAAAAGCGAGGTACCTTGCCAACGCTTTTTGATTATCGCGAACAATAAATTCTCGCACCCTTTTACCAGATACTCTCCATCACCGGGCGTGTGACGCTGGCGAGCCTGAAAACGACGTTTGTCTTTCTGCCCGGAGGGGGGATTGAGGCCAAAACTCGCCGCACTATCGTTAGCAGATGGAAAGCCGCCGTAAAACGCGCTGGCATTCGTCGTCGGAATCCGTACCATACGCGACATACTTTTGCCTGCTGGCTGCTGTAAGCCGGTGCTAACCATTGTTAACCAGATGGGGCATGAAAACGCAATAAATGGTGTTCAAAGTCGACAGTACAGGGATGGTTGAAATGAACGGCGTTCGGCTATCAATGCCTGACGCCGGGCTTGCACCGTGAAGTTAACTTTGCCCCTTACATGCCTTTTCGTTTCAGAGAACGTTTATAATGCTTGATAATCAGCAAGTTACAAAGAAAGAAAAATACAATATCGACAAATTGCAGAAGCGCCTGCGCCGTAACGTCGGCGAGGCGATCGCTGATTTTAATATGATTGAAGAAGGCGACCGCATCATGGTTTGCCTCTCCGGCGGTAAAGACAGCTACACCATGCTGGAGATTTTGCGCAACTTGCAGAAAAGCGCGCCAATTTCCTTCTCCCTGGTGGCGGTCAACCTCGATCAAAAACAGCCGGGCTTCCCCGAACATATCCTGCCGGAATATCTTGAGCAGTTGGGCGTTGAATACAAGATTGTTGAAGAAAATACCTACGGCATTGTTAAAGAAAAAATCCCGGAAGGTAAAACCACCTGTTCGCTCTGCTCACGTCTGCGCCGCGGCATTCTTTACCGCACCGCTTCTGAGCTGGGCGCGACCAAAATCGCCCTCGGCCACCACCGCGACGACATCCTGCAGACTCTGTTTCTGAATATGTTCTACGGCGGGAAGATGAAAGGGATGCCGCCGAAGCTGATGAGCGATGACGGTAAACATATCGTGATTCGCCCGCTGGCCTACTGCAGGGAAAAAGATATTGAGCGTTTCTCCCAGGCGAAAGGTTTTCCGATTATTCCGTGCAACCTGTGCGGCTCGCAGCCCAACCTCCAGCGCCAGGTCATTGCCGACATGCTGCGTGACTGGGACAAACGCTATCCAGGGCGCATCGAAACGATGTTTAGCGCGATGCAGAACGTGGTGCCTTCCCATCTCAGCGACGTCAACCTGTTCGACTTTAAAGGCATTCAGCACGGCTCTGCGGTCGTTGACGGCGGCGATCTGGCGTTCGATCGTGAAGAGATTCCGATGCAGCCGGCCGGCTGGCAGCCGGATGAAGATGACGCGCAGCTGGATGAGCTGCGCCTGAACGTTGTGGAAGTAAAATAACGTCTTTGCGTCTCAGGCACGCGCCTGAGACGCCTTTTCCGCGCTTATTTCAGCAAACGAACCCGGCAGGCTTTACCTTTAATTTTCCCGTTTTGTAGCTGCTTAAACGCTTTATGCGCGACGCCCTGACGCACGGCAACGTAGACATGCGCCGGATGAACGGCGATTTTACCGATATCTGCGCCCTCAAGACCGATATCACCGGTCAACGCCCCCAGCACATCGCCCGCGCGCATCTTCGCTTTTTTGCCGCCATCAATGCATAGCGTGGCCATCTCTGCCTGCAGTGGCACAACGCTGCTATTCGTCGGCCCACTCATCCAGTTGAGCTTCATTTGCAGCATTTCGGCAAGGATATTTGCACGCTGCGCCTCTTCCGGCGCACAGAGGCTAATCGCCAGGCCGCTTTCACCGGCGCGGGCGGTACGACCAATACGGTGTACATGAACCTCTGGATCCCAGGCCAGTTCATAGTTCACCACCAGCTCAAGCGACTTGATATCTAACCCGCGCGCAGCAACATCGGTCGCCACCAGCACGCGCGCGCTCCCGTTAGCAAAGCGCACCAGCGTCTGGTCGCGATCGCGCTGTTCAAGGTCGCCATGCAGCGATAGCGCGCTTTGCCCGGCGGCGTTTAGCGAGTCGCAGACGGCCTGACAATCTTTTTTGGTGTTGCAGAACACCACGCAGGAGGCGGGCTGATGCTGGCTCAACAGCTTTTGCAGCAGCGCGATTTTGCCGTGTTGCGAGGTTTCAAAAAACTGCTGCTCGATAGCCGGCAGTGCATCAACGGCGTCAATTTCAATAGTCTGCGGGTTGTTTTGTACGCGGCCGCTGATTGCCGCTATCGCTTCCGGCCACGTAGCGGAAAACAGCAGCGTCTGGCGCGAAGCCGGCGCAAAGCGGATCACTTCATCAATGGCATCGCTAAAGCCCATATCCAGCATGCGGTCCGCTTCGTCCATCACCAGCGTTTGTAGGGCATCTAACGATACGGTGCCCTTTTGCAGGTGATCGAGCAACCGCCCCGGCGTAGCAACGATAATATGCGGCGCATGCTGTAGCGAATCGCGCTGGGCGCCAAAGGGCTGGCCGCCGCAGAGGGTTAAAATTTTGATATTCGCCATGAAGCGCGCCAGCCGACGCAGCTCGCCGGCGACCTGATCCGCCAGCTCGCGGGTTGGGCACAGCACCAGCGACTGCGTCTGGAACAGCGAGGCGTCAACGTGCTGAAGTAGCCCGAGGCCGAATGCCGCCGTTTTACCGCTGCCGGTTTTTGCCTGCACGCGGACATCTTTACCCGCAAGAATCGCCGGCAAAGCCGCGGCCTGAACCGGGGTCATCGAAAGATACCCCAGTTCATTCAGGTTAGTTAGCTGGGCGGCGGGCAAAACATTCAGAGTTGAAAAAGCGGTCACAATTATTTCTCGCATTACATTTAGGGGCGGACAATCTGCTGGCGCGTATCGTCGCAGATCTCCGCTCCCGATGCGACAATTTAATCGGCTCATCGTCAGGCGGCGGGTCGGGTAACGGGCGCGGGCGAGGTTTGGGATCGTGGACCGGTACCGGATCGTTGGGTTCCGGCGGAATGGGAATTGAGTTCAGCTGTTCATTACGCATATTGACTCCCGGTTGTGGGCGGGTACACCCGTTAAGCGTAGAAGCTGAGAAACAGAGCGCAAAAAAAAGCCGACTCATTAAAGTCGGCGTCGTACGAATCAATTGTGCTATGCAGTAATTCAAAAAAGGAAGTAAGACAATATGGAGCGCAACGCCCATCGCTTGACGTTGCATTCACCTGCGAGAGAGATATTGCCCTGAATGGGTAGATGGTTTATTGATTTCGCTCAAACATTGCCGGGTTTTCACCATCATCATCGCGACAAAAGACGATTCTTTACAGCCATTTACTACGATGCAACCACCATGTAACACCCCCAATGAGAACGACTAACATTAGGCAGAAAATGGCAAAACCCATATGCCAGCTATTGCCGGGAATGCCGCCGAGGTTGACGCCAAAGAGACCGGTTAAAAAGGTACTGGGCAGAAAAACCATGGCCATCAACGACATCGTATAGGTTCTTCGCGATAGCGACTCCTGCATAATCTGCGCGATCTCATCGCTCATAATCGCCGTGCGGGCGATGCAGCTATCAATCTCATCCAGACCTCGCCCCAGACGTTCGGCAATGTCCTGCATCCGGCGCCGATGATCGTCCGTCATCCACGGCAGACGCTCGCTGGCCAATCTGGCATACACATCGCGCTGCGGCGCCATATAGCGGCGCATGACGATAAGCTGTTTACGCAACAGCGCCAGGAAACCGCGCGGCGGAACCTGCTGATCCAATAAATCATCTTCCAGATCGATAATCCGGTCGTGAAGCTGCTCGATAAACTCGCTGGCGTGATCGGTCAGCGCATCGCAGACCTCCACCAGCCAGCCGCCGCCGTCAACCGGACCGTTGCCCTCGCGCAAATCACCGAGTACATCGTCGAGCGCCAGGACTTTGCGCTGCCGGGTGGAGACAATCAAGCGCTCATCCATATAAAGACGCATCGCGACCAGCTGGTCCGGGCGCTCATCGGTACTGCCATTGATGCAGCGCAGCGTGATTAACGCCCCATCGCCAATCCTCGTCACTCGCGGACGAGTGCTCTCCCCGGCCAACGCGTCACGCACGTTATTGGGCAGCAGCGGCGTCGATGCCAGCCATTCCGCGCTATCCACATGGGTATAGTTGAGATGCAGCCAACAAGGATGCTCTTTATCAATGGTGTCACTGTCGACCAACGGCTTTACGCCGCCCTGCCCGTCGAACACCCATGCAAAAACGGCATCCGGCACGTTCAGTTCCGATCCCTTAATGGCGTCCACTGGACCTCCGTTAACTCATGCACATTTCCGTAGTCTAGCCTTACGCGACGGTTACGCAAGAGCTAATCAGGGCATGCTGCTGAATTCACTGGCGAAAAGCGGGAGGGCTGAAAAAAAGAACCCGCCGGCGGCGGGTTGCTGATGAACTTTGCAATACGGTGTCTAGCCTGCATTATCACCTGCCGCCAGACGCTGGGCTGACGGGAAGGCAGGCTAGCAGGAGCCGTTCATTTTTTCTCTTCTGCGTATTGACGAGCGTTGTCATGCAAATTAGTACACATTGCTTTTTCCTCCATTTTAGTAAGCAAAATAAGAATAGAGCGATCTTGCCGGTTTGCAAGTTTAAGAATTATCTTTCGCAACCCGGCGTGCGTTATCCAGATGACGCAGCAATAGTACGAGGTCTAAATCATTGCGTAGATCGAATTTAGACATAATGAGACGCTTGTGGGCAAAAACCGTTTTATTGCAAAGCGATAGCTTTCTGGCAATCGTGTTCACCGTTAACCCCTGATAAATTGCCGCCGCGATGATTCTCTGCTGCGGGGAAAGCGTCCTCTGCGGGCAACTATCGCACCGGAGCGCCAGCTTTTCTTTTGCTGACGGAGGCGTCAGAACCCATGAAAGTTTAATTTTCGCAATAACCTGAGAGAGCTTCTCATCGCGCCCAACAAAAACTATCTCCTTCAAGCAGAGCGGCAAAGCGCCTCTCCCTCGATGATTTAGCCTGGCAACCACGCCGATCAGCAATCCCGGTTTACGATTTAACAACTCTGGATGACATACGAACTCTTCTCCGCGACATAAATCCAGTACGACGACGTCTGCATCACGCACGAGCTCTTCGTTAAGCGATGCGGTGACCTGTGTAGAGAACGAGTATTCCGGGAAGAGCGCTTGCAATAAAAAATGAAATCCCAAATTAAAGAACTGGTTATTATTTTTAATAACAATATTCAACATCGATTTAGCCTGCTGACGAAAGTAAATCAAGTATTATCCAGATAGCTAACGATACGCACAGTACAGCTATCGTCGTTTTAAAAAACACGATATAAATAAACATTATTTTTTGACCTGAGAACGGGCACTCAACGAACTTTAAGTAAAATAGCTATCTGGCGTGACGGGCATTCCCCTCACCAATTAACTTCGAGGTGCCCATCCGGGATTAATATTTTCAGCATTCAACCCAAACGGAAATAGTGAGAAAACGTCATGCCATCCATATGAATTATATTTCTGCCAACCGGACCGTCGCCAGCAAGTCCAGCTCACGACGAAGCGCTAGCAAAAACCAGCGCTATCGCTGCTGATAGTGAATTTTGATATAAACACACTCATTAACTCAAGTTATTTCTCGGTATCATTTTAGACTATTCATCGCTTGTCTTTTTCTGCAATCCCGACTTATCGCCTCGACGTCACGTGGATTCAAACGGTGATTTCAGCCCTTGATCGAGCCATCCCGTATAAAAGTCTTCATTAACTCATCCCCGCGGCCGCGCGTTGTGAAGATTTCTTTTTCCGCAAAATGCTGTATTATGCAAGTTATTGCAGCATTTTGCGGGTTCAAACGATGCATAAAACGGCCAGGCAAAAATATCTCATTGAGATCCTTAGTGAAAAAGGCCAGATCACGATCAGTGAGCTGGTAGACAGACTGCAGGTTTCTGCAGATACGCTGCGCCGCGATCTTAGCGACCTCGAAAAACAGGGGCTCGCCCAGAAAAACCACGGCGGCGCTATCGCGCTCAATCTCTCCGCCATGAATCGGCAGAACAGGAACACCCTGCTACCGGATACCAAGAAGCGCTTAGGTAAAATGGTGGCGGAGAAGATCCCCGGCGGATCCACGCTGTTTCTTGACGCCGGGAGCACCGTGCTGGCCGTCGCCACCCAGATACAGGGTCCAATGACGGTCATCACCCCCTCTTTAGATATTGCCCAGCACTTCAGCACCCGTGCGGATATTCAGCTTATTTTGCTGGGGGGGAAATGGGATATGCAGCAGCGCCTGTTTGCCGGTAGCGCTACGGTTTCGCTGCTGGAACGCTATCGGGCGGATATCGCTGTTCTCGGCACCTGCGCGCTCCACGCCGACCTCGGCCTCAGCGCCAGTCAGGAGGCGGATGCTGAAGTCAAGCGCGCCATGCTGGCGGCCAGCGCGGAACATTGGCTGGTTGCCGATCATATGAAACTGAATCACTGCGAGCCCTGGCTGGTTGCCGGACTCGCCGACATCCATCAGCTTTTCCTCGATCGCCCCTGGGACGAACTGAAGGATAACGACTCAATACAGCTCCATATCGCTGATGCTTAATAACGCGGAGATGCTTATGACTACCGGTAAGAACATTAATATTGCCCTGATTGGCTACGGCTTCGTCGGCAAAACTTTTCACGCCCCGCTGATCCAGTCCGTCGACGGCCTGAATCTGGCGATTGTCGCCTCGCGTGATGAAGAGAAAGTGAAACGTGACCTGCCAGACGTCACCGTCATCGCATCGCCTGAAGAGGCCATCCAGCATCCGGATGTCGATCTGGTGGTTATCGCCTCCCCTAACGCAACCCATGCTCCGCTTGCCCGTCTGGCTTTACACGCCGGCAAGCACGTTGTCGTCGACAAACCCTTTACCCTCGATATGCAGGAGGCTCGCGAACTAATTGCCCTCGCGGAAGAGAAACAGCGGGTATTGTCGGTATTCCATAACCGCCGCTGGGACAGCGATTATCTGGGCGTGAAGCAGGTTATCGAACAGGGGCTCATCGGCAAAGTTAAACATTTTGAATCCCATTTCGATCGATTCCGCCCGGAAGTGCGCGTCCGCTGGCGGGAGCAGAACGTACCGGGCAGCGGCCTGTGGTTTGATTTAGGTCCGCATCTGATCGACCAGACCCTGCAGCTGTTCGGCCTGCCGCAGTCGGTGCAGGGGAATATCGCCACCCTGCGTGAAGGCGCGGAAATCAACGACTGGGCGCACGTGGTGCTGAACTATCCGCAGCACAAAGTGGTTCTGCACTGCAGCATGCTGGTCGCGGGCGGCGTATCCCGCTTTACCGTCCATGGTGATAAAGGTAGCGTTGTCAAACAACGCGCTGACCAGCAGGAGAGCCAGCTGCTGGCGGGCGTGGTCCCGGGCAGCGAAAGCTGGGGCGAAGACGACGATAGCCTGGTGGTGTTTGATGCCAACCTGCGCGCCAGTGAAATCAGCGCGCCACGAGGCGATCAGCGCCAGTACTATATTCACGTCCGCGATGCGCTGACCGGCAAAATCAGCAACCCGGTATCGCCCTTAGAAGCGCTCGCCGTCATGGCGGTACTGGAAGCCGCAGCGCAGTCTGCCGAAAGCGGAACAACGCAAACTTTAGCGCTGACCGCCGATGAACTGGCGGGCCTGCAATAAGCGCTGCGCGATATGTTTGACGGTTTGTCGTCCGGAGCGCTGCTCCGGATAACCACTCCCTTTCATACCAGCCTACAATTTCACCCGCAGCAAATCGCTGAATCGGGTGGTGTAGGCTGGCGACAGCATATGCCGTTTCATCTCCCAGCTGCGCTCGATTCCCTGCCCGGCAAACCAGAGCTGGCCTTTTTCACGTCGGTTCACTAAATCAAGCACCGTCATCAGCTGTTCGCTATTCGCTCGCGGCTGATAGTCGTCAAACAGGCCTAACTGCGCCACCCCCTGGCTAAAGAAATCGCCCAGCATCACGCCGCACTTTTGATATCGGCATCCCTCCCGCCAGATAGTATCCAGGCATTTTAACGCCGCAGCGACGATATCCCGGCTATCCTGCGTCGGGATGTGAATTTTCGTGCCGGCGTCTTTGCTGTAATAGACTTCATGACCGGCGAACGGACTGGTCTTCACAAAGACCGAAACATAGCGGCAGTACTGGTGCTCCGCGCGCAGCTTCTCGGCGGCGCGGACCGCATGGCTGCAGACGGCTTCGCGCATCGCCCCGTATTCAATTACCTTCTGACTAAAGGAACGCGAGCAGATAATTTGCTGTTTAGTCGGCATATACTCTTCCAGTTCAAGGCACGACTCGCCTCTCAGCTC
The DNA here is from genome assembly GCF_040061795.1 of Klebsiella sp. GN_Kp190. NCBI lineage: Bacteria > Pseudomonadati > Pseudomonadota > Gammaproteobacteria > Enterobacterales > Enterobacteriaceae > Klebsiella > Klebsiella sp. GN_Kp190. The sequence goes on from NZ_JBEAFN010000005.1 coordinate 106,020, forward strand.
CCGCACGGTGCGCTCCATTACAACGCTGAAATGTTTTCTGATCAGCGGAGCGGGCGTCTCGGCCAGCTGAAGAGCCGTCGTAATCCCCATGTCATTGAGCTTTTTCGCAATGCGTCGCCCCACTCCCCAGATTTCACCGACGGCAACCTTCTCCAGCAGTTTTCTCTGCCTGGCCGGCAATGAGAGATCAACAACGCCCTCGAATTTTGGCCACCTTTTGGCCGCATAATTCGCCAGCTTGGCCAGGGTTTTCGTCGGCCCGATCCCGACCCCTACCGTCAAGCCGGTACTCTGGAGTAATGTACTACGCACGTGGCGACCAAATGCCTCAAGCTCCTCAGAACGATGGATCCCGGTCAAATTTACGAACGCTTCATCAATGGAATATTGATACACCGCGGGCGCCAGTTCTTCGAGAATCGTCATGACGCGATGGGACATATCGCCATAAAGGGCATAGTTGCTGCTAAACACCGCTACCTGATGACGTTCAAACTGTGATTTCACTTTGAAATACGGCGCGCCCATTGGAATTTCCAGCAGTTTCGCCTCGTGGTTTCTGGCGATGACGCAGCCATCGTTATTGCTTAACACCACCACCGGATGCCCGCGTAAGTCAGGGCGAAAGGCTATTTCACAGCTGGCGTAAAATGAATTCACATCGACCAGGGCAAACATCAGCGGAGCCTGTTGATGCTGAAAGTGACAACGCCAAAAATCTCCAGCGCTTCACCGTCGTTGCGCAGCACAATTGGCGGAAAATCCGGGTTCATCGGCAAGAGCTGCATGATGGGGTGCGTACAAAGACGCTTAACCGTGTATTCACCGTCGACTGAGGCAATGATGATATCCCCATGTTTCGCTTTCAGGCCGCGATCCACCACCAGCAGCGTACCTTCATAAATGCCGGCATCCACCATTGAGGTGCCTGTCGCCATAACAAAATAGGTTGCCGCGGGATGGCTGATACAAAGCTCATTGAGATCGATTCCCTTCTCAATATAATCCTGCGCAGGGCTGGGAAAACCGCATGGGACAAGGTCGCTAAACAGCGGAATCGACACAATCTGACGCAACTCAACCGGTTCATAGAACAACATAATAGATTCACCCGTTATAATACTGTGTTTTTATACAGTATCGATAGTTCATCTGAGTTTTTCAAGTCGCCTGTCGGAGATTGGCGTGAAGCCGTTGAAGTTGCGCTGAATTTTGCGTAAGGCGTTGCATAGCACGGGGCTGGAGAATGCCTCTCCCTACGTATTCCAGATGGTTTTGTACGGCATGCTGGAAATTTCCGCAAATTGGGAGGAGGATAGAATCCGTTGATGCGTGCTTTGCTCATCGCTTGTTGTTGTCCACCCGACATACTGAACCGGAGATTCATATGTATTACACGTTAGGAGACAAAACTCTCCACTTTTATCGTTATCAGTGCCGTTTTTATGTCGCTCATTGGGACGGAGGTCATGTGATGACGGAGAAGTTCAAACCGTTTATTGCCTCAATCACCGAGAAAACGGGCATTGAGGCAAAGAACGTTGAGGCGGCGGCGCGGGACTACTTCAATAACGTCGACTGAGATTGAACCCCGGACCATCGCTATCGGCTTATCCATAGCGATGGCAACGGCTGGCGAACGGCAGAAAGCGCAAATAATAAGCCGTGTCACGCGTTCGTAAAACAAAGCCTGTAGGATAGCCCCCGGACGCCACCAGCACTAAAACGAGGTGAAGAGATGGGAACAGTAAAAGCCAGCAATCTGGAACAGGCAAAGCAGCTTCTGCAGTCCGGCGACGCCATTAAACTCGAACTGGATTTCGAGCTCGACTCTGATGAGTTTTTTAATTTTGCTATCGAGTACTGTACAAATGGAACGAAGCTCACGCGAGCCGGCGATCGCTTCCTGATTTCACGTAAAAAAAGGTAGCCTGAGAGTCATCCCTGCCATTCACAGCATCACAGAGGCATACGTTTTTCGCATCTGTGATGCTCTCCATCATAATAAAAATATCCGCAGAAATTAACCTCAAATATTGATACATCGCGCATTTTCGTGAGTAAAGGAGGAATAGTGTAGCTTCGCTATCTCACCGAGGGTTAAATCGTGAAAAAACTATTAATATGCTGTCTGTTTGGCGAAACGGCAGGGATTATTGCCCGCAAAATGCAAAAAATTGCTGACGATCGGCAATTAGATTTATTAATCAGCGCCGTTGGGGTTGAAAATTTCTTTAGCGTCGCGCCTGCCTATGATGGCGTACTGGTTGCGCCGCATATCCAGTATAAGGTTGAACAATTTATTAGCGCACTGCATTTACCACAAGAAATTGCCGTGATTGAAAGCTTGCCCTATGCCTCATTTGATGGCGAGAAGATCCTCAACTTCGCGCTGAATACAATGCCTTCATCTCTGTCCTGATCTCTACGTCCCGCCCCACACAACCCGCGAGATCGCGGGCTCTGTGGGGATTAATTATCTGAACGGCGCGTCAAGAGGCACTTCAGCGTCCGGTTCGTGGGTGATGCGGTTGCGAAGATCGCGACGAATCATCTCAATGGCCCAGAACCAAAAAATATGCCCCACCAGTTCCGAAACATATTCATCGGCAGGAATATTCAATAAAGAGGGGGTCAGGCCCAGTAACGGAAAGGAAATCCAGTGTACGGCGATAGTTGCGACAATCCCGGCCCATACCCCCTGCCATAATTTAACTTTCGGAAAGACCTCCGCGACGACACAATAGCCAACGGCAAATACCAATGAGAATATAATATGCGTAACCATCACCGGATTGATGATGTGTTCGGAAAAAGTATAAACCGTATGCGTCGGGTCAATGCCCAGATAGTCGCGTAAGAAAAGATAAGGTGGGTTAAATTCATCTCTGCCACCGGAGAAAGTACGCGGTGGTAAAGGAACTTCAGCGCCCCATTTAACAAATGCCGACATAATCCCTGCCACTACCCCGACAAATAACGCTACGCCATAACGACGGCGTCCAGGTGTGGTCTGTTTAAAAAAATCCTTAATTGCCATAAAATCACCATTAATATATTACATTTATTTTCCCTGTATCATATTTAAAGGCATTGGCGATTATCAATGTTGATCACGATCACACTTTATTGGGTCCTGTGGCTACCAGTTCTATACTGTAATTATGACCATAGGTATACCATTAGCAGATAAAGAGCCCCTTTTATTCAAAGGAGACTCTTCCAGTACGATGCGTTTATTGCCCAAAGCGGTAGCTAATGCCGGCCATCATGGAGCTCACATCGCTGCTCACGCCAATTTGGTTTTCGTTACCCACATTGTTGACCCACTGGTACTCCAGGCGCCCCGACCATCTGTCATTAAAGGCATATTCGGTACCGAAAGCCAGCACCGGACGCACGCCCGTATCAAATCGATTTTTTCCATTCACATCGGATTCCGCACGGTAGCCCATCAGGCCGGCCCGGCCGTACAGATCCCAGTCGCTGGTCAGGCTGTAGCTGGCCTTCAACGAAAGCTGTAGCCCCTGACTTTTCATTTGCGAACCGGCTGCGCCATGGCGACCATTGATGCCCATATTCCCTAAATAGTCATATCCACCTTCAACCGCCAGCCAGGGGTTAATCTGATAGCCGGTAAACACACCGCCGCCGACGTTATCACGGTCAACATCGACTTGCCGATCGGTGCTGGAGTCGCCGTAGTGCGACCAGCCAAATTTAGACCCCGCGTACCAGGTCCCTGTCTCCGCAGCAGCAAAAGCGGCAGTCGCCGTAAAAGTATGAGCAATAATTAACGTAATAAGCGTCTTCTTCATAATCATCCCATTGTCGACCCGTTGTCGAATAAATGTCATCGTCAAAAGTTAAGTGGGCCTACAATAGAATATTAACGTCGCGCTGATAATCGTTTTATTATTTAATTTTGGACAAACTGCCAGCGCTAAAAACGCTCGGGTAATTTATTCACCCCCGTCAAATACCCTCCCCGTTTAAAAGCAATATAATTACCACTTTTTAACGCCGACAACACGTTTAATACACTGCTGCGTGATAAGTGCGTACGTTCCTGGATATAATCCAGGATAGAGACCCGCATCCGGGTCTCTTCGGGTAGCTGGCCCATTTCCTGCAAATGATTGCGGATAACGGCGTAGGTTCGCTGCTGTACGACGAGCGCGTCGCGATAGAAAAGATAAGCCGTGTGGTACGACAACAGTGAGGCGACGTCTTCCCAAACGCCGTGCTGGCGAAAGGTTTCCATCGCTTTTTGCGCATCAACGCGCAGTATTGTCGATTCGGTTTCCGCACGCAGCTGATGGCCGCGTACCGGCTGGATCATCTCGGCAATACCAAACAGGTGTGGGTGGTAAACCGTGACAATCAACAGACCGTCCGAGGCCCGGAGTATGGAGAGCTCGCCGTCAAGGAAAAGGAACAACTGCGGTTGATTTTTATGCGTCCAGGTCATGCGTTTCCGCGGCACAACGACCATTTTTTCAGCAATTGGCGTCAGGAGCGCCGTTAAGCGCTGGATACTCTCTTCCGGACGGACGGGCGGTAGTATATGCATAGAAATACCTGATTAGTTCTGGTTTAAGAATTATAGAACGCAACAAGATTTCCGTAAGAATTGCGTAGCTGCGCATTGACGCACATCGGCAAAGAGAAGAAAAGTACGGCGTGATTTAAATTTAAACAAACTAAAAAGCTGCCCGCAGGCAGCCCGATCAAAATGGTAATAATGCTTACTATACCCGTCATACTTCAAGCGGCTTATGTGTTTACTCGGTTCATCCATGAGCCTCGCCCTTACGGGCCGCCGGGATAAGGCGTTATCTATGCTTCTTGAAGCTCACGCCCTGGCCGCCTTTAAGCAACTCGAATTATTTAGGGTATTTGCAGATATCAAAGGCCCTTTTCGGGACCTTTTCTTACTTCCGTAACGCCAGCGATGCCGAGTTTCTGGAAATATGCGGTGCGATGTTATCAAATGTAATCATTGCGGATTTACAAAAAATGCATTTCGCGCCAAACGGATTTTTTTCAGAAACATCGTAGGTGGATGTTCTGTACTGTGACCCATGACAGCATGGGCATCTGAAATGAATGTGGTCAATCATGATGTTAGCCTCTTTTTGCTACAACATTCTCTACCGCAGGGACATTTAGCCATATTTCACAGAAAACGCCTTCCCGGCTTTTCTGTCACAGCGTAAAAACGCTGCTCTGAATGGTGAGAATAACAATGACATCATTGTCATTACTTCTTATAGAAACATCTGAAGCGCACTTCAGACTGAACTCTATTACTGCACCAGCGATTTTTTAATGTTGTTAATTTCTTAGTTTGCCCGAGGGCACGTAATGTTCGGTAGATTTCAATAAAATAATCGTGTGCTTTGGGATAACGCTATCTCTTATGCACTTTTCACGCTAAACGGGAGATACAAGGACTTTCCTTCACTATCACCGTTTGCGCCAGCTTCTGAGCCTGTCTACTCGGGTTTAGACCGTCATCGTTGTCGCAGGTTCAAAAAACTTTAACATTATTCGCGTCACAGAGCTTAATTAATCACGATAAGGAGAGTCTAAAGAAGGATTATCTATGGATAACGCTTGAGATGAGAACTGCTTCGCTAAACCGTTTATTACCGCATCTGTGTAGTAAATCAACTTGCTATTGATCACACAGATGGCGATTGATAGCAAGCTTTATTTTCACGCCACGATGTTCGCCAGCTGGCGAGCTGGTAACGCGAATGAATCCAGGGCCCAGGCTGGAGAGGCCGCCCAGGGATGACCCGATGACCCCGGGAAGGTGTACAGCCGCCTCTCATTTGGCGTGATTTGCCACAATTGTGGCGCTTTATGAATGTTACCGCCAGGATTGAAACGTTATGCTCTTCTCCGGGAAAAGATTCGCTCCCTGACAACACTCATCCTGCGGAAACCTGACAATGGCACATAACCGTACTTTCTCTCTCAATATCGGCTGGAAAGCGCTGCTAAAAGATGCGGGTTTAGAGCCTCAACATCTACTACGCAAAGCAGGATTGCCCGACGACACGTTTTCGAGGACAGAGCGCGGCCTTAATATCGAGGAGTATATTCGTTTCTGGCGCGCCCTTGAGGTAGAAACAAACGATCCTGCTTTTCCCTTACCACTGGTAGAAAGAGTCTCTGCTGAAATCTTTGATCCCCCGCTTTTCGCCGCACTATGCAGCACCAACATGATGCAGGCAGTTCAGCGACTGGCCAGATATAAGCAACTCATTGCCCCAATGGTTCTGGAAATAGTTGTAGAACACAGCGGCATCCTTACCGTTTCACCGCGCTGGCTGTCAGCGACAAACATTCCTCCGTCCCTGCAGATAGCAGAACTTGCTTTCTTACTGCGGCTGCTAAAACTTGCCACTCGCGAACCGGTCACAGCAGTGAAAGTCACGCTCCCTCAGCTTCCCGCCAGAATACAGGACGGCCACCTTACCCGCTTTTTCGGTACCGCCGTAGCGTATGGAGAAAAACCGGCCATCAGCTTTTCCGCCGCTGATGCCCTCCGCCCGTTTTTAACGGTGAACGAAGGAATGTGGCAAATATTTGAACCAGAGCTGCGCCGCCGTCTCAGCACGTTAGATGAAACGGCCTCAACAACTGAACGCGTACAGGCGGTACTTCTTGAGCTTCTTCCCGGTAACGAAGCCACTATTGAGAAAACGGCGGAGCGTCTCGGTATGAGCAAACGTACGCTTCAGCGCAGACTTGAAAGTGAGGGAGGAAATTTTCGTACATTGGTCAATATTTGCCGGGAGAACCTGGCGCGGCACTATCTGAGTCATACCCATCTCTCCGGCTATGAGATTGCATTCCTGCTTGGCTTTGAAGATCCAAACTCCTTCTATCGCGCATTTATGGCCTGGACCGGACAGACGCCGGAAACCGTCAGAGGGAGCATGCGTCTTAATGGAAAGAACTCCTCAGGTTAAACAAACGAGATGACGCGGTTGTTAAGCACCAACTTGCCATAAGAATCGCGTTACCTCCTGTCGTTTCCACAAAAGGCGGCTTCCTTTCTGATCTGAAGCGAATGGCGCCGTTAGCAAGCGTACTGGCGCATAAGGCCAGATGAAAAGAGCCTGTCTGCAGGCAAACTGTAGCCAGTCCATGAAACGAGGTCCTTATGTTCGCTCCGGAAAAGAAAACCGCGCTGGTCACCGGCGCATCGTCAGGGATGGGCAAAGCTATTGCCCGTCGCCTGATTCAGGATGGTTACCAGGTATATGTTGCCGCCCGTAGCATCGATAAAATGGCCGATCTGGCCGAACTTGGCGCACAGCCGTTACGGATGGATATAGCCAGGGATGAGGAGATTGTCTCCTGTGTAAACGCCATTCTGTCGCAAACCGGGGGAGTGGATGTCCTGATCAATAATGCAGGCTTTGGCCTGTATGGACCCGTAGAAGAGATCGGTATTGATGAAGCACGCTATCAATTTGAGGTTAACCTCTTTGGTGCCGCACGGCTGACGCAGCTACTGCTCCCTGCAATGCGGGCCAGACGTAGCGGGCATATTGTCAACATCTCCTCGATGGGAGGGAAGATGTACAGCATCCTTGGTGCCTGGTACCACGCCACAAAACACGCGCTCGAAGGATGGTCAGACTGCCTGCGCCTGGAGGTCGCCGGATTTGGGATTAAGGTCACGATCGTCGAGCCGGGGGTGATAGAGACAGGCTTCGGTGATGCTGCCAGCGAAAGCATCGTCAAACGTTCACACAGTGGCCCCTATGGCCAACTGGTGAAAATGGTGGCCGCGTCGATCAAAAAAACTTACGGGCACGGGACAGGCAGCGATCCGAAGGTTATCGCGGATGTCGTTTCAAGCGCCATTAACAGTAAGAACCCACGTACGCGCTATGCCGCAGGTAAGTTTGCAAAAATGCTTATCTGTCTGCGCGTCTGGCTGGGCGACCGTATATTCGACCGTATTATTCTCAGTCAGACACGCTAACAAGCGGATGATTTAGCTGAACGGCCTGCGTCTCTTGGGGAGCGCTAACTCACGGTTAACGCGTCGACCACTTCCGCTACGCTTTTGACGCTGCGGATGCTGTCGATACCCGTGCCGAGCGCGATATAACCCTCATCGGCATTGCCTTCCAGCATGCCGACGCGCAGGCCGCGTAATCCCCCCATTGCTTCACCGAGCGCCTCGTTGCTGGCGCCGGCTTTATCCATCGCCACCAGTTTTTCGGCCAGTCTGCCCGGCAGAGAGCGATAGTAATGGGGCAGCGTGCGGAAAAGCAGTAAATCCAGGCCACTGGCGGCAATAATTTTATTTTTGACCGACCGCGGCACTCTGCTTTCTTCCGTCGCGATAAAAACCGAACCGGCAAATATCCCTTCAGCGCCGAGCGCGTGCGCCGCTCTGGCGGTGCGCTTGTCGGTAATACCGCCCGCGGCCATCACCGGAACACGCTTCACCGCATCGGCGATCAGCGGCACGATAGAAAAGGTTCCCAGCGCGGTCCCCGGCAATGTTCCTCCCTCATCAAAGCCGGTCGCGACGATGATATCGGCACCCGCTTCTTCAGCAAGGCGGGTATTTTCAGGCGTCGGGTTAATATCGCGATAGATGATAGCAATGCCCGCCTCTTTTAATTCGTTGAACAGCGCCGGTATGAGCGCTCCTTCACCGTAGCCGGTATACACCACGGCCCTGACACCCTCTTCTTTTATCACCTGCAAAATAGGCGGGGTCCAGATATCGTTTTCAGCCGCGGGGATCAGGTTCACGCCGAAAGGTTTTTCGGTCAGCCGTTTGGTTTTGCGGATCTCTTCACGCATTTTTTCGGCGGTTTCTTCCGGCGTGGACACCGCGGTCTCAGCGGTTAAACCGGCATTCGGCCCCAGCACACCAAGCCCGCCGGCATTGCTGACAGCGGCGACTAAACGGGCATCGGTCAACCACGATAACGGCCCCTGAATAACAGGTTTTTCTATATTCAGGATCTGGCAGATTCGGTTATTTTTCATGGAGTAATATCCTTCACAATAGCGCTATGGAGCGGTTCAGTTTCATGATGGAAGGAGTGTAGGACGTTATATTATTTAGAAAAATAGCCAAAAAAGTGCATCACTATTATAAAATCAGTAACAATGTGATATCCCGATCCCGGCAAAAGAAGCCCGCTATGCAAATAAACCTCTTTGAATCGATTCGCATTTTTATTGAAATTGTCGAGTCCGGTAGCTTTACTCAGGCAGCGGAGAACCTGCAGATTCATCGTCCTGCCGTCACTAAGGCATTGCAGCTGCTTGAGCAGCACTGCGGCACGCGTTTGATGCAGCGAACAACGCGGCGCATCAACCTGACGCCTGACGGCGAAGCGTTTTATCGGCAGAGTAAACCTTTACTGGCCCAGGCAGATGCGCTGCTGGAGTCGTTTGGGAGCGATAGCATATTACACGGCCAGCTTCACGTGGATATGCCCGTCGCTTTTGCGACGTTATTGGTCGTCCCCCATCTGCCTGATTTTTATCGCCAGCACCCTGGCGTCGAAATCATCCTCAGTAGCTCAGACCTCCGCCGGGATATGCTGCGCGATGGTCTTGATTGCTTACTGCGGGTGGGGGAACTGGACGACGGGGACTATATCGCCCGTAAGTTAGGCAATATTAAAATGACGACCTGCGCCAGCCCGTCCTATATTGCCAGCCACGGTGTGCCGCAAACGCTGGAGGATCTACAGCAGCATCAGGCCATCAACTGGATTAACAGCAGCAGCCGACAAATTATGCCGTGGACGTTTTCTACGCCAGAAGGAACTGTTGAAATGACGCTTCCCGGCAAGCTGGTCATCGATAACTCTGAAACCTATTTATCGGCAGGCCTGGCAGGGCTGGGATTAGTCCAGGGAATGAACGTTTTTTTACAGCCTTATCTCGATCGCGGCCTGTTAGTGGAAGTCTTACCTGACAACCCTACCCCCGATCGCAAATTGTCACTTCTGTATCCGCACCGCCATCTCTCACGCAAAGTGCGGGTGTTTACCGAGTGGTTAGAAAGCTTATTGGAAAAACGGGATTAAGGCACTCATCCCCGTGAAAAACCACAATGATTGATAAATGCTTGCGGTTACTGCCTTAAACCCAGTCAACGATCCGCGCCCCACTCTGGGTCCTGCTTGCTCAGATTCTCAGCGTGTCTATCACCGCCCGCAGCGCGGGCGACACATTACGATGGGGATAATAGAGAAAAGAGCCTTCCAGCCGCTGGCTGTAACGCTGCAGGACTCTGATAAGCGCGCCTCGCTCTAAGTCATCGGCAACCAGTTCCTGCGGGACATAGGCCAGCCCCAACCCCAGCCGGGCGGCCTTCGCTTCCATATAGCTGTCGGCAAAGGCCCACTGTCCCTGCGGCCGGTGGGTGATTTTTTTACCGTCCTGATTGAGTTCCCAGGCATAAATAGTCCCGTCGCCAAACTGGTACGCGATACAGGGATGAACCACCAGGTCCGCCGGCGTTTGCGGAAAACCGTAGCGGCGAAAATGCTCGGGCGTGCCGACAACGACCATCTCCATATCGGGTGAAATGCGCACCGCGACCATACCGCCGCCGACTTCCGGCCCCAGACGCACCCCGGCATCAAATCGCTCCGCGATAATATCGACAAACCGGCTTTCACTGATGAGTTCCAGCCGGATATCGGGATAGCGTTGTTTGAACACCGAAAGCTTTGGCAGAAGCACTTTATCAATGGCGTGCTGGCTGGCATTGATGCGGACGGTACCGGTGGGGGTGTTGCGATAATACGCCAGAGTGGAAAGCCCCGAATCTAACGCATCAAAGCCGGATTCAACGGTTCGATAGAGCTGCTCGCCGGCCTGGGTGAGCGAGAGTTTACGGGTGGTACGCACCAGAAGCTGTACCCCCAGCCTTTCTTCAAGTTCACGTACCGCACGGCTGACGCCGGATTGCGCCAACCCAAGCCGCTGCGCCGCGGCGGTAAAACTGCCCTCCCGCACCACCAGCATAAACAGGTACAGATCGTTATAGTTTTCCCGTTTTGCCATGATTCCTCCCGCGCCTGCGCCGTAATTTATAACAATATGATATGAATCTTAGCACTTTTCACCCGCTAATCAGCACTCTGACTGCTAACTATAATCAGCGCATTGCAACAAAGCACAGCAGCGTTGTCCGTATGAAACCTGTATCTGGAACCTGTTTTAGGGGAATGATTAATGAAAGCGTTTACCAGAAAATTGACGGCCGCCATGCCTGCCATGCTGCTATGCGCGTCACTAAGTGGAGTCACCACCATGAGCTATGCCGGGACAACCAATCCAAACGCGCCCGTTTCGCTGGTCGAAAAATGGGACAAAACCTTCGCGGAAAGCGCGAAAGTCACTCACCGTAAGGTGACCTTCCAGAACCGCTATGGGATAACCCTGGTCGGCGATCTCTACATTCCGAAAGATCGCGGCGAGCGCAAGCTGGCGGCGATTGCAGTCAGCGGCCCCTTCGGCGCGGTGAAAGAGCAGTCCAGCGGTCTGTATGCGCAGACCCTGGCGGAACAGGGTTTTGTCACCCTCGCCTTCGATCCTTCTTATACGGGGGAAAGCGGCGGCCATCCGCGTAACGTCGCCTCTCCGGATATCAACACCGAGGATTTCAGCGCGGCGGTGGATTTCTTAGGATTGCAAAACGAGGTGGACCGCAACCGAATTGGCCTGCTCGGCATCTGCGGCTGGGGCGGCATGGCGCTGAACGACGCCGCGATGGATACCCGGGTGAAAGCGGTGGCCACCAGCGTCATGTACGACATGAGCCGCGCGATGGGCCACGGCGTTGGCGACGGTAAAGACCGCTATACCACCGCCGATCGCCGCGCCGTCTTGCAGTATCTGAACGCGCAGCGCTGGAAGGATGCGGAAAGCGGCACCTTCGCGCCGGGCGGGCATGATATTTATGTCGATCAGAAAGGTCACGTCAGCGCAGGCGATCGTATTCTGCCGGAAACCTTACCGGCCAACCCGAACCCGGTTTTGAAAGAGTTCTTTGACTATTATCGGATGCCGCGCGGTTTCCACGCCCGCTCCGTGAACTCAACCGGCGCGTGGAATGCAACCATGCCGCTGTCGTTTATGAATATGCCGCTGCTGAGCTATGCCAGTGAAGTCACTATCCCGACGCTGATCGTGACCGGAGAAAAAGCCCACTCACGCTATTTTGCCGAAGACGCCTTTAAGGCCATCGGCAGCAAAGAGAAAGAGCTGGTGATCGTCCCCGGCGCGAACCATGTCGATCTCTATGACAATGCGGCCGGTAAAATCCCGTTTGCCAGATTTGAACAGTTTTTCAAAACCAACCTGAGATAACGGCCGGAAGCCGCCCGATCGTCGCGGGCGGCTTGCCCTCGCCCGCGCATGACGTTTACCCACGTTTTAGTCGTTATTCAATGAATAGCGACCGCTCCGGCCGCACCCGAATCTGGCCGGGAAAATACAGAGATACCCCTATCATGTCCACACTGAGTCGTCGTACACCACACCCTCAACCGCACGCCCATTGGGGCGGCGTCTTTGCCATGACGCTGTGCGTTTTTGTCCTCATCGCTTCCGAATTTCTGCCGGTCAGCCTGCTGACGCCGATCGCCGGAGAGCTAAACATCACCGAGGGGCTGGCAGGCCAGGGCATTGCGATTTCCGGCGCCCTGGCGGTGCTGACCAGCCTGACTATCTCTAACCTTGCCGGAAGTCTGAATCGTAAACACCTTCTGCTGGGGCTGACGGTTCTGATGGCGGTCTCGGGAATGATTGTCGCGCTGGCCCACAGCTATGCGATCTATATGGCGGGAAGAGCCCTGATTGGCATCGTTATCGGGGGATTCTGGTCGATGTCGGCGGCCACCGCCATCAGGCTGGTCCCCGCGCACCAGGTTCCCCGCGCGCTGGCGATTTTCAACGGCGGCAACGCGCTGGCGACCGTCGTGGCCGCGCCGCTTGGCAGCTATCTGGGGGCCACCGTCGGCTGGCGCGGCGCCTTTTTTTGCCTCGTACCGCTGGCGATAGTCGCGTTCATCTGGCAGTGCTTCAGCCTGCCTGCGATGGAAAGCGATAAAGCGAGCCGGCCGCGCGGCTCCGTGCTTCGCCTGCTCAGACATTCCATCGTCGCGATCGGTCTGCTGGCCTGCGGACTCTTCTTTATGGGGCAGTTTGCCTTATTTACCTACGTGCGGCCGTTTCTGGAAGCGGTGACCGGCGTCAGCGCCTCTGGTCTGTCCCTGATTTTACTCGCTATCGGCGTCGCGGGTTTTATCGGCACCCTGGGCGTTTCAACACTCCTCAACGCCCGGTTTTATCAGACCTTAATGACCATCCCTTTATTGATGGCCCTCATCGCCGGCACGTTGCTTCTGGTAGGACACCACGCCTGGACCGTTGCCGTGCTGTTAAGCCTGTGGGGGATGCTGGCGACCGCGGCGCCAACCGGCTGGTGGACATGGATCGCGCGGACGCTGCCCGACGACGCCGAAGCGGGAGGCGGTCTGATGGTTGCCGTTATTCAGCTGTCGATCGCGCTGGGTTCGACGACGGGCGGTTTGGTATTTGACCGCCTGGGGTGGCAAAGCGCGTTTGGCTTAAGCGGCATACTGCTTCTTGCCGCGGTCGGGATGACGTTGTACACCAGCCGGCAAATGACGCAATAAGCTGGCGCCATCCGATGCGGGTAGCGGATTTTTCTCGCCGCGGGTAATGCGTATAATGCGGCTTCGATACACGCTAAAAATAACCGCGGCTCATATGATAAATCTCAATCGATGTTGTTATTTGCTTCTGATTTTCGCAGCGGTCGGCAGCATTTTTACCGCCTGGCCCTTTGCTACCTGGCTCCTGCTGGTCAACGCGCTGACCCTGGCGATCTACGGCGTGGATAAAATGGCGGCGCGCAGGGCCTGGCGCAGAGTACCGGAAGCCACATTGCTGGCGTTCGGGGTGCTGGGCGGCTGGGCTGGCGCGATAGCCGGCCAACAGCTGTTCCGCCACAAAACGCAAAAGCAGCCGTTCAGAACCCGATTCATCATCAGCACGATCGTCAGCCTCTCAGGGATGGTGGCGATTTATTTGTTCTCTCCTTTTTCTTTTCACTAAGTTCCGGCGAGGCTACGGTTTGCAAACGCGTGGAATGCACTCAACCCGCCGCTATTCGTAGTATATTATTGAGAGTATTGTTGATTATCAGGTGTACCTTATGACCTACTCCATCGGAGAATTTGCGCAGCTTTGCGGCATAAACGCAACGACGCTCCGCGCCTGGCAGCGTCGCTACGGCCTGCTTAAACCACAGCGTACCGATGGCGGCCATCGCCTGTATAACGATGACGATATCCAGCAGGCGCTTAAAATCCTCGACTGGGTAAAAAAAGGGGTACCTGTCAGCCAGGTAAAGCCCCTGCTGGCGCGCCCTGGCGCACGGCGGACGAATAACTGGATCACCTTGCAGGAGAGCATGCTCCAGCGGCTTAAAGAGGGGAAAATCGAATCCCTGCGCCAGCTGATTTACGACGCCGGTCGTGAATCCCCCCGCCCCGAGCTGGTCACCGAAGTGCTGCGCCCGCTGCGTAGCCAGGTTTCCGCCAACGTACCGGCCATCATGACGCTGCGCGAAATCCTCGACGGCATCATTATCGCCTACACCTCTTTTTGCCTCGAAGGGGACAAAAAGGCGCCCGGCGATAACTATCTGATCACCGGCTGGCACCTGACGGACGCCTGCGAAATCTGGCTCGAAGCGCTCAAACGCACCGGTCAGGGCCACCGCATCGACATCCTTCCCTCTCCCCCCGCGACCCTGGCGCCGGAGATCCTGCCGGATCGCAAATGGCTACTGGTGACGACCGGTAAACTCTCTCCAGCCCGGCAGAAACAGGTTGAACGCTGGCAGCAGCAGGTTGTCTCTCTGGAGATTGTTGCGCTGTAATTGCGTGCGCCACCGCTCCGTGGCGCAACGAGCAGGTCCCTCAGAATTGCCCCTCTTCTTTTTCCGCACAAGCCCGCTGACTCTTCTTTTCTCTCCAACACCCACAAAATCATGCTTCAAAGACATGTTATTAACCAACTGATAATCAATGAAAATAAAAAATATTTTAGTCAAAACTTGGACAAATAATATTAATTGTGTAAGTTTTAACTATGCCATATTGTTTACTCAGGAAGTGACCTATGAGTCCCTCGCCATCCATCATTAGCCGTTTTAGTACGTACTACGCCACGCTGGATACCCAGCCGCCTTCGGCGCTGGCCGCGCTGTACCACACGAATGCGGTGCTGATCGATCCTTTTGGCCAACACCGGGGGCTGTCCGCAATCCAGGATTATCTTTCGCACCTGCTGGCCAACGTCGATCATTGCCGTTTCACCCTCGATGCCCCGCTCTGCGAAGGTCAACGTTTTGCCGTCGCCTGGACCATGCACTGGTCGCATCCGAGACTTGCCGGGGGTAAGGCGCTACAGCTTGCGGGCTGTTCGGTGGTCACCGTTGAAGACGAACGAATTATTCACCAGCGTGACTACTACGACGCCGGGGAGATGCTGTACGAACACCTTCCCCTGCTGGGCTGGGCGGTGCGCGGCGCTAAACGGAGGGTGCGGTCATGATGACGGTGCTCATCACCGGCGCCAGCTCCGGCATTGGCGCCGGGCTCGCCAGGTCCTTCGCTGCGGACGGCCACCGGGTTATCGCCTGCGGCCGCGATCCGTCGCGTCTGTCGGCGCTACAGCAGCACAGTCCCCACATCAGCGTCCGCTCTTTCGATATGACGGACAGGGATGCCTGTCGCCAGACGCTCGCTGACTGCCGCGCCGATCTGATCATTCTCTGCGCCGGGACCTGCGAATATCTCGAACACGGAACGGTGGATGCCGGGCTGGTTGAAAGGGTCATCACCACTAATTTTCTCGGGCCGGTGAACTGCCTGGCGGCGATTCAGTCGCAGCTGTCAGCCGGGAATCGCGTGGTGCTGGTGAGCTCGATGGCGCACTGGCTACCCTTTCCTCGGGCCGAAGCCTATGGCGCCTCGAAAGCGGCGCTGACCTGGTTTGCCAACAGTCTGCGCCTGGACTGGGAGCCAAGAGGGATCGCCGTCACGGTCGTTTCGCCTGGGTTTGTTGACACTCCGCTGACGCGTAAAAACGATTTTTCTATGCCCGGCCAGGTGAGCGTGGAGCAGGCGGTTAAAGCGATTCGCCGCGGTCTGGCGAAAGGGCACGATCGTATCGCCTTCCCGACGGGCTTTTGCCTGCTTCTGCGTCTGCTGGCCGGGCTTCCTGAAGGACTTCAGCGCAGGCTATTGCGCAGGATGGTGCGCCCATGAAAATCGCGATTATTGGCAGCGGCATTGCCGGGCTGACCTGCGCCTGGCGCCTTGCCGGGCAACACGAAGTGACCCTGTTCGAAGCGGCGTCCACGCCGGGGGGGCATACCGCCACGGTGGATATCGCCACGCCGCAGGGTACCTGGGCCATCGATACCGGATTCATCGTGTATAACGATCGCACCTATCCGCGCTTTATGGGCCTGCTTAACGAGCTGGGGCTGAGCGGTCAAAAAACGCAGATGAGCTTTTCAGTCCACAATCCGCAGAGCGCGCTGGAGTATAACGGCCACAGCCTGAGCTCGCTTTTCGCCCAGCGGCGCAATCTGCTAAAGCCGGCCTTCTGGGGGTTGCTGACGGAGATCGTCCGCTTTAATCGCCTGGCGAAGCAGGCTCTGGCGGGGGCGTTCGACCCGGGCGCCACGCTGCAGATCTTCCTTGAGCGGCACCGTTTTAGCCCCTTTTTCGCACGCCACTATATCCTGCCGATGGGGGCCGCTATCTGGTCTTCGTCGCTGCAGGAGATGCGCCGCTTCCCGCTGGCGCTGTTCTTGCGCTTCTTTGATAATCACGGCCTGCTGGATATCCGCCAGCGCCCGCAGTGGTACGTGGTGCCCGGCGGCTCGCGCGAATACGTGCGCGCCCTGCTTGCCCGGTCTGGCGATCGCCTGCGCCTGCGCCTCAATGCGCCGGTGCAGAACGTGATCCGTCATCAGGATGGCGTCACGCTCCAGCTGGCATCGGGGGAGCAGCACTTCGATCAGGCGATCTTCGCCTGCCACTCTGCCGAAGCGCTGGCCATGCTGGCGGACCCGACGCTCGCCGAAGGCGAAATACTGGGGGATATCGGCTGGCAGCGAAACGAGGTGGTCCTGCACAGCGATCCCCGCTGGCTGCCGGTGCGCAAGCGCGCCTGGGCCAGCTGGAACTATCGCCTGAGCGAACAGGATCAGGCCAGCGCCTGCGTCACCTATAACATGAATATTCTCCAGGGCCTGCCTGCCGACGCCCCGCTGTTCTGCGTCACCCTCAATCCGCCAACGCCGGTGGACCCGCGCTTCGTCTGGAAGCGTATGGTCTATGAACACCCGCTATTTAATCCCCAAAGCTGGTCCGCCCAGATGCGGCGCGAGGAGATTAACGGCCGCCAGCGAAGCTGGTTCTGCGGCGCGTACTGGTACAACGGTTTTCATGAAGATGGCGTGCGCAGCGCCCTCGATGTGGTCAACGGCATCATCGCGGCGGAGAACCTCTGACATGAACAGCTGCCTCTATCAGGGCGTATTACGCCACCGCCGTCTTCAGCCGAAAGCGCACCACTTTCGCTATCGCATCTTTATGGCCTGGCTCGATCTGGATGAGCTGGATCGGCTCGGCGAAGCGGGTATCCGCCGCAATCGCTTTGCTGCCGCCTCTTTTTACGATGCGGATTATCCGCTGGGCACGCAGCTGAAAGCGCAGGTTCTGAACCGGCTGGAAAGCCTGACCGGCGCGCGCCCGGATGGCCGCGTCATGCTGCTGACCCAACTGCGCTACCTGGGCTTTCATTTTAACCCGGTCAACTTTTACTACTGCTACGACGGCGCCGGTACCCTGCGCTGGGTGCTGGCCGAAGTGCGCAACACGCCGTGGAATGAGCGCCATTACTACGCGGTAGACGGTCAACGGGCGCGCCCGCTGGCGAAAGCCTTTCACGTCTCGCCGTTTAACCCGATGGATATGGTCTACCTCTGGCGCTTTAACAGTCCCGGTAAAACGCTGCACATGCATATCGAGAACCATCAGGCCGCGAAAGTCTTCGACGCCACGCTGGCCCTGAGCCGCGCGCCTTTAACGCGGGCCAGCCTGCGCGGGCTGCTGCTGCGCATTCCGCTGATGACGCTGAAAACCGTCCTCGCGATCTACTGGCAGGCGCTGCGGCTATGGCTCAAGCGCGTGCCGCTGTACAACCATCCTGTCAGCAGGAGTGAACGCTCATGACCGATCCAGTCTTTGCGCTTGAACCCGATATCCCGCGCAACGTGCGTTTCGCGCGCTGGTTGCTCTTTCGTCTGTTGAGCGGCATTCGCGAAGGGGCGCTCACCGTACGCGAAGGGGCGCAGACCTTTCATTTTGGCGACCCCGCCGCCGCGCTGCGCGCCGAGGTGCACGTGCTCTCCTCGGGCGTCTACCGGCGTTTACTGACCGGCGGCAGCCTCGCCGCCGCGGAGGCCTGGATGGACGGCGAATGGGAGAGCCAGCAGTTGACGCCGCTGCTGCAGATCCTGGCGCGTAACGGCCAGGTACTGGGGCGGCTGGAGCGCGGCTTCCGGCTGCTGGGCAAGCCCGTAGAGCGGCTGCGCCACTGGACGCGCCGCAACTCGCGCGCGCAGGCGAAGGCGAATATCGCCGCCCATTACGATCTGGGCAACGACTTTTACGCCCACTTCCTTGACGACGAGCTGCTTTACTCCAGCGCGCTGTTTACCGACGACGGCCAGGATCTTACCCAGGCCCAGCGGGCCAAAATGGCGCGCCTGTGCGAGCGTCTGGCGCTTACGCCCGGCGATCATCTCCTGGAGATTGGCACCGGCTGGGGGGCGATGGCCGAATACGCCGCCCGCCACTACGGCTGCCGGGTCACCACTACCACCCTGTCGCAGGAACAGTTCCAGTGGGCCAACGCGCGAATTACCCGCGCCGGGCTGCAGGATCGCGTCGAGGTACTGCTCTGCGATTACCGCGATCTGACCGGCCAGTACGACAAGCTGCTGTCGGTGGAGATGATTGAAGCCGTGGGGCAACGCTATCTGCCGGCTTTCTTTCGCACCTGCCAGGCGCGGCTGCGCCCGGGCGGCAGAATGGCGATCCAGGCAATTACCATCCAGGATCAGCGCTATCGCGGCTACAGCAAAAACGTGGATTTTATTCAGCGCTACATCTTCCCCGGCGGATTTTTGCCCAGCATTACGGCGATGAACGAGCTGATGACGCGGCACACCGATTTTGTGGTGCGCGATCTGTTCGATATGGGGCCGGACTACGCCCGCACCCTGGCCCACTGGCGGCAGCGATTTATCCACGCCTGGCAGGATATTGAGAAGCTCGGCTTTGACGATCGCTTCCGCCGCATGTGGCTCTACTACTTCGGCTACTGCGAAGCCGGGTTTAACGCCCGCACCATCAGCGTTGTGCAGCTTACCGCGGAGCGAACATCATGAAACGCATTCTGACCCTTGGCCTCGCGCTGCTGATGCTGGCGCTGGCGGGCTGCAGCGCCGAAGTGGCCGACTACCGGCAGCAGCAGCCGGCGCTGGACATTTTCCACTACTTTCAGGGCAAAACGGAAGCCTGGGGGATGGTTCAGGATCGCAACGGCAAACAGCTGCGCCGCTTCCATGTCGCCATTGACGGCGACGTTGTTGGCGACACGCTGACGCTCCACGAACGCTTTATCTACGATGATGGCGAAAAGCAGCAGCGGGTATGGCGCATTCGCCGCACCGGCGACCACCGTTATGAAGGCACCGCGGGCGACATTGCCGGCGTGGCGACCGGCCAGGCGGCGGGCAACGCTTTTCACTGGCGCTACAGCATGAACGTGACGGCCAGCGGTAGCACCTGGCTACTGCACTTCGACGACTGGATGTTCCTGCAGGACGACGCGCACCTGTTCAACAAAACCGAGATGAAGAAATTCGGCATTACCGTCGCCACCGTGACCCTTTTCTTCACCCGAACCGCACAATAAAAGAGGACTACGCCATGAACACACAACCTGTCATTGGGATCAGCGGATGTTTGACCGGTTCTGCCGTACGATTCGACGGCGGGCATAAGCGCATGGGCTTTGTGATGGACGAGCTGGCGCAGTGGGTGGCGTTTAAACCCGTCTGCCCGGAGATGGCTATCGGCCTCCCCGTCCCGCGCCCGGCGCTGCGGCTGGTGCAAACGACCGAAGGGGAAATCCGCATGCGCTTCACGCATGCACCGCACGACGACGTGACGGAGAAGATGGCCGATTTCGCCAGCGCCCACCTCTCGACCCTGGGCGAGCTATCGGGATTTATCGTCTGCGCCAAATCGCCCAGCTGCGGCATGGAGCGCGTGCGGCTGTACGATGAAAAGGGCAATCGCGGGCGAAAAGAAGGCACAGGGTTGTTTACCGCCGCGCTGATGGAGAAATATCCGTGGCTGCCGGTGGAAGAAGATGGCCGCCTGCACGATCCGGTGCTGCGTGAGAATTTTGTCGAACGGGTCTTCGCGCTGCACGAGCTTAACTGTCTGCACAAAAATGGCCTGACGCGCCG
Source organism: Klebsiella sp. GN_Kp190 (assembly GCF_040061795.1). Taxonomy (NCBI): domain Bacteria; kingdom Pseudomonadati; phylum Pseudomonadota; class Gammaproteobacteria; order Enterobacterales; family Enterobacteriaceae; genus Klebsiella; species Klebsiella sp. GN_Kp190. The sequence goes on from NZ_JBEAFN010000005.1 coordinate 126,688, forward strand.
CGCGCTGCTGGATTTCCATAGCCGCTATAAACTGCAGCTGCTGGCCCACCATCAGGCGGGATACCGCGAGATTGGCCCGTTCGTTGCTTCGCTCCACGAATGGCAGGATCTGGAGGCTTTCTTTGCGATCTACCGCGAAAAACTGATGACGATCCTGAAACAGCCCGCCTCGCGTAAAAACCACACCAACGTGCTGATGCATATTCAGGGCTACTTTCGTAACCAGCTAAACAGCCGCCAGCGCGGCGAGCTGCGGGAGGTGATCCTTAACTATCGCTCCGGGCTGCTGCCTATCCTTGCGCCGTTAACGCTGCTTAAGCACTATCTGGCCGAATACCCGGATCGCTATCTGCAGGCGCAGAACTACTTTGATCCCTACCCGCAGGACCTGGCCCTGCGCCTGACGGTGCATTGAGATAGCTGAACGCGCGAAGAGGCTGGCGCACGCCAGCCTCTTCGTTGTTGGATCCATCGGCTTCTGGAACCATGCCTCACCCCATCCGGAAGTCGTTGTTGATCCCCTGTTGCGGACGCTGATGGAAGTCACGGCCGGCTCCGATTTGGCATTGGGGTTAGACTCCAGCACGTTGGTGACGCCGACGTAGGCTTTTTTCAGGTTAACTTCATCGCTCCGGTGGGCAAACATGACGTTGATATCCCAGATAGCTCCTTTACAGCTGTTGAAGGCTTTGGTTATCTGGAATTCGCCGCCATTGCCTTCATTGCCTAAACGGCCGATCGCCGGTCTGGAACTGCGCGCCGTAGCGGGCCTTCAGACCGAAGGGGATCGCCATATCCGGCGTGGCCGCGGTGGTCTGCGGGTTGGTAATAACATCCACTTTTTTATCAGCACGGCGTCGATCTGTTCTTGAGTAAATTCTCGCGCGAATACGAAAATTGGGCACAGCGTGGCCACGACCGCCATCGGTAATGGAAGTTTTTTATCATTGTCATAACTATCTCAATATAGGTTAGCTTTATTCGGATAATAACAATCCCATTCTGGGCAATCAGAATATATTACGTTATTTCGCTTCGCTATTAAGAAAACACCCAAACGTGAGCCCACCCGCAGATATTATCGCCATTTACTCAGCGCACGGATAACCCTGTAGAGTACATTTCCTGGAGTGGTCAGAGTAAAAAAAACAATAAAACAAAATGCCGGTTTTGCGGCGTTTTAAATCTACCGGGGTATAGCTTGTAACGCGTTAATCAACAAGTGAAATGGAGGGTCTGGAAGAGGCTTTGCTTCGATGATCACAGAAGTAAAAAAACATAATAAATTAATTTAAAAACGTAATAGATTCTTCGAGATCATTTATGTCAGAAATTGTTACACATCCACACAACACACCGGAGTCTGCTCAGAATGAGTAAAAACATAATGCAAAGCCGCCGTGATGAATATCATAAATTAACGCGTGGAGAACGTATTGGTTATGGTATGGGCGACTTCGCTCAAAACCTGGTTTTTGGCACAATAGGCGGCTTTCTGGCTCTTCACATGCTGACGGTTAATACCATCAGCACGGCAACGGCAGGGTTTATATTTCTTTTTGTCCGAATCATCAATGTCTTTTGGGATCCGATGGTCGGCACGTATGTTGACAAAAGAACGTCAAAAGCAGGTAAATATCGCCCCTGGCTGTTAAGAGCCGGCGTACCGTTGGTGATCCTTTCCGCTTTACTTTTTGCTCCCATTCCTGGGGTCAGAGGTTCGGTACCTTTTGCCTTCATCGTTTATTTGGCTCTGGATTTAGTTTATTCCGTAGTGAATATTCCTTATGGTTCGCTTAATGCGTCCCTGACCCGGGATCCGGAATCAATTGATAAACTCACCAGTACCCGAATGATGCTGGCCAATAGCGCCAATCTTCTTGTTTATACCCTGTTCCCGATGTTTGTACAGATGGCTTCACCAAAAGATCGCAGCCTTAAGGACACCGGTTTTTTCGGCATTGAGCTCAATCTGGGAAACTATACCGATCCATCAGCCAACTACGCCTGGTTCGGCGTCTACTCCGTGTATATGCTCATCGGCGCGGTGGCGCTTTTCATCTGCTATAAATTTACGAAAGAACGCGTTGTCGCGACGGCAGAACAGACCGCCAACGTCAAAACGACCGATCTGTTCCTTGAACTCAAACATAACCGCCCGCTGGTTATTCTCGGGCTGTTTTTCATGCTGGCCTTCACGTTCATGTTTTTCATGAACACGGTTAACGGCTTTTTCAATCAGTACGTTGTCGGTCATTCAGAATGGATGGGCGCCGTAGGCCTTGTCGCCTCCATACCGGGCATCGCATTCCCTATTTTTTGGCCCAAACTCAAGAAAATTTTTGGTAAAAAAGGCTTCTTCCATATTTTTCTGGCCATGTTTATTGTCGGCGAGCTACTGACTTACGTCTGGTCACGCGAGGGCATGCACGATGCGCTTTGGCTGGCTTACATCGCCACCTTCATTAAACAATGGGGCTTAACGTCCGCGACCGGCTTTATGTGGGCGCTGGTTCCTGAAGTGATTGCGTATGGCGAATTAAAATCTGGCAAGCGAAATGCGGCGATCATTAATGCGATTATGGGCCTCTTTTTCAAAATCGGCTTTACCATCGGCGGCGCGATTCCCCTGTGGTTACTGGCCGTTTATGGCTTTAATGAAACCGGCGCCCAGCAAAGCGCCAGCGCTATCGACGGGATCATTATGACCGCGGTGTGGATCCCTATCGCGTTAGCCATCGTATCGATGATCATCATGCAGGTTTATCCCATCTCTGACAAAAACGTAACCGATATCAACCGTCAGCTTGATGAAGTCCGCGCGTAGTTAAAAATATAAATTAAATGCATTTGGAACATTTAAATAAAAAGGTGTAATGATATGTCACTTATTCAAAACCCTATTTTACGTGGGTTTAATGCCGACCCCAGTATTATCCGTGTCGAGGACACCTACTATATCGCCAACTCTACGTTTGAGTGGTTCCCTGGCGTTCGTTTACATGAGTCAAAAGACCTGGAGCACTGGAATCTTCTCCCTGCGCCCCTGTCAACCACCACCCTGCTGGATATGAAAGGCAACCCTTCATCAGGCGGCATCTGGGCGCCGGCGCTCTCTTATGCCGACGGTCAATTCTGGCTAGTGTATACCGACGTCAAAGTCACCGAAGGCGCCTTTAAAGACATGACAAACTATCTGACCACCGCAGCCGATATCCGCGGCCCGTGGTCAGATCCCATTAAGCTTAACGGCGTAGGTTTTGATGCTTCTCTCTTCCACGACGATGATGGCCGGAAATATATCGTGCAGCAAACCTGGGACCATCGTGAATATCACCATCCCTTTGACGGCATCACGTTAACTGAACTGGATACAAAAACCCTGAAATTAATGCCAGAGACCGCGCGTACCCTTTATCGGGGGACCGCCGTTGGGCTCGTTGAAGGGCCGCATCTCTATAAACTGAACGGATATTATTATCTTTTTGCCGCCCAGGGGGGCACCGTATTTACGCACCAGGAAGTGGTTGCGCGTTCTAAAACCTTAGACGCCAACAGCTTTGAAACGGAGCCAGGTGAGGTCTTCTTAACCAACGTCGATACGCCAGACAGCTACATCCAAAAGCAAGGGCACGGCGCGTTGGTTTCCACCCCCGGCGGCGAATGGTACTACGCCTCGCTCTGCGCGCGTCCGTGGAATCGCCCGGGTGAGTCAGTCTACGATCCTCGCGGCTGGTCAACGCTGGGCAGAGAAACGGCTATCCAGAAGGTGTACTGGGATGAAGGCGGCTGGCCGCGTATTGAAGGCGGTCACGGCGGAAAGACGTTTGTTGAAGGCCCGAAAGATGCCATTGATACCGAAAGTCCGGAAGACCGTAGCCAGCACGACGAATTTACAACGGCGACACTCGATGGTAACTGGAACACCCTGCGGGTGCCGTTTACAGAAAAAATGGGTACCACCGGCGATGGCAAGTTAACGTTAATTGGCCAGGGATCTTTAGCGAATACCCATGACCTGTCGCTGATTGCCCGACGCTGGCAAGCCTTTTATTTTGATGCGAAAGTTAAAGTTAAATTTAATCCATTTAACTACCAGCAAATGGCTGGATTAACGAATTACTATAACGATCGTCACTGGAGTTTTGTGTTCATTACCTGGAATGAAATTAACGGTAAGGTCATTGAAATAGGTGAGAATAATCGAGGACGGTATACATCATATTTAAAAGATGAAGCCATCAAGCTCCCGGAGCACGTTGAATATGTCTGGTTCCGGACGAAAGTCAGGAAGGAAACGTATAGCTATGAATATAGCTTTGATGGGGTTGAGTTCACTGAAATCCCTGTGAAGCTAGATGCTGCGATCCTTTCGGATGATTATGTCCTGCAAAGCTATGGCGGATTCTTTACCGGAGCGTTTGTTGGCCTTGCGGCAGTCGACTACTCCGGTTATGGCGCCCGCGCTGAGTTTTATCATTTCGATTATCAGGAGCTTGGCGACACGTTAATCGCCAGGGACGCGTATAGCTGGGAAGCCAGTGAATTACGGCGTTATTAGATAGCCCTGTCTGAGGAGATTGAACGCTGAAAGGAGGCACCGGCGCGACAGGCGCGCCGGTGCCGGGTGTGGCAGGGTTGTCGCATCAGGCCGGCAACCGGCCGTTCCGATAGCGAAAGTCATGCGTCACGCTAATGACCCGTGCGGGTGGCTATTGCAGGCTTATTCCGCCGTTTTTTGTTTCAGCGCAGCATAGCGGGCAATCAGTTGTTGCAGATGCTGCTCCGTCTGGTTCTGCTGCGCCGCAGACCCTGGCTGATTGCGCGGCTGTGCGGAGAGTTGTCGCAGCTGCTCTTCCGCCGGAACGGTACGGCTGAACGACTGCGTTATGGCAAACACCGCTGACTTCAGCTCACTCACCGTGATATACCGCCCCTTCTGTTCATCCAGCGCGTTAAGCCGGTTCGTCAACTGCTGTAGCTGCGTCATTCCCTGGTGCCAGCCGCTGAGATTCTCCACGGGAAGCGCGGCGGCGCTGACCTGCTGTTGCCATTGCCGCGCCAGCGGTTTCGCCTGTTCTGGCCATAGCGTCAGCGCCTGCTGCGCCAGATGAGTACCATAACTCAAAGCCCAGTCCGGTTTTAGCTGTAAAAGCTGCGCCAGCTGCTGCTGAGTCTGTTTTATCCCCGGCTCCGCCGAGGGGGATTGTTGTCGTAGCGTCTGTAACTGCTCAGCGGAAAGCACCGTAGGCAATGGAGAGAACCGGGCGGGAAACCGCATCTGCCCCGAATCGGACGGGTGCGTTGCCCGCCATCCTCCCGCCGCGGCCCCGGCCAGCGCCAGCATAGTCAGCATCCCGGCGACAAACGGCTTCCAGGGCTTCGCGGGCGCCGGGAATGCCGTCACAACGTCAGCATTCGGCCGCGATGCCGGTTCGGCGACATAGACCCATTTCACCTGCGCGGTCGGTTCAGGGAGGCTGGAAGGGGCAGGATCAGGCGCCGCCGCTTGCGGCGCGGTCTCCTCTTTATTTTCGCTGCTCTCCAGCCGCACCGCCGCGTTGTGCAGCAGGATAGACAGGGCATCAAGCTGGCCGGCATGTTTGAGTTCCAGACGCTGCAGTACGTCATCCAGCGCCGTCAGATACGCTTCTGCCTGGTAAAGCTGGCTCAGGTCGATATAGGTAAGCGACAGCGTGCGCATCGCCTGCTGCAGTCGTTTACTGAGCGAACTGAGTATTTTGATTCGCGCAGTCGTCGGCTGCGGCCACATACTGCCCCACTGCCGGGAGACCAGCGCGACCAGTATCGCCAGCCCTTCATTCATGCCGTATAGCCCCGCCAGATGCGTGCGGACAAGCGTATACCAGGCGGCAGTCTGTAGCTCCACGCCGTTGTGCTCAAACAGCGACAGGCAGAGTTTTTCCGCGAGCCGCCAGTTGACATCCGGGCGCGCCGGATGGGTCAGTTTGTTCATTTCATCGCGAAGGCGCGCGTAATCCGCAAGCGTACGCGGGTCGCCGCCGGTTTTCAGGCAACATTCAGAAGGGGTCGTCATGATGATTTCAGCCAGAATAAAAACTAGATAGAGGAGCGGACTTCCAGGTACTGCTGCTGTTTGAGGTGGCGGATAAGCACCCTGCCCTCGGGCATAAATTCGGTGCCGTAGCGCACCAGGCCTACGCCCTTCAGCTCCGCGTCAATGGCGTAACGCAGCTCGCCGGGAATAGCCTGCTCGAGCAGAACCTCGTCAATTTTCTTCAGCCGCGGTTCATATTTAAGCAATACGGCCGACAGGATGCCCATCAGCTCATGAGCCGTACCCGGCATCCCCTGGAGGATTTTAGTCATATCCGGCAGGCCGTAATCGGGCAGGTGCGCCAGCGTCCCGGCTCGACAGTTGAGGACGCGCTGCATATTATCCAGCACCGACAGAATAACCTGGTTTTCCTCACTGACCTGATGCAGGTCGAGTCCGCCGGTAAAGTTGCCGTACAGCATTTCATACAGCGAGGGGGCATTATGGCGTGTGGGCATCTCAGTCATCCTTCAGGGGTTTCAGCGTCAGGCGGTTATGGCTGGCTTCAATAATGCGCGGTTTGTCGGGATCGAGATCGTCGCGCCTCAGCACCAGCTTCCAGTCATTCTTCACCATATCCGGCGCCCGGAATAACCCCACCACCGCGATAAACTGCGCCTTCTCGTCCATCGGCATATCCAGGCTGACGTCAGCGCCGGGTTTTACCACCAGGCTACGGCTGGCAAGCCGTTCGTCTCCGGCGGCCTCCTCGCTTTCCGTGACCAGCTGCTGATAGACCCGTTTATCGAACGCCTTGCGGTCACTGAGCTGGTAGACCCACACCATCACCGGCTGGGAGAGCGAGGTGTTCTCCCGCTCATCGGTGTTCAGTTCCGCCCGGGCGGTAACGTCCAGATGCAGGACGTTTACCTGCTTATAAAATACCGATTTCACCGCCGATGAGGTGCTGTCGCTAATTTTCTGCGTCAGGCCACAGCCTGTCAGCAGTAAAGGCATAAGAAGTAAACTCCATCGCTTAATCAAAGTGGTATGCAACACGCTGGTTTCCTTGTTGTAAAGTTGCAGACGGCATTCCGCAATAGCCGCCAGGCTCAATAGTAAAGGTGGCGGGGATATCGGGCGGGATCTCCTCTCCCTCCACGCCCAGTATCCCCGTCATGCCGAGCATAAAGGGGGTTTCGCCCAGCACCGGCGCAGGCAGTAACCGGGCAGGAACGGTCAGCTGTATACGCGCTTTATAGCGCCAGCCAAGATAGACCCGCAGCAGGACCAGAAAGTCCTGATATATCTGCCCTTCCGGTAACCACCCCTGCGCCTCGGCGATATCGTCCGTGTACAGCGCAATCAATAGCTGGCTGCTGACCTCTGTCGTTTCGTCGCCCAGCACGTTATAGCCATCGAGCAGAAAATCGTCATTGCCGTAAAAACCCAGTGGATTGTTGATGAAAAACGTGCGCGGGCAGTGCGGCGTGACGGTGGTCCGCGTGCGGGGAGCCAGCAGACGCACCAGCGCCTGAATCCCCTCTTCGGTACGCGCAGGCAGGCGCATGATGCCGAGCAGCGCCAGAAAACGCGATATCGGGGTGGCGATATGCTTATCGGTACCCGGCATTCCCAGACCGATAAGGCCCAGCAGGCTCTGCGAGGTGCTGTCCCTGCCCCCCGCTTCAAACGTCGCCGGGTAGGAATATTTTCGCCAGATGCGGTAAAACTGCGTCAGAATGCGGTGGTTAAAGATATCAAGAAACGCCTCCTGCGCTTCGTGCCCTTCCCGCTGCTGGGCGATCTCGTCGAGCCACGCGGTGGGCAGCGGCGAGTCGACGCCGTAGAGCCCCATAAACGTCGTGCGCACCGTCGGCGGCGCATCCGGATGGTCTTCATCATATTCCACCGCTTTCAGCTCGCTGACCGGGAAGCCCATTCCCGGATGCGGGCGAAACCGTACCGGATCGTCCGCCGGATTCAGGGTGCTGCCCAACGGCGATGCGCCCGGACGACGCTTTTCCAGTAACTGGCAGAAGCGGTAGAAGTTGATGCGATAGATTTCCCGCTCAAGCCGGGGGCTTAGCCGGGAATGCGGCGGTTGTGGTTCTCCTGCCATTCGAGGCGCTCTCCCCCAGGTTGTAGTATCAGAATCAGATGGTTGAACAGGTGAATATCGGTATACAGCGCGAAGAAGCGGTTCAGCATCTCGCCGAACAGGCAGATATCGCCGTGCCCGGCGAAGCCGCTGCTGTCGAGGGTCACCTCAATCTGCACGCCGCGCAGAAAATGGCCCTGCGCAAAACGTTCCACCTCGCTATGCCTGACATCGACAATCGCTTCCAGGCGGCGGCGGTTCATCTCGTTATCGGTCCAGTCATAGAGGGCCAGCGCGCCGCGCAGCACGTCGGCGTTATCCATCATCCACAGGAAACTGCTGCCGAGATGGCTCAGCACCCGCCAGTGAAAACGATCGCGGTCCGGCGGGTAGCACGGCAGCGTCGGGGCGCAGAGGTTACGCACCTGAATGCGCGCGGTGGTGGATTTCACCACCGTGTCCAGCAGCGTACTCTGCAACGCCCGGCGCGGCAGCTGGCCGTTGGTGCCGGTCAGGCTGAGCGACAGTTTTTCATTCTCCGGTACGGTGTGGTTATCAAACGCCTCGCCGCCGAGCGTCAGCCAGGTGTCGTGCAGCCCTGAAGGACCGGACTTTACCCGCGTATGGTAATAATATTCCGGCGCATCATGGCGCAGCATTCCTCCCTTGTGACGGAAGCTGGTGAACGGCACATACGTCTGGTGACCGGAGTGGCGCGAGGAGGTGACCGAATCCACGGAATAAATCTCGGTATGACCGTCCTGGACACGCATCGGGCGCAGCAGGTATTCGGTCTGTAACGAGTCCAGGTGCAGCGGATCGGACTCCAGCGGAAACAGATTAATCACCGGCGTGCAGTGCAGGCGCAGATGTTTCTCCGACAGCGCATATTCATGCGGCCACTGTCTTTCCAGCACGATATCGATTTCAAACCACGCCAGTTCTTCCGGGAAATCCACATTTTCCAGGCCGCGCAGCGTCACCGACATAAACTTTTCACGGAAGGTAAAATACTCCAGCAGCAGCTGATAACCGCTGAAACTGCCGCACTCCGGCAGCAGCGCCTCCTCCTTACTGAAACCGGAGACGGCAAAACGGGCGTCCAGCGGTCTGCGGTCAGCATCGCCGGGAAAGCGGATACCCGTTTTCGCCACCCGGAGCGTCAGCGCCTCATGTAAGGCGCAGGCCAGCGGCGCATCGCCATTCAGGTACAGCGGGATGCGGCTTAAATCGATGCGGCTCCAGTCTGCCAGCGGGCTGCACTCAAAGCGCAGGCGGAGAAGCGAGCGCCCATCCGGTTCCGTCGAGATCCCCGCCCGGGCGAGCGACAGGGGCTGCAGGGTCAGCGGCTGCGTCGTGGTGTAATGGCAGCGGGTGCGCTTTTCACCAATGGGCTGAGAAAGAATTCCAAAGCCTTTTTCAACGCGGACAGGTTCTTTCAGCTCACGCCAGTCCGCGGTGAACTCAACAATGGAGAGCGACGGAATGGTACGCAGGTAGTGTGGCCAGATCATGCTCACCAGCCCGCCGGTCAGCTCCGGCAGATCGTCGTCGAGCTTTTCGCGCAGGCGGCCCATCAGAAAGGCGAAGCCTTCAAACAGGCGCTCGACATAGGGGTCGCGCGCGCCCGATTTGTCGAGATTTAAGGCCGCCGCCCGGTCAGGATGGGCGCGGGCGAATTCTTCGCCCGCTTCACGCAGGTAACGCATTTCGGCGTCAAAATAACGCAGGGTTAAGTCGTCCATAGAAATATGCTTTTAGCCTTAGAGCTACAGGAGGTGCGTTTAAAAAATGGGGAGAAGATCGCGATAGGTGTTTTCTGCAACCTCAGATCGCATCAGTGTCATTGAACATTGAACATTGAACATTGAACATTGAACATTGAAGCAATAAGTTGCGCGCCCTTACCTCATCACGCATCTTCTTGAAATCATCGTTGCCGGGGGGATCTCCGGCGGTTGGCGAGCAGAATATCAACAGAGGCCATTATTCACTCCCTTCCACAACGTCAGATTCATATTCATCCGTGCGGCCTGGCGCCGGGACACCGACGCTGAATATCTGCGACGGCAGACTGAAGTTTCGCAGCTTCAGCAGCGCCAGCGGTCCGTCGCCCAGTTCCGTACGCAGCAGCCACTGAAGCTGTCGCCTGTCCGGCGCGGTGACGCTCAGCCGGTACAGCCCGTCCCCCGCTTTCTGCCGCTGCATCTGCTCCAGCATCCGGATAACGCCCCACGGGCCACTGTGGTTTGTATACAGACGGGTTCCCGCCGCCGTCGACGTCCAGGTCAGCATCGCCCCCGGTTTATTGATTACCCCCGGCCAGCGGAAGCTCTGCCAGTCGGCAACCTGGTTAAAATAGTGGAGTTTCTGCCCGTCAAGCGTCAGCTGTGTTTCCACCACTTCCGGCATTGCCACCCCCTGCAGTTCAAAGCTGATACCCTGGCTGCCGTCGGTAAACAGGATGTCGGACAGCTGGCTGAGCTGGTTCACCGCGTTCAGGAAGGCCGGGCTGAACGTCAGCCCCTGGCTGCGGGTTCTGTCCGCCACCCAGGTGCTGCCCTCCCGGTGCAGAACGCCGCCCAGCTGCGTGCTGAGGAAACGGTCAATACGTCCGGTATCGCGGCGGATGAACGCCGCCAGCATCGGCAGCGAGGCGTCGCTCTTCGCGGCAGCAAAGGGATAACGCCCTTTAAACGCTGAATTCCAGTTCGCGACAACTGAGCGCTGCCACGCTTCGTTCAGGCTGGCCGCCGATGGCTGAAGCACCGTCTCCCAGGCCTGGGTCAGCGGCTGAACAAACATCGTCTGCCCGAAACCGCTCCACTCTTCACCGAGGCTTGCCGCCACCAGACTGCCGTACTCCTGCGTGTCGGTCAGGTCAACGCTCTTGCCCTGGAAAACCGTCTGCGCCAGCTGCTGCATCATCGCCTGCGGGTCGGCGGCGTTTGCCACCTGCTGGAGCCTGAGGCTCACGCGGGTCAGGCGCGTCAGGTAAGTCTGTAAACTGAGCGAACTGTCCGCCGCCATCACGCTCTGCGCGCTGTTTTTACCCATAAGCTGCAGCAACGGCCCGAAGGTGCTGTCCAGCGGCCCCGCCGGTCCGGCGGCCTGCTGGTCAATCACCGGCCGGTCATCACCGCCCAGCAGGTTTTTCGCCGATTTCACCAGCGATGCGGAAATGGCCTCTTTCTGCTGCCCGGTCTGCCCCTGGTAAGCCAGGGTGTTCATCAGGGCAATCAGCGGCGACTGGCGCACGTCCCCGGCCAGCGTTAACTGGTCGGTGACGTCGGCAATATTGTGCGCCGGGTTCAGCCGGATACTGTTGAGGAAGTTCAGCCAGGCACCGGCAAAATCGGTGAAGTAGCGCGCCGTCAGGCGCTGCTTCAGCGCCTCCGGGGAGACGTCGCCGGACAGCGTTTTACGGCTATCGCTCAGCACCCAGTCGATTTCATCGCGCCGGGACGCCACGGCGTTATCAATGGCTTCCTGAACCCCGCCCTCCCACGCCTGGCGGGTGAACATCCCCGGCACCGACTCCGGCGTGCTGAACAGGCGACCGGCGTCGGTCTGCGGCGTCATGTCCTCCAGCGTCATGTCCGCGTAGCTGCGGCGCACCCGGGTGAGCATGTTCTCATACAGCGTACTTTCCGCGTTGCGCCGGCCAATCTGCTCCAGCAGCACCTGACGTACCCGGGTGACCAGCTGCCTGTCCGGCGTGATTTTCCAGGCAGGCTGCGACGGCAGGCTCTGCATGTAAAAGGCGTGAAGGTCCGGGGCGATACTCTGCCACAGCGCCGGGGAGAGTCCCGGCCGGGATGGCGCGGTGGTTGTCATCACCTGCGCGTACAGGGCAGCGTCGGCTTTGTCCGGGCGCGCCATCATCAGGTATGCTTTCAGCTGGTCGTAGCCCGCCTTAGCTGACGTGGCGCGCTGCGGGCTGCGCGGCGGCAGGTTCGCCAGGACGGTCAGTTTCTGCGTCAGCGCCTGCATGGCCGCATCGCGTATCAGACGGTTACTGGCCTGGCCGTACCAGGGCATCAGGGCGGCTGAAAGCGGCGCATTGTGGTCCAGCCCGAAGCGCTGGTACCAGGGAGCGCCATTCGCCTGTTGAGTCTGCAGGCGCCCGATATCGTTACGCAGGGCCTGCAGCGCCATCAGCTGCGGGTCGTTAACCGCGGGATGATTCACCAGCTGCTGCGCCCGCGCCGCCGCGCTGACGATATGGTGGCGGTTAACGGCAAAGGAGACCACGCTGCCCGCCCCCCACAGGGCAATCAGCGTCAGCAGGGTGACGCCCGGCGTTCGCTGCCACGGCATCCCTGCCCGCACGCCCCGCGCCTGAACGCAGTCCGCCGTCACGCCCTGCCAGACCGCCGGAGCGGACCAGCGGTGTTCATGGCCCGCGGCATTATCCTCAGGGGCCAGCGACGGGCTGAACATCAGGCCGCGCAGCGGAACACGCTTCAGGTGCTCCGTCAGCCACGGCGTCAGCAGCGTTTTCCAGTGGGCTATTCCCTGTTTCTCCAGCTGCCGGCCGAAACGTAACAGGAAATCGTGCGACGGCCCGGCGCACAGCTGCTGTATTCCCCTTTCGCGCAGGGATGGCAGGATAGCGCGGAGCTGGCGCTCCACCCCCGCCGGCGTGGCGCGGGCCGGGAAAAGCGCCCCTACCGTCTGGGTGACGCGCGCATCCTGCGACCAGTCGCTGTCAGTCACCTGCCACAGGTACACCGGCGGCTGCCAGCGCAGCGCCTCCCCGACCTGCTCCAGGGTGCGAAGATGGTTATCCAGCGTACCGGCGGTGGTCTGTCTCTCATCCAGCGCCAGCACGATGCCGTCCAGCGGACGGCTGCGGCGCAGCTTACGCAGGGCGGCCAGGCGCCCGATGTCCGGCGCCGATGACAGGCTGCCGCCGTAAATCAGCACCGTGCGGTGGCCTTCAAGCCACTGTTTTTCGGCAAGGCCGGGGGCGATGGCGGCGATATGTTCGGGTTCGCCACAGACCAGCAGCAGGCGGACTTTACTGCGCCAGAAAAGGTTGTAGCGACGGCGGAGGTGGGCTTTCACATGCCGAATGCTAGCAACGGTCGAGGATTCTGCCTCACTTCGATGCCGTATAAAATCGGTTTTATTTCCAGATGAGAGGAATTTAGCCTGGCGGTAAGCGTTTTTACCAAACAAATATGTCGTAATAAAAAAAATGATAATAAAGAGCAGTAATCCACCCGTTAGTACCAGAGCTAATATAAATAGCCGCTCAAACCAGATAGAGTCTGGAGAAATCCCCAGTATAGTCGGTTCACTCCTGAGGATAAGGCATGCTGCAATTCCCAAGCATAAAAGAACAAACAAGATAAACCACAACTGAAATGTTGTGTTTTTTATTCCCTGCAAAATACGTTTCACCTTTTCTCCCGACATAAAATAACTGGATAGAGAAACTTCAGCAATGACTTACAACTTAAATAACACGAGGATAATAAATTCGAAGCTACAACTGTGCTTGAGGCCTAACGACCAACGACCACAAGAAATCATCATGTTCAGACATACTGACAATCAGCTGTGGTGAGGAATATCTGTGATTACCAGAAGCCAAAGCAATAGCAAGCCACGGCGATACACTCCCCGTAAAACCACTCTTAATGTCAATATCGATCAACTTCGCCTTTGTATCATTCAATGGCAAACCGAGATTATTAGCAACCTGTGTTTTCTCTTTATTTTTCGCCCCCATTCCTGCTAACCAGAGATATTCGATATTTTCGAGATTGCTCTTTCCCCATAACAATGACTGCATCACTGATGCATTTAGTCCTGCATGAGTTGTTTTTTCCGGCCTGTGAATATGAGCTATATACTCTTTCAGTTGTGAATCGTCTTGTGTGGCGTTTAAAAGCAATGCCACTGCAGCTTCCCCTTCTCCATTACGTAATTTTGTTTTTAATTTCATTGACAAAATCAATAGAGTTTCTATAGTTCGAGGTTTATCCAGCCAATTATCAATATCGGTCAATCCAAATTGAGAGGAAAACAAAACTTGCGCATGCTCAGGCACAAGTAATTTAATTTCCTCCTGAATATCTGAAATAGTATCTGACGCCAATGCAATATCACTATCGAGCTGTAAAACCACAGTCAACCGCTTTGAAGCCTTACATTTCATTAACGCTGTCTGTAACGTTATGTCCTCAAGAAGTAAGGTTAGCTCCCTGACTATTCTGATTGATAGAGGTAACCTGGCATCGCCAAAACGGGTTTGATAGCTCACTATTTGCGTGACTTCATCCACCACTGTGGGTAACTCAACTCCCCCAGGTATTATAAATTGGTCCGTCATGACACCAGACGTTACAACGTGTTGTAAATGCGTACATACAGCTTCCAGCGTCAGATAACGCTGCCCACGCTGAATTTCATTCCCAATATCTTTTTCCCGTTCATGATTCCAGCCATCAGAGAACCATACGGATGTCAAATAACATAGCCAGCGAACACCAAATATAAACAACCATATTATAAATGGTAAGCTGATAAAACAGTTCCAGAATAATCCCCCTCGTACTATGCTATGTGAGGGCCACAACAATGAGGTAAAAAGCCCACCACAAACAATGAAGACAAGCAGCACAACCGACCATCGTTTTACGGACGGAGGTAATTTCCGCTTAGTTGCGGGAGGAATCACAGAGAGATCAACAGGCATTATTTACTCGTTGTAGCGCAGCTTAGTGAGGTAATTAATGTGCAACCGCAAGTACATTTATAATTATGAAATGCAACGGGTACGCCATTATCTTTCATAGTAGGGTGGCCTTCCGCTATATATGATGGACTATGCCCTTCTATGGGACAACTTACCGCATCGCCTAAACGCGCCACACCCACCCCCTGAAATTTCAAGGTCCCGGAACCGGACAGCACCTGACCACCATGCGTTGTTTTATCGCCAATACGAACGATGCCCTTCATTTCTTCACCTCCATCATGGCGCGTTTTTTATCCACCATGCTGCGCGCCTTGTCCATTCCCAGCATCCAGCGCCAGAGCGAACGGGGATTCTGCGCGGCACTGATATCCCAGGGATCGTCCGACGCAATCACGCAACTGGCCTCGACTTCCTCACTCCAGCGCGGGATCCGGCAGGTGTACATCGCAAAGACCCGGAACGGCCAGGCCGTCAGATACAGCGCCATCAGAAAGGGCACCACAAAAAACGGCGCCCCGTAGGTGGCGCTGAACATCAGATACCAGTAGCCAAAAAATATCCCTTCCCGGCGTCCCTCCACCGGAGGCATCAGTTTCAGTACGCCGGCGACCGCTTCCGGCCCTTCCTCCATATAACGGCGCACAAATTCCCAGTTGCGGTACAGGTCTTCACGCCGCGGAGCGGAAACCGACAGCGTGAACGTTTTCAGCACCGTTTTGCGATCTTCCGCCAGCACATGTCCGCGAATATCGTAATTCTTCCGCTTAAATCTTGTTTTTGTATAACATCCAGTCGTAAAGAAAATGTCGTCCCAGGGGGCGCTGTAAACCTCCCCGTCCACGCTGAATACATGCACCAGTCTGTTTTTCCTGTCAAATCTGACGGGATAATGCGTCCAGCGGAAACATTCAACCCTCATCATAAATGAACAGAACCATGCCAGAAGAAAAGAAATG
Organism: Klebsiella sp. GN_Kp190; assembly: GCF_040061795.1. Classification (NCBI taxonomy): domain Bacteria; kingdom Pseudomonadati; phylum Pseudomonadota; class Gammaproteobacteria; order Enterobacterales; family Enterobacteriaceae; genus Klebsiella; species Klebsiella sp. GN_Kp190. The sequence goes on from NZ_JBEAFN010000005.1 coordinate 142,476, forward strand.
ATTACTGCACCAGTGCCAAATCCCCAGAAAAAAAGATCTCTCTGACGCCCGGATAAGTACTCATATACCATTGTTGACGTAAAATCATATACACCCCAAGTAAAAAGAAGAAACAGAGCCAGGGATGGAACGGTTAAAAATCCTTTTATCGCATACCACTTATCAACCACCTCCATATAACCTGAACTGAGATGAATCACCGCCGCATCATCCATGACTTTATTGTCACCCAGGTCTAATTTTTCATTCTGATGTAATTGATTAGCGAGTTCATCCTCTGTCAGTACAGGTGAGGCCCGGTACTTGTATTTGATCATTAATCCTTCGTAATCCATTTATTATCCTGCCTGCATAATGTCTTTCAGACTCTGCATTTCAATCTGAAGCGTCTGATGTGGTTCAGGAGGAAGCCCCTCCGGCGTTACTCCCCACATCGTTTTTTCCAGCCATTGCTGCAGCTCATTGGTCTGTTTCCAGGAAATATAAAATGCTGCAACCAGAAGCACGGCTGCCATTACTCACCCCAGCGTAAGGCCAACAATTTCCATACGTACTCCAAGTGATGATCCTGGCCCGGTGCCAGCGCCGTACCGCTGGTCATCGCAAAACTTCACCACGTCAATGTTCAGCCAGGTGTCGGCGGCGAAGCGGAACCAGATACTGACCTCAGCCAGCAGGCGAGTGATAAAGCGCAGGTCCTCCTCGCCGTACTGCATCAGCTGCTCGCGACGCGGATACGCCTGTGCAGGGTCAAAGTCCTCTCAGCGCATAGCGTGGCGGGTATGCAGGATATCCTGAATGCCGCTCATAATTACCAGCCCATATCTGCACAGGCATTTTTACTGCTATACCAGGTTGCCAATATGCCAATAACGCCCCCCACAATGAGTGGGGTAAAACTACCGGCAATAAATCCCCATAAGGAAAATGGGTTCTTCGAATCAAAAAAACTAAACTGGTACACCCAAAAAGAAAGCATCAGAAGGATTCCGGACATTCCTCCAAAAAGCCAAGGTTGGGTGTGTTCAAATCCTTTAAAATCATCTAGTTCAGGAGGTTGTCTGGACGACAATGCCGCGATGCTAAACTGATTATTTTCTGACACAGCAACAAGTTGCCCACCCTGCGCATATTTTACCGCGTCAGCAGCCAGTGCGAGTGCAAGCCACCGGTATCCGGCGCTTCTTTCACCCAGTGATGCCTCAATATCCAGTCGTTCAGGAGCCTGTTTCTGCTCATCAAGCGCTTTCAACAGCGGATATTTCTCAGCCCGGGACAACCCTGTGTACCAGAGCGTTTTTGGTGAGGCTACCGGTTCTGTTTGCAGATACACAGGTACTTTGGCCTCAACATCATTCACACCTGCCATCGGCTGATAGAGGTAAACTGGTTTTTCACTTTCGATTTTGACATAACGGTTTGTGAGTAAAAGTGCACACGCACTTTCCATACTTTTTGAATCGCTATCATCACCATATATATCGATGATAAATATCAGGCGATTTACCCGGGAGGTCTCCGACTGTTTAATCCATGTATTTATAAGGGAATAATCAGGACATTCTGACAGATATTCTATCTGGCAGTCACTGTTGTGATTAATGTCAAATCGCCCTAACATTCGCTGTAATTCATCACAACAATACTCATCCCCTCCCCGTACCCATAACGTCGTCTTAAAACCACGATAGTTATGATTTTTTAGTTTGGTTGCCAATGGCCCAATTAATTCACCAAATATCTGTTCGATACGAGTATAATCAAACCCCTGTTCCTGCCTGATTTTTAACGGATTTTTCGGGGCCAGCGGGAATTCACCTTCCAGCTTCAACAGATTCAATGCAGGTTGTTCCAGCGGAGTGATCACAGACCATCCGGCAATAATTATATTTTTCCGGGCATATTGTTTTAAATGGTATTCCTGTGATAACGCGATAAACTTACGCATTTCAGCATAATGAACAAGTGCGCTTTTAAAAATATTAACAAAGCACATCAGTGCAGTAATAATTAAAAAAGGGAGCGCCAACGCCGGAAGAAAAAAAAGAGCGTCAATATGCTTATTATTCGGCCATGTTGTTGCACGAATGAATAAACAAAATGTAATGACGACTACATAAGTGAAAATGAGGAGCCATAATGAAATACCAGGGTTTTCCGCCTCTTTCTGTTTTTCATACAACCACCATTGCATCAGACGCCCCCCGCATTTGGTAACGTTGTTTTTATTGTACAACCGCACTCAGCCTTACAACCGTCAACCACCACACCACGCCCAAGCATTGTCCAGGATGGATGGCATTCAGCAATGATAAATGTCCCTTTATGTTCGGGGCAGATAACCAGATCGCCTTTTAATGCAACCTTAATACCCATAAACTCGACACCGGAAGCGGTAGATACATGACCGCCACACACCAGCGGATCGTTAAGACGAATAACACCTCTCATTATATATCGGTTCCTTATTTCCCCACATCCATATCGCACCGCATATGATCCCAGCCCTGGTAATTTTTCACTTCCGGTACTTCGTCGGGAAGATCCTGATAATTGGTTTTATATTTGGCCGTGTCATTTACAAGCGCTTGTTTGGTAATATAATCCAGCCCCCAGGCCTTTCCCGGATATTGTGGTTCAATTCTCTGTACCGTTCCGTCATCAAGAGTGTAGGTAATCCCCGGACCACCGGGAAGAATGCGCGGATCATCAAACGGCTTTGACGACATATACAACCGGTGCTTCGTCTGCAAAAATCCCTGGTCATTTACGACTGTGAAGGAAAGAATGTCGTCTCTCGGCGGTGATGAGTCACCATTCGGTTCGTTTTCTCCGGGAGAATATGTCGCCGTGGTCCAGGTTTTTCCGTAATCTTTAGATACTCTGAAAGCCCCTGGGTCCCAATTTGGGATAACAAGATAGCGTTCCGAAGGGTGCACAAATTTTTTGGTGAATATCCGAAAAAACTGGAAATATAGCTGTGAATGAATACCTCTTTGCGTATCCGTGTACCAGAGTTCTCCCTCACAGTTCCAGCCTTTGAGTTCCAGATAACGATGGTCGTCAAAGCGGTAAACCACCTGCATAGGTGGTTCTTTGGCACCGCATCCGCTGACCACCAGCATTGCCGCTAACACACTGCCTGTCATCTGAGTGAAATTCATATCAGTTCCCTTTCGTTATACCCAGCTCACGGTCCGTCAGCGTGTCCGGCCTGTCCCATTGCGTATTTGGTATTTCTTTATAGTCTTTCGCCAGATACCCCTGAGAAGGAATTATCGTTGTGGCGTTCATATATTTATTCACCACCCCACACTCTTTTAACGAAGGAACAACTTCATCAGGTTTATTCATCTAGTTTTTTGTTGTTTCCAGCGGAAGTTTCCCCGTCCGGTAATACTCTCTCGCCAGCAGGTTCTCTTCCTGCCAGCCCTGACTGGGGGCCACTACGTTATTTACCGGCGTCCATATCGCACCGCATATGATCCCAGCCCTGGTAATTTTTCACTTCCGGTACTTCGTCGGGAAGATCCTGATAGTTAGCTTCATGACGCACAACCTTGCCATCTAATCCTTCTTTGGTGAAATACACCACTCCCCAGGCCCAGCCTGGATATTGCGGATCAATTCTATGTACCGTTCCGTCATCAAGAGTGTAGGTAATCCCCGGACCACCGGGAAGAATGCGCGGATCGTCAAACGGCTTTGACGACATATACAACCGGTGCTTCGTCTGCAAAAATCCCTGGTCATTTACGACTGTGAAGGAAAGAATGTCGTCTCTCGGCGGTGATGAGTCACCATTCGGTTCGTTTTCTCCGGGAGAATATGTCGCCGTGGTCCAGGTTTTTCCGTAATCCTTAGATACTCTGAAAGCCCCTGGGTCCCAATTTGGGATAACAAGATAGCGTTCCGAAGGGTGCACAAATTTTTTGGTGAATATCCGAAAAAACTGGAAATATAGCTGTGAATGAATACCTCTCTGCGTATCCGTGTACCAGAGTTCTCCCTCACAGTTCCAGCCTTTCAGTTCCAGATAACGGTGGTCGTCAAATCGGTAAACCACCTGCGTCGGCGGTTCTTTGGCACCACATCCGCTGACCACCAGCATTGCCGCTAACACGCTGCCTGCCATCTGAGTGAAATTCATATCAGTTCCCTTTCGTTATACCCAGCTCACGGTCTGTCAGCGTGTCCGGCCTGTCCCATTGCGTATTCGGTATTTCTTTATAGTCTTTCGCCAGATACCCCTGATGGTGCCCTGACTGGGGGCCACTACGTTATTTCCCGGCGTCCATATCACACCGCATATGATCCCAGCCCTGGTAATTTTTCACTTCCGGTACTTTGTCGGGAAGATCCTGCCAGTTAGATTTAAATTGATCTGTGCTTTCTTGCAACCCTTGCTTAGTCATGTACACCATACCCCAGGCCCTGCCGGGAAATTTGGGATCTATGTGATGAACAGCACCATCTGATGCTGTGTAAGTAATACCGGGTCCACCAACAGCAAGACGCGGATCATCAAACGGTTTTGATGACATATACAACCGGTGCTTCGTCTGCAAAAATCCCTGGTCATTCACGACTGTGAAAGAAATAACATCCTCTCGTGGAGCGCGATTATCTCCATTAGGTTCATTCTCTCCCGGCGAAAATCCTACTGATTGCCAGCTTTTCCCATAGTCCTTTGATACAATAAAACCACCAGATTCCCAGCTGGTTATCGCGATATAACGCTCGGAGGGATGAATGAATTTTTTGGTAAATATCCGGTAAAACTGAAAATATGGCTGTGAATGAATGCCTCTCTGCGTATCCGTGTACCAGAGTTCACCCTCACAGTTCCAGCCTTTCAGTTCCAGATAACGGTGGTCGTCAAAGCGATAAACCACTTGGGTCGGAGCTTCTTTGGTTGCCAGGCATCCGGTGGCAGTCAATGTTCCGGCTAAAACAATGCCTGTTGTTAACTTTTTCATATCGTTAACCTTTCATTTGGCGGTCGGTTAGCGTGTCTGGCCTGTCCCATTGTGTATTCGGCACTTCCTTATTTCCGGTTGCCAGGTCGCGGGACGGAATAACCTTTGTGGCATTCATAAACTGATTCACCACACCACACTCTTTTAACGATGGAATAACCTCATCGGGCTTGTTCATATAGTTTTTTGTTCCTTCCAGCGGTAGTCTCCCTGTCCGGTAATATTCTTTTGCATCAACATTTCCATTATGCACATCCCGCCAGTCAGCGCGGTGCAGCAGGGCTTCCCAGAATTCTCCCGCTTTGTAATTAAACGCCTTGCACTGCCCTATCGCCAGGTCAAACGCCATCGCATGAGAAGGCGCAAACTCACTCATCACGACAGAGGAGTGCTGGCTGTAACTCACCGGGTCTGATTTCTGCCACTCCTTTTCAAGTTCATCACGGGATTTCAGCCACGTCAGCGTGAGGGCCGGGAAATCTTTTGACCCGCTTACCATGCCGTGAATCACTGTTACATTCCGCTTGTTACTCTCTGTCTGCAATTCACTTTCCGTCAGTACATGGCCCGGAAACCATGAACGGCGCTGATAATCGTCCAGCGGATATGTGGCACTTGCCGTGCGGCTGATGGCATAGGCTTTCGCCGAGTAGGAGATATACGCATCCGGGCTGTCAGGGTCAATATTCGCCTTATACGGTGCATCACAGGTTTTCTCGTCGTTATCCGGGTGATTGTCCTGCCCCTGCAATCTGAACATGAAGGTTTCCGGTAGCTCCTCGCCATTAATAATCACATCACTCGCGGTATAACTGGCATTCGTGGCAACGCTGTATTTAAAGTCGCCCTTATATGATGGTGGCATTTCAAATGGTTTTTCATCTGGAGCCTTCCCCACCCAGACATGTTGACAGAATACGCGCTGACGCAGGTTAGGAATAGCACTGGCCAGCTCACCGGGAATACCCCGCCAGCCAAAACCCTGAACATTTTTCAGCGAAACCGTTCCGTCGTTCGGGCAAAAATAGTTATACACCTTGCCGTTGTTGTTACGGCGATACTTATTGTCTTTACGCAGTGGATTCTCTTCCGGCCTGCGCAGCGTGCAACTCCCCTCCAGCGCCTCAATGTCATCACCGGAGAGTTCGCCGCCTTTGTACTGTTCCGCCATCACGGCGCAGAAGTTTTTGAACGTCTGCTGCCGCGCCGCGCTGGTCTGGTGGTGGCCCGACTGGGCATTTTCCATCAGCCGGCTTTCCAGCGAATACGGCGAGTTGTTCAGAATCACACAATTGGCCGGACTGTATCCCGCCTGTTTGACCAGCATATTCGCCAGCATGGTGATGATGGTGCCCTGGCTGTGGGCCACTACGTTAATCACGTCGTTCTCGGTGACAGGCTCATCCCGGATTTGAATAATCAAATCCGCCAGCCGCTGGGCGGCAAAAAACTGATAAATACGGTGCGGATTGGGAAAAATCGGGTGCGTATAGTCACCGCCGTTCAGATACAGTGTGCTAAACCCTGCGGCGGCAACAGCCGCCCCTCCTGCCCCCGGCCCCAGCATATCGGGGATGCTGGTGGTGGCATTAGCAAAGGTTCCGCCACCTTTGGCAAAATTCATATCCAGCGCATTGTTCCAGTTGTCGTTCTGAAACTTCACCTTATTATCGCCATCGTTGCCGACAGCCTTCATTTTCTCTTTATCATTTTGTTGATAAGCATCATAGGGAATATGGGCTTTGTCCCCCAGCTTCTGGGCGTCCACTTCTTTCCGGTAATTCTGCTGGTCCGCAACCCAGTCGTCATACGTCACCGGCTTGTAGCCCCAGTAAAAAGGAATAACCGGCGAACGACCCGGCGCGGCGATTTTTTTCTGCGCCTCTTCGTTATGCATCATCATGAAATCTTTCCATTCATGCGCGTAGAGGTCAGTACGGTTAAGGCGCTTACTCAGACCCGCAATAATACCCGTTTCCTGGTTCTGGTACGCTTCGCCCACATCATTCACGCCATGCACCAGAATGACGATACAGGGCATGGGACGGGGAACCGCCACATTGCAGGTCTGCGCCGCTTTCCCAAGTCCTTCTGGCACCGACACATTGTTTCTGGAAGCTATGCGCGGCGCATACGGGCTGGTTTTTTTATCAGTCATGAGAGTAACTCCAGTGTCCAGGTATCAAGATCGGTCGCATCAAGCAGGGGCGAACATCCTTCGCCGTCTGTCTCACCTTCGACGATGTCGCCCGCAGAGCTTTTGACGCGGAATTTTTGTCTGGTCAGAATTTGTTCTGGATCATCGGAAGCATGAAGCCGATAACGGTGTTTAAACGCCCCTTTATCAAAATTTGGCATCTGTATCTGCACACTTTCAGGGCCTTTATAGGCAAAGTTTGGCGCTTTAATATCAACGCCTGTGGGTGAGAATATTTCAACCGATCCATCCGCATTAATGCGGATGCCACCGCCTCCGCAGGCCAGTTGTATTCCCTGTTTTGCGCTGATATTCAGCTTGCTGTCGGTGCTGGTCAATGTGAAATCCTGCTGTGAAAGCATATGCATGGCACCGCGCTGTGCCTGAACTGTGATATCTCCGGCACCGGCAATCATCTGGATGCCAAGTTTTCGGGCAAACAGGGCCAGCTTTTCACCAACAGCCAGTGAGAATTTTTTTACCACGTTGATGCTGGCATCGTTACCCGCCGTTGCAACTAAATCCTCGCCTGTGGAAAGTTGCAGGCTTGCAGGTGTGATATGTGCCTGCCCCTCACCGGCATACGTCAGAAGCCCCGCCCCTTTTAGTTGTTTCAGTGTCTGGCTGAGTCGTTGCTGTTGCCCTGTGTCCACCACACTGATTCCGGCAGTGGCGGCACATTGCTGTAATGTTTTCGCCAGCGACAACGCCTTTTCCAGTTCCACGATCGCCGCAGTCATATCCAGCTGTTTGCCCTGCACACGCGGCTGCGATTCGGTGGTGAGCATGATCCCCTTTCCGGCCCGTATCGCTCCGTAGCTGTCCGTCCGCAGCTCAAACCCCTCCCCGCGAGGCTGTTTTTCGCTGTCCACCAGATGCCCCAGGTTCAGCTGACTCTTGCCGCCGTACTCCGTGCTGACCTTGATGTGCTCTTTGCCACGCGCGTCGTCGAGGCGGATTTTGTTGTTCGCCGGGGTCCGCAGGACGTTGCGCTTATAGTTCCGGATGGTGACAGGGTCCGGGTGCGTTGAGTCGTGCAGGACACCGGCAATATACGGACGGTCCGGGTCTCCCTGCTCAAAAGCGATGGCCACTTCCGTCCCCGCCAGCAGCGGCAGGTGCAGGCCGTATGTGTCCCCGGCATAGGGGCGCGCCTGACGTACCCACAGACTCTCTTCCCCCGGCTGCCAGTGGTCGCGGTCAAACAGCAGGTTGACCTTATAACGGCCGTCGCGGTCGATATGGCCGTAGATATCGTTGGTTTTCGTACTGGTCACCCGCGCCGGCAGCGTGCCGGCCATGACCGGCCTGTCGCCCGGTTGCGGACGGAAGCCGTAATTTTCCGAGAACGGGATGGCCGTAAACGCCACCTCATAGCTGCGGTCGCGACGGGCGCGGCTGTGGATGCCGGTAATCACCACGCCCTGGCGGAAAACCTCCGTCACCTCAGCGCCTCCGGTGACCTTCAGCTCCCGGCCCGGCGCCAGCGCCGCGCTGCTGGTCCTGCCGCTCAGCCGGGTCTGGTCGTTCAGGTAGCGCTCGTGGCGCAGACGGGCATAAAACGCCCCGCTCTCCGGCTCCGGGTTGCGCTGGCCGTCACTGCCCGGCGCCAGGTAGTTATCCGCCCAGTGATACGCCTCACCGTAGGTGGTGACGTCGCCGGACGTCACGTCCGCGCTCTGGCTCATCTCCTCCGGCGTGTTGCGGTAGTTGTAGTCCCGGGTGAACACCGACTGCTGCACCACGTTATGCTGGCTTTTCAGCGCCCACACCGACTCGGTACCGCTGTCGTGCTGGCCGGAGGGCGGCACCGACGGCAGAACCAGCCCCTGCTCGTAGTGCCGCTGGTCATCGTAAAACTCCACCACGTCAATGTTCAGCCGGGTGTCGGCGGTGAAGCGGAACCAGATACCGACCTCGCCCAGCAGGCGGGTGATAAAGCGCAGGTCGTCTTCGCCGTACTGCATCACCTGCTCGCGACGCGGATACGCCTGTGCCAGGGTGAAGACAAAGTCCTCCCCGCGCATGGCGTGGCGGGTACGCAGGATATGCTCCACGATATCCGGCACCGACATATCCTGGTAAATCCGGTTCTGGTGGCTCCGGGAGAGCAGCGCCAGACGGGGCTGCAGGGTCAGGGAATAGTGCGTTTCGTCGCGGGATGCGGAAAGGCGCTCAAACGCCGTCACCACGCCCTGAATCGTGCGCACCGGCTGCTGAATGTTAATCCCGAAACCCTGGTCCGCCGGCGCCTGCAGGGTGAAGGTCGCGTCCTGCATCAGCATCTGCTGCGGCGTGATGGTTTTGTCGGCGCTGGTGAACTCAATCACGTATCTGAACGGTTCGCTCAGGGCCTCCTCACCTTCAAAGCTCAGCACGTCCAGAAGAGCGCTGCAGCCGCGCACCGTTAACAGATGGTGGCTGTGGCTGAACAACAGGGATTTTATCTCGCTCATACGCCCGCCCCTGCGCCAAACTCCATCACAATTCCCCCCTCTTCATCACGGCCCAGCATCAGGTGCTGCGGCTTCTGCCCCGCCGCCTGATGGCTTAACAGCTGCAGGCTCAGCGCCGGCAGTATCTGCTGATTGAGCAGGCTGTCCACGTTGCGCGCCCCGGTATCCGGCAGCAGGCAGGCATCCGTCAGAGCGTCGTACAGGCTGTCGCTGATGGTAGTGGTCATGCCGTAGTGGCGACTGAGGCGTTTGCTCACCTGGCTGAGCTTCATACCGACAATCGTGCGCATCGCGTCCCGCGTGAGCGGGCGGTAGATCACCGTCTGGAAGCGCGCCAGCAGCGCGGGCTGGAAGTGGTCGCGCAGCAGCGGACGCAGCAGTTCATGCAGGTCGGACTCCGTGGCCTCCGGCCGTTCGCCCAGCATCTGCATGATGTGGTCGCTGCCGAGGTTAGAGGTCATCAGAATAACCGTGTTGCGAAAGTCGATCTCCCGCCCCTCGCCGTCGCGCATAAAACCCCGGTCAAATACCTGGTAGAACAGGTTCATCACGTCCCGGTGGGCCTTCTCCACTTCGTCCAGCAGCACCACGCTGTACGGACGCTTTCTGACCGCTTCGGTGAGGATACCGCCCTGGCCGTAGCCGACGTACCCCGGCGGGGAGCCCTTGAGCTGGCTGACGGTATGCGGCTCCTGGTATTCGGAGAGGTTGATAGTGATTAAGGATTTCTCACCGCCAAACAGCGCATCAGCAAGGGCAAGCGCGGTTTCAGTCTTGCCGGTGCCGCTCGGCCCGGTCAGCAGGAACACGCCCTGCGGGCCGTTCTCCGACGTCAGCCCGGTTTTGCTGGCACGGAGACGCTGCGCGATGGCGTTCAGCGCCGCGTCCTGGCCCACCACGCGTCTACCGAGCTGCTGTTCCAGGCTCAGCAGCTCCGTCTGCTCATCCTTCATCAGAGACGAGAGCGGCACGCCGGTCCAATCGGCGATGACCGTGGCAACGGTGCGCGCGTCCACGTCCAGCCCCAGCAGCGGGTTCCCCTGCTGCACGGCACTAAGCTGGTTTTGCAGGTCTGCGATTTCCGCCTGGCGGGAGATATCGGCGCGGCAGGCAAGCAGGTTTTCCGTGAGCTTCAGCTCCTGGCCGTACTGCGTTTCCAGCTCGTCGAGCTGCAGGATAATACGGACTTCGTCCTGTTCGATGGCCGCCAGGCGTTCGCCGTGGGTGTGGTTGCCCGCCGCGATATCTTCCAGCAGCGCCTGCTTTTCCATCGCCAGGGCGGTGAGCTGCGCCTTCAGTCGAGTCAGCGGCGCCGGCACCGTCTCCAGGCTCATGCGGATGCGGGCGGAGGCGGTGTCGAGTAAATCCACCGCCTTGTCCGGCAGCTGGCGTCCGGTCAGATAGCGTCTGGAGAGGGTGACGGCGGCGCGCACCGCCTCATCGGTGATGTGCACCCCGTGATGCTCCGCGTAGCGGGACTTCAGGCCCCTGAGCATCAGGCAGGCGGTGTCGTCGTCCGGCTCATCGACTTTGATCATCTGGAAGCGCCGCTCCAGCGCCGCATCGCGCTCAAAATACTGTTTGTACTCGCTCCAGGTTGTGGCGGCGATGGTTCTGAGTTCGCCCCGGGCAAGGGCCGGTTTCAGCAGGTTAGCCGCATCGGCGCCGCCCGCCTGGTTACCCGCGCCGATAAGGGTGTGGGCCTCATCAATAAACAGAAGCACAGGCAGCGGCGACTGCTGCACCGCGTCGATAATGTTTTTCAGCCGCTGCTCGAATTCTCCCTTCACCCCCGCTCCGGCCTGCAGCAGGCCGAGGTCAAGGGTGCGCACGCTTACCGGTTTCAGCGCATTCGGGACGTTGCCCTCGGCGATTCTGATCGCCAGACCTTCCACCAGCGCGGTCTTACCGACGCCCGGCTCGCCCACCAGTATCGGGTTGTTCTTGCGGCGTCGGGAAAGAATGTCCACCATCTGGCGGATTTCATTATCACGGCCGAACACCGGGTCGATTTTGCCGTCCCGGGCGCGGGCGGTCACGTCGAGGGTGAACTTATCCAGCGCATTCTGCAGAGCCGGATTCAGATCCCCTTCTTTTACGCCCGCATTAACCGGACGGCCGACAAACGCCACCTCGTCGCCCTGCGCCAGCTCAGCTTCCTGCTGCACCTCCGGGCGTTCCTCGGACTGCGCGTCCAGTAGCGGACGCAGGCGCGCCAGCTGGCTCTGCGCCAGGGTCAGCAGCGGCCACAGGCCGTCGCAGCGCACCAGACTCTGTTTATCCACCAGCGCCATCAGCAGGTGGATACTACGGATATGCTCCTCCCCGGCCAGCGAAGCGCTTAGCCATGCCTCCTGCATCAGAGTCTGAATAGCGTCTGAAAGCTGCGGGCGGCCGCGCACCGAACGGGGGAGCTTATCCATAAAGGTCAGCAAATCCTGCCATATCGCGTCCATATCCCATTCGTAGCGCCGCGCCAGTACCGTCAGGTCGCCCTCGCCCTGCTCCAGCAGTTTCAGCAGCCAGTGCTCGGGCAGGATTTCCGCGTGCGCCCGGGTCTGGCACAGGGTGGCAGCGCCTTCCATCGCACGGGCGCAGTAAGGATTAAGACGGCGTAACAAAATGGCGGGATTTTCCATGAGCTTTTCTCTTTATCAGTTCCGGACACGCTACCGCCCGTCGCTGTTCCCTGTTATTCAGGAACCCAAAGCGCATCAGGTCAGGCAGGCAGATTGTTTTTTTGCTGAGCGCCCGTCAGTTCAGGCGCTCAGCAAAAACGGGCAGCGGAAACTGCCCATCAGGGGATGACTCTAAATAGTTCGCGCTGTAGCAAGACGGCAAGCGAACGCAGCCAACGGCGCTACAGCGTGAAATATGGCGAGTCATCAGGCGGTGGCGCGTTCGTTCCAGCTGTCGGAATGAATGATGTTGCCGTCCTTGTAGGTCCAGGTGATTTTTTCGTAACGCAGCTCAATCTGCTCGAGGTGGTTATGCTTCTCGTAGGACGGGTCCTTGACGTCGTGCATCAGCGGGTTGACCTTCACCACCTTCACGTTCTCAAGCTTCGTGTTGAAGTACTCCACTTCCTGACCGGCGTCGTTGATTTTGTACCAGCGGAATTCAGCCGACTTCAGCGTCTGGCCGGTGGTCACCGCCTTGTACAGGTACGGGCTGGAGGCGTCGATTTCCTTGGTGAACAGGAACGGCGTGTGGATTCGCGTGCCGGTCAGCTTCCCGGTGTTGTTATCGGTCGGGATGTACAGGTTATGCTCCTGCGCCACCACCTCGATGCTGCCCTCGCGGTCCTTCACGTCCACGGAACCTTTGATGTCCGCGCCGCCGTCGTCCTTCAGCCACAGATAGACTGGTATTGCCATATTACTTCTCCATTTATACACGTCGTCCTTCAGGCTGCCTCTTTGTTGGCTGCCTTCATTTGCCCCGTTCACATAGTGAACTATGCTCCCGGGGACGCATTCAGTTGCCGCCGCGAGGCAGCCCGAATGACTGTGTGTATCATTTTAAAAAGCGCCATCATCCTGCGATGGCGCGGGGGTCATGCCCGGTGGCTGGCAGGCATTCGCCTGCGGCACCAGACTGATTTCGACACGGCGGTTCAGCGCCCGGCCTTCGGCCGTGTCGTTGGGGGCAACGGGTCGGCTCTCGCCGTAGCCCTGCACCGCAAAACAGCTCTCCGGCACGTCGCCGGTGTCGCGCATCCAGTCGCGCACCGATTCGGCACGCTTAAGCGAAAGTATCTGGTTGGATTTATCGTCGCCGGTGCTGTCGGTATGGCCCGCCACCACAATCAGCCAGCCGGGCTTCGCTTTAATGCCGACCAGCGAGTTCACCAGCAGCTTTGTCGAGCCGGGCTTCAGCACCCACCTGCCGGTGTCGAACAGCGACATGCTGTCGAGGCGGATGATTTTCGGCGCGGTTTTCTCGGCAGGCTTCAGTGGCGGAGGCGGCGGGACATAGGAACGAATGGCGTCCAGCACCGGCATGCGCAAATGCTCCCCGTGATACAGGCCGAGCCCCATTTGCAGCGGTTCACCGTGGCGCGCCCACCGATCCAGCTGCAGCGCATCCCCGCGCAGGATCTGCACGGCGCGGGCTTTCGGGGCGTAGTCATCCATCGCTATCTGCGCGTAATGCTGAATATCGAACCCCACCCGCTGCAGCAGCTGGCGGTTGTTCCACGCGCTGGCGCACAGTGCGATGATGGCGGCAAGGGTGAACAGGAAGAATGCCCGCCGTAAAGTTCTGCTGAGCGGCGTCACGCCGGCGCCCAGTGGCAACAGCGGCAGAATAAAATTCGGCAGCGTGACATCCGCTGATGAGGGTTCGGGCTGCCAGCCGGGCAGCGAATTCAGGGCAGTATGTTGAGACAACCAGCGCTGCCACAGGCTATCAGCCAGAACCGGCGCCCCCGAAGGCGTCATGTGATATACCACCATCGCCGGGTCCGCCGGAGGCATATCGTCCGACGCCGCCGTCAGCGCGGCCATCATTGTTTGTTCAGTCAGGCGAACCAGCGTATTCATCCTCACCTGCGCAGCCAGGCGGTCCGTCCCGTCCTTTTGCGCCAGCCATGTCCCGGTGCTGCACGGCACATCGTCCGCCAGCCATACCTGCATGGCCTCCCCGGCCTGCGCTGTCTGCCACAGCGGTTGTGGAACAGACGCCCCCGCCACCTTACTGTTCAACAGTAAAGGCACCGCCCGGCGGCAATCGCTCCGCACCTGGCTCAGCTGCCAGCGCAGCTCATAAAGCCCGGCCGCCAGCGCCGCCTCATCACGATGCAGCTGCGGACAGACGCTGACCATCACCGCCAGCTGCGATACGAGGTCCGGGCGTTTCCACAGAAGAATACGTACCGTCTGCTGCAGTTCAGCCGTCGGGACGTTTAACCAGCAGCCCCGTGCCGTGCGGTAAACTGGCCCGCTCTCCGGCCACCCGGCGATATCGCCGCAGACCAGCACCACCGGCAGGCGATACGGCGCGTCCGGTATCTCATCCAGCCAGGCGTTATCTACCAGCGGATCTTCCCGCCTGCGCCCGGCGAAAATCAGCCCGGCGATAACGGCGGCCAGTATCAGCGCAGCGGCCAGAATCCGCCCGCCGGAGGCCAGCGGCAGAAACAGCAGGCAGAGCAGCAGCGCCAGGATCCCGCCCCAGAGCCATAACAGGCGCAAATAGCGCACGTTCATTTCCCGGCCCCCGGCAGCAGGGTTGCAATCAGGGAATCAAGCCAGTGGTTCAGACCCCACCACAGCGCGGCGATCGCTACCAGCGACAGCCCGATGCAAACCGGCCAGCGACGTAACCCGTCCGCCAGGCCGCTGCGCCCGGAGATACCCGCCAGTACGGGACGGCTCTGGTCCGTTTCAAACGGCGGCACGCGCTCGGTCAGTACCCGAACAAGCTGGTCACGTGCCGGCTCATTCAGGGCATAACACCCTTTAAAGCCAAGCATCAGCACCCGGTGGAAACAGGTCAGCACCGCCATATCCGGCGCGGGCTCGCGCAGAACCTGACGCATCCGTTCATACAACGCGTCTCCGGCGTCCAGAGCACCAAAGTATTTCGCCTGCAGCGGACGGTCATACCAGACGATGCAGGCATCATCCTCGCCTTCGCGTCCTTTGGCGGTCTCATCCAGCAGCGCACACCAGGCGTAGAGAATATGCCGACGGCTCGCCTCGCTGACGTCCGCAGCCTCAAGCTTCGCCATCACCTGTTCAATATGATCTACACAATGTCGCCACAGGCGGTCGCCCTCCCCGTCGGCCAGTCTTGCGCCGAACCGCAGTTCCGTCACCGTCAGCCACGCGTCCGCCATCAGGGCGTCGATATTTATGTCCTGTTTCATGAGCGCAGCACCGCAAACAGTTCAAGTTCCGGATCGCCCAGCAGACCGGGGACGTAAAAGACACAACTGCCTTCCAGCAGCATCGCCCGCGCCGCCGGATGGGTCATATCAAGGGTGAAATACTGGTTTTCCAGGCGCAGCGGGATAGCCGCAGGGACGTGGCTCATCGCGCGCAAAGGAATGCCGGGCTGCGAACCGTTGACCACCCTGTCGACTTCATCCGGGCTACCCGCTTTGCACTGAAGCGGAAACTGCTCCAGCAGTTGCGCTACCGGCAGCGGCGAGCGTACCGAGAGATAAAAATCCGCCTCTTCACGCAGTCTCGGATCGTGGAGACGGGCGTGCCAGCGCTTGCGCCGCTCATCGCGGACCATGTCAATCGCCACGACCCGGGATGGCAGGCTGGCTTCCAGCAGCACACCCAGTAGGTCAAACAACGGCGGGAAGACCGCCGTTAGCTGCTCATGACGATAGGCCGGAATATCGGCGGTGGTGTGATCAAGAGAAAACGTCAGCAGGCTGCCTGCAAGACCGGCCAGCGCCTGATAAAGCCGCTCCGGGTGCACCTGCGGATAGCGCACAAAATGGCTCAGCACCGGCTCCGCGCTGTTGAGCGCATTCAGCAGCCAGAACAGCGACACGTCCGCCACCGCGAAGTCGGCCATCCGTTCGTTGCTCTCCCGGCGCATAGACATCAGGCGCTGCAGGCGCGCACGTAGCTGACCCGTCAGATATTCGGTCTGCTCCGTTAGCCAGCGGCTGGCCTGCACGTTCAGCAGCGGCGGGATAAACGACGCGTCCTGCGACCAGTCTCCCTGGCTGTCGCGCTTAAGACGGGCCACGGCGACGGTCTGGTAATTGCCGTTGTCGTTATCCTCTGTACGCAGCGTCAGCTCCGGCTGCATTACCGCAATCTGGCGGCTGTCATCCCCATAGCGGTTACGCACCTCCCGCCAGGCCAGACGCCAGCGCACAGGACGCTCCGCTTTCTGCTCCGGTTGCAGGCAGTTGCCGCCGTTTTCATACTCATGGGGCAGCGCCAAAACCACCGTCAGTTCGTGGCTTTCTGTTTCCGGTAAGGTCATCACGGGCGGCAACGCATCGGCGTTATCGCTATCAGTGAGCGTTCCGTCGGCGAAACGTACGCACAGGTGGTCGGCCTTCAGTTTCCCCTGCTTCAGCAGCGCGGCGTCAAAAGCCGTCCGCGCAACCCCCCAGGGATGTATTACTCCCAGTCGGGCGACACACTCGGTGTGCCAGGCCGCTTGCGCGGCCTCCTGCTGAAAATGTTGAGGGGAAACCATCTGGCCCCGCCCCCACAGCGGTCGTACTGTTTTCATCCCTGCCCCCGCCTTACGCTTTCGCTTTCGGCATCTGAGAAACCAGAGACAGGTTCACGTCCATACCTTCCACCTGGAAGTGCGGCACCGCGTACAGCTTCACCCGGAAGAAGCCCGGATTGTCCTCGATATCTTCCACCACCACCTTCGCGTCGCGCAGCGGGTGTGAGGCCTGCAGCTCGTCGCCCGGGTCGGTCATCTCCGTCACCAGACCGCGCACCCAGGTGTTGAGCTCCAGCTCCAGCAGGCGGCGATCCTTGGTGGTGCCGATGTTTTCACGCTGAACGAGCTTCAGGTAGTGCGCAATGCGCGACAGCAGAAAGATATACGGCAGGCGCGCGTTGATGCGGCTGTTGGCGGTGGCGTCGGCGGTGTCGTACAGCGCCGGCTTCTGGGCCGAGTTGGCCGAGAAGAAGCAGGCGTAGTCGCGGTTTTTGTAGTACGACAGCGGGATAAAGCCGAGGCTGGCGAACTCAAACTCGCGGGTTTCCGGGATCATCACCTCCGACGGGATCTTCACCTGGTTGCCTGTGCCCAGATCGTAGAGGTGGATCGGCAGATCTTTCACCGCTCCGCCCGCCTGCGGGCCACGGATCTGCACGCACCAGCCGTTATTAATAAAGCTTTTCACCATGTTGGACGCGAAGGAGAACGAGGCGCTGGTCCACAGGTATTTCTCGTGGTCCGGGCCTTTCACCTGCTCGACGTAGTTGAAGCTGCGCACCGGCACGGTGTCCGGTCCATACGGCAGGCGGCCCAGCACGCGCGGCATCACCAGCCCGATATAGCGCGCGTCGTCGGTGTCGCGGAAGGATTTCCATTTGATGTACTCGGCGCGGTCGAAGTAGTTGCCGATATCCTTGATGGCGGCAACCTCTTCCATGGACTCTTTCAGAAAGAAGGCCGGACCCACGGCGCCGATAAACGGCATATGGGCCGCGGCGGAGACGCCGGAGATGTTGCGCAGCAGCGCCACGTCCTGCGGGCTGGCGTCGAACTCATACGCGGAGATCACCGAGCCAATCGGCTCGCCGCCCGGGGTGTCGTACTCGGCGGTGTAGGTGTGCCAGTAGAGGCCGCTCTGAATCAGCTCCGGCGCGTCTTCGAAGTCCTGGCGCAGATCGTCTTTGGAGACGTCCAGAATTTCGGTTTTGACGTTCTGGCGGTAGTCGGTGCTGTCCACCAGCTGCTTCAGGCCGCGCCACAGGGATTCCACCTTCTGGAACTCAGGATGGTGCATCACCGCGTCCAGCTGGCGGCTGATTTGATAATCCAGCTCCGCGATATGGTGGTCAATCAGGGTCTTGTCGAGCTTCTCCACGGTCTTTCCGGACTGACGGATGCAGTCCATAAATACCTGCATCGCCGCCGTCAGTCGTTCGCCCGCCGGGGCGTCGGACAGCGCGGCATCATCCAGAAAGTCGTTAATATCGCCCAGGCGGGACGCCGGGGTCAGGTTGATTTTGTCAAACAGGGAGGCGTAAACGCTCTCTTTTTCCAGTACAGCGGTCTGCCCCTGCGCGGGGGCGGTTTCAGTATTTACAGACATCAGCATATTCCCGGTTAATCCATTAAATAACGCACGCCGTTTATTTCGGGGCCAGCGCGCTCATTTCGTCGCGTAATTCCTGCGTCAGCGCCGGGTCTTTCAGGATTTTCTCAAGCTCTTTTCTGAAAGTGGCGTTATCAAGCAGGTTGGATTTGAGGTCGCGTAACAAATTACGCATCGCCAGCATGGCGCGGAGCTGGGGAATCTGGCGGGCCACCTGCTCCGGTTCGAAATCTTTCATATCGGCGAAGCGGAGCTGAATATTTTCTTCGGCGCTATCGCCGGCCAGCGTGTTCTGTACCGTGAGGCTGATTTCCGGGCTGAATTCCGAAAGTACGCTGTTGAAGTTATTTTTATTGACGTTGATTTTTGCTCTTTCCGATAATGGCCGGTCTTCTTTGCCATTACTGAAATCACCGATGGTGAGGAGTTTCAGCGGCAGCTCGACTTTCTTCTGCGCGCCTCCTGTGTGCAGAGCCAGCTTTAAATTAATGCGTGCCTTGGGCACCTCATTCTGGAACGTATCAGCCATAGCGGTCCCTTCCCGTGAGGAATAATGTGTTAAAGATAACGGTGTGTGATGACCCGGACATAGTAGAGCAAAGCGCCAAAAAATATCAACCAGCCGGTTGCAAAGTCCATTATAAGACTTTCCTCAGGCATCTTAAGGCAAATGTAAAAATGAAACGCATGAGACAAACAAAGCCGGTATGTAATAACAACCATTTGCTTACAATAAAGGCAGAATGTATACCTCATGCAGCAATATGAATTAAATTCATATCTGAATACACAGAGTTGATTGATGCAAATCAATATGCAGGTAAACACTTGTCATTCCGGATACTGAAAAGAACACAAACAGTGGGCGTAAGAAATAAATTATTTTTTATCGTTTACCGACCATGAAAAAGCCCAGCTATGGGCATGGATATGGTTATAATTAATGGCTGACAAGATTAATATAAAACTTACAAATAATACTTGTCAGATATCCGGTATCGATGGTTAAACCGGACAACATATAGATTCGCGTTGAGCGAAAAAGAAATAGCGGCATTTCATTCAGCGGATATATTAAAACAGAGCTTACAATAATGCCTCTCGCTCATTAATTCCTGCCTGGCGCCGGGTAAAGCGGGTTTACCGCTTAAAGGCCCGGCCGGCAGAGATTGCCAGCGCCCGTTCGAAAGCGACGCGCCCTGTTCCCGCCAGCCAGGACTCAATGGATTGCAGCGGAGGAGTCATTTGCCGCATCGCCGCCAGATCGGCACGTCCCACCAGCCGTCCATCATCCCCAGGTTCGCATTCCCTCTCCCGCCAGGCTATATCTTAGACACCTTTCTTCATACAGGAGTGAATAAGATGGGCAAAAAGATTCTGATGCTGGTGGGCGATTACGCCGAAGATTACGAAACTATGGTGCCGTTTCAGGCATTACAAATGATCGGTCATCAGGTTGATGCGGTCTGTCCAGATAAAACAAAAGGCGACTTCATTATGACCGCGATCCATGATTTTGACGGCGCCCAGACCTACAGCGAGAAACCCGGGCACCGCTTTGTTCTCAACGCCGATTTTACAACGGTGAAAGAACAGGATTACGACGCACTATTAATCCCCGGCGGCCGGGCGCCAGAATATCTGCGCCTGAATGCGGAAGTGCTTAAACTGGTGCAGGCATTTGACGCGGCGCGTAAACCTATTGCTGCCGTTTGCCACGGCCCCCAGCTGTTGGCTGCTGCGGGGGTATTAAAAGGCCGCACCTGCAGCGCCTATCCGGCCTGCGCGCCGGAAGTGCGGCTCAGCGGCGGACATTTTGCCGACATCGGTATCGATCAGGCGCATGTGGATGGCAATCTGGTGACCGCCCCCGCCTGGCCCGCTCATCCGCAATGGCTGGCGAAATTTGCCGAATTGTTGCAGTAGCAAACCTGACAAATATAAAAGGCCGGAACGGATCATCGGGGATTACCGTCTGAAGGCGATGCTGGCGCTAAAAATCGCGCCAGCATCGGTTTTAATGGCAGTTAAAAAAGATTATCGGCAATGCTGTAAGCTCAGCTTTTGGGGGAGACGGTGCAGACTTTCGCCGAAGCAGGGCCAGACGCGATCGCTGCCCGTCTGGTCATTCGATATAACCAGAACAACCGGGAACCACGATATGATAAGTTCGGAAATAACCCCTTTGCTGCTGCAGCCGTTTTCAACCTAAATGGCGTTTAGCCTCCTTACGCACCCGGTGCAGTACATGATGTTTGATCCCACTGTAATCCGGGTGTTCAGACAGATTCTCGATATCACGTTCCCGGCCAAAAGGCAGGGCGATCTCCTCAACAATTTTTCCTGGGTTTGCTGACATAATCAGAATGCGATCGGCGAGGAATAGCGCCTCTTCCACGTCGTGAGTGACAAAAAGCAGAGTGGTGCCGGTATTAAGCCAGGCCTCACGCAGCAGTTCCTGCATCATCAGACGGGTTTGCGCATCGAGCGCGCCGAAGGGTTCATCCAGTAACAGCACATCCGGGCCGGGTAGCCAGGCGCGCGCCAACGCTACCCGCTGTTTCATGCCGCCTGAAAGCTGCCAGGGCGAATGGTGCTCAAAGCCTTGTAGGCCAACGAGTCCAAGCCATTCCATCGCACGGGCGTTAATTTCATCTTTGCGGTGCTTACCCAGCCGAGGACCAAAGGTGACGTTTTCCAGTACCGATAGCCACGGAAAAAGGTTAGGCTGCTGGAAGATCATTCCGCGATCCGGCCCCGGCTGGCGGACCGGTTTCCCCCCCGCCACCACCCGCCCCCGATCCGGTTTGTTAAACCCGGCGACCAGGTTAAGAATAGTGGACTTACCGCAGCCGGAAGGCCCCAGGAGCACCACAAATTCTCCTTTGTGGAGCGACAGGCTGATATCTTCCAGCACCGTGAACGGCTGTGGCTTCGCCGCAAAAGCGAGCGATACGTTTTCCAGCGTGATAGCACTCATTATTCTTTCCCCGCCCAGGGTACAAACAGGCGCTGCAGCCCCAGCAGCAGTAAATCCAGCACGTAGCCAATGCCACCCAGTAGCAAAATGCCAAGCATGACGATATCGGTGCGTAAATAGGAACTGGCGTTAATGACCATCCAACCCAGCCCCGAACTGGCAGCAACCATCTCCGCCGCGATAAGCGACGTCCAGCCAATGCCAATCGACAGCCTGACGGTGGTGAACAGTTCCGGTAACGTATCCGGTAACACCACGCGCAGAAAGATCTGTTTGCGTGAAGCACCAAGCGTTTGCGCCACACGAATGCGCGAACGACCAATACGCTCTACCGCAGCAGATGCCCCCACCACCACGCTAAGGAAAGTGGCAATAAAGATGAGAAAGAACTTCGAGGCCTCACCAATCCCCAACCAGACGACCGCCAGCGGAATAAGGGCAATTTTGGGTAGCGGGCGCAAAAACTGCACAAACGGATTCAGCACCGCCGCCAGACCTTCCGACAGCCCCATCAATAATCCCAGGGGAATACCGATGATGATTGCCACAGAAAAAGCGCTTAACGCACGTGCCAGGCTGACGGCAACATGCTCCCACAGCGGCACCTGACGATAACCATCCGCCAGCAACTCTTCGGTCGTCAGGCCTATATCCGTTAGCGATGGCAGCAGCAGCGGATCAACCCATTGCCGCGAGGCCGCCACCTGCCAGACGATAAAGAAAACAGTGACCGAAACGACGCTGATGGCAATGTGATAACTCAATCTCATTGCGCGGCTACCGCTGCGTCACGGATATAACGGGAGTTAATGGCGCTGTCCCAGCTGGCCGGGATATCACGTTGGCGAATCTCACCGATATCAGCAAGGAAGTGAGAGGTTTTGGTCAGCGCTTTCCCAATCCCGCTGTCGGTGGTTTGCGTACCGTTCCCCAACCATTGCGCCGTACCCTGCTGGCTCAGCGTGGGATATTCCAGCCCACCCAACGTATTGACGGCGGTCGTCACCGGCGCGCCCACCTCTTTCGCAACAATGGCCGCCGCGCGCTCCGGGTCTTTCTTAAACTCATCGACTTTTTGCTGATGAACACGCAGGAACGCGCTGACGGTTTGCGGATACTGCTCAGCAAAAGCTTTACGCACAACGTAGTTGTTATAAATCAGGTAGCCATCTTTTTGCAGATCTTTGGTTGCGAACACCTGATGCCCGCCAGAAGTCTCCAGTTCCTGAGCAAACGGCGCCCAGACATAGCCCGCGTCGATATCACCGCGTTTCCAGGCTGCGACCATTTCCGCCGGACGCAGCGGCAATAACGTTATTTTACTGCGGTCGAGATGGTTAACGCTGATAGCGGCCTCAAGCGCATATTGCGCCGTCGAGTTTGGCGGATAGGCTACGCGTTTACCCTCAATATCTTTAATGCTGGCAATACCGTCTTTACCAATTAAACGCTCGTAGCTGGCAATCACGCCAGAGACGCCGATAATTTCCACCGGCAGTTTTCTGACAATGCCTGCCGTTGCCGGGCTGGATCCAAAATTAGCAATATCAATCGCATTGCTGGCAAAGTAATTTAACGCATCAGCACCGGACGCAAATTGCACCCATTTCACCTTGCTGTTGAGTGCCTTATCCAAAGAACCATCGGCCTTAGCCAGCATCAGCACCTGAGAACCGCCGCTATATGCCACCCGAACTTCCGCTGGCGTTTCGGCAAAGCTGCTATTAACCCACAGGCCACCCGCTGCAAGTAAGACACAGAGACTTTTATTCATTTAATTTATCCTTTAAATAACAACGTTTTTAATGCCATGTCTCGCGTTGCGCCAGCCATAGCCGGGCACACTGCCGGGCGAGCGCTTCTGCGGGATCAATTGACACGGCCAGATGCGGTGAGGTCACCTCAGCCAGCGCAATCGGCACTTCTGTACAGGCCAGCACCAGCCGCTCTGCGCCACGATCGCGCAATGCCTGGGCCTGTAGACTCAGCAGTTCTCCGCCGGTACGCAGTTCGCCGCGTTTTACCGCATAGCATCCCGGCACAAACCACTGCCGCAGTTCTTCTTGCGTTGGCTGTACGCTTTCGATCCCCATCGCGGTAAATCCGTGCTGAAACCAACCGGCATCCAGCGTGCCCTGGGTAGCGATAATCCCGACCCGCCGGGGTTTCTCTTTCCCGTCGAATACCGCCAGCGTGGCGTCCACAATATGCAGCAACGGTGCGTCGCTATGCTGCGCCAGCGCCTCATACCAGTGGTGCGCCGTATTACAAGCAATGGCAATATGACTGACGCCCACGCGGTTCAGCTGTTCCACACCGTACAACAACTGCGGCAGCGGGGATGGCCCCGTTCCCGCCAGCGCCCGCTGGCGATCCGCAATTTGCGGCACATTCCATACCACATGGGGAATTTGCTGTTGGTCGCTGCTGGCGGGCGTTGCCCGCAGCAATTTATGCATCAGATCCAGCGTCGCCAGCGGCCCCATGCCGCCAAGAATTCCCAGCAGAAATGGTGTACTCATGATGGCAAAGAATCGGCGATGACCTGACGGTAGCCAAACAGACCTGCGCTTCCCCCCGTATGGATAAACACCACATTCTCATCCCTGCGGAAATGACCTTTACGGATCAGATCAATCAATCCGGCCATGCCTTTTCCGGAATAGACGGGGTCGAGCAGAATCCCCTCGTGCTGCGCCAGCAACTGCAGCGCCTCAAGCATCCCTTCGGTGGGCAAGCCATAGCCTTCGCCGACATAATCACTGTTCGCCACCACCGCCTCACGCGGCAATTCACCCGGTACACCGAGCAGTTCCCGCGTCTGCTGCGCCAGACGCCAGACGTTGTGTTCCTGTTTTTCGCGCGGAGCGCGGACGCTAATCCCGAGGAGAGGAATACCGCTGTGCGTGGCAGTTAAGCCCGTAATCAGGCCAGCCTGTGTACCTGCGCTACCGGTGGCATGAACGATATGATCGATGCGCAGCCGTAGCTGGCTGGACTGCCAAAGCAGTTCTTCCGCGCAGGAGACGTAGCCCAGCGCGCCGATAGCGTTCGAGCCTCCACCGGGGATGACATAAGGGGTGTGGCCCCTGGCTCGCAGGCTTTCCGCGTGTTGTTCCATTGCCTGCTGCATATCCGTACCGCCGGGAAGATGAGCGATAATTTTGCCCCCGAGTAAACCGTCCAGCAGCACATTGCCGGATTGCTGATACTCATCACCCAGCGTCGTGACGCGTTGTTCGAGAAAAATATGCGTTTCCAGACCCAGTCTGGCTGCCGCCGCGACGGTCTGACGCACATGGTTAGACTGCGTGGCGCCCTGGGTAATGATAATATCCGCCTGTTTTGCCTGGGCATCGCCCAGCAAAAACTCAAGTTTGCGGGTTTTATTACCGCCAGTGGCGAGGCCTGTGCAATCGTCTCGTTTTATCCAGATATTTGGCCCCTCCAGCAAGCGTGAAAGCTGCGTGAGAGGCTCCAGAGGGGTCGGGAAGTGGCCAAAATGAAGCCGGGGGAAACGCGCCAGATGCATAATAACTCCTGTAAAAAATGACTACGCAGCAAATTAAAATTTTGCCGCGAGGATAAAAGGTTCATACAATATTAAGTATGACTATATTTATTTTCTCACTGATGACTTACCAAGTTTTTCAGCTATGGTTATGAGAAAAAAAGATAAAATAGTGCTTTTATTTATTTTGTTCATCAGCACTAATTAACCGGACATAATACCAACGCTTCGAACAGATAACCCAAAGACGTATTTAACCAGGCAGACAACCTCAGGTATTTAATGCTTCCAGGGCGACAAACGCCTGCCAGCTCACCTCATCGATCCAGATACCCTCTTGCCGACGGCGGGTATACGCTCGCAATTCCGGCTCTCCGGGGATCTGCACATTGCGCCCTTCCTGCCCGCTACGCACCCAGTCCACCTGCGCTAATAGCGCCTGCTGGTAACTCTCCTGCGCCCCCAGTCGCGCAGGATCAAATAAAATCGACAGCATATTGTTGATGATTCCGGCACGTGGCGGAATTTGCTGGCTTTCGGTTTCGCCGCCGGTCAGCGCAGCGCCGAGTAGACTACAAATCAGCGACAATCCTGCGCCTTTATGCCCGCCAAAAGGCAGCAAGGCACCGAACGGTTCCGTCATTAATACCGCAGGGTCGGTGGTGGGTTGTCCGTTCGCATCTACCGCACATCCTTCAGGGATGGCTCGCCCTTCATTCCATGCAATGCGCGCTTTATTGCCTGCTATGGCGCTGGTTGCGAAGTCAAGGATAACCGGGGGCCGGTTCGCGAGCGGTACCCCGACACAAAAAGGATTTGTGCCGAGTCGGGCACCGAGTCCATCGAAAGGCAGTACGACCGACGGCGCTGCCACGTTGGCAAAATGGAGCGAGACTAGTCCGGCGTCCGCCGCCTGTTCCGCCCATGCGCCGATTCGTCCAAGATGGTGGGTATTAGACAATCCGATGA
The DNA here is from genome assembly GCF_040061795.1 of Klebsiella sp. GN_Kp190. NCBI lineage: Bacteria > Pseudomonadati > Pseudomonadota > Gammaproteobacteria > Enterobacterales > Enterobacteriaceae > Klebsiella > Klebsiella sp. GN_Kp190. The sequence goes on from NZ_JBEAFN010000005.1 coordinate 168,332, forward strand.
TTGCCACCCCAAACTCGCGCGCACGCTCAATACCCACGGCCATAGCCTGTTCGCCCAACGCCTGGCCGAAGCCGTGCCCCCCATCAAAAGAGACGATCGGTCCGGCATCAGACAACATGGTGAGCGTGGCGCCAGGGTTCAAATCCCCTGCCAGAATGGCCCGAATATAGCGCGGTAACAAGGTCACGCCATGAGAGTCGTGGCCTTTTAGTGAGGCTTCGACCAGGTTATCCGCGACCTTTTGAGCGATATCAGGTTCGGTGCCAACCCTTACCAGATGGCGCTGCAAAAGCGAACGTAAATAATGATCCGAAAATAAAGGCATGATGAGGCTCGCAATGACTGCCCCTACATTGATAAGGGCTATTTAAAAGATGAACCCGACTATACTGAGAATATATTTATGACCTAAACATGAATAATGACTAAGCTTTTCCGCCTGGTAAATAACAAGCCACAAATATCGTTATTCATTTCTCTGATATTCATTTTCATTTAAATCACTTCCTTTCCCGCTCGCCTCTGCCCATGATTTTTGGCTGAGAAACACCTTTCTGGGAAACTGAAATGAATAAAACAAGCAGAATACTCGCCTGTACGCTGGCGCTTTCCGCCCTGGGCGGGATAAGCCAGCCGGCATTAGCGGAAGGAAACATTAGTATCGCGCAGCAATTTGGCATCGGCTATTTAATTCTTGATGTGGTACGTGACCAACGGCTTATCGAAAAAGAGGGTCAGAAAGAGGGGCTGGATATAAAAGTAGAGTGGCGCACCATTTCCGGAGTGACCGGGATGAATGAGGCCCTGCTCTCTGGCGCTCTGGACGTTGCGTCAGCGGGGGTTCCTCCCGTACTCACCCTATGGGATCGCACCAAAGGTAAGCAAAATGTGAAAGCGATTGCCTCGCTGGGGTCGATGCCCAATTATTTGTTGAGTAATAATCCGGCGGTAAAAAGCATTAAAGATCTGTCCGCAAAAGATCGGATCGCCGTACCGGCAGCAGGCGTCGGTTTTCAGTCTCGGACATTACAAATCGAGACCGCGAAATTATATGGTGACGGGGACTTCAAACGCTTTGATAAAATTAGCGTCAGTTTACCGCATCCGGACGCCAGCGCGGCATTAATTGCCGGCGGCTCGGAGATTACCACCCACTTCTCAAGCCCGCCCTTCCAGTATCAGGCGCTGGAACATAAAAACGTGCATAAAGTGCTCAGCTCCTATGACGTACTGGGGGGACAGGCAACCTTTAATGTTCTCTATACCACCCAGAAATTCCATGATGAAAACCCCAGAACCTATAAAGCGTTTTATCGCGCGCTCAGCGAAGCCGCAAGTATTATTAACCGTGACAAAAATGCCGCTGCCGAAACTTACATTCGCGTTGAGAAATCGCGGCTGCCTTTACCGCTGGTACAAAAAATTGTTAACGATCCCGAAATAAGCTTTACGGTTTCCCCTGAACGTACTGGCGTATATGCCGAAAAACTCCATGAGCTTGGAATACTGAAAAATAAGGCCGACTCGTGGAAAGATTATTTTTTTAACGAAGCATGGGAAAACCCCGGCAGCTAAACCGCGATACTGGAGGCTATGATGGTCAATCAGCAAATTGATGGCCCGCTGCTGCAGGTCAGCCATGTCGATATTGAATACCGCACGCGTGAACGCCGGGTACGCGCGACGCACGATGTCAGTTTTGATGTCTGGCCTGGGGACCGCTTTATTCTGCTTGGCCCCTCAGGCTGCGGAAAATCGAGCCTGTTGAAAGCCGCAGGCGGTTTTATTGCCCCGCGCAGCGGTCAAATTTCGCTTGCAGGGACGCCAGTTAGCGCCCCCGCTCCGGACCGCATGATGGTATTCCAGGAGTTCGACCAGCTGCCGCCGTGGAAAACGGTGCTGGAAAACGTCATGTTTCCTCTGCTCGCCAGCCGCAAAGCCAGCCGTTCACAGGCAAAAGAGACGGCGCTGCATTTCCTTCACAAAGTCGGTCTGGCGGAATTTGCTGACGCGATGCCCCACACGCTCTCCGGCGGCATGAAGCAGCGCGTCGCCATCGCCCGTGCGCTGGCGATGAAACCGCGCATCCTGCTGATGGACGAACCCTTCGCCGCCCTGGATGCGCTGACGCGGCGCACGATGCAGGAAGAGTTGCTGACGCTCTGGGAAGAAGAGCGCTTTACGCTGCTTTTCGTCACCCACTCGATTGAAGAGGCGCTGGTCGTGGGCAGCCGTATTCTGGTGCTTTCGCCGCATCCAGGGCGCGTCCGGGCAGAGCTTAATTGTCATCAGTTCACGCTTAATGATTTCGGCAGCGAGGCGTTTCAACACGCGGCTCGTCATATTCACCATCTGTTATTCCCGACGACCGGCAACGGTCCGTCTCACTCATCCGGCGAGGAGCCAGCGTATGTCCCAGCCACCGTACATTCGTCCTGAATTCGAACGCGAATTACCGCCGCTACGTAATCTGCCGGTGGAAACGCCGCTACCCTTAAGCCAGCGCCTGTGGAATCAGGCATGGCTGCGTAAGTCTGTGATTGTCGCCCTGGTGCTGGCGCTATGGGAGATCGCCGCGCGAATACAGCAAAACGATCTGATGCTGCCCGGGGTATTTCAGACGCTGCAGGCGTTCAGTGAAGACCTGCGCAATGGCGAACTGCCGGAAAAAATCGTCAATTCACTCAGTACCCTGCTGAAAGGATATCTGGCCGGCAGCGCGCTGGCGCTGATTGCCAGCGCCCTGGCAGTGACCACGCAGTTTGGTCGCGATCTGCTCAGCACATTAACCGCGATGCTCAATCCACTGCCGGCAATTGCGCTGCTGCCGCTGGCTCTGCTGTGGTTTGGTCTGGGAAATGCCAGCCTGATATTTGTACTGATACATTCCGTCATGTGGCCCATCGCTCTGAATACCTGGTCCGGATTTAGCAGCGTGCCGGAAACGCTGCGCATGGCCGGGCGCAACTATGGCCTGCGTGGGCCACGCTATGTGATCACGATTCTTATTCCGGCATCGTTGCCCGCCATCCTTTCCGGTTTGAAAATAGGCTGGGCTTTCGCCTGGCGAACGCTGATTGCCGCCGAACTGGTATTCGGCGCCTCCAGCGGCGAAGGGGGGCTGGGCTGGTATATATTCCAGAATCGCAATGAGCTGTTCACCGACCGGGTATTTGCAGGGCTGTTAACGGTCATCGCGATTGGTCTGCTGGTGGAAGGCATCGTATTCGCCAGTCTGGAAAAGATCACAATTAAGCGCTGGGGGATGCAGCGTTAACCCCACATTCATTCAGGCAGCTACTGCGCCCCCCCATTAAAACGTCCGCTGGCGCCTTTCAGGCTGGCTCGCCGTGTTGCCGAAGTCGCGGCAACGCGCCTTATCCTTACCACGATATGATAAAAGCCCGCGGGGAAATCAGCGGGCTTGTGGGATTGTCGTCATGGTCCATCCCTGGCGTGCTTGACACCGCTACCGCGAAGCAAACCTTGCGACATGCTCTGCGAGAAAATCAATTTCCTGCGGCGTATTATAAAAGGCCAGCGAAGGTCGGACGGTACTCTCATAACCAAAATGGCGCAGGATCGGTTGCGCGCAGTGATGTCCGGATCGCACGGCAATGCCGACCTGACTGAGATAGCGCCCCACGGCTGCATTTTCATGACCCGCCAGCACGAAAGATAAGACGCTGGTTTTGTTCGCCGCGGTACCGACCAGCGTCAGGCCCGGAATAGCCGACAGCTTCTCGATGCCATACTCCAGTAAGGCGTGCTCGTACTGCGCAATGTTTTCTATCCCCAGCGAGGTGACATAATCGATAGCCGCCCCCAGCCCGACGGCATCAGCTATATTGCCCGTCCCCGCCTCAAACTTATTCGGCGAGGGCTGATAGCGCGTCAGTTCAAAGGTCACGTCGGCAATCATATTCCCGCCGCCCTGATAAGGGCGCGCCTCTTCCAGCACCTCCTGCTTGCCATAGACCACGCCGATCCCGGTCGGCCCAAAAATTTTATGCCCGGAGAAGACGAAGAAATCGGCATCCAGCGCCGTCACGTTGGTCGGGATATGCGAAATAGACTGCGCGCCGTCGATGGCAATGCGCACCCCAAAACGATGGGCGATCTGCACCAGCTCCTGAACCGGCGTGACGGTACCCAGCGCGTTAGAAACGTGGGTCGCGGAGACAAAGCGGGTTTTATCGTTGAACAACCGGATATATTCCTCAACGATCAGTTGACCGTGCTCATCAACCGGCGCAACGCGGATCGTCGCGCCCGTTTCCTGGGCAATAAGCTGCCACGGCACAATATTGGCGTGATGCTCAAGCAACGTCAGGATAATTTCATCCCCCGGTCGTAATAGCGGCTTCACGTAGCTGTGCGCTATCAGATTGAGCCCTTCCGTGGTACCGCGCACGAAGATGATATTTTCCGGGCCGCGGGCGCCGATAAAGCGCGACACTTTCTCACGCGCGGCTTCATAAGCATCGGTGGAACGAGCGGCAAGCGTATGCGCTGCCCGATGAACGTTCGAATTCTCATGTAAATAATAGTGGCTGATACGATCGATAACCTGCTTCGGGCGCTGGGTCGTCGCGGCATTATCCAGCCACACCAGCGGATGTCCGTCCACCTGTTCGCTAAGGATCGGGAAATCAGCGCGGATGCGTTCCACCGGGATCTGTCCAACCCGCGCCGGCGGCGCCGTTTTTACGCTGGAAGGGGGTAACGGCGCGAATCCGCGAGGCGCGATATCCGCCCTGCTCTCCTGGCCCAATGGCAGCACCCGCGGCGCGTAAGCCGCTTCGGTCGCACGCGGGCGTGTGGGCGCGTCGTCAGGCAGCCCCTGCAGATCGCGCGCGTCGGGCAGACCATAATCACGCGCGGAGGGCGCGTCGCCCGCCCATCCGCCGGGCGCATAGGGAAGCGTGAATAAATTACTCGTAGTCATAATATTCACCCACTTCAACATCCTCCAGCACGGCAATGGCGTCATCGGCCAGGATCGCAGCGGAGCAATAAAGTGAGAGTAAATAGGATGCCACGCCGTTATCGTCGATCCCCCGGAAGCGCACCGACAAACCGCGAGACTGTTCGTTTGGCAGCCCTTCCTGATAAAGTCCCAGCACGCCGCGTTTGCTTTCACCGGAACGAATCAACAGGATATTGGTTTTTCCGCCCTGGCCTTTCGGGTTTTTCAGACCATCGACAAACAGCTTGTCGGAAGGGATCAGCGGAATACCGCGCCACAGGATAAACGTGCCCCCATGCAAATTCACGGTGACCGGCGGCACGCCACGTCGCGTGGCCTCACGCTGAAATGCGGCAATCGCGCGCGGATGGGCCAGAAAGAAGGAGGGCTCCTTCCAGACTTTGGACAACAGCTCATCCAGGTCATCCGGCGTTGGACGGCCATTGCGGGTCTGAATACGCTGCGAGTCGTCGATATTTTTCAGCAATCCATATTCATCATTATTGATCAGCTGACTTTCCTGGCGCTCGCGCAGGCTTTCAATCGCCAGCGCGATTTGCTCTGAGGCCTGGTCGTAGGGCGAGCTGTAGAGATCGGCGATTTTGGTATCGACGTTTATAATGGTCGTAATCGAATCCAGCTGGTATTCACGCGGCGTGGTCTGATACTCGATATAGCCCTGGGGTATTTCAATGCGCGACGGATCCTGGCTGCATAATACATCCAGCGGCGTCTCCCCCTCCACGACCTTGTTCACCCGGTAAATTCCCGATTCCAGGCCCTTATAATCGAGAAAACGGCTGACCCAGCGCGGGGTGATTGCCGCAAATTGCGGTGCCGTTTTGGTCACGTTCGCTAACTGATACGCGGCTTCACGCCCCAGTGCATTAATGCCTTTTTGTTCTGCCATAATGATTCCTTAGTGTTTGAAAGAGTGGAGCTGAAGGTTAGTACTGCGGCAAACGGGTATCGACATCCCGTGCCCAGGCGTTTAGGCCATCTTTTAAATTCATCACGCGCCCCTGATAACCTGCGCGCTGGAGTGCCCGAATGGCGAAAATACTGCGCTGCCCTATCTTGCACAGAAATACCGCATCGACCGTCGGGTCGAATTCACCGATACGTCTGACTATCTGGCCCAGCGGTATCACCTTTGCCTGCGGAAATTTTGCAATCGCCCTTTCGTGGGGTTCACGAATGTCGATCAGCTGCAGGGGTCTTCCCTCCTCTATCCAGGCGTGAAGCTCAAGCGCCGTGACGCTTTCAACCGGAACTTCTGCTTCATCAGGTTTCAGCCCGCAAAACTCCTCGTAGTCGATGAGCGCATGAATCGAGGGATGCTCACCGCATACCGGGCAGTCGGGAGCCCTCTCCAGCCGCAGCTCGCGTTGCTTCATCTGCCACACATCGAAGAGCAACAGGCGGCCAATCAGGCTCTCGCTGCCGCCGACGATTAGTTTGATCGCTTCCGCCGCCTGAATGGTGCCGATAATCCCCGGCAGCACGCCGACAACGCCGCCTTCGGCACAGGAAGGTACCAGCCCCGGCGGCGGGGGCTCGGGATAAAGACACCGGTAGCACGGTCCTTCCCCGGCATAAAAGACGCTGGCCTGCCCTTCGAACTGAAAAATGGAGCCATAGACCAGCGGTTTACCCAGCAAAACGCAGGCGTCGTTGATCAGATAACGGGTGGGATAATTATCCGTACCGTCGACGACGAGGTCATATTCCCCAATAATTTCGAGCGCGTTTTTGCTGCTCAGGGTGGTGTTATAGGTCACCACCTGTATCTCGGGGTTGATGGCTTTAATCTTGTCTTTCGCCGAAGCCACTTTGGGTCGGTTGATATCTTTGGTGCTGTGAATGATCTGTCTTTGCAGGTTGGAGACGTCGACAAAATCAAAGTCGACAATCCCCAGCTTACCGACCCCCGCCGCAGCCAGATAAAGCGCCACCGGCGCCCCCAACCCGCCGGTGCCGATAAGCAATATGCGGGCGGCCTTCAGCCGCTTTTGCCCCTCAAGCCCGACTTCCGGCAGCAGCAGATGGCGGCTATAGCGGGCAATTTCCGCATGCGTCAGCTCCGTCAGACGGTCATCCGGGATAATGCTCGGTCTGCTCATATCGCCTTCCCGACGCCGCCGGCAATGGCGGGAACCAGCAGCACTTCCGCCCCATCGCTAACCGGAGTCTCCAGCCCGCCGGTGGTTTTAATGTTGTTCTCTCCCACGTAAAGATTGATGAAACTGCGCAGCGCGCCCGTATCGTCATACAGATGCGGCTGAATGTCAGGAAATCGCTCCGCCAGCGCTGCGACCAGCTGCCCAACGGTGTGGCCTTCGAGGATCACTTTCCCCTGACCGTCGGTGAAGGCGCGTAGCGCAGTGGGAATCAGTAATGTCGATGCCATAGTGGTAATCTCTCCGTGTTTTGTTCTGGTTTCCGGCAACGTTGTGCCCGTTATTCACGTCATAAAACGATCTGCACATCCTCCTGCAAAAAGCGCTGGCGGTCCTGGGTCAGCCGCCAGCTGGTCAGTGCCCCCGCCTCGCGCTGCGCGACCGCCACGATGATATAGGCGTAAAACGGCAGCGCATGTTCGCGATCAAATTCAGATGGAATGGCCGGGTGATCGGGGTGCGAATGGTAATAGCCGATCACGTCCACATCCTGAGCCAGCGCAGCGCGTTCCGCCCGCAGGGAGTCGTCGGCGGTGATGACAAAACGGTGGTACTGCTCCTCCGACTCGCGAGCATTAACAATGGGGAAAATCGCCGTCACGCGGGCATCGCCCTGCGCGGAAAAGTGGCCAAAGAGCGCACCGCAGCATTCGTTGGGATAGGCCTTTTCCCCTTCAGCGCCAATCAGCCTGGTGATTTCTTGAGTCAATTCAATCATGGGTTTCATTCCAGAAAGCGTCAGTCAGATAACGCGAGCCAACATCACACAGCAGCGTGACCACCACCGATCCCGCCGGCAGCGTGCGGGCCAGCCGCGCGGCGGCGGCGACATTAGCGCCAGAGGAAATGCCGACAAAAATGCCGTCCCGCCGGGCGAGGCGCCGCGTGCTCGCATAAGCCTCCTCGGTGGTGACGGGAATAACGTCGTCGAACAGGGTTTCGTCGAGAATGCCAGGTTTAATGCTGCTCCCCATATGCTTGGTCCCTTCAATGCCGTGGAATGGCGAAGCGGGCTGTACGGCGAGCGTTTTCACGCGCGGATTTTCATATTTAAGCCGCCGCGCGGTGCCGACGAAGCTGCCGGAGGTGCCCATACCGGCAACAAAATGGGTGATCTGTTGCCCGCTCTGCTCCCAAATCTCTTTTCCGGTCGTTGCGAAATGCGTATTCGGATTGACGGGGTTGTTATATTGGTCCGGATAAAAATAACGTTCCGGATGCGCAGCAACTTGTGCCTGAACTTGAATATAGGCGCCGTCAGAACCTTCCAGCGGATCGGTCTCCACAATCGTGGCGCCATAATGACGAATAATACGTTTGCGCTCCGGGCTGGTATTCTGCGGCAGATATAGCCGGACGTGATATCCCAGCGCCGCGCCAATCATCGCGTAGGCAATGCCGGTATTACCGCTGGTCGCATCAATAATCGTTTTACCCGGCGTTAATAACCCTCGAGCAATCCCGTCCAGCACCATCGCTTTCGCCGCGCGGTCTTTCACCGAGCCACTGGGGTTCATAAACTCTGCTTTTGCCAGCAGCGTTACGCCAGGTAGCTCGGCGGCAAAAGAGGGTAACGTGATTAACGGCGTAGCGCCGATCGTTTCAAGTAAATTCATAATGATTATCACGCTGTTATTTTATTTATTCCGATGCGCTGGTCATTTCATTTTATTATCGGCGGAATTAAATTCCGTCACCGTCGCTGAAATGTTTTTGCTGTACCCGGGCCTGCTGCACATGACTATCCGGCGGAACATCACGGGTCAGCCATATATTTCCGCCAATGCTGGAACGCGCGCCGATAGTAATTCGCCCTAATATTGTTGCGCCGGCGTAAATAACGACATCATCTTCAATGATTGGATGGCGAGGATAGTTTTTTTGCAACTGCCCGTCATCGCCGGCAATAAATCGTTTGGCCCCAAGGGTAACCGCCTGGTAAATACGCACGCGTTTACCGACGATGGCCGTTTCACCAATCACCACGCCGGTTCCGTGATCGATAAAGAATCCGTCATCAATCTGCGCGCCGGGATGAATATCTATTCCGATCTGGCTGTGCGCTTTTTCAGATATCATTCGCGCCAGCAGAGGCAGACCGAGCTGATGCAGCTCGTGGGCAAGACGATAGTGCATAACGGCGTGAATTCCCGGATAGCAGAGCAGCACCTCATCCATGCTGCGCGCGGAAGGATCTCCCTGATACGCCGCGAGGATATCGCGATCGAGACGCTGGCGGATGACCGGCAAACGGTTGGCAAACTGCTGAACCCGCCTGACCGCCTCCTGCGACAGCGTGTGACTCGCATCCTGCTCATCTGACTGATAATAAAGTTCCAGGACCGCTTCTTCGGTCAATCGGTCTAGCGAGGTGCCTAGCAAATGACCGACGTAATAATCTTCGCCCTCTTTGCGTAATTCAATATCACCTAATCGCATCGGATAAAGCACTTTTATCAAGGTATCGGTGACTGAATTAACGCTTTCCCGGGAAGGTAAACTACGTTTATTACGATAATTATTTTTCGCATGTTCATCGCGCCACGCCTGACGAACGCGACGGAGTTCATCGACGACATTATTTAAATGCCAGTTATTTTCTCTTTTCGGCATGAGATACAATTCACCCGCTTCCGGCATAATAATATCCTTCTTAAAATCGCATCGATAAATCTTTTTTGCGTCACCTCACTTTTATGCATTACCCACATTAAAAACAAATAACCATATAGACTTTGAATAGCTAAAAAGAGTAAATACTTTTAAATCAACACATTCGACAATCAACCGTACCCGGCGAATACGATCGATGCGTCCCTCCTTCGCCAGAGCGACTCGTTCGCGATGGTACGAAAATGTGGCGGGGTGAAAAATGGAGTCATTAACGCCACCGTTCAGTTGGACAATGAGGGAAAATTTATAGCGAATTTATTGCAAAGCATAACTGATTTTTAGCTATTGATTATGAGGAATTAACGTAACATTTCCGTTATTAAATCATGATGTTTAAGGTTCCCTATGCGCGCTTTATCCGATGCTCCCGATAATGAATTCGAGCCAGTACGTTTTGTCCTCACCGATATGGATGAAACGCTCACCTGGCAGGGCCGTTTGTCGGCCGCCGCCTATACCTCGCTTGAACAATTGCAGTCCGCCGGGATACGGGTGATCCCGGTCACCGCCGCGCCGGCGGGCTGGTGCGATCAGATGGCGCGGATGTGGCCTGTTGACGGCGTCATTGGCGAAAACGGCGGGCTTTTTTTCCGCCGCACCGCGGACGGGCATGGCATCGAGCATCATTACTGGCACGCGGACGACGCCACGGCATCCGTCGCCGCCCGGCTGCGGACCATCGCCGACCGGGTCCTGGCAGCGCTACCGGAAGCCCGTCTGGCGGACGATCAGCCCTTCCGCCTGACCAGCCTGGCCTTCGCGCGGCCTGCCGACCCGGTACTGGAGCGCCGCATCGTCAACACGCTGCGGCAGGCGGGTGCCGACGCTACCGTCAACAACTTGTGGGTGCTGGGCTGGCTGGGTGGCTACGACAAGCTGACCATGACGCGCCGTACTCTGGCTCAGCACTACGGCGTCGATATCGATCGGGAGCGGGAAGCTATTCTCTACAGCGGCGATTCAACCAACGACGCGCCGATGTTCGCTTTTTTCAAACACACGGTAGGCGTCAGCACCGTCCGGCAGTATCTGGATCAACTCCCCGTAGCCCCCCGCTGGGTAACGCTCGGCCCCGGCGGCGCGGGGTTCGTGGAGATGGCGCAGGCGGTATTCGGCCAAAAATCCCTCTGAAAGCAGCAATTTACCCACCAGCTTAACGATTCCCCGGCGCCCTGGTTTTTCTCTCTGGCTTTCAGAAAATGTTGCAGCGGTTGCCTGACGTTCGCAGGCAGCCGGTTCCCATCAGTGCTTCGTTATGTACACATCCCATAACACCATGTCTTATATTAGTTTTTTCTTACTGATAAAAACCAATACCGTCATTTTTACCGTATGCAAAAAAGTTTTCCGTTTGGTGATCTCCCGACGTTTCCAACGAAACACTATTGTTCATATAAATAGCGTCTGGAGGTTTCCATTTCCGGACAAATCGATTAAAAATGGTGCATTAATGGCGAAATTTCACGCAAATGATGCCATAAAACGGCAGGTAACGACGGCGGGTTTGCATCAAAAAAGAATGGCTTAGCTTTTTTCTATATAACGTTATTCGTATATATTTGTTTTCGCACACGGCGCAAAGAATATAATTCTCACTAATCCGGCCCCCAAATAATTAAGCCGGGCTAATAAAATATTCCGCCAGCAATTTCTGGCAAGATGCTATGTCCGGAAGGTGTGCAGTGCCAACATGGTTACCCTTAGCGATTGATTCTTTCTGGCCAATGCTTTCCGCGGGGCTGAAATTCACCATTCCCTTAACGCTGATCTCTTTTATTCTTGGGCTGTCGCTCGGGTTTGCGGTGGCACTTTTGCGTCTGTACGGCCCGGCCTTTTTAAAGCCGGTGATACGGTTTTACGTCTGGCTGATTCGCGGTACACCGCTGCTGGTGCAGCTATTTTTGATTTTCTACGCGTTGCCGAGCGCTGGGCTAACCATTGATGCCTTCCCTGCGGCGGTGATTGGCTTTACCGTCAATATTGGTGCGTATACTTCAGAAGTGATCAGGGCAACGCTGCTGGCCGTGCCGAAAGGGCAATGGGAAGCCGCCCATTCCATCAGCATGACATGGGCGCAGTCGCTGCGTCGTATTATTCTGCCGCAGGCCGCGCGCATCGCCGTGCCGCCGCTCTCTAACACCTTTATTTCGCTGGTAAAAGACACTTCGCTGGCGTCGGTGATCACCGTACCGGAGATGTTTCTTGCCGCGCAGCAAATTGCGGCAGTGACCTATGAACCGCTGATTCTGTACAGCGAAGCGGCGATTATTTATCTGTTCTTCAGTTCGGTGTTATCGCATTTGCAAGAGAAGCTGGAGCGGAAATTAGCGGGTACGACAGTAAAAGGTCAGGTCAATGATAACGCTCTCCAGCATTGAAAAAAGTTTCGACGGCAGCCGGGTGCTGAAGAACATCAATTTAACGATTGAAGAAGGCACGGTAACCACGCTGATTGGCCCTTCAGGCAGCGGGAAAAGCACCTTATTGCGCTGCATTAATTTGCTGGAAATTCCTCAGTCCGGGGAGCTGACCATCGGCAAAGAGCGCATCGCATTCGCGCCGGACACGCGGATAAAAGGCCTGGATATTCGTCGTATCAGCCGCCAGACCGGCATGGTGTTTCAGAACTTCGCGCTGTTTCCGCATATGACCGCCCTCGACAACATCACCGAAGGGCTGATTACGGTGCATAAATGGGATCGCGAACGCGCCCGCCGCCGTGGTGAAGAACTGCTGGATAAAGTCGGCATGCTGCACAAATGCAACGCCCTGCCGAATACGCTCTCTGGCGGCCAGCAGCAGCGCGTGGCGATTGCCCGCGCGCTGGCGCCGTCACCGGCGGTGCTGCTGTGCGATGAACCGACTTCCGCACTCGATCCTGAGCTCTCCGGCGAAGTGGTGGCCGTGCTGCGCCAGCTGGCGCTGGAAGGAACAACCATGATCATGGCGACCCATGATTTACGTCTGGCGGCGAATATCGCCAGCCAGGTGGTGTTTCTGGAAGCCGGGGAAATTGTTGAGTCCGGCTCCGCTAACGATTTGTTTTTACACGCGAAGAGACCCCGAACTGCGGAGTTTATCGCCTCTTTAAGCACCGCGCTCCCGTAATCCGGGGCGAGTTAATAAAAACAACATAGGGTAATGCAGATGAAAGCACTCGCAACATTAGTCGTCGCCGGGATTATGCAGCTTGGTTTTGCCCACGCAGCGCTGGCGCAGGATGATTTGGCAAAGATTCAGTCCGCTGGCGTACTGAAAATCGGTACTGAAGGCACCTATCCGCCATTCACTTTCCACAATGCTTCCGGCACGCTGGAGGGTTTTGACGTAGAGATTGGCCGTGAAATCGCCAAACGCCTGAAAGTGAGCCCGCAGTTCGTAGAAGGGAAATGGGACGGCCTGATCGCCGGTGTCGATGCGAGCCGTTACGACGTGGTGATTAACCAGGTCGGCATTACGCCAGAACGCCAGAAGAAATTCGACTTCTCCGAGCCGTATATCGCGTCTAAAGCGGTGCTGATCGTCAATGACAAAAGCAGCATTAAAAGTTTTGAAGATCTGAAAGGCAAAAAATCGGCCCACACGCTGACCAGTAATTATGCGCAGATCGCGCGTAAATACGGGGCGGATATTGTGCCGACCGATGGCTTTAACCAATCTGTGGATTTAGTGGTGCAGGGCCGTGCCGATGCGACCATCAACGACAACCTGTCGTTCCTCGACTTCAAAAAACATAAACCGGATGCGCCAGTGAAAATTGTCGCAACCCAGTCTGACGCGGAGAAATCCGGCGTGTTGCTGCGCAAAAACAACCCGCAGCTGAAAGCGGCGATTGATAAAGCGCTGGAAGAGATCAAGGCCGACGGCACCTACGAACGTATTTCCCAGAAATACTTCGGTGCGGACGTATCGAAGTAATTTTTAACCCCGCGGTAAAAGAGAACCGTAAGCCCGGATCGGGTTTACGGTTTTTTTATCATCACAAGACTGTAAAATGCGCTAGCTACGCTTTCTGCGAAATGTTTCTTCAACTGACCGGGAACGCTTTTACAGACTTCCTGTTTATCGACGTCGGAGATTTATGATGCCGTACAAGCTCTATACAGCCGTGTTGCTTCTCGCTGCCGCAAGTTTCTCTGCAACGGCAATTTCTGCTTCAACCCCTTCGATTGGCAATTTGATCAATGAACGTTTGTCCTTGATGAAAGACGTTGCCGGATATAAAGCGCAACATCACCAGGCGATTGAAGATCTACAGCAAGAGAAGAAGGTTCTGGAGAGCGCCACTGCTGATGCTGATTCGCTGGGATTAAAAGGCGAGAGCGTAAGGCCATTTATTCAGGCGCAGATGGACGCCGCCAAGGCGATTCAGTACCGCTATCGCGCCGACTGGTTGGCGGCGCCGGAAACTGACTGGCAGCCTCGCCCGCTTCAGGATGTCCGGACGCAAATCGGCCAACTTAGCCATCGTATTCTGCAAAGTGTGGCGGCACGATTAAAGTCCGGGCAACCTCTGACGGAACAGGGCCAGGAGGCATTTATGCACGCCGTGCAGCAGAAGAATTTACACGAGCAGGATAAGCATAGAATCTGGGAAACAATGAAAGGGATTTCGTTGAAAGATTAAGTAAAAAGCCCCGCTGAAGCACTGAGGAATCCCCATTCATGGGCGGGTGAAAAAGACAAGCATAGCGTTTTGTGATCTACTGATTGTGCAACCAATTCAATGAGATCACCCCTATGCTTGCAGTATCAGGGGGAAGAGAGCCCAGCCTGATTCAGCTATAGCGCAGCACTCCTCCCCTTCAACCTGGCAGCATCACACGCTAACACTGTTCAGCCCGTTGCGCAGACTTTCCACTGAGTATTGCGCCGGTGGGCGCAGTATCGGCCGCGCGGATTGCCGAAGTGAGATGCTCTGGAACAGCCTGACGGACAATATGTTAACAGTGCCCTGTTGACTCGCATGTGGGCCTGACAAGAAACATGCCTTCACTTCCCGGGGGGACGTTCCTGAAACCAAATTCTTAAACGCGTATGCAGAATCCATGTATCCCCCTGTCAGCGCTCATTCAATAGTAGCTACGATGATTTACGAAGAAGATTAAGGGCTAATGACATTCACCGCATATACTGATGACAGAATGATGAACATCATCCAGATCGCGAGGTTCATGACCGGATTGCCAATACTCTGAATACCCAGTCAAATTAAATCACCGGTGAGAATCAGAGCCCTACTTCAGCTGTTGCTCAGAATAAACTCGTAGCGTTCCGGACGAATGAAAAAGCGAGAGTTCTCAGCGCACTGCCCGTTTTCAAACCAGGATGTTCGCTCCAGTAGAAAAAGCGGCGCGTTTTTATCGGTTCCCAGCACGTCAAAGAGTCCCTTATCCGCGAAGGCCAGCCGGATGGCAATATCGGAGCGACTGATGTGATGTTGCGTGGCTTTTTCTAACAGGACCCAGGTCGGTTCCTTCTCGGTCTCTTCCCAGCTCAGCTCATGAGGAAATGCCGGGAAATGACTGTAACCCACCGCAATGGGATCATTATCCACCAGATGCAGCCGTGAAATAAACGTCAGCGACCGGGACATTTGAAACAGCGATTGCAGCGACTCTGGCGTTGGCACCTCCTCTTTGACCAGCAAACGCATTGTGGCATTCAGCCCCTGCTGCTTTAGCGACTCATGAAAGCTACGCATGACGTTGATGCCATGTGCAACCTTCTTGCCCGATATGTAGGTTCCCTTTCCCTGCTTGCGCTCGACAATCCCCTGCTCTGTCAGATGCTTCAGCGCGAGCCGTACCGTCACCCTGCTGACCGCAAATCGCTGTTCAAGCGCAGCTTCAGAGGGCAGTTTTCCGCCAGGTTGAAAATGCCCGGCGGCAATTTCCTGCCGCAGGGTATCGGCAATCTGCCGGTAGAGCGATGTAATGTTTTCACGCACCAGTGTCATTCAGGTTCCGTCTCTCGTATTCCGTTCGGATCTAGTTTAGTCAGAAGCGATCTTAGATCAACTTGTATTAATACGTATTATAACCACATCTCATTATTTCTTATACGTGACGCTCAGCATGACGAATTCTCAACCATACGCACTGGCGGTAGACAATATCACTTTTCGCTATCCCGGCGGCGCGCCGGTATTCAGCCATTTCAGTTTTCATGCCCGCCAGGGAGAGTTTGTGGTGTTGCTGGGCCCCTCGGGGTGCGGTAAGAGCACGTTACTCAATCTGCTGGCCGGTTTCACAGAGCCAGAGCGGGGAGCCGTGCGGATTGGCGGTGAGCGTACCACGCCGGAAAACCATCGGCTTGGCTATGTTTTTCAGCAGCCACAGCTCTTTGGCTGGCTGACCGCGCTGGAGAATGTCCGGTTCGGATTGCGGATGCAAAGGCGCGAGGACGTGGCCTCTCAGCGCCGACGCGCTATGACATATCTGCAACGTGTGGGCCTGGTACATGCCGCACATCAGTTGCCGCACCAGATGTCCGGGGGCATGCAGCAGCGCGTGTCACTGGCTCGCGCGCTGGCGCTGGAGCCGGATGTTCTGTTAATGGACGAACCATTTGCTGCGCTCGATGCCATCACCCGTGGGGACATGAACGAGGAGACACTACGTCTCTGGTCCGCCATTGGGCAGACAACGGTCTTCATCACCCACGATATTGAAGAGGCTGTGTTTCTTGCTGACCGCGTCATCGTTCTGAATCGTGCACCCGGCGGCGTACACAGCGAATTGTCCATCGCCTTACCGCGCCCGCGAAGCAATCTGGAGACGCGACAGCTTCCGGCTTTTGCCATGTATCGTAATGAATTACTGAAGCGCATTACCGATGTGATGCAGCAGTCCGACAACCACTCACTCTAACAAAACGGAACATCAATCAAATGGGTAAATCATTTCTTGCTGTGCTGATATCAGGGGTTTTATTCAATGCTGCTGACGCTGCGGATTCCCAGCCGCTGCGTATTGGCTGGGTCTATGCGCTGGCCAACGCGCCTGCACTTATCGCCGAGAAAGAGGGTTTTTATCAGCAGGAAGGGCTGACCGTCGAGCTTAAATCCTTTGGTGATGGTCCCGTCATCAGTCAGGCGCTGGCGGCGCATGAACTTGATGCAGCCTATATGGGTGCGACACCGGTATTCCAGTGGTTTTCGCGCGGGCTCAAGGGGCAAATTATCGCTAAGGTGAACAGCGGACAGGCCGCGCTGATCGTTCCCGCACAGAGTGCTATTTCCCGGTTGGCTGACCTAAAAGGCAAACGCATCGCTGGCGTCAAAAAAGGGAGCGGAATGGATGTTCTGCTGCGCGGTGTGGTGCTGCAACAGCAGGCAGGTCTGGTTGCTGACAAAGATGCTCAGATCCTGAGTATGCCCGCCGGTAACATGCCCGCTGCGCTGCAGCAGGGCGTTGTGGATGCAGCCTTCACCTGGGAGCCCTTTGTCAGCGAAGCACTGCTGCGCGGCGACGCCAGACTGCTGCTCGATGTAAACAAAGTCCAACCGGGTTATCCGTGGTATGTACTGATGGCGTTACCGGAGACCCTGAAGGACCGCCCGGACGATGTAGTGAAGCTTATCCGTGCGCATCAGAAAGCAGTGGATTTTATCAATCAGCATCCTGCAGAAGCCGATCGGATCATGGCCGATGCGTTTAAGCTGCGGGCCATTAAAACCGCTGACGGTAAAACGCTGCCGCCGGAGGCGCTGGTTCAGGAAGCCCGTAAACGTATTGAGTGGTCTGTGTCACTGACGAAGAAAGATGGCGCCTTTTTTGAGCAGCTGATGAAGGACTCACAGACACTGGGCTACATGCAAAAGGCGCCAGAGCTGAATGAATTTGTTGATACGCAGTGGCTGACAAAAGCAGGGATAACGCAGTGAAGTTCAAACCAAACTGGGGCTGGGCTTCCCTGCCCGCGTTACTCATGGTCTGGGTTATCGTTGCGAGTCACTATCCCTCTTATGTGTTGCCGCAACCCTGGGACGTATGTCGGGAAGCCATACGCTGGTTCAGTGATGGTTCCATCTGGGGTCAGCTACAGGCCAGCCTGCTGGAAGAATTCACCGGCTTTATGACTGCCGTGCTGCTGGCACTGATTCTTGGCGTCAGCGCCGGACTTTCCGATCGCGTCAGGGAGTTCCTTACGCCACTGAACAGCCTGTTTATGGCTATCCCGCCCATCGCATGGGCACCGCTGATGCTGCTGATCTTCGGCCTGGGATTCGTTTCCATCGTGGTGGTGATTGTCATCGCTGCGCTGTTCCCGATGTGTCTGGCCATTCAGGAGGGGATCCGCGGCATCCGTGGCGGTGAAGTGCGTGCGGCACGCACGCTGGGAGCTCGACCGTTTCAACTGCTTCTTCATGTCTATCTGCCCAGCTCCCTGCCATTTATCACCGCCGCACTGCGCATCGGATTCAGCCAGGCATGGCGTGCGCTGGTGGCAGCGGAAATGCTCGGCGCCTCTCAGGGCATAGGCTGGATGGTTGCCATGGGCGGACAGACGGGTAACAGCAGTCAGGTACTACTGGGAATTTGCCTTATCGGGCTTATCGCCTGGTTAATGGAAAATCTTGTTTTTCGCCGCATTGAACAGCGCTATCAGCGCTGGCGCGCCCAATAATTGTGAGGTTAATGTGAGTCAGTTCGATATCCGTGATGCAGGCGATTACATCGCTCCGAAGGGCTTGTATGAGCAGAATAAAGCCCGACCGTTTCTGGGCAGTGTGGCCTGCTCGCATACTCAGTTGACTGCCGGTGCGTGGGAAGAGATCCAACTGGTATATACCGTGGGCGCCAGCGGGCTGGCTGACGGCGCATGGCTGAAGCTCGCCTTTAAATTTTACTCGGACTGGGCGCTGTTTCAGACCAGCGATCCCTCGGCAGCCAACTATGTCAGCGCCGAGTATCAGGCAGGCCCGCTAGTGCCAGGACAGAGCCCTGCCACGGTCCAGCATTTGAAGGTGCGTTTTGATCAGAAGGGGCACGAGCGTCCGTTCCAGAAAGCCATTCTGATCGACATTATTGATGGCTACATCAATCCGGGAGACAAAATCATTATCCGCCTGGGCGATCGGCGCCATGGCGGGGGCGGTACGCGTGTACAGAGTTTCGTTGAGAAAGATTTCCGCTTCCGCCTGTTTGTTGATCCGCTGGGGAGCTCAAAATTTGCTGAGGTACCCGGCGATACGCTGCTGGATATCGTGCCCGGTGAGCCCGCTTCTCTTGCCGCGATCGCGCCAAGGTTACTGGCACCTGAAACGCCTTTCTCCGTTATCGTCCGGCTGGATGACCGCTGGGGGAATACCTGCCGGAGCCTGCCGCTGGCAGGACGCCTGACGCTGACCTCATCGGGAGGTGAAACAGAGCATCATGATTTCCGGCTGGCCGAAGAGGGCTGGGCGATTGCGCGTATCAGCGATTTGCATCTCTGCGCAGGAGAATGGTCGTTCAGCGCCGCACTGGGCACGCTGCCCTTGCTGGAAGGCAAAGGATGGATAACGGTGGAGGAAACCGCCACAGGTCTGCGCCCGCTCTATGCCGATCTTCATGTGCATTCTGATGACACGGTTGGTACCAACGACACGCTGTATAACCTCAGCTACGGGCGTGATGTCGCCGGTCTCGATATTCTTGGCTATACCGCCAACGATTTTAATGTGACTGAAGCGCGCTGGAAGCAGGCGGTAAAGCTGATTAATGCGCTGAACCAGCCAGACAGTTTTGTCTGCTATTCCGGTACCGAGTGGTGCGGTAATACCTGCGCCGGTGGCGATCATAATGTGGTGTTCCTTGAAGATGATGAACCTCAGTTCCCGTTTGATAATCAGGGGCGGCTGGTGCGTTCATTCGAGTGGAATGAGTTCACTGCCGGAACCATCAAACCGGGTGCATGGCCACTTGATGAACTTTATGCGGCCTACGCACGCGAACCGCACAAACATCTGTTAATCCCGCATGTTGGCGGGCGCCGCTGCAACCTGGACTGGCATCACCCGGAGCTGGAGCGCTTGATAGAAGTCGGTTCCGCCTGGGGGCAGTTTCACTGGGTCTATGCCGAGGCGCTAGAACGGGGCTATCGTCTGGGCGCGACCGCCAACAGCGATGAACATCAGGGGCGATGTGGTGGTGGCGTGCCTGCGACAGCCGTCTTCGGATCCCGTGGAGGTCTGACTGGCGTACTTGCTGAACGATTCGACAGAAAAGGTGTGGCTGCAGCGCTTCGTGCCCGCCACACCTATGCCACAACAGGTGAACGAAGCTATGCCGAGTTGCGTGCGGGCGATGCGCTGATGGGAGATGTAGCGGAATTCAGTTCAGCAGATGTACTGCGTTATCGTCTGTTAGGCGATGCGGGCTGGGAAGCGGTAACGCTTTACGATGGAGAAAGAGAGGTATGGCATCGCGATTTGCACGCGGAATTTGGGCGCTCTAAATATCAGTTCCGGGTGCGTCTGGGGGGTGCACGCATTAAGGACCGCTATCGGGGTGCTTACTGGACGGGACATATTGAGGTCACAGGGACACCAATCAATGCGTTTTCCCTCTCGGGCGCAGATCACCCGGAGCAGACCGTCTGGCGTAAAAGTCATACACAGATTGGCTTGCGGACCGACACCAATGGTGACAGCGACACAGTTACTGTCAGTACCGGTGGGCTGGCCGGAGCAAAAATACACGTTCATCTGGACATCAGTAGCTATATCAAAGTGGGCGATCCGCTTTTGCCACAACCACATGCCTGGGCGCCGGTTTTTGAAACGGATATTGATGGTCAAACGCTTCTGATTGCAGGCAAAGAGACTTTTACGCTTCCAGGCACCGAACTTGAGGTAGATATTGAACTGGTTACCGAACAGCCGCTTCCACGTGATATCAGCGGCGAAATTCCACTTTCTGAACTTATCCTGTCAGAAAAACGGGAACATCCGTTCTTCATCAGTGCCAGGCAAAAGGACCAGTCCCGGATTTGGACCTCAGCCATCTTCTTAACGCGTTAAAGAGTGACATGCGGCAGTTTCTTGCCGCATTTTCGGTAGCTATTTGTTGTTTAAGAGTCAGACCGTATTGCAATATCTGCGAAAAGGTCGCCGTCCTGCACCAGCGTCTCCAGCCCACCGCTGCCCTGATGTCGTTTTCCCTTACGTACAATGTTGATGAAGAAGTGTAGCCCCGTTACTTTATCCGTACCCAATATACTGGGGTGTTAGCCAGCCAGACCCGGCATGATTACTGCCCCCAGTCGTCCATGATCCGGGGGATGCTCCCCCGCTCAATCGTGATGGGGGTGCCAACTATCCTGACAGAGGGGCTCCCTCGCCTTGTTTCTCAGCCCTGCGATTTCTCGCCGTCGCCAATCTGCCAGATAAAGGTTGGCGCTTCGCCGTTAACCAACCAGTTACCGATATTTCGCGCCTTATAAATCACCGGATTGTGCGATGCCACGGTGCGCGCGTTGCGCCAGTGCCGATCAAGGGCCTTACTCACTCGCGTATCCGACGCGCCGAGGGCGTTGAACAGCTCGGTGGCCGCACGCGGGATCCAGTCGCTGGCAATCACCTGCGCCTGCGCCGCTTCGACTTCAGCCAGGCGATTGCGCTGTTCAATGAGCGCTTCGTCGCCGCTGGCATGCGCAATGTAGGCCTGATGCAACGATTCCGCCGCCTGCAATACCGCCGCCCGCGTCGCCCAACTCCAGCTACTGATTTGTCCCACAACCTGGAGTACCTGCGCATCGTCGCGCGGCACGGCGGCATTGCCGTGGCTGTACATCCGGGTCCGCTTTTTCACGCCTTCGGCGACGTCACGCTCAACTGCCAGGCCAATTCCCGCCAGCGTCGCCAGCAGGATATGCTGATAAAACGCAGTCTGATAACGAAAGCGCTGCGCAAAGTCGTAGACGTGATCCTGCTCCACCTGCGCCTGTTTGAAGCGGGTCGTGCCGCTGCCGGTCAGACGCTGACCGAAGCCGTCCCAGTCATCCTCGCGTTCAACGCCGGCCTGGCTCGTGCTGACCAGCGCAATCACATCGCCCTGGTTGTCGCTGCGCCGGGCGAAGACATCTATCCAGTCGGCAAACAGCGTACCTGTGCTATAGAATTTCTCACCGTCCAGCCGCCAGCCGCCTTCAACGGGCGTTACGCGGGTGAAAACCTCCCCCAGCCTGACCGCGCCGATTTCGGTCCAGCCGCTGCCCACCAGCTCGCCGTCGAGGAAGCGACGGAACCAGCGATCGCGCGCCGGCGAGTCAGGTTGATTGAGGCGGTCTTCAACGAAGGCGAAATGCGCCCGCAGCGCCTGCGGCAGGTTGGAGTCGGCCTGAGCCAGCTCAATAAGCAGCGCAATTAATTGCGGCAACGACGCGCCCCAGCCGCCCTTTTCCCGCGGAATGCGTACCGTGCCAAATCTGGCCTCTTTCAGCCAGCGGATCTGCTCATCGGGCAGGATGCGGTTTTGTTCGCGCCCCGCCGCCCCCTGCGCGATACGGGCAAAAATCGGTCGGAAGGTCGCCGCCAGCTGTTCATAGTCAGTGCCGGTAGAGAGTAAAGTCATTTTCTGTTCCTCAATGGTGGCTGTCGTCAATGTCATATTGGGTAGGCTCATGGCGTACCGCGAGCAGGAAGAAAATTGGGATAATGGCGGCCAGCGATACGACCCAGAACATTTGCGTACCGAGCGATGCCTGCAGCAGCGGCAGCACAAACAGCGCCAGCGCGCTGCCAATACCGGAAAGCGCGCGGCTGAAGCCAACCCCGGTGGCGCGAATCGCGGTTGGGTATGAAAGCGCCGGATAGATCATCAACTGCGCGCCGGGACCAAAACCCTCGGCAAACAACCACAGCCCCAGCATCGCAATCGCCAGCGCTACACCCAGCGCGGCCTGCGGCTGCCCCACCAGCGCGAGGACGATCAGGGCGATAAACTGCAGTGCGAACCCGGCGATCGCGACGTGTCGCGACGGGTATTTCCATGCCAGGTGCATCCCCAGCAGCCCACCGGTAAAGGCGAACAGCGCATTGAGTCCCAGCGAGGCGGAGATGGTTTCGAACACGCCAGCGCCAAGGAATTGGGCGAGAATGGACGGCAGGAAAAAGGCGATCGCCGTATACTCAAATGAGATACAGACGTTCATCACCCCGGCGACAATAGTGCGTTCGCGGTACGGTTTTGCAAATAGCACGCGAAAGCTCACTTTGGGCGGCGGAGCAGGACGTTCTGGCGGTGCTTCGTGAGCGTTGATCCCGTAAGAGTCGCGCAGAATACGCACAGCCGAGGTCAAATCGCCCTGGTTGGCCGCCCATAACGGCGATTCATTCATGAATTTGCTGCGCACGGCAATAATCAGCAGCGCCGGAACCGCGCCGAACAGCAGCGATGCGCGCCACAGCCAGTCCAGATGTTCTTTTGGCAACAGGAAATAGAGCCCAAAGATGATTAAAAAACAGACCGTCGAGGCGGCGTACCACATCGGACACCAGGCCGCGAGCCGCGCGGCCTTATTACCCTTCCCGCTAAAGCGGGAAAACTCGGCCAGATAAGACATGGCGACCGGGAGATCGATCCCGACGCCAATCCCCATCAGGAACCGCGCGCCGATTAATACCCAGACATTCGGCGCCAGTCCTGCCGCAATCGCCGATACCACAAAAAATAGCATATCGGCCATAAACACCGAATAACGGCCATATTTATCCGTCAGCCAGCCGCCGATTAAATTACCGATAATCGTGCCGACCATTATTGACGAGGTGACAATGCCGGTTAAAAGCGGCGAGAGCTGGAATTCCCGCACCACATCATCAATACCGTAAGAGAGCGTGGTTAAATCATAAGCGTCGAGGAATACACCGCCGAGCGCGAGGAATACAATCATCCGCGCATATTTACTCTGCTCCCTGCCGGAATTAATTAATCGCGCCACATCCCCGACGCTACTCACCGGTGCCGAAACGGCGCCAGCATTATCAACAGACAGAGTACTCATATTATTTACCTTATATAATTGTGCAGGTGACTCTGGTTATAAGCCGGGCTTTAGCATATTAAAAACAATAAATAATCATATAATTATCAATATATTCAATAAGTTAATAAATAATAACGCCAGTAACCGGGCGAGCAAATGCCCGTCCGGTTATTATCGTTTCATCAATGATGTCTTAGTTTGCTGAGACCGGAACCAGTACGTCTTTGACCAGCGGATCGTCAGTGGTCTTTAACCACGTCTGAATACGCGGATCGGAAAAAGCCTGTTTTAATTTGACAATATTCTCCTGCGATAAATACGGTGTACCGATGACTAATTGCGAGGCAAACGTTTTAGGCGCAGGCGGGAATAATATGCCTTTTTCTCGCGGGACTTTTCCGGCATCAAATTGTGAAACATAACCAATAGCGGCATCCACCGAATTCAGCGCTCGCGGCATGGTTAATAAATCCAGCTCTTTAAAATTGAACTTGTGCGGGTTGCCGACAATATTTTTCAGTTTCGCCGTGCGCGGCTCAACCGCCGGATCGAGTGAGATTAACCCTATCCTTTGCAGCAACCATAATGCCTGCCCCTGGTTAGCGCCATCATCCGGCACGACGAGGGTCGCCCCAACGGGCAAATCCTGTACCGATTTATAGCGGTCGGAATAGATCCCGAAGGCCCACTGAAAAACCGGTACGGTCGTCGAAAGCGCAAAACCGTTGGCGTCCACCACCTGCTTAAGCCACCACTGATGTTGATAGATAGTGCCGGCATACTGCCCCTCCGCCACGGCTCTGTCCGCCTGTACCGGATCCTGTACGCCCACCGCCTCCAGCTTCAGGCCATAATCGGGCGCAATATGCTGACTGATGTACTCAATAATTCGCTGCTCGCCCGCCATCGCCGGTTCGTAGTGAATTTTTAACGTCGTACCGAAAACGACCTGCGGCGCCTGCGCGTATCCGCGCCACCACCAGAATACGACGGCCAGCGCCGCGATCGCTGCCAGCGCCGCCAGCCATGGCCAGCGGCGGGCTTTACGGAGTTCAAACTGTTCTGTTGTCATGAAGAAATCCCCTGAGTGTGGCGAAGCTTATTGACCAGACGGTCGCCAAAGAATTGAATGATCTGAATCGTGGCGATCAGCACGACAATGGTGGCGATCATGATGTGATTGTCGAAACGCTGATAGCCGTACACGACCGCCAGATAGCCGATCCCACCCGCACCGATAGTGCCGGCAATCGCCGAATATTCGATCATCGACACCAGGTTAAGCGTGACCGCCGCCACCAGCGCAGGCAGCGCCTCGCTGAGCTGCGCGTGGCGGATTATCTGCCAGCGCGAACCGCCGCACACCAGCCCCACCGCGGTAACCTCCGCCGGGAGTTCGCGCAGGGCGTTTTCCACCAGACGGCCAAAAAATGGCACGCCAGCGGCAATCATCGGTACCACCGCGGCAGGGATGCCGATAGTGGTGCCCGTAAGCCAGAACGTAAACGGGATAATCGCCGCCATTAACACCAGAAAGGGCAGAGAGCGCCCCATGTTGACGCCCCAGTTAAGCACCTGGTAAAGCGCGGGACGCGGAAATAATCCTCGCGGCGAGGCGTTGAATAACACCACGCCCACCACGCCGCCAAGGGTCACCACAAACAGCATCACAATGGCAACCATCAGCCAGGTTTCACCATAAGCAGGCAGCAGCAATGTGTGGATTTCATGCCACGGCGTATCCTGGCTTATCACTGTCGGTTTCATACCGCCTCCTGTAGCTCGGGGGCATGTGCAAGGATTTCCGCCGCAATGCCCAGCTGCGCTAAAAGCGCGATCGTTCGATCCGCTGACAGTCGTTGTCCCTGAAATCGGACGCCGACCTGTAAACGCCCCGCCAGTTGACCGTTGATCACTTCCACATGGCCGCCGAGCAAATCTATCTGTAGCGCATGCTGGTGGCTCAGACGGCTGATCCAGTCAGTCGCCACCGGCACATCCCAGCGATAACTCAGGCGCAGCAGCAGATCGCTGTTAACAGCGATGGGTGACAGCGGCAATAGCTGCTGACCAAGCAGGGAATCCGGACGGGCCAGCAACTCTTTCACCTGCCCGTACTGGACTATCGCGCCATCGCGGATTTCCGCCACCGCATCCGCCGCGGAGCGTACCGCATCCATTTCATGAGTAATCAGGACTATCGCCAGCCGGTACTCATCACGTAGCTGTCGGAGCAAACCCAGCACCGTGGCGGTCGCCTGGGGATCCAGCCCAGACGTGGCCTCGTCCGCCAGCAGTACCGACGGACGTAATGCCAGCGCGCGAGCGATACCAATGCGCTGCCGCTGTCCGCCGGAAAGCTGGGACGGATAGGCCTCCGCTTTGTGACTCAGCCCTACGCTCTCCAGTAATTCACCGACCCGCGCCTTAATGTCGCGTTCCACCACGCCCAGATACTCCAGCGGCACCGCGATGTTTTGCCACGCCGTTTTGCGATTCAGCAGCGCTGAGGACTGAAAAACGGTGCCGATCGCGCGCCGTTCACGCCGCAGCGCCTCCCCTGACAGTAATGACAAGTCTTTGCCGTTAACCTTGATACTGCCGCTATCGGGGCGTTCCAGCAGGCTGATGCAGCGCGCCAGGGTCGATTTCCCCGCACCGCTCGGCCCTACCACCGCAGTGATGGAGCTGGCGGGCACCCTGAGCGATAATCCCTTCAGAACCTCGCTGACGCGGCCATCCGCCGTGCGGTAGCGTTTATGCAGATTATCGATATCAATCATGCCGCCGTCTCCTTCGCCCCGACATCGTTTCGCACGCCGCGACGGTAGTCTGCCCCCGGATGCGGCGCGGTCAGGCGCGGCCCGGCGCCGAACAGTTTTTCACGCAGCGTGCCTTCCCGGTAATCCTGCTTAAAGACGCCGCGTGTTTGCAGCTCTGGTATTAATAGCTCCACCACGTCGCGGAAGGTTTCATGCGTCACGGCGTAGGCCAGATTGAAGCCATCGACATCGGTTTCCTCGACCCAGGATTGCAGTTCATCGGCCACCGTTTCCGCACTGCCGACGAGCAGCGGGCCAAAGCCGCCGATACCCACCCAGTCCGCCAGCGCTTCCACCGTCCATTGACGATTCGGGTCGGCGGTGGAAAACGCCTCAACCGCCGACTGGATGGCATTGGTATGCAGGTATTTCAGCACCTGGTCCGGCCGATACTGACCGAAGTCAATGCCGGTCCAGCCGGAGATCAGCGCCAGCGCGCCCTCATAGCTAACGTATGATTTGTATTCCTGCCATTTGGCCTGCGCCTCGCGATCGGTTTCGCCCACGATCGCCGTTTGCAGATTGAAAATCAGAATGCTGCGCGGATCGCGCCCGGCTTCCGCGGCGCGACGACGAATATCCGCGACCGTCTTCTTCAACAGGACTTTCGACGGCGCAGCGACAAAAACGCACTCGGCATGCGTGGCGGCAAACTGTTTTCCGCGGCTGGAGGCCCCCGCCTGATAGAGAACCGGCGTGCGCTGCGGCGACGGCTCGCACAGATGGATGCCCGGAACGGAGAAAAAGTTGCCCTGATGGTTAATCGGATGGATTTTCTGCGGATCGCTAAAAATTCCCCGTTCGCGATCGCGCAAAACCGCGCCGTCTTCCCAACTGCCTTCCAGCAGTTTATACACGACGTCGAGGTATTCATCGGCGTAGTCGTAGCGCGCATCATGGTCGGTCTGCGCCTGATACCCAATATTGCGGGCGCCGCTTTCCAGATACGAGGTAACAATATTCCAGCCCACGCGTCCTTTGGTCAGATGATCGAGCGTCGACAGCCGACGGGCAAATGGATAGGGATGCTCAAATGACAGCGATGCGGTCAGACCAAAGCCAAGGTGTTCCGTCACCAGCGCCATCGGGGTTATCAGCGCCAGCGGATCGTTTACCGGCACCTGCGTCGCCTGACGAATCGCCGCATCGCCGTTGCCGTTAAATACATCGTAAACGCCAAGCACATCGGCAATAAACAAGCCGTCAAATTTGCCGCGCTCCAGAAGGCGCGCCAGATCGACCCAATATTCCAGATCTTTATATTGCCAGGAGCGGTCGCGCGGATGGGCCCACAGGCCCGGCGACTGGTGACCGACACAGTTCATATCAAACGCGTTAAGGCGAATTTCTCGTTGCGATGGCATAGCGCTCTCCACGGTGTGTCCAGGTACTGGCACACGCTTATTAATGAAAAGGATAAAAGGGGAAAAAATCAGGACTCAGGACATCGGGCGGACAGGCTGAAACCCAGCGTCGCCAGCGTTTCTCCGGCAATGGCGGCAGCACGATCGGCCACCTGCGGCGCTTTCCAATAACGATGCACATCCCAGTAGCTACGTAGATGATGCAGGAAGCGCTGGCGCAGCGTTCCCTGCCGATAGTCGCCAGGCCATTCCTCGCTTTCTCCGCTAAGGTTGCTCTGCGAGAGCAATCTACGGCGAGAGAACGCCAATATGTTGATATTATCGTCAGCTTTCTGCGTCATTATCCATTTCCTATATAACCATATTCGATATTTATCGAAGACTTATTTTAATTTTGTTATATGGGTGTTAGCGATAATCATGCCAAAGGCTGCGCATTATTTAATTCATGTTAATCAATGGTTTTAAAAAATAGGCTTGCGCAAGAGCTGTTGCGAATGCGCCAACTGATGCACACAGCCTGTTGTATTAGCAACAGCCGGGCAAGGCGTGCCTCTGGTTGCTGGTGCCAGTACTATTACGTTGCGACGCCTGCAACGCGTGCGAGCTAAAGTTGTTCACTGAGTTGACGGCACTGCTTTAATCCTGAACGAATAACAGCATCGGAAAGTGGGAGTTTGGGGCTGAAACGACCTGGATGAAGATACTCAGAATGCGAAAGGAGACACTGGCGCTGTAAGCCGCGCCAGTTGTGGGTTTAGCGATGGTTGCCTGATGTTGGCAGGAGGTCAGTACGCATCAGTGCTTCAGGATATACATTGTGCGGCTATAGGCCACGTCCTCCGGATTGGCTATCGGATACCCTTTCAGCCACGGTTTAATCAGACGCCCGTTGGTGTACTGATAAATCGGCGCGATGGGCGCTTTCGCCATAATGATTTTTTCCGCCGCGTTGTAATCGTCATTGCGCGCCTTTTCCGACGTTTCCAGCGCCGCCTGGGTCAGAATTTTGTCGTAGGCCGGATCGTTGAAACGGGAGATATTACCGCTGTGGGTCGAGGTGAGCAGCGACAGGAACGTCGACGGCTCGTTGTAATCCCCGACCCATGAGGCGCGAATCACATCGAAGTTGCCGGTATTGCGGCTGTCGATATAGGTTTTCCACTCCTGATTTTGCAGCTTCACGTCGACGCCCAGATTTTTCTTCCACATGGAAGCCACCGCAATCGCGATTTTCTGGTGGTTCTCCGAGGTGTTGTACAGCAGGGTCAGCTTCAGCGGACGGTTCGGACCGTAGCCCGCCGCCTGCAGCAGCGCTTTGGCCTGGGCATTCAGCTCGGCCTGGCTCATGCTCTCGATTTGCGTCGGCTGCGGGGTAAAACCTGCGGTCACGTCCGGGGTGAAGCGCCAGGCCGGTTTCTCGCCGGTACCCAGAATTTTCTCCGCCATCAGACGGCGATCGATAGTCATGCTGAGCGCCAGGCGGACGCGCTCATCGGCGGTTGGCCCTTTCTGCGTGTTAAACGCGTAATAATAAGTGCCCAGCTGCGGCGGGGTATAGACCTGCCCCGGAATATCCTTCAGCAGCTTCTGGTACAGATTTTTCGGGAACGACTCGGTGATATCGATATCGCCGGCCAGATAGCGTTTGGTGGCCGCCGATTCCTGGTTAATGGGCGTAAATGTGACCTGCTGGATCACCGTTTTGCCGTTATCCCAGTAGTGCGTATTGGGAACCACCACCAGCTTTTCATTCACCACGCGATCTTTTAAGACATACGCGCCGTTGCCAATCAGGCTTCCCGGACGCGTCCAGTTGTCGCCGCTCTCCACGTTAGCCTTCTGTACCGGATAGAAAGCAAAGCTCGCCGTCAGATTGCTGAACCACGGCAGCGGTTTATCCAGCTGCACGCGCAAGGTACGCGCGTCCACGGCGGTGACGCCGAGGGTATCCGGCGCGGCTTTACCATCAATAATATTTTGCGCATTGGCGATTCCGGCCAGCGCAGCAAACCAGGCAAACGGGGAGGTGGTTTTAGGATCAACCAGCCGCCGCCAGCTATAGACGAAATCCTCCGCCGTTACCGGCGTTCCGTCGGACCAGCGGGCGTTATCGCGCAGGGTAAATGTCCAGACGCGATTATCATTGCTCTGCCAGCGAATCGCCACGCCTGGAATCAGATTGCCTTTCTCGTCCTGATTGACTAAACCTTCAAAAAGATCGCGGATAACCTGAATTTCAGGCAGACCGACGGCTTTGGCGGGATCTAAGGAGGCGGGTTCATCTTTAATGTGCCGCACCAGCACCTGTTTTTCGGCTAATACGGTGCCCGGCGGGACATCGGCCGCCCAGGCAAGAGAAGAGACGCTGGCTAACCACAGCGCGCCGCATGTCAATGTGACAGGATACTTCATAAGATCCCCTTTAAAATAAAAAAACCAGAGCTGGCAGTGCGATAATTATTTGTTTCATCACCTGAAATTGCAAACGGCTTGTGAAAGAAAGTTGACATATATGCTGATTTCGTCCTCGCTGGAAACTATTTGATTCCGGGACGGTTTTACACAACACTGCTGAAAAATAACCTGACAACAGGATGCCCTATGCCCGTTTCTCGTCCTCGCCCTCAGCGCGGTGATTTTCCGCCCGGCACACAACGCTATGGCCAGTCCCACCTCGGCGCGCCGCTGCTGTGGTTCCCTGCACCGCTGGCCGATAGCCGCAGCGGCCTGATCCTTGCCGGTACCCACGGCGATGAAAACGCATCGATTGTCACCCTCTCCTGCGCGCTACGTACGCTCAAACCCGAGCTGCGCCGCCATCATGTCGTGCTGGCGGTCAACCCGGACGGTTGCCAGCTGGGGCTGCGCGCCAACGCGCGCGGCATCGACCTGAACCGGAATTTTCCGGCGGCAAACTGGAAAGAAGGCGAAACGGTTTATCGCTGGAACAGCGCGGCGGAACAGCGCGATGTGGTTCTGCTCACCGGCGAAAAACCCGGTTCAGAACCGGAAACCCAGGCGCTGTGCCAGCTGATCCACCAGATCCATCCCGCGTGGGTGGTCTCGTTTCACGATCCGCTGGCCTGTATTGAAGACCCCGGCCACAGCGCGCTGGGGCAGTGGCTTGCCGGGGCGTTCAGCCTGCCGCTGGTGGGCAGCGTCGGCTATGAAACGCCCGGCTCCTTTGGCAGCTGGTGCGCGGATATCGGCCTGCCCTGCATCACCGCCGAATTCCCGCCGATATCCGCCGACGAGGCGACGGATAAATACCTTCAGGCGATGACGGACCTGCTGCACTGGCATCCTCAAAGATGAAGCACGCCGGTGCTGAAATGCAGCGCCGGCTCAACGTCCACCGCCAGCCAGGTCGGGCCATCGAGGTCGGCAAATCGGGCCAGCGGCGCCAGCGGCAGCGCCGCGCTGATCGCTCTTGAGGTACACAGCATGCAGCCCAGCATCCGCGCAAATCCCAGGCGCTCCGCCTCCTCAGCCAATAGCAGCGCTTCGGTCAGACCGCCGGTCTTATCCAGTTTGATATTGACCATCTCATAGCGGCCGCGCAGCGCCGCCAGGCTGTCGCGCGTATGACAGCTCTCATCGGCGCAAATGGGCAGCGGGTGGATAAAATTCTCCAGCGCTTCATCGGCCCCAGCCGGAAGCGGCTGTTCCAGCATCGCCACGCCAATATCCGCCAGCAGTTGACAGCGCTCGGCCAGGCCATCGCTGCGCCAGGCTTCGTTGGCATCCACGATGAGCGTTGCCTGCGGAACCGCTTCACGAATGGCAATCAACCGCTCGCTAATCAGATGATCGTCGAGCTTCACTTTCAGCAACGTGGCCCCTTTTTCCCACAGCGCCGCCGCGCTCGCCGCCATCTGGTCCGGCGTGCCGATAACCACCGTTTGCGCCGTAACCACCCGGTTGGGCAGCGTCACGCCCAACAGCTGCGCGATGCTCTTACCCGCGCTGCGCGCCTGACAGTCCCAGAGCGCGCAGTCCACGGCGTTACGCGCGGCCCCGGGGGGCAGCAGGTGCTGAATCTGCTCACGAGAGACGCCGCGTTCAATCTGCTCGCCAATCGCCATAATCTGCGCCATCACCGAGGCTATACTCTCTCCGTAACGAGGATAGGGCGTGCACTCACCTGTCCCCTTGACGCCATTCTCTTCAATCTCCACCACCACGACTTTTGCCTCGCTGCGGCTGCCGCGGGCGATCACAAACGGAGTATGTAACGGCCAGGCTTCTTCATAGACTCGCAGATTTCGCATTCCCTGAACCTCGCAGGTAAGTATTAAAAGGATTTGCCGTGCTGATGACGGATGTCATACACTAGCCGCGACGTTAACTATATGTAAACAGGAAGATAACCATGTCACAAACCGTGCATTTCCAGGGCAACCCCGTTTCTGTTCAAGGCACCATTCCGCAGGCAGGCGCTAAAGCGCAGCCGTTTACGCTGGTGGCCAAAGATCTCTCTGACGTCGCGCTGAGCCAGTTCGCCGGCTCCCGTAAAGTGCTGAACATTTTCCCAAGCATCGATACCGGCGTTTGCGCGGCATCGGTACGTAAATTTAACCAGCTGGCGTCTGAACTGGACAACACCGTCGTGCTGTGCATTTCCGCTGACCTGCCGTTCGCGCAGTCTCGCTTCTGCGGCGCTGAAGGCCTGAACAACGTTGTCACTCTGTCTACCCTGCGCGGCGCGCAGTTCCTGGCCGACTACGGCGTCGCTATCTCCGCGGGCCCGCTGGCCGGTCTGGCGGCGCGTGCTGTGGTCGTCATTGATGAAAATGACCAGGTTGTTTACAGCCAGCTGGTGAATGAAATCACCGAAGAGCCGGACTACGACGCAGCCCTGGCCGCGCTGAAAGCATAATATCCCCGCCAGGTAATATAAGCCCTCGTTAAACGGGGGCTTTTTTTATTCCCGCGCCGCATAGCGGGAGATGAAGCGCGCAATCGCCGGGCCGGTCAATAAGATAGTGAACAGGCGCAGCGTCTGCATTGCCATAATAAACGACATATCCGCCCGCGTACCGGCGGCGATAATCGCCACCGTGTCCAGTCCGCCCGGACTGGTTGCCAGATAGGCGGTCATAAAGTCCAGCGGCAAAACCTGCGTCAGCCCATAAGCCATCAGCGCGCACAGCAGGATCAGGCCGATAATCGATGCCAGGATCTGCGGCAGGGTTTTCAGCGCCAGCAGGAAAATCTGTTTATTAAACTTTAGACCAACGCTCCAGCCGACGGCGGCATAGGCCAGCGCCAGCAGCCATTCGGGAAGTTCGAGCAGCAGCCAGCCTTCTCCCTGCACCAGCGCGCCAATCAGCATCGGGAAGAGCATCGCCCCGGAAGGAAAGCGCAGCCGCAGCCCAAGCCACCCCGCCGCCGCCGTCAACAGCAGCGTAAGCGGCAGCTGCCGGCTGATCGGCGGAAACCAGGCGACCTGCTGAGTCATCTCCTGCGCTTCACCGCCGAGCGCGACGCGCACCACCAGCGCCGCGGCGCCGGCAACAAACAGCACCCGCAGATACTGCATCAGCGCGACCAGCCGGACATCGGCGCCGTACTCCTGGGCCATAATCACCATCGCCGAGGCGCCGCCCGGCGAACTCCCCCACGCCCCGGTGGCGCCGGGCAGGTCGCTGTAGCGCACCAGCAGCCATCCCGCCAGCGCGCTGATAGCGAGCGTGGAAAAGAGAATCAGCAGCACCAGCGCCCAGTTTGCCAGCAGAACGCCGAAAATGGAGGGCGTCAGGCTGCGGGCAATCATGCAGCCGATAATCGCCTGGGCGGCAATAAAAAAGGGACGGGGTACGCGAATTTCCGCACCGCGCAGGCTCAGGCTGATGCCGGCAATCATCGGCCCCAGCAGCAGCGCGGCGGGAAGGTGAAACCAGAACAGCACAAAAGAGATCGCGCTGGAGAGCGCCAGCAGTTTCATCCATTGAAAAAAATGACTACGCCAGATCCGCATGCGTATGCCTGCCATAAAGAGGGTAAAAACGCAGTATATACCGATTCATTTGACGCCAGTCCCCCTCCCTTTTCTGGAAATGCCGGCCGGCGGCGCAGGCAGCCGGCCGACGGGCATTACTCATCGCCCTTTTTCTGGCTCAGACCATATTCGCGCAGCTTGTTGGCGATAGCGGTATGCGAGACGCCAAGACGCTTGGCCAGCTTACGCGTGCTGGGGAAGCTGCGATAAAGCTGGGTGAGCACCGAGCGTTCGAAACGGCGGGTAATATCATCCAGCGAGCCTTCCATCGCTTCTTCGCCTACCGCCAGCGAGGAGACGTCGTGATCCGGCAGCAGAATATCCTGAGGGCGCAGCTCGAAACCGTCCAGCTGCGTCAGCGCGCGATAGATCGCATTTTTGAGCTGGCGCACGTTGCCCGGCCAGCTGTAGCGCATCAAAACGCTGTTCAAATCAGCGGAGAGTTTCGGCCGCGGGATGCCCTGCTCATCGGCAAAACGCGCCACGAACAGCTCGGTCAGCGGCATGATGTCCTGCGGGCAATCGCGCAGCGGCGGCAGATACAGGGTCAGGACGTTAAGACGATAGTAGAGGTCCTCGCGGAACAGCCCTTTTTGCACCAGCTCCACCAGGTTTTTCTGGGTAGCGCAGATCACCCGGACATCAACGTGGACTTCATGATCTTCACCAACGCGGCGGAAAGTTCCATCGTTGAGGAAGCGCAGCAGCTTGGTCTGCATGCGCGGCGACATTTCGCCAATTTCATCCAGCAAAACCGAGCCGCCGTTAGCCTGCTCGAAGAAGCCTTTCTTGCCCTGAACGGCGTCGCCGAACAGCTCGCTCTCCACCGCGTCTTCCGGGATGGAGCCGCAGTTCAGCGCCAGATAAGGTTTCCCCGCGCGCGGGCTGGCCAGATGGCAGGCGTGGGCCAGCAAATCTTTCCCTGTGCCGGTATCACCGACGATCAGCAGCGGCGCGCTGAGCATGGCCAGCTTACGGGCCTGCTCGACAACGTGGCGCATTTTCGGGCCTACGGCGAGGATCTGGCTAAAGGCGCTGGTGTCCTGAATGGTCATCGTTTGCAGCTGGCGCCCCATACGGACCGTTGAACGCAGCATCGCTACCGCGCCGGTCAGTACCTTCTCGCCGTGTTCGCCTTCGAGATAAACCGGGGTGATCTCCAGCAGGAAGTTCTGCCCGTTGACCACCACGTGCTCGGCGTGGGACTCCTGCGGACTGTTTTCCAGCCAGCGCTGGACGTTAAAATCGGTAATCAGCTGCGCGACCGGGTGGCTGCGCAGCTTCTCCTGGCTCTGGCCAAACAGCTGGCAGCTGGCCGGGTTAGCCAGTTCGACTTTTCCTTTGGTGTCGAGAGACAGCACCGGCTCAGGCATCGCCACCAGCAGCGCGCTGAGCGCCAGATGTTCGCGCTCTGACGGCATCCACGCCACGGTGCGCACGTCGGTGACGCCGGCGATACGACGAATTTCCGCCATCAGGCTGCTGAAGCTGGCGAAATCCAGCTCGGCGAAGTTGAGATAAATTCGGCCAATAGGGTCAATATCGATGCCCCGCAGGTCGATACCGCGCAGCACCAGTAAATCGAGCAATTCACGAGTCAGACCAAGACGGTCTTCACAAAAGACTTCAAGACGCATAGGCGTTTTCACCCTAAAGAGGCCAATAACCGATGAATGATAGGACAGTTATTTGCTGGCGTGAAGATAGCTGTCAACAATTATTGACAGTATGGCGGAAAAATGGCCTTTCTGCCGTAAAGTTATGCGCTCAGAGGAAAAATGACGATGAGAGAAGCGGCTATCATCGCTTCTGCTTTTCTCCCCGGCTTGCGCTGCGCGTAGCCGGGCTACAGGTTACAGCCTTCTGTGAAACGGTAGCCCGGCTAAGGCGTTCACGCCGCAAGCCGGGAATGCTTAAGCGACTTATTTTTCCGCGCCGCTTTTGCTCTTCTGCAACGTCTCTTTTAGCTGGCCGATCAGCTCGCGGCGAAAATCCCCCAGCCGCGGTTTATCGTCGGCGATCCACGGCAGCGGACGGCACAGCTCCATCGCCTTAATACCCAGCCGCGCCGTCAGCAGACCGGCGCCAATTCCCTGCGCCGCGCGCGCCGATAGCCTGGCCGCGAGATCCTGCGACATCCAGTCCATCCCGACTTCCCGCACCAGCTCGCTGGCGCCGGCAAAAGCGATATTCAGCAGCACCAGGCGGAACAGGCGCAGGCGGCTGTAGTAGCCCAGTTCAATACCGTACAGAGTGGCGATGCGGTTGATCAGACGTAAATTACGCCAGGCGATAAACGCCATATCCACCAGCGCCAGCGGGCTGACGGCAATCATCAGCGTCGATTCCGCCGCCGAACGGCTAATCTCACGCCGCGCCTGCGCATCCAGTACCGGCTGCACGATCTGCGCGTACAGGCTCACCACTTCACGATCGTTCTGCGTTTCATGGATCGCCGCATACCAGCGCTGCAGCGCCGGGTGCGAGTGATCCAGCCCCGCCTGCCGGGCCAGCTTTTCGCAAAAGGCGCGCCCTTTGCCGACCGCATGGCTGTGCATCAGGTCCCGCGCCTCATCGCGCTCGTGGGCGCGCTGGCGTAGCCGCCACAGCCGGCGCCATTCGGTCGCCACCGAACCGACGCCCGCCCCGACGATCAGCGCGCCGGCAGCGCAGCCGCCGAGGGCGATCCAGTCCTGCGTTTGCCAGGCGGTCATCGTCCACTGCACGCCCTGCGCCACGACGCTGACGCCAAAAATAGCCAGCCCGGCGCTGACCATCTTTCGCCACAGGCTGCGCTTAGGTCGCAGCACCGATTCCACCACCGCTTCCGCCGCGCCCTCTTCTTCTTCCGGCGCGTCGAGCCGCGCAGGAGCGAACTTCTCCGCATCGGCGCCGTCAAAAGCGCGCGCGGATTTCAGAATTTGCGCCTTTTCCACCTCCAGCGGGCCATCGAAATCGATACGCGGTTTTAAAGGTTCGGTCATCGCAATTTATCTCCGAGCAAAAACTCCAGCGCCGCGTCAAGGCGAATATGCGGCAGCGGTTTATCAACGTCCATTACCTGCGGGCGAAAGTTTTCAAACTGAAAGCCCTGCTGCTCCCAGAAGGCCTGACCCGGCAGGCGCGCGGGCACTTCGCCGGGATAGACGGTCAGCGGCTGTCCGTCGCTTAGCCGATGCCCCCGCAGCGCAGGGATCTTCTCACCGTTCACCTCGATAAGGCCGCTCTGCGTCGCCTGAATCGACGCCAGCCCCAGACAATCCATGCTGATGCCTTCAAACGCCGCGTTCTGCCAGGCATCCTGAATCAGCTGCTGCAGCAGCGACACCATGTTGCTGTGCTGATCGACGGTGACGTGATCGGCTTTGGTCGCGGCGAACAGCAACTTATCGATAACCGGTGAGAACAGGCGACGAAACAGCGTGCGCTGCCCGTAGTGGAAGCTTTGCATCAGCTGCGTCAGCGCGAGACGCATGTCGTTAAACGCCTGCGGCCCGCTATTAAGCGGCTGCAGGCAATCTACCAGCACGATCTGCCGATCGAAGCGCAGGAAATGATCTTTGTAGAAGCCCTTAACCACTTTCTCGCAGTAGTATTTAAAACGCTCGCGCAGCATTCCGGCATTGGTCTGTTTGTCCGCCTGCGCCAGCTTAGCTTCACCGGCGGCATCAACGTCCGGCCAGGGAAAGAACTGCAGCGCCGGCGCGCCGGCCATTTCGCCGGGCAGCACAAAGCGCCCCGGCTGAATGAAGTGCATCCCTTCGCGCTTACAGGTATGCAGATAGTCGGTCCACGCCGCGGCGATCTCCGCCAGACGGGTTTCATCGGCGGGCGCCAGCGGATCCAGTCCTTCGCATAGCTGCCGCCAGCGCGCTGACCACTCCGCCCTCTGCCCCTGCAGTAATCCGGTCATCTGCCGTGACCAGGTCAGATAGTCCTGGGCCAGCATCGGCAGATCCAGCAGCCACTCGCCGGGATAGTCGACAATCTCCAGGTAGAGGGTCGAGGTCTCTTTAAAATGGCGCAGCAGCGAATCGTTGGAGCGATAGCGCAGAGCGAGGCGGATTTCGCTGACGCCGCGGGTGGGCGTTGGCCAGACCGGCGGCTGACCGTACAGCTGGGCCAGCCCTTCGTCATAGGTAAAACGCGGAATGCCGAAATCCCGCTGCGGGACGCGCTTGACGCCCAGCAGGCGTTCTTCACGCGCTGCGCTGAGCAGCGGCAGCCGCGCCCCGGCGTGAATATTGAGCAGTTGATTTACCAGCGCGGTGATAAAGGCGGTCTTGCCGCTGCGGCTAAGGCCGGTGACGGCCAGGCGAAGATGCCGGTCAACCCCACGATTCACCAGCGCATTAAATTCTGTTTTGAGTCGCTTCATCGCCATCCTGTTGAGCCTGAAGAACGAGGGAAATAGACATGAGGGCTAATCATAAAGTGCAATAGCCCCGCTGCGACGGGGCTGAAGATTATTTGCTGGCGCTTTTCGGCCTGGCGATCTGACTGAGGCCGCCGGCATTCACCACCTGCGTGTAGCCCATTTCGCTCAGCATCTGCTGAGCCTGGCCAGATTGCCGGCCAACGTTGCAATAGACGTGAATGGTATCGTTTTTATCCGGTACTTCAGCCGCAATCCGCGTTTTTAAATCCGCCAGCGGGATATTCACCGCCCCGTCGACGTGTTCTTTTTGATACTGCTGCGGAACGCGGACGTCAATCCAGTGCTCCGCCGCGAAGACGGGTAAGGCCATGGCCAGCGCTAAACCCAGAAGCAGTTTTCGCATTTTATCATCCTGATAGAGAGAGTTTTTAGGCACTCATAACATACGCCATCCGCGACGTTTAGAAAACCGCTGCGCCGCCCGGCTGAGCATCGGTTCCAGAACAAGCATCAGCAGCATTTTCAGCGGCCGACGCGCGACGGATTTTACCGCCCAGCCTGCGACGCCCGCCGGGCCGTAGCGCAGCGCGGTGAGCAGCACCAGCTTGCCTGCGATTTTCAGACCCGGTTTGACTTTTTGCCCGGCCTGCTGCCATTTCATGTTCATTATTAACCTCAACTTTCAGTTATAGCTGGCGAAAACGACTGCGTAGCGAAAAGGTGTCGGAAGTGACGTAGCGTTCCATTTCACGCAGACGACGCTCCCCTGCTGCCAGCTCCTTATCCGCGGCGGCCAACAGCTCTCCGCTGCTCGGCGTTTTTTCACCATACAGCTCGCTTTCCGGCATAGGATCCAGCGCAAACGAGAGAATGATGTAGGCCACCACCACAAACAGGAACAGGCCAAAAATCATTGCCAGTACGGTAATCAGGCGCACCAGCTTAACCGGCACGTCCAGGTACTGCGCGATGCCGGCGCAAACCCCTTTCACCATGCCCTGCTGCGGAATGCGCCACAGTTTTTTACTCAGATCCAGTCCGCTCATTATTTCTCTCTCCAGTTCGGATGCTCAGCGTCAAGAATCGCCTCCAGCGCCTGAATACGCTCGCGCATACGCTTCGCGTCATCGGTCAGCTGCAGCAGGCGCTGCTGTTCGTTCTGCGATAGGCTGCCGCTGGCGGTGCGGTTGTTGTAATGCAGCCAGAGCCAGACCGGCAAAACAAACAGCACAAACAACGTCAAAGGGATGGCGAGAAAAAGCATGCTCATGTGAACTCCTTGCTGATGGCGGCGGCACGTCTTGGTGCCGCCCGAAGATATTACTGGTTATTTTGATTCATTTTGGCTTTCAACGCCGCCAGCTGCTCGCTGATTTCATCGTCCGCTTTCAGATCGGCGAACTGCTGATCCAGCGATTTATCTTTACCGAAGCGGTGGCTTTCGGCTTCGGCTTCCATATGATCGATGCGGCGTTCAAACGATTCAAAACGCGCCATCGCCTCGTCAATCTTACCGCTGTCCAGCTGACGGCGAACGTCGCGGGAGGAGCTTGCAGCCTGATGACGCAGCATCAGCGCCTGCTGACGGGCGCGGGTTTCGCTGAGTTTGTTTTCCAGCTCGCCAATCTCTTTTTTCATCCGCGCCAGCGTTTCATCAACCAGCTGCGCTTCGTTTTCCAGGCTGCCGATAAGGTCGGTCAGCTTCTGCTTTTCGATCAGCGCCGCACGGGCCAGATCCTCTTTCTCTTTACGCAGCGCCAGTTCGGCTTTTTCCTGCCATTCCGCCTGCTGGGCAACGGCCTGTTCAATACGACGGCTCAGCTGTTTCTTTTCAGCCAACGCCCGCGCCGAGGTCGAACGGACTTCAACCAGCGTGTCTTCCATCTCCTGGATCATCAGCCGAACCAGCTTCTGCGGATCTTCCGCTTTCTCCAGCAGAGAGTTAATGTTGGCGTTCACGATGTCGGCAAAACGAGAAAAAATACCCATAATTTCAATCCTCATAGTTCTGGTATCAGGCACCGGCCTGTGCCATGACTAATACAAATGCCGTGCCAAGTTTTTATCTTATTGATTTTAATGGAAGTGGTTGTTATCCGGCCAGCGCATTGCTAAAGTGACCTGGTGAATCACACTACTAAATGGCGAAATTCATCATGGCGGATTACAAGGACAACCTGCTCGGCGAGGCCAATAGCTTTCTTGAGGTGCTGGAGCAGGTCTCAAGACTGGCGCCGCTCGATAAACCGGTGCTGGTTATTGGCGAGCGCGGAACCGGCAAGGAGCTGATTGCCAGCCGTCTGCACTTCCTCTCTTCCCGCTGGCAGGGGCCGTTTATCTCCCTGAACTGCGCGGCGCTCAATGAAAATCTGCTCGATTCGGAGCTGTTCGGGCATGAGGCCGGCGCCTTTACGGGGGCCAGTAAACGTCACCCGGGGCGCTTCGAGCGCGCCGACGGCGGTACCCTGTTTCTCGATGAGCTGGCCACCGCGCCGATGCTGGTACAGGAAAAACTGCTGCGCGTGATTGAGTATGGCGAACTGGAGCGCGTCGGCGGCAGCCAACCGCTGCAGGTTAACGTCCGCCTGGTGTGCGCGACCAACGCCGACCTGCCACAAATGGTGGAAGACGGACTTTTTCGCGCCGACCTTCTCGACCGTCTGGCCTTTGATGTGGTGCAGCTGCCGCCGCTGCGTGAGCGCCAGAGCGACATCATGCTGCTCGCCACCCAGTTTGCTATCCAGATGTGCCGCGAGCTCGGACTGCCGCTGTTTCCCGGCTTTAGCGAACGCGCCGCCGTGACGCTGCAGAACTACCGCTGGCCGGGGAATATCCGTGAATTAAAAAACGTGGTTGAACGCTCGGTCTACCGCCACGGCAGCAGCGAGCGCGAGCTGGATAATATTATTATTAACCCCTTCCGCCAGCAGCACGCGGCGACGCCCGTCGAAGTGGAGAAGACGCCTGGCCCCACGCTGCCGCTCGATTTACGCGCTTTCCAGCAGGAGCAAGAAAAAAGCCTGCTCGAGAGAAGCCTCGAACAGGCGAAGTACAATCAAAAGCAGGCGGCCGAACTGCTGGGGCTAACCTACCACCAGCTGCGGGCGCTGCTGAAAAAACATCAGCTTTGACCTGTACGCGGAAGCAGCAGCGCGCTCACCGCCATTGAACCCAGGCAGAGCGCGGCGTTAAACCACAGCGCATACTGCGCCGCGCTGGCCATGCCGAGCGGTAAAAACAGCGCAAAAAGTGACGCTGTCACCGCAATGCCCATCGCTCCGCCGAGCGAACTGCCCATCTTATAGATCCCCGAGGCCACGCCTACCTTATTCTCAGGAGCGTTAACCACCGCGGTGTCCGTTGACGGGGTGGCGTAGCAGCCCAGGCCGAAGCCAAACAGCACGTTGCTGAAAAAGACCGTGACGATATAGGTCGATTTATCGAGGAAGGTGCAGGAGATAAGAAGAATACCGACCGCGGTAAAGACCGGGCCGCTCATCATCGGCAAACGCGCGCCGTAGCGTTGCAGCAGCTTCTCGCCCACCCGAATCATCGCCAGCACGGTAACCAGATAGCCGAGCGTCATCATTCCGCTCTCCAGCGGGCTCAGATGATGCCCCTGCTGGAGCCAGATGCTGGCAATCATCATCGTACCGATGGCGCCGTTGAGCATAAAGTTCGACAACACCGCGGCGCTGTAGGCCCGGTTGCGAAACAGCGCGAAATCAATCAGCGCCGCGTCGCCCTTACGCTGGCCGCTGCGGATAAAAAACAGCCCCGATGCCAGCGCGCCGGCCAGCATCGCCAGCGAGGTTGCGCTGGTCCAGCCCCAGCCGTGGCCTTTGCTGATAAACAGATTTAGCAGCACCAGCGCAAGGATCAGGCTGAGCAGGCCGCTGATGTCCAGCTTATGCTGCTGCGCGCTGGCGCTGCGGCTTTCCGGCGTACCGCGCAGCAAAAACAGCGCCGCCAGCGCTACCGCGATGGAGAAAACAAAGATCCAGCGCCAGCCCAGACCGGTGGCGATCGCCCCGCCGACAAACGAACACAGACCGCTGCCGCCCCACGAGCCGATGACCCAGAAGCTGACCGCCCGCTGGCGCGCTTTGCCTTCATACCAGGTTTTAATTAACGCCAGCGTCGCCGGCATGATGCAGGCGGCCGACAGCCCCTGTAAAACGCGCCCGGCCAGGAACAGCGCGGGTCCCTGAGAGAGCACCAGCATTGCGCTACCGACAATGCTGAGGATCAGGCCCAGGGTAGTCATGCGCATGCGGCCGAATTTATCCGCCAGCCCGCCGCTGGCGACCACGAAGCAGCCGCTGAATAACGCGCTCAGGCTCACCGCCAGGGTCAGGGTTTCCAGCGAAATATCGAGGCTGCTCTTCATCGCCGGAACCACGTTAATCACCGACTGGGCAAACAGCCAGAAGGTCAGAACGCTCAATACAATACCCGCCAGCAGACGATCGGTGCCGACGAACTGCGCTTCGCTTAGCGATACAGAACTCATAGCAGGGTCCTCTTCGTTGCGGACATTAACGCAAATAGTGTTCCGTCAGGGCGCACCACAGCGCGGCGCCTTTCAGCAACAGCGCATCGTTGAAGTCGTATCCCGGGTTATGCACCATGCAGCGATCCGCTTCGTCCCCGGCCCCGATGGTGAAATAGCAGCCGTTCGGATTGCGCTCGAGCATAAAAGCAAAATCTTCGCTGCCCATAAACGGCTTCACCTCGCCGACCTGCGCCTCGCCAAACAGCGCGGTCGCCACCGTGCGGACCATCTCATTGGCAGCCGGATCGTTCCTTAAAACCGGGCTGCCGTTAACGTGGGTTAAGGCGGCGCTGGCGTTAAAGCTCTCGGCCTGAGCAACGGCGATATCGTGAATGCGCTGCAGGACGGTCTCGCGAACCTGTTCGTTTAAGGTGCGCACCGTGAGCTTCATTAACACCTTGTCGTTGATAATGTTCGGGGCGTGCCCGGCCTGAATGCTGCCCACGGTCACGACCGCTGGTTCAAACGGCGTGATGTTTCGGGAAACAATGGATTGCAGCGCCAGGGTGATATGACAGGCAACCAGCGTGGCGTCGACGGTATGCTCCGGTACCGCGCCGTGTCCGCCCACCCCTTTGACTTCAATATGGAGAGTATCCGAGGAGGCCATCATCGCCCCATCGCGCAGGCCGATTCTGCCTAACGGCTGCCCCGGCATATTATGCAGGCCAAAAATGGCATCGCAGGGGAACTGGTCAAACAGGCCGTCTTCCAGCATGACCCGACCGCCGTAGAGTAATTCCTCAGCAGGCTGAAAAATAAGCTGCAGGGTGCCGTTAAACTGCCGGGTGCGCGCCAGATATTCCGCGGCGTACAATAGCGTGGTGGTATGGCCATCGTGGCCGCAGCCGTGAAAACGACCGTCGACCCGGCTGGCCCACGCTTTGCCGCTCATCTCCTGCATCGGCAGCGCGTCCATATCCGCCCGTAGCCCCAACCGTTTTTTACCCTCGCCGACGCGTAAAGTACCGACCACGCCGGTGCCCGCCAGACCGCGATGAACCTGATAGCCCCATTCGCCGAGCAGGCGGGCAACCTCTTCGCTGGTTTTATGCTCTTCAAAACCAATTTCCGGCTGCTGATGGAAACGGCGGCGAAGCGCGACAAACTGCGCCTCGTTAACCTGTAATGCCTCAATAATCGGGTGTGTCATTTTTATTATTCCTGTGTTGTGTTTGCAC
This sequence comes from Klebsiella sp. GN_Kp190, assembly GCF_040061795.1. Taxonomy (NCBI): domain Bacteria; kingdom Pseudomonadati; phylum Pseudomonadota; class Gammaproteobacteria; order Enterobacterales; family Enterobacteriaceae; genus Klebsiella; species Klebsiella sp. GN_Kp190. Next base: position 212,432 of record NZ_JBEAFN010000005.1, read on the forward strand.
GACACTTTCGAGTTTATGCATCCCTGTTGGCTTTAAAATGCGATTTTTTGTTTTATAGTGACGGATTATTAATGAGTGTTTTTCATACAAAACGGTTATGACAAAAAATGACGTGCTGTTTTTTGTCTTCAGGAGGCGACGGTGGAGCATCATTCAGGCGACTTTCAGGTTGTGGTTCGCGATATCCGGCAGCTGAGCCAGCAGGAAAACGATGCTCTGACGCTGCTATGGCTGCTTGAGGGCAGCGTCGAACTCCGCGATGGCGAGACGGGTCGGTACCTGCAGGCCGATGAACTGGCGATAGTGAATCGTCATCGCCGCTGGAGCCTGCACAGCAAGACGGCGAACGTCGTGATGGCGCTGTCGCTGAACGCCGGATGGCTGACCCGCCTCGACGGCGATTTTTTTGCCTCCGCCTACCAGAGCAGCAGCGAAACGCGCGATGCCGAAGACACCCTGCGCTACCTGATGCGCCAGCTGCTGGTCCTCGGTCTGGTCAATCCGCAGGCCCACTACCGGCTGGAGGCCAACCGCTGGCTTAGCGAAATTGCTCTCCTGCTGGCGTCACGCTTCAGCCGTCCCCTCACCGCCCAGGCGCCTCGCGGAGCCGAACGCTGGAGCCAGCGAATTAACAGAGTGGTGGCGCGAATCGACGCCAACTATCAACGGCGCCTGTCGCTGCAGGAGATAGCCGCCGCGGAGTTTGTTTCTGAGGCTTGGCTCTCGCGTCTGTTCCGCAAAGAGGTGGGCGTCAGCTTTATGCAGTACATCACCGGGCTGCGCCTGCGCAAAGCCGCGGAGCAGCTGACGACGACGCGTCAATCGATACAGCAGATCGCTCAGCAGCAGGGCTTTGCCAGCAGCCGGGTGATGAGCGACCTGTTTAAACGCGAGCACGGCCTGACGCCGCGCCAGTTCCGCCAGCAGCACCCGCAGACGGCGGTCGAATCTCTCCGCCCGCACCTACAGCAGACCGAGCGATGGCAGCCGGTGTCAATCGATCGGCTGTACGCCCGGCTCAACGCGCCGCAAACCTACGGTCTGGATAGCCCGCCGCTGCGGCTCAGCCCCCAACAAACCCGCCATCTCGATGTTCGCGAACTCCCGGCGCGCGGCGCGCCGCTGCGTCACACCCGAATGGTGATTACCGTTCGTGAACTGGACGATCTGCTGCGCGAGGATGTCCGCCGCGAACTGGAACAGCTGCACGACGCGCTGCCGATATTCGCCATCGATATTCACGATCCGTTTCTCAGCAGCCGCCTGTTCGGCACCGGCTGGGACGATCCGCAAATGGCCGGGTATGCCTGCTGGTATAACCTGCAGCGCATTTTTAGCTGGCTGGCGACCCAGGGCTTGGCGGTGATACTGCATACCGGGCTCACCACCCGCGGCGACCTGCTGCAACGTTTCCTCTCTCTGTCCGCTAACCATTTTCCGCCGGCAACCCTCGCCAGCTGGCACTTCGTCTGGCACTGGTCCCCTCAGGCCAGCGACGAGGCCCGCCAGCACGCCTGGCGGCAACAAAAGACGATCCTGCAGAGGCTATCGCCGCAGTCGGCGCTGGGGATCTGGCACCGTTTTCCTCAACAGGTGGAGGACGATCCCCTTCTGCGTTCACCGCTGCTGGTCGAGGCGGATTTTCTGGCCTGCCAGGCCGATGCTAATGAACTGCTGGATCTCGCGCAGGTGGATAGCCAGAAACTGGCCGCCAGCGAAAACTATCCGGTACACAAATTGCGCAAACTTCATAGCGCGCTGCGCCAGCGGCAGCTCCTGCTGCCGCTTTGGCTGCTCTCGTGGAATACCCTCACCGGCGATACCCGCGATACCAACGGCCGTTTCTTTCGCGGCGCGCTGCTGATGGATAATCTGCTGGGACTGGCGGATCAGGTTTGGCTCGCGGGGTTCTGGCTGAATTCAGGGCTGCAGGGGGAAGCCCGCGCCAACGGCAAGCTGGATACTTCCAGCCTGGCGCTGCACTATCTCCACGGTCTGCCGCGACCGGTCTACTGGGTGCTATGGCTGTGGCGCAGGCTGCGGGGCGAGGTGGTGATCAACGACAAGAACTTGCTGCTGCTGCGCCATAACGGCCATTATCAGCTACTGCTGCGCAACACGGTAGTTTTCAATCCCTGGCTTTCCAGCGAGGAGGCGTTTATCCAGCGCTTTAGTCAGCCCTGGAGCGTGCGCCTGCTCGGCCTTGAAGGACGCTGGCGAATCAAACATCATCTGTTCGATCGGCACCATGGCGCGCTCTTCCCGCTGTTTGAGGCCTTTCGCAGCCAAAGCGGGCCTGACGATGAGGACTATCGCTGGCTGATGCACAGAGCGCGTCCGGCGCTGCGCGTCAGTGAAGAGACGCCGGATAGCGACCGCTGGCAGCTTGTCGATTCGCTGGAGAGCAATGCGCTGGCGCTTTATGAATTCACGCCGCTCGGCGATTGAAAAGTGACAGCGTCACTACCCTGCTTCTTTCTGCAAGCGGCCTGTGCCGTGAAAAATAGCTTTTGCTTGCGCGGCAGCCCGTTCGCATGGGGTTAAAAAATTGTAACTAGCAAGATATCCCCATGTGAACTATCATCAGCGCATCATGACTCAATGGACTGAAAATAAAGATGATTCCGGTTAATCCTTCAACGCTCGGCCGCTATGCGGCGCACGTCAGCCTGGTCCATACCATGAAAAGCCACCGCGCGCCGGCGCTCTCGGTCATGATGATCTTTTCGGACCTGCTTATCCGCTCAACCGAAGATGCATATCGTCAACAGGGCTGGACAATTACGCCGCAAAACAGCGGCCTGGTACTGCGTACTTATGTTGCCCACCATCACGATGGCGAAAAGCTGGAAATTAATCCCAAAGATTACATCGCCCGCTATAACCGACTCCTTCCCCTGTAGCGCCTCGACCGCCAGCCAGCCGTACAGCCACGGCTGGCTGGAGAAACCGCCAATAAAAAGATACCATGTGGCGGATATCGGGGCTTCGACGCAAATAAGCGCCATGCTCAATACCCATAGCTTCCTCAAGCCGTGCGGCAGATGAATCGAAAATACGCTTTGCTCAACCCCTCGCTTGCCTGATGACAAACGTCGGATGATTTACGAGGTATACTCGAAGTTAATAAGCAGTATGAATTTGAATCAGTTGGTCAAATAACCGACGCAGCCCTCGCTTATATTATCTCCATGAGCAATAAGGTGGTGGTAAATGTTATTTAATATTAATAAGATAGAGCCTTTCTCTATAATCAAAAAGAAACTATGCGCCTGAAATTGTCTTCTCTCCTGGCAGCGGTATGTATGCTGTACGGGCAAGCTTTTGCCGCGCCAGCGCTGCCTGCGCACGCGGATATTCGCGATAGCGGCTTCGTTTATTGCGTGAGCGGTCAGGTCAACACCTTCAACCCGCAAAAGGTCAGCAGCGGCCTGATTGTCGATACCCTGGCCGCCCAGCTCTATGACCGGTTGCTTGACGTCGACCCCTATACTTATCGCCTGGTTCCCGAACTGGCAGAAAGCTGGGAGGTGCTGGACAACGGCGCAACCTACCGCTTCCACCTGCGCAACAACGTGCCTTTTCAGACCACCGCCTGGTTCAAACCGACCCGTAATTTTAATGCCGATGACGTCATTTTCACCTTTGGCCGCATTTTTAATCGCGACCACCCGTGGCACAACGTTAACGGCAGCAGCTTTCCCTATTTCGATAGCTTACAGTTTGCCGACAGCGTGGAAAGCGTGCGTAAGCTGGATAGTCATACCGTCGAGTTTCGCCTCAAACGCCCGGACGCCTCGTTCCTGTGGCATCTGGCCACCCACTACGCCTCGGTGATGTCGGCAGAGTATGCCGCGAAGCTGGCGCAGAACGATCGCCAGGAACTGATCGACCGGCAACCGGTCGGCACCGGTCCGTTCCAGTTGGAGGAGTATCGCAGCGGTCAGTACATTCGCCTGCAGCGCCATCCGGCCTACTGGCGCGGTAAACCGCTGATGCCGCAGGTGGTGGTCGACCTCGGCTCCGGCGGCACCGGCCGCTTGTCAAAACTGCTGACCGGCGAGTGCGACGTGCTGGCCTGGCCCGCCGCAAGCCAGCTCTCTATTTTGCGTGACGACCCGCGTCTGCGCCTGACCCTGCGCCCGGGAATGAACATCGCCTGGCTGGCGTTTAACACCGCTAAGCCGCCGCTCGATAATCCTGAGGTGCGCCATGCGCTGGCGCTGGCCATCAATAATCAGCGCCTGATGCAGTCGATCTACTACGGCACCGCGGAAACCGCCGCGTCTATGCTGCCTCGCGCCTCCTGGGCCTACGATAACGACGCCAGGATCACCGAATATAACCCCGCGGAAGCCCGAGCCCGGCTGAAAGCCCTGGGGCTGGAAAATCTAACGCTTAAGCTGTGGGTGCCAACCAGCTCGCAGGCCTGGAACCCCAGCCCGCTGAAAACCGCCGAGCTTATTCAGGCGGATATGGCGCAAATTGGCGTGAAGGTGATTATTGTGCCGGTAGAAGGTCGCTTCCAGGAGGCCAGATTAATGGATATGAGTCATGACCTGACGCTGTCCGGCTGGGCAACGGACAGTAACGATCCGGACAGCTTTTTCCGTCCGCTTTTGAGCTGCGCGGCGATTACCTCACAAACCAACTATGCTCACTGGTGTCATCGCGAATTCGACGAGGTGCTGCAAAAGGCGCTCACTTCACAGCAGCTGGCCTCGCGCATTGAGGCCTATAAAGAGGCGCAGCGTATTCTTGCCAATGAACTGCCGGTGCTGCCGCTGGCCTCCTCCCTGCGTTTGCAGGCCTATCGTTACGACATGAAAGGCCTGGTGCTGAGCCCGTTTGGCAACGCCTCTTTCGCAGGCGTCTCGCGGGAAAAAGAAGACGAGGTGAAAAAACCATGATTATTTTTACTCTGCGTCGCCTGCTGCTGCTGCTGATTACCCTCTTCCTGCTGACCTTTGTCGGTTTTAGCCTGAGCTATTTTACGCCCCACGCGCCGCTGCAGGGCGCCTCGCTGTGGAACGCCTGGCTATTCTGGTTTGAGGGCGTGCTGCACTGGGATTTTGGCGTTTCCAGCATCAACGGTCAGCTGATTTCCGAGCAGCTTAAAGAGGTCTTTCCCGCCACCATGGAGCTCTGTATCCTCGCCTTCGGCTTCGCGCTGGTGATCGGGATCCCCGTCGGTATGCTGGCGGGCATTATGCGCAACAAATGGCAAGATACCCTGATCAGCGCCCTGGCGCTGCTGGGCTTTTCGATTCCCGTCTTCTGGCTGGCGCTGCTGCTGACCCTGTTTTTCTCCCTTACCCTGGGCTGGTTTCCGGTCTCCGGGCGCTTCGATCTGCTGTATGAAGTGAAATCGGTCACCGGCTTTGCGCTGATCGACGCATGGCTATCCGACTCCCCGTGGCGCCATGAAATGATCGTCAGCGCGGCGCGCCACATGGTGCTGCCGGTGCTAACCCTGGCGGTAGCGCCGACGACGGAAGTGATCCGTTTGATGCGTATCAGCACCAGCGAAGTATACGACACCAACTATGTCAAAGCCGCCGCCACCCGCGGCGTATCGCGGCGGACGATTTTACACCGCCACGTCCTGCACAACGCCCTGCCGCCGGTGATCCCGCGCCTGGGACTCCAGTTTTCCACCATGCTAACGCTGGCGATGATTACCGAAATGGTCTTTAGCTGGCCGGGGCTGGGCCGCTGGCTGATTAACGCGATTCGCCAACAGGACTACGCCGCGATTTCCGCGGGCGTGATGGTCATCGGCGCGCTGGTAATTATTGTGAACGTGATATCCGATATTCTGGGTGCTATGGCTAACCCACTGAAACATAAGGAATGGTATGCCCTACGATAGCGTCTATCTGGAGAAGCGCCCGCCGGGTGCGCTGCGCACCGTATGGCGAAAATTCTACGGCGATACGACCGCCATGATCGGCCTGTACGGCTGTGCGGCGCTGGCGCTGCTGTGCGTTTTCGGCGGCTGGTTCGCTCCTTACGGCATCGACCAGCAGTTTCTCGGCTACCAGCTGCTACCGCCGTCCTGGTCGCGGTACGGCGAAGTGTCGTTCTTTCTCGGTACCGACGATCTCGGTCGCGACGTCCTGAGCCGCCTGCTGAGCGGCGCGGCGCCGACGGTCGGCGGCGCGTTTGTGGTGACGCTGGGCGCCGCCCTGCTGGGACTGGTGCTTGGCGTGATTGCCGGTTCTACCCACGGCCTGCGGTCTGCGGTGATGAACCATATTCTTGACACGCTGCTGTCGATCCCGTCGCTGCTGCTGGCCATTATCGTGGTCGCCTTCGCCGGGCCGCACCTCAGCCACGCGATGTTCGCCGTCTGGCTGGCGCTTCTGCCGCGGATGGTGCGTTCGGTCTACAGCATGGTGCATGACGAACTGGAAAAAGAGTACGTTATCGCCGCCCGCCTTGACGGGGCCTCGACGCTGAATATTTTATGGTTCGCGGTGCTGCCGAATATTACCTCAGGCCTGGTCACCGAGATCACCCGCGCGCTGTCGATGGCGATCCTGGATATCGCTGCGCTGGGCTTCCTCGATCTCGGCGCTCAACTGCCTTCCCCCGAATGGGGAGCGATGCTCGGCGACGCGCTGGAGCTGATTTACGTGGCGCCGTGGACGGTGATGCTGCCGGGTGCGGCAATCATGATAAGCGTCCTGCTGGTTAATCTGCTGGGCGACGGGATCCGCCGCGCCATCATCGCCGGGGTGGAATAATGCCATTACTCGACATCCGTAATTTAACCATTGAATTCAAGACCAACGAAGGCTGGGTGAAAGCCGTCGATCGCGTCAGCCTGACTCTCGCCGAGGGGGAAATACGCGGCCTCGTCGGGGAGTCCGGCTCCGGCAAAAGCTTAATAGCTAAAGCGATATGCGGCGTCACCAAGGACAACTGGCGGGTAACCGCCGACCGCATGCGCTTCGACGACATCGATCTGCTGCGTCTCTCGGTGCGCGAGCGGCGTAAGCTGGTGGGCCACAACGTCTCAATGATTTTTCAGGAGCCGCAATCCTGTCTCGACCCTTCCGAACGGATCGGCCAGCAATTAACGCAGAATATTCCCGGCTGGACCTTTAAAGGCCGCTGGTGGCAGCGTTTTGGCTGGCGCAAGCGGCGCGCCATTGAGCTCCTGCACCGCGTGGGGATCAAAGACCATAAAGATGCGATGCGCAGCTTCCCCTACGAGCTGACGGACGGAGAGTGCCAGAAGGTCATGATCGCCATCGCGCTGGCTAACCAGCCGCGGCTGCTGATCGCCGATGAGCCGACTAACGCCATGGAGCCGACAACGCAGGCGCAAATCATCCGCCTGCTGACGCGGCTGAACCAAAACAACAACACCACCATTTTGCTGATCAGTCATGATATGCAGATGCTCAGTAAATGGGCGGACAAAATCAACGTGATGTACTGCGGGCAGACGGTGGAAACCGCGCCGAGCGAAGAGCTGGTGACAATTCCGCACCATCCCTATACCCAGGCGCTGATTCGGGCGATTCCCGATTTCGGCAGCGCCATGCCGCACAAGAGTCGGCTCAACACCTTGCCGGGGGCGATCCCCTTGCTCGAACAGCTGCCCATCGGCTGCCGGCTCGGGCCGCGCTGCCCCTATGCCCAGCGCGAATGTATCGAAACGCCCCGGCTGGTGGGCGCCCGTAACCACCTCTATGCCTGTCATTTCCCGCTGAACATGGAGAAAGAGTGAAATGGTCGAAACATTGCTTGAAGTGCGCAATCTGAGTAAGACCTTTCGCTACCGCACCGGCTGGTTTCATCGGCAAACGGTGGAGGCGGTTAAGCCGTTAAGCTTTACCCTGCGCGAGCGCCAGACGCTGGCGATTATCGGCGAGAACGGCTCCGGCAAGTCAACGCTGGCAAAAATGCTCGCCGGAATGGTCGAGCCCAGCACCGGCGAACTGCTGATTGACGATCGCCCGCTGGCGTTTGGCGATTACTCTTTCCGCAGCCAGAAGATTCGCATGATCTTTCAGGATCCGTCGACCTCGCTCAATCCGCGGCAGCGTATTTCGCAAATCCTCGATTTTCCGCTGCGTCTGAACACTGACCTTGAACCCGAGGCGCGGCAGAAGCAGATTATCGAAACGTTGCGAATGGTTGGCCTGCTGCCGGACCACGTCAGCTACTACCCGCATATGCTGGCGCCGGGGCAGAAACAGCGTCTGGGCCTGGCGCGCGCGCTGATCCTGCGTCCGAAGGTCATCGTCTGCGATGAAGCGCTGGCGTCGCTGGATATGTCAATGCGCTCGCAACTGATAAACCTGATGCTGGAGCTGCAGGAAAAACAGGGTATCTCCTACATATACGTGACTCAGCATCTGGGCATGATGAAGCACATCAGCGATCAGGTGCTGGTGATGCATCAGGGCGAAGTGGTCGAACGCGGCAGCACCGCCGACGTTCTGGCGTCTCCGCTGCACGAGCTGACAAAACGCCTGATTGCCGGCCATTTCGGCGAGGCGCTGACTGCCGATGCCTGGCGTAAAGACGGTAAATAAATAAACCGAGACGTAAATTGCACGGCGCTAGCGCCAGGTCGCCGTCATATCCGATGGTATACTCCTGTATACACGGTAGCCAAAGCGCGATATGACGTGGCGAATGGCAGAAAAATATCGTGACACAAGGGGTCGTCAGTGGGATATAATTCCCGGCTAAATTTGAGTTATTTTGAAATAACAATGCTAACCAAATGATTGTTAAAGTAAAAATACGCAATAACGATAAGGATTAAAAGCTATGGGTTTTCTTTCCGGTAAGCGCATTCTGTTGACTGGCCTTGCCAGCAAACTGTCCATCGCCTACGGCATCGCGCAAGCCATGCACCGTGAAGGGGCTGAACTGGCGTTCACCTATCAGAACGAAAAACTGAAAGGTCGTGTGGAAGAATTTGCCGCCGCGCTGGGCTCTAATATCGTCCTGCCGTGCGATGTCGCGGAAGATGAGAGCATCGAGTCTCTGTTCACCGAGCTGGCAAAAGTGTGGCCGAAGTTCGACGGTTTCGTTCACTCTATCGGCTTTGCGCCGGCAGACCAGCTGGACGGCGACTACGTTAACGCGGTCACTCGTGAAGGTTTCAAAATCGCTCACGATATCAGCGCCTACAGCTTTGTGGCGATGGCGAAAGCCTGCCGCGGTATGCTGAACCCGGGCTCCGCCCTGCTGACGCTCTCCTACCTGGGCGCAGAGCGCGCCATCCCGAACTACAACGTGATGGGTCTGGCGAAAGCCTCTCTTGAAGCTAACGTGCGCTACATGGCGAACGCCATGGGCCCGGAAGGCGTTCGCGTTAACGCCATCTCTGCCGGTCCGATCCGTACCCTGGCGGCTTCCGGTATTAAAGATTTCCGTAAGATGCTGGCGCACTGCGAAGCGGTCACCCCGATCCGTCGCACCGTCACCACTGAAGACGTGGGCAACAGCGCAGCATTCCTGTGCTCCGACCTGTCTGCCGGCATCTCCGGCGAAGTCGTTCACGTTGACGGCGGCTTCAGCATCGCCGCCATGAACGAGCTGGAACTGAAATAAGTTCGTTACCCTCCTCGTGCCCGCGAGGAGGAGTATTTCCCCCGCGCTTTCCTTCTGTTATTCCAATCCGCTATTTGTTAGCACGGATCAATATTTTCTCCCGCTCCAGGGTTAAGCCAGGATAGTTCCGCATAGCATGACCGCGAAACGGCGGTTTGCCACATACCGAACAAGGAACGCCCATGGAGCAACGCCGCGTTAACGGCAAAAACCACTGGTATCATGAGACCCAGTCAACAATCTGCCCGGTGGATGTATTGCCGCTCGTCCCTGAAGCCGCCCATGTCGAAGATCGTTTTCTACTCGATCTGACTCTCCCCCGGGAGCTGCTCGAGGCGCATGCGCGCTGGCTTACGCCGGCCCGTCGGCTGGCAGATGCCCTCTTTCCCGCGTCAGTGACGGTTAACCGTCTACAGACATTTAGCGCCTATGACCGGCTAAGTACGGCGCTGACCGTCGCCCAGGTTTATGGCGTACAGCGCCTGTGTAATCACTACGCCGCTCGCCTGGCGCCGCTTCCCGGCCCGGACTCCTCGCGTGAGAGCAACCGTCGTCTGGCGCAAATTACCCAGTACGCGCGTCAGCTCGCGAGCTCTCCTTCGCTGATCAACGCGCTCGCCCGCAGCCAGCTGGACGAAGTCGGCCTGACCAGTCGCGATATTATCCTTATCAATCAGATTATTGGCTTTATCAGCTTCCAGGCCCGCGCTATCGCCGCCTTCCATGCCGCGCTGGGTTACCCGGTGCGCTGGATCCCCGGCATGCCGCAGCAGGAAGATGCCCCGGAAGCGCTTTTCGTCGCGAGGGAGAGTGACTGGCAGCCAGGACTTGACGACGCGGACTTACGCTATGCCGACGATGAGCGCCAGTCTCTTTTAGCGAACTGGCGAAAACATCCGGGCCTGTTTGAACTGGCCCCGCTGCTGGCGGCTCAGGAACCTCCTCTGGCTCTGCAGGAGCAGCTCCTGTTCCACCTCAGCGATCGGCAACCGTTCGCCGCGCAGGTGGCGCTGATCGCTGCGCGGATTAATGGCAGCATCAGCTGCTTTAACGCGTGGGCCTCGCGATGTCCAGATTTAGCCGATCTCACGGACGCTTTGCGTGGTAATGAACCCGGCGTCCAGCCATGGGGAGACAACCCGTCAATGGAACGCCAGCTTCTACAATCCGTACAGCTTTTGACCCGCGCGCCCGACCGCTTCAGCGCCGCCCAGCTAACTCCCCTCACTGATTACGGGCTTTCCCGTAGCGCGGCTATCGATCTACTCGCCTGGTGCGGGCTGTGCGGTTGGATGAATCGGCTGAAAATCGCCCTCGGGAATGTACGTCAGGAGACGTAAAATGCTGAAACAGCGCTTGCTGCGGCAGGCATATTCGCGTAAAAATGTCAGCCGCTCTTTTAGCCACGAAAATACGAAATTATGTTTCAGGACAACCCGCTGCTAGCGCAGCTTAAACAGCAACTGCATTCCCAGACTCCGCGCGTTGAAGGGGTCGTTAAGGGGACGGAAAAAGGATTTGGCTTCCTCGAAGTCGACTCGCAGAAAAGCTATTTCATTCCGCCGCCGCAAATGAAAAAAGTGATGCATGGCGATCGTATTATCGCCGTGGTCAATACTGAAAAGGAACGCGAAAGCGCTGAGCCTGAAGAACTGGTTGAGCCGTTCCTGACGCGTTTTGTCGGCAAAGTTCATAAGAAAGACGATCGTCTTTCCATCGTTCCTGACCATCCGCTGCTGAAAGATGCCATTCCTTGCCGCGCCGCGCGCGGCGTAGAGCATGATTTTAAAGAGGGTGACTGGGCCGTTGCCGAAATGCGCCGTCATCCGCTGAAAGGCGACCGCGGTTTCTACGCTGAGCTCACCCAGTACATTACCTACGGCGACGATCATTTCGTTCCATGGTGGGTCACCCTGGCGCGTCATAATCTGGAAAAAGAAGCGCCGGACGGCGTGGCGACCGAGATGCTTGATGAAGGTCTGGAACGCCGTGATTTAACGGCCCTGGCTTTCGTGACCATCGACAGCGCCAGCACCGAAGATATGGACGATGCGCTGTACGTTGAACAAACCGCTGACGGCAAGCTGCATCTGACCGTCGCTATCGCCGATCCGACCGCGTGGATTGCCGAAGGCAGCAAGCTGGACAACACGGCGAAAATTCGCGCCTTTACCAACTATCTGCCGGGCTTCAACATTCCGATGCTGCCGCGCGAGCTCTCGGACGACCTCTGCTCTCTGCGCCCCAACGAGGTTCGCCCGGTTCTGGCCTGCCGCATGATCCTCGCGGATGACGGCACCATCGAAGATGATATTCAGTTCTTCGCGGCGACCATCGAGTCGAAAGCGAAGCTGGCCTACGATGATGTTTCCGACTGGCTGGAAAATAACGGTGGCTGGCAGCCGGGAAGCGAGACTATCGCCCAGCAAATTAAGCTGCTGCAGGAGGCCTGCCTGCGCCGTAGCGAATGGCGTAAAAACCACGCGTTGGTATTCAAGGACCGCCCGGATTACCGCTTTGTGCTTGGCGACAAGGGCGAAGTGCTGGATATCGTCGCCGAACCGCGTCGTATCGCCAACCGCATCGTTGAAGAGTCAATGATTGCCGCCAACATCTGTGCCGCCCGCGTGCTGCGCGACAAACTCGGTTTCGGCGTTTATAACGTCCACACCGGTTTCGATCCGGCCAACACCGAGCAGCTCGCGGCCTTACTGAAGACTCACGATGTGCACATTGACCCGGTGGAAGTGCTGACGCTGGAAGGCTTCTGCAAGCTGCGTCGCGAGCTGGACGCGCAGCCGTCTGGTTTCCTCGATAGCCGTATTCGTCGCTTCCAGTCGTTTGCGGAAATCAGCACCGAGCCGGGCCCGCACTTCGGCCTGGGTCTTGAGGCCTATGCGACCTGGACTTCCCCGATCCGTAAGTACGGCGATATGATTAACCATCGTCTGCTGAAAGCGATTATCAAAGGGGAAGCGATCTCCCGCCCGCAGGATGACGTTGCGATCCAAATGGCTGAACGCCGTCGCCTCAACCGCATGGCGGAGCGCGATGTTGGAGACTGGCTGTACGCCCGCTATCTGAATCCGCAGGCCGGCACCACTACCCGGTTTGCAGCTGAGATTATCGATGTCAGCCGCGGCGGCATGCGCGTGCGTCTGGTTGATAACGGCGCGGTTGCCTTTATCCCGGCGCCGTTCCTTCACGCCGTGCGCGATGAACTGGTGTGCAGCCAGGAAAACGGCACCGTGCAGATCAAAGGCGAAGTCGTCTACAAAGTCACGGATGTTATCGACGTCACGATTGCCGAAGTGCGCATGGAAACCCGTAGCGTGATTGCGCGTCCAGCCGCCTGATAGTTCACCTGTGCGGCTCCCTTATATGGAGCCGCATTTTAGCCCTTCCCGTTGTTTTTCTGCGCGTTGCCCACGAATCATTGTAGATGAGTTAGTTTGTGCGTTTTTTTCGCTTCTCTTTTTCATCCGTTTTTAGCATCATTGATTTTATTCACATTTGTAACCAGGATAACGCCATGTCAGATCTGAATGCCCGCCTGCTCGCCCAACGAATCGATACCGTGCTGGATATTCTGGTTGCCGGGGATTATCACTCCGCAATCCATAATCTGGAAATTCTGAAAGCTGAACTGCAGGCGCTTTCCAGCGACGAGCAGGAAAATAAACCCGGTCAGCCTAAAGCGCCGTGGGAAATTTGATAATCTTCATCGTCGCCATCGGCCATCCAGGGCCGATCGCGCCCAAATAGCCCTTAACTGCGAAGTTGCTATGAACGCCCGACAACAAAGTATTTTGCAAATGGTCATCGATAAAGGCCGTATGAGCGTGGCCGATCTCGCGAAGATGACCGGTGTCTCTGAAGTCACCATTCGCCAGGATCTGAATTCACTCGAGAAACAGAGCTACCTGCGGCGTACCCACGGCTTCGCCGTTCCGCTGGATAGTGAAGATGTGGAAACCCGCATGATGACCAACTTCGCCATTAAGCGAGAGCTGGCTGCGCGGGCCGCTACGCTCGTTTCGCCCGGGGAAACGGTGTTTATCGAAAACGGGAGCTGCAACGCCCTGCTCGCCCGTACGCTTGCCGAGCGCGGCGATATCACTATCATCACCGTCAGCAGCTATATTGCGCATCTGCTGAAAGAGACGCCTGGAGAAGTCATCCTGCTGGGCGGGATCTATCAAAAGCGCAGTGAAAGTATGGTGGGTCCGCTAACCCGTCAGTTTATTCAGCAGGTCCACTTCAGCAAGGCCTTTATTGGCATTGACGGCTGGCAGGCTGAAACCGGATTTACCGGACGGGATATGATGCGTGCTGACGTGGTCAACGCGGTGCTTGAAAAGGGCTGTGAAGCGATTGTGCTGAGCGATAGCTCGAAATTCAACGTGGTTCATCCCTATCCGCTCGGCCCGATAGGGCGCTTCAACCGCATTATCACCGATGATAATCTCAATGATGCCGTGCGCAACCAGTTAACCCAGTGCGGTTTAGCCGTCGATATCGTTAACCATCCCTGATCCTTATTTCTGCCTTACCGCCGCTTTGCCGGGCTCTCCCCGGCATCGCCCTGGTCTGAGACTTTTCTGACATCTGAATTCAGACTTTTTACCTGCCTGAAAAATTTATAGAAAGTAGAATTAATGTTAGCGATATAACAGGAAGTAACTATCACCTGCGTGAATAGAGCAACACCTGCGCAACTAAAGCTTCATGGAATACCCCCCGGGCTGGCGTAACAAGCTATGCTTAAGGGAAGTTGTATCCATGAATAGATTATTCAGGAGAAAAAAAATGATGACTTCAATGAACAAAAAAATGGCCGCTGTGGTTCTGGCCGTCACTGTTGCAATGTCTCTGAGCGCTTGTTCTAACTGGTCTAAACGCGACCGTAACACCGCTATCGGCGCAGGTGCCGGTGCACTGGGCGGTGCGGTATTAACGGACGGCAGCACCCTGGGTACCCTCGGCGGCGCGGCAGTCGGCGGGATTATCGGCCACCAGGTGGGTAAATAATATTAACCACGAACAATAAAATGAAAGTTTATATTTGCTGACCAGTACACCAGCACAAAAATAAAGGCCACGATATTTATCGTGGCCTTATTATTAATCAACCGCCAGCCAGCTTAACCTTCATGCCTTTGGCTTCCAGAAGCGATTTGAGCAAGTCACGCTTATCGCCCTGAATTTCAATCACGCCATCTTTTACCGCCCCGCCGCAGCCGCATTTCTTTTTCAGCTCGGCAGCCAGCTTAGCCAGCGCGTCGTCACTTTCATCTATTCCGCTAATCAGACACACGCCCTTCCCCTTGCGCCCGCTGGTCTGGCGCTGGATACGTACGATACCGTCCCCTTTCGGACGCGCCTGTACCGCTTTGGGCTCATCAATACGACCGCTGTCCGTTGAATAAACCAGACGACTGTTGGAATCGCTCATCATACCCCCTTATTCAACGATGCGTTGATACCGCGCAGGGTGGCGGCCGGATCGGCAGACTGCGTTACCGGACGACCAATCACCATGTAATCTACCCCCGCCGCCTGCGCCTGTTCCGGCGTCATAATGCGCCGCTGGTCACCCGCGTCGCTACCTTGCGGACGAATGCCAGGCGTCACCAGCTTGAACGCCTGGCCCAGCTCTTGTTTAAAGCGAACCGCCTCCTGCGCCGAACAGACAACGCCATCCAGCCCGCAGCGCTGGGTCAGCGCCGCCAGCTTCGCGGCGTGGTCCGCCGGAGAAAGCGTAATGCCCAGATCCTGCAGATCGCTGGCTTCCATGCTGGTTAACACCGTTACCGCAATTAATAGCGGCGCATCTTTTCCGAAAGGCAGCAGGGCCTCACGTGCGGCGGT
The DNA here is from genome assembly GCF_040061795.1 of Klebsiella sp. GN_Kp190. Lineage (NCBI taxonomy): Bacteria > Pseudomonadati > Pseudomonadota > Gammaproteobacteria > Enterobacterales > Enterobacteriaceae > Klebsiella > Klebsiella sp. GN_Kp190. Next base: position 227,885 of record NZ_JBEAFN010000005.1, read on the forward strand.
CATCATACGCGCGCCGCCGGAGGCATGAACGTTAACCATCCAGACGCCAAGCTCTGCCGCTGCGGCGACCGCACGCGCCGTGGTATTCGGGATATCGTGAAATTTTAGATCGAGGAAAATCTCAAAACCGCGCTGGTGCAGGTCGCGAACAAACTGCGGCCCCAGCAGGGTAAACATCTCTTTACCAACCTTGAGCCGGCAGTCGCGCGGGTCGATACGGTCGACAAACGCCAGCGCTTTATCACGGTTATCATAATCGAGAGCAACGACGATGGGAGAGGATGTGACAACGCGGGAAGAAGATGTTGCAGTAGACGTCATGACCGGACCTTAATTGTTGATGAGCGCCGGTTCGGCGCAAAAAAGGTAAACGGGCAGCATTCTACCTGCGATAAGCCGAAAATAACAGGCTGCATTTCCCTCCCTGCCGGACGTCTTAATAGCCGTAGCCGGAGGAGACGGACATAATAATCCATAAGTATGTTGTAACTAAAGTGCGGCTTTTTTTTAAAATTACTGCCCGTCGAGTCCGCGAATGGGCTTAATGGTTGACCACGACCGGCAGGATGGACAGTGCCAGTACAGCGTATGGGCGGTAAAGCCGCATTTCTGGCAGCGGTAGCGCGGCTTGCTGCGGACCTGCTCGCCCACCATGTGGCGCAGCACGCCCAGGCTCTCCTTCGCGCGCCCCTCTTCGGCTTCATTGATGTGGTAATCAATTAGCTTATGGAAAACGCGCATCGTCGGATGACGCTCCAGCTGGCGAGTCACGTAGTTTTGCGCGGCGTCAACCCCTTCCCGCTGTTCGAGGATCTGCGCCAGCATCAGATCGGCCGTAGCGCCGGTATTTTCCTCCGCGCAGCGGCGCAAAAATGCTTCCCACTCGTCGGTTTTCCCTAACTGCTGGTAACAGGTTTGCAGCATCTCCAGGGTTTCACCCACCAGTTCTTTATCCTGCTCAATCACCCGCTCCAGGCTCTCTACCGCTTTGGCATAGTCGCCCTTCTCCATCCATACCCGACCCATCATGATGGAGACGCGAGCGCTGTTGCGATCTGCCGCGGCGCCTTTTTTCAGCAGCGCCATCGCCTTATCCAGATCGTTGCCCGCCATTTGCTGCAGCGCCAATTCACACCAGAAATTGGCGATTTCGCCGCGATGTTTCTCTTTCCCCAGCTTAACCAGACGCTCGGCCACTTCTATCGCCGACTGCCAGTCGCTGGTTGCCTGATAAATTTGCAGCAGCTGCTGCAGGGCGCTCAGGCGAAAATCCGTTTCATCCACCAGCTGTTTGAACATCCCCTCCGCCCGATCGTAGAGCCCGGCGGCCATATAATCGCGCCCCAGCTGCTGAACCGCCAGCAGGCGCTGGTCGTAAGTCAGCGAGGCGCTTTCCATTAAGCTCTGGTGGATGCGGATAGCGCGGTCAACTTCACCGCGCGAGCGGAACAGGTTGCCCAGCGTCAGATGGGCTTCGACGGTGCCGGTATCCTCTTTCAGCATATCGAGGAACAGATCGACGGCTTTATCCTGCTGATTGCTCAGCAGGAAGTTGACCCCTGTAACGTAGTCACGCGACAGACGGCTCGCATCGTCCTGTTTGGACTGTTGTGCACTTCTGCGCCCCATGTACCAGCCATACGCTGCGGCAACGGGCAAAAGCAGAAACAACAACTCCAGCATAAATGATTATTCCTTCACCGCAGGAACACCGGCTTCCGCAGGCGTAGCGCTGGCTGGCGCGATCTGATGCTCCAGACGCTTAATTTTACGCTCAGCGCGCGCCAAAGAGACGCGAACGCGCAGCCAGAAAAGACCGCAGATCAGCCAGCCGATAGCAAAACCGGCAGCAAAAAGCACGGCCAGCAGCGTCGAAATACGGAACTCACCCTGCGCGAGGAGATAGTTGAACGTGACCACCTGGTCATTCTGCGCGCCCAGCGTCACTGAAATGACGAAGATGGCTAACACCAGTAAGAAAATAAGAAAATATTTCACATGACTTCCCGTTCTGTGGGTTGCGCGAAAAAATCCCGCGTTCAGCCCTATAAAGTACCATTTTCGCCGCAGCGGTGAAATGGAAATGCATGACACCAGTACAGGATATGCGGCCTGACAGGGGTAATATCAACATTATTCCGGCGCTGCCGCCCTTTTTTTAATATCCTGCGCCTCTTCTCCCGGCGGCGATAGCGGGCCGCAGAACCGCTGGGCAAGCCAGGTCGCCAGGGTCACCAGTAGCCAGGAAATCAGCGTTGCGACGATCAGATCCTGCGGCCAGTGCATGCCCAGCGCCAGGCGGCTGCCCATCACCGCCGTCGCCCACGTTAGCAGCAGCGCCAGGGTGACCCAGCGACGCCGCGGCCACAGCAAACCAACGCCGAGCAGCGCCCAGCTGGCAGCGAACATCGTATGGCCAGATGGGAAAGCGAAGCCGGTCTCTTTTTGCCAGTGCTTGCGCAAAAATCCGGGGATTTGCTGCTCTTGCGCCAGCTGCTCATGCACCAGTTTAGCGCGTTCTTTGCGTTTCAACGCGTAGAATTGCGTGACCGGCACCTGCTGCGTCTGCTCCAGCCAGATGACAAAGGGACGAGGCTCCTGGACGCGGCTTTTAATCCACGTCTTCATTCCCTGCCCAACCAGTATCGCTGCGGCCAGAATGAGAAACAGCATTATCGCCGCTCGCAGACGAAAACGCAGGCACCACAGAAACCAGGCGCATAAGATAACGTGCGTAATGATGCCCCATGGCTGCGTCACCGTTTCGGTCACCCAGTACAGCAGCTTCATCGTCCCTGCCGACAGCCCGGGATGCCATTTCCAGCCCGAAATCCAGATCGCAGCAGGCATGATTAATAACAGGGCCGCGCCAACGGCGGTTCGTCTGGCAATCAACAGCATCTCGTCTCCTTATTCATTAACCTCAATATCATAACGGAAAGTAGTTCGTTTGTGCGCTTTGCGCGCAGCTAACCCTACGCAATTAGGAGAACGTCGCGCCATTGTGGCAAAATAGCGGCAAACAGAAGCACAGTCAGGTGCTGATAGAATCTGGAGAATCACATGCAGCTTAAACGTGTGGCAGAAGCCAAACTGCCAACCCCATGGGGCGATTTTCTCATGGTGGGTTTTGAAGAACTGGCAACCGGGCAGGATCACGTCGCGCTGGTATTTGGCGATATTTCGGGGCAATCCCCGGTTCTGGCTCGCGTACACTCTGAGTGTTTAACGGGCGACGCCCTTTTTAGCCTGCGCTGTGATTGCGGATTTCAACTGGAAGCGGCGTTGTCGCATATTGCCGAAGAGGGGCGCGGCATTCTGCTGTATCACCGCCAGGAAGGGCGCAATATCGGTCTGCTGAACAAAATCCGCGCCTACGCGTTACAGGATCAAGGCTATGACACCGTGGAAGCCAACCATCAGCTGGGTTTTGCCGCCGATGAACGCGACTTCACGCTGTGCGCAGATATGTTTAAGCTGCTCAACGTCGACCAGGTACGCCTGTTGACCAACAACCCGAAGAAGGTCGAAATTCTGACTGAAGCGGGAATTAACATTGTGGAACGCGTGCCGCTGATCGTGGGACGCAACCCGAAAAATGCCCACTATCTGGATACTAAGGCTGCCAAAATGGGGCACCTGCTGAGCAAGTAATTCCGATGAAAAATGAAGGGCCAGCCTGTGCTGGCCCTTTTTATATCAGACGCGGGTTTACAGCATATTGCGGATCACATAGTGCAAAATACCGTCGTTCTGATAGTAGGTCAGCTCAGTCGCGGTATCGATGCGGCAGCGGCACTCAATCACTTCCTGCCGACCATCCGCGCGCGTCAGCGTGACCGGCACCGTCATACCGGGCTGCAGAGCCTGCAGGTTGCTGATATCTATCCGCTCCTCGCCGTTCAGTCCCAGCGTTTTACGCGTCACCCCCTGCGGGAATTCCAGCGGTAAAATCCCCATTCCAATCAGGTTGGAGCGGTGGATACGCTCGAAAGACTCGGCAATCACCACCCTGACGCCGAGCAAACGCGGTCCTTTAGCCGCCCAGTCGCGGCTGGAGCCGGAACCGTACTCTTTGCCTGCGATCACCGCCAGCGGCGTGCCCTCCGCTTTGTAGAGCATAGCGGCATCGTAAATAGCGATAGGTTGACTATCCGGAAGATGACGGGTCATCCCCCCTTCCACGCCGGGGACCATTTCGTTACGAATACGAATATTGGCAAACGTCCCGCGCATCATCACCTCATGGTTGCCGCGACGGGAGCCGTAGGAGTTAAAATCAATGCGTTCGACGCCGTGATTTTGCAGATAACGGCCCGCGGGGCTGTCGGCTTTAATGCTGCCCGCCGGGGAGATATGGTCGGTGGTAACCGAGTCGCCCAACATGGCCAGAATGCGCGCGCCGTGAATATCCTCTACCGGTTTAGGCTCAACGCCCATCTCATCAAAGAACGGCGACAGGCGAATGTAGGTGGAATCATCCTGCCAGTCGTAGGTATCAGAGCGATCCACTTTAATCGCCTTCCACTCGGCTGTCCCTTCAAACACTTCGGCGTACTCTTTACGGAACATCTCCGTTGAGACTTGCTCAACCGCCTGCGCGACTTCGATGCCGCTCGGCCAGATATCCTTCAGATACACCGGCTGACCATCTTTACCCGTCCCTAACGGCTCACGGGTCAGATCGAGATTCATATTCCCCGCCAGGGCGTAGGCGACCACCAGCGGCGGCGACGCCAGCCAGTTGGTTTTGACCAGCGGATGAATACGTCCTTCAAAGTTGCGGTTCCCGGAGAGCACAGCCCCGACGGTCAGATCGCCCTGCTTGATTGCGCGCTCGATCGGGTCCGGCAGTGGTCCGGAGTTACCGATACAGGTGGTACAGCCATAGCCGACCAGATTGAAGCCCAGTTCATCAAGATACGGCGTCAGCTTTGCGTGGGCCAGATAGTCGGAAACGACCTTCGACCCGGGAGCCAGCGACGCTTTAACCCACGGCTGCGGTTTCAGCCCCCGCTCAACGGCTTTTTTGGCCAGCAAGCCGGCGGCCATCAGGACGCTGGGGTTCGACGTGTTAGTACAGGAGGTAATGGCGGCAATCACCACCGCGCCGTCAGGCAGCGAATACTGCTGTCCGTTCAGCGTGTAGTCGATTGGCCGTTTATCTTTCTGCGCGTGATTAACTTCCAGCTCGGTGCTGGCGGCAAAGGCCTGGGGCACATCGCCGAGCGCTACGCGGTCCTGCGGGCGTTTCGGGCCGGCCAGGCTGGCTTCAACGGTTCCCATATCCAGCGCCAGCGTGCTGGTGAATACCGGTTCATCTCCGGGCTGACGCCACATGCCCTGCGCTTTCGCATAGGCTTCTACCAGTGCCACCTGCTCTTCGCTGCGGCCGGTCAGGCGCATATAGTCAAGCGTTACCGCATCGATCGGGAAAAAGCCGCAGGTCGCGCCATACTCCGGGGACATATTGGCAATCGTCGCGCGGTCCGCCAGCGGCAGAGAATCGAGGCCATCGCCGTAGAATTCAACAAACTTACCCACAACGCCGTGTTTACGCAGCATTTGGGTGACCGTCAGGACCAGGTCCGTCGCGGTAATGCCTTCACGCAGCTTGCCGCTCAGCTTGAAGCCAACAACGTCCGGGATCAGCATGGAAACCGGCTGACCGAGCATGGCGGCTTCCGCTTCGATACCGCCGACGCCCCAGCCCAGAACGCCTAAACCGTTAATCATCGTGGTATGGGAATCGGTGCCGACCAGGGTGTCGGGGAAAGCCACCCACTCGCCGTTTTGCTGTTCGCTCCACACCGCCCGGCCAAGGTATTCGAGGTTTACCTGGTGGCAAATACCGGTACCCGGCGGTACTACGCTGAAGCGGCTGAATGCCTGCTGCCCCCAGCGCAAAAAGACGTAGCGCTCATGGTTGCGCTCCATCTCAAGCCGGACGTTCTCTTCAAAAGCATCATCGTCACCAAAACGGTCTACGGTGACCGAGTGGTCAATCACCAGGTCGACGGGCGAAAGCGGGTTCACTTTGGCGGTATCGCCGCCCAGGCGTTTGACCGCTTCGCGCATCGCCGCCAGGTCCACCACGGCAGGAACCCCGGTAAAGTCCTGCATCAGGACGCGCGCCGGACGGTAGGCAATCTCCCTGTCGGCATGGGCATGCTTCAGCCATCCGGCCAGGGCATGAATATCTTCGGCGGTCACGGAATCGCCGTCCTGCCAGCGCAGCAGGTTTTCCAGTAGCACTTTGAGCGATTTGGGCAAGCGCGAGAGATCGCCCAGTTGTTTAGCGGCCAGCGGTAAGCTGTAGTAATGCCAGGTTTTATCTTTAACCTGGAGCGTATCCTTACTGGCTGCTCGTAGGGTTGACGACATAGCTCCTCCTTTACCTTAGGGATAGCATCCCCTGATCCTCCTCAGGGTCATTATTAAAGATAACACATCTTTGATGTAACATTTTGATAACAACCCAAATTGCTAAAATAGGCGTAACGCATTAAGACAGGAAATTTGAATAATGAGGGCGGATATATTGAGAGGGATTGAAGAAGTCAGGTTTGCGTCGGCGAGCGCGTCGTATTAGTACACGAGTACAAAGAAAGACTAATCGCCATTATTCTGGCGATTAGTCCAATAGAGAAAATTTATCGAGCGAGTCTAAAAAGGGAAAAATTATATCCTCCTTATTACCGCTATTTTATCAGATAGAAATAATTCTCAATAATTCACTTGTCATAAAACTGACATAACCGCTGTGACTGGAAGGTGCTCTAGCTTAGTAACCAAACGTTGCAGACAACCAGAGCAATGACGCTCCAGAACATCGCAAGCCCAAGGATAACGGCGCTCCAGGCCTTACTTCTCAAAACTGGATCTATCTCAGTCTTGTCACGTTCCTGTGACATCGCAAACTTCATATAATCGATATCACTAATCATTTTTTCACCACCAATCGCTAAGAATTACTAACCACAGATAAATCTTAATTATGGATTGACTATTAATCCAGTGAATTCGCTTTTCAGCAGATATCTTTCATCATTAATTTGATCGCGGCAGGTATATTTGCAAATGTGGTACGAGGAGTTAACGAAAATTGTGATTCAGACGAGGTTTAGATATTCCATTTCAGGCCATTATAGGCTTTGGCATCCCCGAGAGGATGCCATTATTTTTTCTGTGGTTATTTTTCCGGTAATTTAATATCTTTGAACATCGCTTCAATATCTTCATTTGAGCGCAAAGCAACGGCAGTATCGACCACATCCCGGGTCAGATGCGGCGCAAATCGCTGAATAAAATCATACATATAGCTTCGCAAGAAGGTACTGCGACGGAAACCTATTTTCGTGGTGCTGTGGCTGAAAATACCATTGGCGTCCAGCTTCACCAGGTCCGGGTCGGAAACCGGATCCACCGCCATACTGGCAATTACCCCTACCCCAAGGCCCAGACGCACGTAGGTTTTAATCACATCGGCGTCGGTGGCGGTGAAAACGATGCGCGGCGTTAAGCCGGCGCGATTAAAGGCGGTATCCAGCTCGGAGCGGCCGGTGAAGCCGAAGGTATAAGTCACCAGCGGATACTGCGCCAGCTCCTCAATCGATACCGACTCTCGCGACGCCAGCGGATGCTCTGGCGTGACGACCACGGAGCGGTTCCAGTGGTAGCACGGCAGCATCACCAAATCATCATAAAGATGAAGCGCTTCGGTCGCGATAGCGAAGTCAGCATTGCCTTTCGACACCGCCTCGGCGATTTGCGTTGGCGACCCCTGATGCATGTGCAAGGAGACGCGGGGATAGCGTTCGATAAAGCCTTTGATAACGCCCGGTAGCGCGTAGCGGGCCTGGGTGTGGGTAGTTGCTACGTACAGCGACCCCTTATCAGGCCAGGTATGCTCACCCGCTACCGATTTGATCGCATCGACCTTCGACAGGACCTCGCGAGCGATGCGTATGATCTCCTGGCCTGCGGGCGTGACCTGGGTCAAATGTTTGCCGCTGCGGGCGAAAATCTGAATTCCCAGCTCATCCTCCAGCATGCGAACCTGCTTGCTGATGCCCGGCTGTGAGGTGTACAGGCCTTCGGCCGTGGAGGAGACGTTCAGATTATGGTTAACAACCTCAACGATATAGCGGAGCTGCTGTAGTTTCATGGCTGATATCCGATAGCACGTAAAATAAACCCGCTTAATACATTTTACGCTCAGGTCACTTGGCGGTGGACGGGCTAGCCCGAACCTCCCTGCGACTCGCCGTGTTGGCGCCACAACGTATCCTGATGACGGTGATGTATAAGACGATAAGATAATAAAAAAGGGATTAGCTATAACCACTATATCATTTATATCTACAGTGTATAGATACTAACAAAAAATAATAAGGCGGTTATAAGGCGAGAGGAGGAACAGAGTAATATCTTGGATATCAACAACATGTGATGTCAAAAAAGGGCCGCGACGCGGCCCTTTTATCAGATGATAGCAGTTACTTCTTTGCTTCAGTCCATTTGCCATCTATATAGAAAGCTGACCAGCCGGTGGCTTTGCCATCTTTCTCTGAGGCAACGTACTGCTGCTTAGTTTTACGGCTAAAACGCACCATCGTTTTGTTGCCTTCCGGATCCTGCTGCGGCGCATCGGCCAGATAGCGCAGCTTCTCCGCCAGACGGTCGCGGAAGCGGTACAGCTCTTCCACGAGCGGCGCGCGGGTTTCGCGCGATTTCGGGAAGGTGTTGGCAGCCAGGAAGACGCCCGCCGCGCCATCGCGCAGAACAAAGTAAGCGTCCGATTTCTCGCACGGCAGCTCCGGCAGCGGCACCGGATCTTCTTTCGGCGGCGCCACTTCCCCGTTACGCAGGATCTTACGGGTGTTTTTACACTCGTCGTTGGTGCAGGCCATATACTTACCAAAACGCCCCATCTTCAGGTGCATTTCGGAGCCACATTTTTCACACTCAACGATCGGGCCGTCATAGCCCTTGATGCGGAACTCGCCCTCTTCGATCTCGTAGCCATCGCAGGTCGGGTTATTACCGCAGACGTGCAGCTTGCGCTTCGGATCGATGAGGTAGCTGTCCATCGCCGTGCCGCATTTTTTACAGCGGCGTTTAGCGCGCAGCGCGTTGGTTTCAGCGTCATCGCCTTCCAGCACGTTGAGCACTTCGTTTTCCGGCACCAGGTTAATGGTGGTTTTACAGCGCTCTTTTGGCGACAGCGCGTAGCCCGAGCAGCCGAGGAATACGCCGGTGCTGGCGGTACGGATCCCCATCTTGCGCCCGCAGGTTGGGCAGTCGATGGTGGTCAGCACCATTGGGTTCGGCTGCATGCCGCCCTCTTCCGGATCTTTCTCTGCCGTCTGCAGCTGCGAGGTAAAGTCTCCGAAGAAGCTGTCGAGGACCTGCTTCCACTCGGCCTGATGGTTAGCCACCTGGTCGAGGCGGTCTTCCATCTGCGCGGTGAAATCATAGTTCATCAGATCGCGGAAGTTCTCTTCCAGACGATCGGTGACGATTTCGCCCATCTTTTCCGCATAGAAGCGGCGGTTTTCCACCCGCACGTAGCCGCGATCCTGAATGGTCGAAATGATCGACGCATAGGTGGACGGACGACCGATGCCGCGTTTTTCCAGCTCTTTAACCAGCGAAGCTTCGCTAAAACGCGCCGGCGGCTTGGTAAAGTGCTGCGCAGGGGTCAGCTCGACCAGGCTCAGGCTGTCGCCCTTATTGACCATCGGTAACGTACGGTCTTCATCGCCTTTACGCAGGGCTGGCATTACTTTGGTCCAGCCGTCAAAGCGCAGCGTACGGCCGCGGGCTTTCAGTTTGAAATCGCCGGCTTTCACCGTCAGCGTGGTGGAGTCGTACTGCGCAGGCGTCATCTGACAGGCGACAAACTGGCGCCAGATCAGCTGATACAGTTTCTGCGCATCAGATTCCATATCTTTTAACGTTTCGGCCAGCACGTTGACGTCGGATGGACGAATCGCCTCGTGCGCTTCCTGCGAGTTTTCTTTGCTGGCGTACTGATTCGCGCTCTCCGGCAGATATTTCTTACCGAAGTTGTCGCCAATGTAGCCGCGCACCATGCTCAGCGCGTCCTGGCTCAGGTTCGTCGAGTCGGTACGCATATAGGTAATGTGGCCCGCTTCGTAGAGACGCTGCGCCATCATCATGGTTTTCTTCACGCCGAAGCCAAGACGCGTGCTGGCGGCCTGCTGCAGCGTGGAGGTGATAAACGGCGCGCCCGGCTTGCTGCTGGTCGGCTTATCTTCACGCTCCAGCACGCTGTAGCTGGCTTTCTCAAGCAGCGCGACCGCCGCCATGGTTTCATCACGGTTTACCGGACGGAACGGCTTATCGCCGTTATGCGTGACCTGCAGCGGTAACGCATCGCCGCCAGGGGTCGTGGTGCTGGCGTCAACTTCCCAGTACTCTTCCGGAACGAACGCTTTAATTTCGCGCTCGCGCTCGACCACCAGACGCACCGCAACCGACTGGACGCGGCCTGCTGACAGACCGCGGGCAATTTTTTTCCACAGCAGTGGAGAGACCATGTAGCCCACCACGCGATCCATAAAACGGCGCGCCTGCTGAGCGTTGACACGGTCAATATTCAGTTCGCCCGGCTTTTCGAAAGCCTGACGAATCGCATTCTTCGTGATCTCGTTGAACACCACGCGGCTATAGCGCTGTTCATCACCGCCGATAACTTCCCGCAGGTGCCATGCGATGGCTTCCCCTTCGCGGTCAAGGTCGGTTGCGAGATAGATGTGGTCAGCTTTTTCCGCCAACTGTTTGAGTTCAGAAACGACCTTTTCTTTACCCGGGAGTATTTCATAGTGCGCATTCCAGTCATGCCACGGGTCCACGCCCATACGGTTGACCAGAGCGCCGCGTTCATCCTTCTTAGGCTTTTTAGCCCCTTTGGTGGAGGTAGAGTCGGCGCTCTTTTTGGAAGCTGAGCCACTGGTCGGCAAATCGCGGATATGACCGACGCTGGACTTAACCACGTAGTCATTACCCAGATACTTATTGATCGTTTTGGCTTTTGCCGGGGACTCAACGATAACGAGAGCTTTACCCATATTCACCTTTACCTAATTTGATTCATCCAGGAATACATCGCACATTGATTCACCATCCACTGGCGACACGTCACAACCTATGTTGCGTCGTTATCGATGGATATCAACCCCTTGCACCGGTTTCGCATCCATAAAACCAGATAGCTGAGTTTGCTGGCTTTTTCTCGCCAGGCGACATAGCACGAATAATTTTTGGCCGAATGTCAAGCAAATCTGTTGCCAGATCGCTGAAAGCGTCACACTGTACCTGATAAAATTCGTTACGCAACTTTATTAGCATGCAAAAGCAAATCCCGCCACTAAACTGATGTTTATTAGGCTTCTGCGATTACCCCTGCAAGATCAATGGAAAATTTGCCCCTCGCCGCCGCGCGGCGTAGACTAGCCGCGAAGAAACACAGGAGGCATTTATGCAAGGTACAACCCAACCCATCGATCGCCAGACGCTTCTGGAAAAAGCCAACAAACTCATTCGCGAACATGAAGATACGTTAGCCGGGATCGAGGCCACCGACGTCGTTCAGCGTAACGGCGTGCTGGTGTTCAGCGGCGAGTTCTATCTTGACGAGCAGGGTCTGCCAACGGCGAAGAGTACGGCGGTATTTAATATGTTTAAATACCTCGCACACGAGCTGTCTGATAAGTACCACCTGGCGGATTAACCGCTGCCTGCAGGGCCATGACAACAACGCGAGGCCGAAGCCTCGCGTTGTTTGTTTACATCAGCGGCTTTTGCCCGCGCTGCCACCAGCGCAGCAGAAGTTTATCGGCGCTTTCCGCCGCGCTGCCGGTAAACCGCTCGAGCATTTTCTTACGCTGCTGATAGCGCACGCTGATAACCTCGTGCTTATCCATCAGCCCCAGCAGAAGTTCATCGCTGGTTTCCACCGCGTCCACAAGGCCTTTTTCCAGCGCCTGAACGCCGTACCAGTGTTCACCCGTCGCTACCTGCTCGATATCCAGCCCGGGGCGCATCTGGTGGACAAAATCTTTGAATAGCCGATGAGTATCGTTGAGGTCTTCGCGAAATTTCTGCCGCCCTTCTTCGGTATTTTCACCCAGCATCGTCAGGGTGCGTTTGTACTGCCCGGCCGTATGCAGCTCAATGTCGATATCTTTATTTTTCAGGAAGCGATTGATGTTGGGAATTTGCGCCACAACGCCAATAGAGCCCAGGATAGCAAAGGGTGCACTGACGATTCTGTTCGCCACGCAGGCCATCATATAGCCGCCGCTGGCCGCGACTTTATCGACCGCGACCGTTAGCGGGATCTGCTTGTCGCGCAGGCGCTGCAGCTGTGAAGCCGCCAGGCCGTAACCGTGAACCACGCCGCCTGGGCTTTCAAGGCGAATGACGACCTGGTCGCGCGCTTTTGCCGCCGCCAGAACGGCGGTGATTTCTTCGCGCAGGCTGCTGACTTCATGGGCATCCATACTGCCTTTAAAATCCAGCACCCAAACGCGCGGCTTGACGTCCGGCTCTGGTGTGCCGAGCTTCGCCCGCGCCTTTGACGCCTTTGCTTCCTGCTTGAGCTTTTTCTTTTGCGCTTTATGCCACAGCTTCTGCTGCGGCCCATCGAGCAACGAAACCGCCAGCTCTTCCTTCATCTCCTTATATTGCTCGCTAAGATTGGTGACCCGCAGCTCGCCGCGCTGTTTTTTGCGCTGAGTCAGGTTAACAATAATGGCGACGATAACCGCAATTGCGACAACGATGGTCGCGATTTTGGCCAAAAACAGGCCATATTGAGCAAGTAATTCCACGTTTTCACCTTGTGTAAACCGCTGACGTTGGCGCACAGTGTACATCAGCCGTCGGCGAGAAGTCTTTGTGCTTTGTGTCGCACGCGAGGCGCCTTCCTGTTTTTTTCAGCGACGATGAAATCGTTGCAAGATATTAATTCCGCGAAGAGTTTCCGCTTCGCCGATTGCAATAGCGGGCGCTTTCAGGCATAAAGCGCAAAAGTGAGATACCGAACAGCAAGCGCGATCGTCAGCAGATCGCCCGAGGAGTCGCCGTGCACTATCAACCGCAACGTCACCTGTTACAGGACCGCATCATCCTGGTTACCGGCGCCAGCGACGGCATTGGCCGTGAAGCCGCCCTGACCTATTCCCGCTATAGCGCCAGCGTTATCCTGGTCGGCCGCAATGAAGCAAAGCTGCGCAGCGTCGCGCACGAAATACAGCAGGCGGGCGGCATTCCCGCCCGCTGGTTTACTCTCGACCTGTTAACCTGCACGCCGCAGGAGTGCCAGCAGCTGGCGCAGAAAATAGCCATCCACTACCCGCGCCTTGACGGGGTGCTGCACAACGCGGGTCTGTTGGGCGACGTGTGCCCGATGGATCAACAAAAGCCGGAAGTATGGCAGCAGGTGATGCAGGTGAACGTGAACGGCACCTTTATGCTCACCCAGGCGCTGCTTCCTTTATTACTTAAATCCGAATCGGGTTCGCTGGTCTTTACCTCTTCCAGCGTCGGCCGCCAGGGACGCGCGAACTGGGGCGCGTACGCCGCGTCGAAATTCGCCACCGAGGGCATGATGCAGGTGCTGGCCGAGGAGTATCAGAACCGCCATCTGCGGGTCAACTGCATTAACCCAGGCGGCACGCGCACCAAAATGCGCGCCAATGCGTTCCCGACGGAAGATCCGCAAAAATTGAAAACCCCCGCTGATATCATGCCGGTTTACCTGTGGCTGATGGGCGACGACAGTCGTCGCAAAACGGGAATGACCTTTGACGCCCAGCCGGGCCGTAAACCAGGAATCGCACAATGAGTGATGAACGCCACCGCGAACGCCAGCAGCGGGTAAAAGATAAAGTTGACGCTCGCGTCGCCGCCGCGCAGGAAGAGCGCGGCATCGTGATCGTCTTTACCGGCAACGGTAAAGGCAAAACCACCGCCGCTTTTGGCACCGTCACCCGCGCCGTCGGGCACGGTAAAAAAGCCGCCGTCGTGCAGTTTATTAAAGGTACCTGGCCAAACGGCGAGCGCAACCTGCTTGAGCCGCACGGCGTTGAGTTTCAGGTGATGGCGACCGGTTTTACCTGGAATACGCAGGATCGCGAAAGCGACACCGCCGCCTGCCTCGCGGTCTGGGAGCACGGGCGCCGCATGCTGGCTGATGAAAGCCTCGACCTCGTTTTGCTGGACGAGCTAACCTACATGGTGGCTTATGATTACCTGCCGCTGGAAGAGGTGCTTACCGCGCTGCGCAACCGCCCGGCGCACCAGACGGTGATTATTACCGGCCGCGGCTGCCACCGTGAGATTACCGAACTGGCCGATACCGTCAGCGAGCTGCGCCCGGTGAAGCACGCCTTTGACGCCGGAATCAAAGCGCAGATGGGGATCGACTACTAGCCGCCAGCCGCTCGAGCAGCGCATGATTCAGCGGCAGGCACAGGCAATCCTCCCCCAGCGCCAGTTCGCTTTCGCGCATATTTTGCCGCGAGACGAAGCGCTTGCGGTATTCGGTTGGCGTGACGCCGCAGTATTTATTAAAGGCGGCGATCAGATACTTGTGTTCCTGAAAGCCGCAGCTGTGGCTAATCTCCGTGATCGGGGTGCGGGTATCGCGCAGCAGGGTGCGGGCTTTATTTAGCCGCACCAGCGTCAGATACTCTTTAAAATTATACCGGCTCACCTTTTTGAACAGCCGCGAGAACCAGGAGTAGCTCATCCCGCTATGGCAGGCGACCTCGCTCAGCGTCAGCGGCTGATCAAAGTGTTGATTGATAAAATCAATGCCTTTTTTGATCATCGCCTCGTCGCGCAGCGAGCTTTCGGCGCGCCGCGTCGGCTTTCCGGCGGAGACGACTGCATCCAGCAGCAGATAAATCGCCGCGATACGCTGAAACGGCGCGTGGTTATCGATCAGCTGTTCCAGTAGCTTCGCCAGCCGCTGGCGTACCTTGCTGTCTGCCGGAGAGTAAGGTCGTCCACAGGTACTCCAGTCCAGCTGCGGCGAGGGATGAAGTTCATCAAACAGGCCGGGGGAAAACTGTACGGTGAGCAGCTGGCTGCCCGCCTCCTCGGCGCTCAGCGAATGGACCTCTTCGGCATTGATATACAGCATGTCTCCCTGTGCCAGCTCCAGGCTTTGCTGGCCGACGACGAGGGTAAATCGCCCCGCCAGCACGGTAATCAGCTCCGGAGCCGGATGCCAGTGAGGCTCGCAGTAGCGAACCTCCGCGGCAAACACGTTCAGCTTCTCCGCGTCAAAGGCAATCAGCTCGTAGCCGCTGTTCGCCGTTTGTCGTCCGCTCTGGGTGACCGAGCGAGGGTGAGTCACTGAAAAAGGAAACATGCGCACTCTCCTGTCATTGGCAATGATGAGCGCCGGCCAGCACGGCGTTAAGCTCGTCGCGTTCGATATCCAGCGCCAGGAATTCGGTCAGCGCAATCAGCAGCCCGCAGAACAGATCCGGCGCCAGGCGAATCAGTTTTTCACGCACCTGCTCCGCCGGCATCTGGCTCTTATCGGCAATCAGCTTCACTACGCGGGCAAAGGCCTCCGGCTGCTGGATCAGCTGTTGTAGAGAGTTATCATCGCGCAGCGGGACATACCGCTGCGGACAATCTACCTCAATCTCCGCGATCAACGGCAGATCCCGGGATGAGGCGCCGACGCGAACCTGCCAGATACCCGGCGTCACGACCCAATCACCCAGGCCCGGATGATAGCAGGCCAGCTCGCCAATGGGCAGCTGCAGGCTCACGCGACGGGTCTCTCCGGCGGCCAGCGCCACTTTGCTGAACGCTTTTAATGACTGCACTTCGCGAATCAGCTCCCCCTTCGGCGCGCTAACGTACAGCTGGACGATCTCTTTGCCCGCATACTCTCCGCAGTTGGTCAGGTCGAACGACACGGTAAGCGTCTCGCCTGCACCTGCACGGCGGGCTGACAGCGCGATATTATCGTACGCAAACCGGGTATAGCTTAAGCCAAAGCCAAACGGAAACTGCGGCGTCATACGACGTTTATCATAATAGCGATAGCCGACAAAAAGCCCTTCTCCGTAATGATGACGCAGATTTTCGCCCGGATAGTGCAGCCAGGCCGGCGTTTCCTCCAGGGAATTAGGTACCGTTACCGTCAGTTTGCCGCAGGGGTTACGCTGGCCGAAGAGGATTTCCGCCACCGCGCGCCCCATCCCTTGCCCGGCAAAGAACGTTTCCAGCAGCGCTTTGCACTCGCCGAGCCACGGCATCACCACCGCATCGCTATTCGCCAGCACCACCACGATATTCGGCTGGACCGTCGCCACTTCGCGAATTAACCGTTCGTGCACCGGCAGAATATGCAGATCCTGACGATCGCCGTTTTCGCCATCTTCACCTACGGCGGTGCTGACGAAGATCACCGCCACGTCGGCCTCCTGCGCGACGCGGCAGGCCTGCGCCAGCGCCTGTTCATCGCAGCGCAGATCGTCCGGCGCGCCCACGGCCCAGGAGACGCTGAAGTCGTCGCCGGCGAGGTCAAAAATTTCATCCAGCGGCCGATCGAGCAGATACGGCACCGTGGTCGCGCATCCGGACCCCTGGATCACCGGCTCCTGAGCCGGTTTACCCAGCACCGCAACGCGCGGCGTTCTCTCCGGACGCAGCGGCAGCAGATTATCTTCATTTTTCAGCAAGACAATGGATTCACCGGCAAGCCGCTGCGCCAGCGCGTGGTGCGCCGTAAAATCGGCTCGCGTTTGCGGGCGGCGATGGCGCTGGATCTTGTCGAGCAGTTCCAGCATGCGGAGACAGGCGCGGTCCACCACCTCCATCGGCACCTCTCCGGTTACAATCGCCGCCAGCAGAGTTTGTTTATCGCGGCGGGTTTCGGGCATCGCCAGATCGTTACCCGCCATCAGCGATGCGGGGCGATCTTTAATACCGTACCAGTCGGACATCACCAGCCCTTCATATCCCCACTCATCGCGCAAAACCTGAGTGAGCAAAAACGGATCCTGGGAGGTTTGCACGCCGTTAAGACGATTGTAGGAAGACATCACCGTCCACGGCCGGGATTTCGCAATCGCGCGCTGGAAACCCGCCAGATAGATTTCCCGCAGCGCCCGTTCTTCAATAATCGAATCCATTTCCGTGCGGCGGTACTCCGAGTTGTTCGCCGCAAAGTGTTTCAGGCTGGCGCCAACCCCCTCCTGCTGCAGGCCGTTGATCAGCGCAGCGGCAATATCGCCGCTGACCACCGGGTCTTCGGCGTAATATTCATAGCCTCGCCCGGCCAGCGGCGTACGGCGAATGTTAATCCCCGGCCCGAGCAGGATCCCGACGCCCATTTGCTGACACTCCCGCCCCAGCGCTTCCCCCATCTGATGCACCAGCTCCACGTCCCAGCTGCAGGCCAGGCTGGAACCATTAGGAAAGCAGGTCGCCGGTAGCGAAGTGCTGAATAGCGCCTCGCTCCCCCCTTTCGCGGCGGGCTCTTCCGCGCTGGCCTTATCTGCGGTTTGGGTAATGACCGAGATAAAATCATCCATACTCCACTTTTCCCGGCCATCAATCTGCGCGCTGCTGTAGCGCACGCCGTAGGTGCCGTCGGTCATAATGATATCTTCGATACCGTGCTGCGGCAGCGAGGCCGTCCGCCACAGGCCGCTGCCGGTCAGCAGCGCCACTTTTTCTTCCGCGCTCATCGCGGCGAGGGTGGTGTTAAAATCGTTATTCATCTCTCTGGCTCCCTGAGGTTAAAGCGCGTTCTGTTTGCGCAGGCTGATTTTTTGCACAATATCGCGATAGGTTTTTTCATCCAGCGAATAGCAGGCGACAAACAGTGCGCTGAGCGCAAACATCGCGCCGGGAAATAGCGTCATCAGTACGTTAATGCCGTTAATCGCGCTGGCGGTAATGTTGCCCGCGTCATAGTGGTAATAGTCCAGCATCCAGCCCGCGCAGCCGCCGCCGATGGCCATCGCTATTTTGGTGATGAAATTAAAGAAACCGTAAATTGCGCCTTCGGTGCGCACCCCATGGTGCCACTCGGCATATTCCACGGTATCGGCAATCATTGACCACATTGAAACAAAGCCCATCCCCAGCGTAATACTGTACAGACACACGCCGGTCATGATCAGCCAGATATTGTCGCCAGCGATAAAATATTGCATCAGTACGCCCGCAATGCCGATCAACAGCGCCACCAGCGTCATTTTCTTTTTACCTATCAACGCAATGATTTTTTCCGAAATAACGGTACCGACAATATAAGCCGCCGACTGAATCATAAAGAAGGTGGAAGTAAAACCTTCGCTACCAATGATATATTTGATAAAGTAAATAGCGATCGCCATCCACACGGTATAGGCAATATAAAAAAAGACGGTGAACATGGAGAGGTTAATTAGCGGCGCGTTGCCTGCCACCGCCTTCAACATTTCCCGCAGCGTTGGCGCCGGAGTCTCTTCCTCTTCTTCACCAACGCGCTCTTTGGTCATCCCGAAGCAGGCAAGGAACAAAAACGTCGCCAGCAGCGCAAAGCAAGAGACGGCGAAGACGTACCCCAGCTGTTTATCGCTAAACGGGGAAATCAGCCTGTCCGCGGTAGTGGACACAATCAGATAGCCAACAATCGCCAGGACAAACCGGTATACCGACAGCGATGAACGGGAGGCTTCATGCTGGGTTAAACGGTTGGTCAGCGCCGAATAAGGCGTATTTACCGCCGTATAGGCCAGGCAATAAATAGTATAGGAAATCAGTGCGAAGTAGAATTTGGCCTCACCGCCGAAAGGCACAAAGCAGAGCACCGTTAAGAAGCCGAGCGGAATTGAACCATACAACAACCAGGGTCGAAGCTTACCGTAGCGGCTGTGGGTTTTATCGATGGCAAAACCAATCAGAATATTAAAGGCCGCATCAACCACGCGGGCAATAACAAAGATCAGGCTCGCCTGTACGGCGCTAATGCCGTAAATATTGGTATAGAAAAAAAGTAAAAACAGAGAAACGAAGCCGAAGGATAAATTAGAGGCGAAATCGCCAAAACCATACCCTATTTTTTCTTTAACGCCGATAACCACATAGCTTGCCGAAAGTTTTCCTGCTGTTTCCATTTTAGGCTACCTGTTAATGTAATCAGTGGCCTCAGTATATGGCGTCGCCTGGCGCACCGCTTTGCGTTATTTGTCCGGGCATTTCCTGTTTTTTGTCTTTATGCAGAAGTGTGAAAGGAGTCACAGGAGGGGGAATTCCGGCGGTGACCGCCGGAACTGGAATAATTAACCGTTACCGTTATTACGGCTGCTGGAACGACGGTTGTTATTATTATTGCTCACCTGGCTGTGGCGCTTAACCGCGCGGCGAATCTGATTCGCCTTCATGCGACGGCGATCTTTTTCGACGGCGACCTTAGAGGTGGTTTCCGGCGTAAGCTCAACCAGTTCGCGCAGGTAGTTGGTTTGCGCCAGGTCCAGCTCGGTGTAGCCGCCGCGCGGCAGGCCTTTCGGCAGCAGAATATCGCCGTAGCGCACGCGGATCAGGCGGCTGACCTGTACGCCAACGGCTTCCCACAGGCGGCGAACTTCGCGGTTACGGCCTTCGGTCAGCGTGACGTTGTACCACTGGTTAATCCCTTCGCCACCGGTAAACTTGATGGTTTTGAACGCCGCCGGGCCGTCTTCCAGCTGCACGCCGCGAGAGAGCTGGCGCAGCTTGTCATCATCTATCTGGCCAAATACGCGCACCGCGTATTCACGTTCCACTTCGCGGCTCGGGTGCATCAGGCGGTTCGCCAGTTCACCGTCGGTGGTAAACAGCAGCAGGCCGCAGGTGTTGACGTCAAGACGACCGACGGCAATCCAGCGCGCGCCGCGCAGCTTTGGCAGACGATCGAACACCGTCGGTCGCCCTTCCGGGTCGTTACGGGTACAGAGTTCGCCTTCCGGCTTGTAGTAAGCCAGCACGCGACAAATCTGTTCCGCAGACTCTTTCACCGAAATCAGATGACCGTCGATGCGAATTTTTAAACCCGGGACAATTTCAACGCGATCGCCAAGGGTGGCGATTTTGCCATCGACGCTGACGCGGCCAGCTTCGATTTTGGCTTCGATTTCACGGCGGGAGCCGTGGCCAGCGCGGGCCAGCACTTTTTGTAATTTCTCGCTCATTGAGCTTCCTTAAGGTGTCGCCTTCCCAGGCGTCTGGTATACTTCGAAAAACAGGGCGCGAGGCAAAATGAAACCTAACACCCTGTTCTGTAAAATTTTTTTGCATCAGCGCGTGCCGTTATCTATGTTGCTACAGCAGACATAACAGAGACACGCCTTCTCGCGTGGGCGAACATGGTACACGAACTTTAAGATGAATGCTTCTTTGCGTTACGAGCATAGCACAACTTACCGCGCACCTCCGTCCGGGCGCATGGCGCGCTGATGGAAGCCAGGTAGCACAATAGGGTCTTTTGCAGAGGATGAACCATCAAAAGGCGCGCGGCATTGCGCCGCGTTGAACGGCGGCAAATAAAAGCGGCGAGCGGGTATTCATTACATGACGATTCCTTCCATGGAAACAGACGTCATTACAGGAACGGCGTTACGTCCCCCACGCCTTCACGCACCACAACCGGCGCATCTTCAGTGAGGTCGATAACCGTGGTCGGCTGCTGGCCCAGATAGCCGCCGTGAATAATCAGGTCAACCTGCTTCTCCAGACGATCTTTGATCTCTTCCGGGTCGGATTCGGTAAAGTCGCTTCCCGGCAGCATCAACGAAGTGGAGAGCATCGGCTCGCCCAACGTTTCCAGCAGCATTTGCGCAATCGGGTTGGACGGCACGCGCATACCGATGGTCTTACGCTTATCCTGCAGCAGACGGCGCGGAACTTCTTTGGTGCCCTTGAGGATAAACGTGTAGTTACCCGGGGTATTGTTTTTAATCAGACGAAAGGCCACGTTATCAACGAATGAATAGGTCGACAGTTCGGACAAATCGCGGCACATCAGGGTGAAGTTGTGGCCGTTTGGCAGATTACGGATCCGGCAAATCCGCTCCATCGCGCCTTTATCTTCAATTTTGCAGCCTAACGCGTAGCCGGAGTCGGTCGGATAGACGATGACCCCGCCTTTACGCACAATGTCCACCGCCTGGTTAATTAACCGCGCCTGTGGATTTTCCGGATGAATATAAAAAAACTGGCTCATACTTCCCTCTCAATTTTGTTCTACGGCCACTTCCCAACTGCGCCAGATCCCTTCCACGCCCGCGGGTAGCCAAAGTTTGCGGCCCAGTTCGATCCACGGGCAGGGCTGATGAAAATCAGACCCCTGCGAGGCATCCAGGCCATACTGCACGGCGTAAGCGGCAAGCTGTGCGCGCTCGTGAGGCGCCTGCTGACACTGCGCCACCTCCATCGCATCGCCCCCCTGCTCGCTAAAATGGGCCAACAGCCGTTTTAACCACTTGGCGGAGAGATCGTAGCGCCCGGGATGGGCAATGACCGCTTTACCGCCAGAATGATGAATGACATCAATCGCTTGTTTTATTGTACACCACTGAGGCGGAACGTAACCGGTTTTCCCGCGCGCCAGATACTTCTTAAATACGTCAGCCATATTGTTGGCATAGCCGGCCTCCACCAGAAAACGGGCAAAATGGCCGCGCGTCACCGCACCGCCGTCCGCCAGCTTCAGCGCCCCTTCCCAGGCGCCCGGGATCCGCGCTTTTTCCAGCCGCTCGGCGATCTGCTGACCCCGCATCTGGCGACGCGCTTTCTGTTCATCAAGCAGCGCGGTCATCGCCGGATGGTCGATATCGATATTCAGCCCGACAATATGAATTTCATGATTTTCCCACAGAGTGGAAATTTCCACCCCGGTAATCAGCGCCAACGGTAAACCGGCACGTTCAATTTCACGCTGAGCCGCGGGAATTGCCGCCACGGTATCGTGGTCGGTAATCGCCAGGGTGCCGACGCGCATCTGGTGGGCGCGATGGACAAGTTCTTCTGGAGTCAGACGCCCGTCAGAGGCGATGGTATGGCTGTGCAGGTCGTAAATCACTGCGTAATTGGTGTTGCTCAAGATGACTCCTGCTGGACATGAACCGGTACCCGTCATACTTTAAGTCACAGGCAGATTGATTGTGGTTCTGCAGCTTAAGTGATTAAGGATAGTAATAAGCGCATCATCATACCGACTGATAGAGAAAATCTGCAAACAGGGGTTGACTTTAATCTCTCGGACTAGTTAACTAGTACGCAAGTTCACATGAAGGGGTATCAACAATGAAAACGCAATTCATCACTCTGCACGGCTGGTGGCGCACCTCCTGTTATCGGGCGGCGTGATCGCGTTTTGCACTCAGCATACAGATACCCGGCCCGCCAATGAGCGGGCTTTTTATTGGACAAATTATTATAGCGAACAGGCGACAACAATAATGCAAACATCAAAACCGGCACTCGAGCTTCTCACCAGCGACGCCATCTATCGGGAAAACCCCACGGCGCTGTTCCACCAGCTATGCGGCGCGCGTCCAGCCACCCTGCTGCTGGAATCCGCGGATATCGACAGTAAGGATGATTTAAAGAGCCTGCTGCTGGTGGATAGCGCGCTGCGCATTACCGCGCTAGGTGACACTGTCACTATTCACGCATTTTCCGCCAACGGTACGGCGTTACTCGAACTGCTGGATAGCGCGCTGCCATCCGGCATCGATAACCAGCGTCAGCCAAATAGCCGGGTATTAACCTTCCCGCCGGTCAGCGCGCTGTTGGATGAAGATGCCCGCCTGTGTTCACTCTCGGTATTCGACGCTTTTCGCCTGCTGCAGGATCTGATAACCGTCCCGCAGGAGGAGCGCGAAGCGATGTTCTTCGGCGGCCTGTTCGCCTATGACCTGGTCGCTGGCTTTGAAGACCTGCCGCCGCTGGAGAGCGACACCGCCTGCCCGGATTACTGCTTCTATCTGGCGGAAACGCTGCTGGTTATCGACCATCAGACCAAAAATACCCGTATCCAGGCGAGCCTGTTCACGCCGCTGGAAAGCGAAAAACAGCGTCTGCTACAGCGGCTCGCTCAGCTTCGTCAGCAGCTAAACGAGCCGCCGGCGCCGCTGCCGGTGACCACGGTTGCCGAAATGAGCTGCGACTGCGATCAGAGCGACGAAGAGTACGGCGCCGTCGTGCGTAAAATGCAGCGCGCCATCCGCGCGGGCGAGATTTTTCAGGTCGTGCCGTCACGCCGCTTCTCGCTGCCCTGCCCGTCGCCGCTGGCCGCTTATGATGTGCTGAAGAAGAGCAACCCGAGCCCGTACATGTTCTTTATGCAGGACAACGATTTCACCCTCTTCGGCGCGTCGCCGGAGAGTTCTCTCAAGTACGATGCCACCAATCGCCAGATTGAAATCTATCCCATTGCCGGTACCCGCCCGCGCGGCCGCCGCGCGGATGGTTCGCTGGATCGCGATCTCGACAGCCGCATTGAGCTGGAGATGCGCACCGACCATAAAGAGCTCTCCGAGCATCTGATGCTGGTCGACCTTGCGCGTAACGACCTCGCGCGCATCTGTACGCCGGGTAGCCGCTACGTCGCCGACCTGACCAAAGTCGACCGCTACTCCTTTGTGATGCACCTCGTCTCCCGCGTGGTTGGCGAGCTGCGCCGCGATCTTGACGTGCTGCATGCCTACCGTGCCTGTATGAATATGGGCACCCTCAGCGGGGCGCCGAAAGTGCGCGCCATGCAGCTAATCGCCGCCGCTGAAGGCAAACGCCGCGGCAGCTACGGCGGCGCGGTGGGCTACTTTACCGCCCACGGCGACCTCGATACCTGCATCGTGATCCGTTCCGCCTACGTGCAGGATGGCGTCGCCACGGTGCAGGCCGGCGCCGGTATCGTGCTCGACTCCGTTCCCCAGTCAGAAGCGGATGAAACCCGTAATAAAGCTCGCGCGGTGCTGCGCGCTATCGCCCAGGCCCACCACGCGAAGGAGATTTTCTAATGGCCGACATCCTGCTGCTCGATAATATCGACTCTTTTACCTATAACCTGGCAGACCAGCTGCGTTCGAACGGCCATAACGTGGTGATTTACCGCAACTCCGTCCCGGCGCAGGCGCTGATTGAGCGCATCGGCACCATGAAAAACCCGGTACTGATGCTTTCTCCGGGGCCGGGGACGCCGAGCGAAGCGGGCTGCATGCCGGAGTTGCTGACCCGCATGCGCGGCAAGCTGCCGATTATCGGTATCTGCCTCGGCCATCAGGCGATTGTCGAAGCCTATGGCGGCTACGTCGGTCAGGCCGGTGAAATTCTTCACGGGAAGGCGTCAAGCATTGAGCACGATGGCCAGGCGATGTTTGCCGGACTGAGCAATCCGCTGCCGGTCGCCCGCTATCACTCGCTGGTGGGCAGCAATATCCCGGCCGGACTCACCATCAACGCCCACTTCAACGGTATGGTGATGGCGGTGCGTCACGACGCGGATCGCGTTTGCGGCTTCCAGTTCCACCCTGAGTCAATTCTGACCACCCAGGGGGCACGCCTGCTGGAGCAAACCCTGGCCTGGGCGCTGCAGAAGCTGGAGCAGACCAACACCCTCCAGCCGATTCTGGAAAAACTGTACCAGGCCGAAACCCTGAGCCAGCAGGAGAGCCATCAGCTGTTCTCTGCGGTGGTTCGCGGTGAAGTCAAACCCGAGCAGCTGGCCGCCGCGCTGGTGAGTATGAAAGTACGCGGTGAGCATCCGCAGGAAATCGCCGGCGCCGCCACCGCGCTGCTGGAAAACGCCGCGCCGTTCCCGCGTCCGGATTATCCGTTTGCCGATATCGTCGGTACCGGCGGCGACGGCAGCAACAGTATCAATATTTCGACCGCCAGCGCGTTTGTGGCCGCCGCCTGCGGCCTGAAGGTCGCGAAGCACGGCAACCGCAGCGTATCGAGTAAATCCGGTTCCTCCGACCTGCTGGCGGCGTTCGGTATCAACCTGGATATGAATGCCGATAAATCTCGCCAGGCGCTGGATGAACTGGGCGTTTGCTTCCTGTTCGCACCGAAGTACCACACCGGTTTCCGCCACGCGATGCCGGTCCGTCAGCAGCTTAAAACCCGCACCCTGTTTAACGTGCTTGGGCCGCTGATCAACCCGGCTCATCCGCCGCTGGCGCTGATTGGCGTCTATAGCCCAGAACTGGTGCTGCCGATTGCGGAAACCCTGCGCGTGCTGGGCTACCAGCGCGCTGCGGTGGTGCATAGCGGCGGTATGGATGAAGTGTCGCTGCACGCGCCGACGGTGGTCGCGGAACTGAACCATGGCGAAATCAAGAGCTACCAGCTCACCGCCGCCGACTTTGGCCTGACGCCTTACCATCAGGAGCAGCTGGCAGGCGGCACGCCGGAAGAAAACCGTGACATTCTTACGCGCTTGCTACAAGGTAAAGGTGAAGCCGCTCACGAAGCCGCCGTTGCCGCCAACGTCGCCATGTTGATGCGTTTACATGGACACGAAGACCTGAAGGCCAACGCGCAGCAAGTCATCGATGTGCTGCATAGCGGAGCGGCCTATGACAGAGTGACCGCATTAGCGGCAAGAGGGTAAAAAATGCAGACCGTTTTAGCAAAAATCGTGGCCGACAAAGCGATTTGGGTAGAAGCCCGCAAACAACAACAACCGTTAGCCAGTTTTCAAAATGAAGTGGTACCGACGCAGCGCAATTTTTACGATGCCCTCGCCGGAACCCGCACCGCGTTTATTCTCGAGTGCAAAAAGGCCTCGCCATCAAAAGGCCTGATTCGCGAAGATTTTGATCCGGCGGCCATCGCCGGCGTCTACAAGCACTACGCCTCGGCTATCTCGGTGCTGTGCGACGAGAAATATTTCCAGGGCAGCTTCGATTTCCTGCCGATGGTCAGTAAGGTCGCGCCGCAGCCGATTCTCTGTAAGGACTTCACCATCGATCCTTATCAGATTTACCTGGCGCGCTACTACCAGGCCGACGCCTGTCTGCTGATGCTTTCAGTGCTGGATGATGAGCAGTATCGCCAGCTCTCCGCCGTCGCGCACAGCCTGAACATGGGCGTGCTGACCGAAGTGAGTAATGAAGAGGAGCTGGAGCGCGCGATTGCGCTGAAGGCGAAAGTGGTCGGCATCAACAACCGCGATCTGCGCGATATGTCGATTGATCTCAACCGTACCCGTACCCTGGCGCCTAAGCTCGGTCACGATGTCACGGTGATCAGCGAGTCCGGCATCCATACCTACGCGGAAGTGCGCGAACTGAGCCACTTCGCCAACGGTTTCCTGATTGGCTCAGCGCTGATGGAGCACGCCGATCTCAACGCCGCCGTGAAGCGCGTGCTGCTCGGCGAGAATAAGGTCTGCGGCCTGACCCGCCCCCAGGATGCCCAGGTGGCGTATGAATCCGGCGCGGTCTACGGCGGCCTGATTTTTGTCCCGACGTCGCCGCGCGCGGTGAACGAGGCGCAGGCGCAAGCGGTGATCGCCAGCGCGCCTCTGAGTTATGTCGGCGTATTCCGCAATACCCCGGTGGCGGAAGTGATCGCCCGGGCGGAAAACCTCGACTTAGCCGCCGTACAGCTGCACGGCAGCGAAGACCAGACCTATATTGATACCCTGCGCGCCGAACTTCCGCCGAAGGTGCAAATCTGGAAAGCCCTCAGCGTAGGTGAAACGCTACCGCCGCGCGATCTGCGCCATGTCGATAAATACGTTCTCGACAACGGTCAGGGTGGCACCGGCCAGCGTTTCGACTGGTCCCTGCTGCAGGGCCAGGACCTGCATAACGTCATGCTGGCAGGCGGCCTCGGCGCCGATAACTGCGTAGAAGCCGCCAAAAGCGGCTGTGCCGGACTCGATTTTAATTCAGGCGTAGAGTCGCAGCCGGGTATTAAAGATGCCGACAAGCTGTCCTCTGTGTTTCAAACGCTGCGCGCATATTAAGGAGCAACAATGAGTACTTTACTGAACCCCTACTTTGGCGAATTCGGCGGAATGTACGTTCCGCAGATCCTGATGCCCGCCCTGCGCCAGCTGGAAGACGCGTTCGTCAGCGCGCAAAAAGATCCGGCATTCCAGGCCGAATTTACCGACCTGCTGAAAAACTACGCCGGTCGTCCGACGGCGCTGACCAAATGCCGCAACCTCACTGAAGGCACCCGCACGACGCTGTATCTGAAACGTGAAGACCTGCTGCACGGCGGCGCGCATAAAACTAACCAGGTGCTCGGCCAGGCTCTGCTGGCGAAACGGATGGGCAAAACGGAAATTATCGCCGAAACCGGCGCCGGTCAGCACGGCGTGGCCTCAGCCCTCGCCAGCGCCCTGCTCGGCCTGAAGTGCCGCATCTACATGGGCGCGAAGGATATCGAACGCCAGTCGCCGAACGTTTTCCGCATGCGCCTGATGGGGGCGGAAGTGATCCCGGTTCATAGCGGCTCTTCTACGCTGAAAGATGCCTGCAACGAGGCCCTGCGCGACTGGTCCGGCAGCTACGAAAAAGCCCACTATATGCTCGGCACCGCCGCGGGTCCGCACCCGTTCCCGACCATCGTGCGTGAATTCCAGCGCATGATTGGCGAAGAGACCAAAGCGCAGATCCTCGAGAAAGAAGGTCGCCTGCCTGATGCGGTTATCGCCTGCGTCGGCGGCGGATCGAACGCCATCGGCATGTTCGCCGATTTTATCGACGAAACCGCTGTTGGCCTGATTGGCGTGGAGCCGGCAGGTCACGGTATTGAGTCCGGCGAGCACGGCGCGCCGCTTAAGCACGGTCGTGTGGGCATCTATTTCGGTATGAAATCGCCGATGATGCAAACCGAAGAAGGCCAGATTGAGGAGTCCTACTCCATCTCCGCCGGGCTGGATTTCCCGTCAGTGGGTCCGCAGCATGCTTATTTAAACAGCATTGGCCGCGCCGATTACGTGTCGATTACCGATGACGAAGCGCTGGAGGCCTTTAAAGAGCTATCACGCCATGAAGGGATTATCCCGGCGCTGGAATCCTCCCACGCCCTGGCGCACGCGCTGAAAATGATGCGTGAAAACCCGGAAAAAGAGCAGCTGCTGGTGGTTAACCTCTCCGGCCGCGGCGATAAAGACATCTTCACCGTACATGATATTTTAAAAGCGCGAGGGGAAATCTGATGGAACGTTACGAGACGCTGTTTGCACAACTGAAAGATCGCCGGGAAGGCGCGTTTGTTCCCTTCGTCACCCTCGGCGATCCGAATCCGGAACAGTCGCTGAAAATTATCGATACGCTGATTGAAGCCGGTGCCGACGCGCTGGAGCTGGGTATTCCTTTCTCCGACCCGCTGGCGGATGGCCCGACCATTCAGGACGCCACCCTGCGCGCTTTTGCCGCCGGGGTGACCCCCGCGCAGTGCTTCGAAATGCTGACGGCGATTCGCCAGAAACACCCTACCATTCCTATCGGCCTGCTGATGTACGCCAACCTGGTGTTCAGCCCCGGCATCGATGAATTCTACGCCGCGTGCGAACGCGCGGGCGTCGATTCCGTGCTGGTTGCCGATGTCCCCGTGGAAGAGTCCGCGCCGTTCCGCCAGGCCGCGCTGCGCCACAATATCGCGCCGATTTTCATCTGCCCGCCCAATGCCGATGACGATCTGCTGCGCCAGATAGCCTCTTACGGTCGCGGTTATACCTACCTGCTGTCGCGGGCGGGCGTGACCGGCGCGGAAAACCGCGCCGCGCTGCCGCTGCATCATCTGATTGAAAAGCTGGCCGAGTACCACGCCGCACCGCCGCTGCAGGGCTTTGGCATCTCGGCGCCGGAGCAGGTTACCTCCGCGATTGAGGCCGGCGCGGCCGGCGCGATTTCCGGCTCCGCCATCGTCAAAATCATCGAGCGGAACGTGAACGACCCGCAGGCCATGCTGGCGGAACTCAAGGCTTTCGCCCGAAGCCTGAAAGCCGCCACTAAAGCGGCTTAACGTGCCTGCCGTCCGGCCCCGGGCCGGGCGGTTATTTCAGCTGTAAGCTGTCGGCGTATTTACGCGTCAGGCGAAACAGCGCCATCACCTCTTCTTGCGTCCATCCGGCCAGCACCTCATTCATCAGCCGCGTTCTTGCTCCCGCGATACGATCGATCATCGCCTGCCCCGCTTCGCTGAGCGTCACCTCGCTAATCCGGCGATCTTTTGCATTGGGCTGCTTAAGTACCAGCTGCTGCGCTTCCAGCTTCTTCACCTGCCTGCTGACGGTGGTGTAATCGCGACCGAGGCTATCCGCCAGTTCAACGACCCCAACGGGTCCCCTGCGCCCTATTGCCACCAGCAGCGGGAAGAGGATCCGATCGAGCTGGACCCCAGCCGCCTGCAGTATCTGCTCGTCGCGCATTGGCTGGTTCATCACGCTGATGATATCGAGCAGCGCGCCGTGAAAGCCGGTGATGTCGTAATTATTATGTGCATCTTGCATATATTAGTTAACCGGGTATAGTGCCGTTATCAGATACGTGCATTTTACACATAACTATCCCACAGGGGGAGAAGACAATGAAAGCAGCCGTGGTTTTTGACCTGCAGCAGGGTCCGGTGTGGTCCGATTTTCGCGATCCGCAGCCCGGTGAGCATCAGGCGTTAGTCGAGGTTCGGGCCGCCGCCATCAGTCATGTAGTGAAAGGCCGGGCCTCCGGTAAGCATTATAGTTTCGATGGCCGCCTGCCTTTTGTCCCGGGTATCGACGGCACCGGTATCTTACCCGGCGGAGAGCGCGTCTATTTCGCCTTCCCCGTCGCGCCCTGGGGCAGCATGGCGCAACGGGCTCCCGTCGCCTTAAACCACTGTCTGCCGCTGCCGGATGCGCTGGACGATATCACCGCCGCGGCAATGGCTAATCCGGGGATGTCGGCCTGGGCGGCGCTGGTCAAACGCGCCGGGATGAAAGCCGGGGAAACAGTACTGATCAACGGCGCCACCGGCAGCGCCGGGCAGCTGGCGGTACAAATCGCCCGTTTTCTCGGCGCCAGAAAAGTGATCGCCTGCGGGCGAAACGTGGAGAAGCTGGCCGCCCTCGGCGCTGATGAAACCGTTAACTTAAGTCAGGATGAGGCGGACTTACGGACGCAGTTTGCCGGGCTGGCGGCGCAGCAGATTGATGTCGTCGTCGATTATCTGTGGGGACGTAGCGCCGAACTTTTGCTGCCAGCGCTGGCAAAACACAGCCCAGGAAATGCGCCGGTACGTTTTATTCAGGTCGGTTCCCTTTCCGCCGCCGATATCTCTCTCAATGGCGCGGTGCTACGCTCCTCGCCGCTGCAGCTGATGGGCAGCGGAATTGGCAGCCTTTCTGTGCCCCAGCTGCTGGCCGCCACCGGGGAGATGCTGCAGGCCGCCGTCGCCGGCGGATTGACTATCGCCACGACTCCCCGGCCGCTTCGCGAGGTCGCCACGGCGTGGCCGCAGGACGACAGCCAGAAACGCACCGTCTTTGTCGTCGATTAAAAAAATCGCTTCTGCACAAAAGTTGGGGTTGATATCTTAAATGAGAAATATTATCTTTCTCATTACTGAATAGTTGAGCAAACAGCTCAGGTATTCGGTACGACATTGCTCACATTGCTTCCAGTATTTTTGCCCGCACTTGTGCGGGCTTTTTTTATGGTTGTCGACACACTCTGCGCACCAGCTGCCTTAGCCAGCGATGTGCCAATTCATGCTCGTGGCGAGGATGCCACATTTGTGACACCGTTATCTCCGGCGTACTCACCGGGAGAGGAAAAGCGACCATCTCTTTTCCCGCCGCGCTCTGCAGGCAGGAGGCCGGGACAACGGCGATGAGCTGAGAATCCCGGGCCACGGCCAGCGCGGCGGAAAAACCAGGCACCACCGCGGCAATCCTGCGGCGCATGCCACACGCCGCCAGCGCGTCATCAACCGGCCCGCGTATCAACCCGCGACGGGAGGTAATGACGTGCCCCACGGAAACAAATTGTTCCCGCGACATGTCGGCAAAGGCGGCCAGCGGATGGTTTTTGGCCAGCGCGACGACAAAACGATCGCGAAACAGCGCCTGCAGGCGGATCTCCGGCCCCATATTTTTCAGTACGCCAATTTCCAGGTCCACCCGCCCCTCGCGTAAAAATCGGGCATCTTTCTCCGGCTTAGCGACAAACTCCAGCGTCACGCCCGGTGCTTCCCGCGCGGCGGCGTTCACCAGCGCCGGGCCAAAAGCGTCTATAAATCCCTCATTGGTACGCAAAGTAAATCGCTTCTCGAGGGTCGATAAACTCAGCGGCGCAGGCGAAGCGTTGAGCACCGCGCGCATCTCGGAGACAACGTTTTTTGCCCGCGCCTGCAGACTTTCTGCGTGCGGAGTCAGCACCATGTTTCGCCCGGCTCTGACCAGTAGCGGGTCGCCGGTGACCTGCCGTAGGCGCGTCAGCGTGCGGCTCATCGCCGAAGCGCTGAGCTTAAGCCGTTTAGCCGCCCCGGCAACGCTTTTCTCGCTCAACAGTACATCCAGCGCCGCCAGTAAATTGAAATCAGGATCGTTCATCTTTTCTCCACTCCAGGATAAGGCGTCTGATGCACTTTATTATTGCAAATGCTGCGCCTTCCGCCTGCTACAGCATCAGCCTATATTTACCCCATCATGTATTTGCTCAGGAGTTATGCCCATGGTCGCTTCCCCTAAAACAGTACTGATCGCAGGCGCGTCACGCGGGCTTGGGCACGCCATGGCTGAACAGTTTCTGCTGCATGGCTGGCAGGTCATCGGCACCGTACGCGATCTCTCACAAACGACGCCGCTGCACCACCTGGCCGAGGCTTATGCTGGACGGGTGCGCATTGAGGCGCTGGATATTTGTGATAGCGACGGGATCGCGGCGCTGCGCAATGCGCTTGCCGATAGCGCGCTGGATATGCTGTTCGTCAACGCGGGCACCACCAACCGCGATCCCACACAAACCATCGGCGAGATCGCGACGGAAGAGTTTATTCACGTCATGCTGACTAACGCGCTCGCGCCGATGCGGGTCATAGAAAATATGCAGGCGCTGGTGTTGCCGCAGGGGCTGATTGGCGTTATGTCTTCAGGACAAGGCAGTTTGAGCAATAATACCGGCGGGCAGCGCGAGCTGTATCGCGGGAGCAAAGCCGCGCTGAATATGTTTATGCGCAGCTTTGCCGCCCGCCCTGCCAGCGTATCGCATCCGATGGTGGTCATGGCGCCGGGGTGGATCCGCACGGCCCTTGGCGGCGAGAGCGCCCCGCTCACCATGGCGGAGACCATCCCCTCGCTGGTGAACGTGCTGCTGGAAAAACAAAATCGTCCCGGATTAGAGTATCTGGATTATCGCGGATATCGCGTGCCGTGGTGATAAGTCTATGCGTATTAATGGCCTGCAGACGGGTTCATGGCAGTCAATTTTCGCTTTTTACGCTATTACGCCCCGATGATGGAGAGTTTCTGGACCCGTTGCGCATGGCGTGGGCTAGTCATACGTTTTTCTGGGCGTTCCTGAGCTAAAGCCAGGCAGGGGTGATATTATTCAAGCCAGAAAATACAGGCACAACGTCAACCGGGAGCGATTTATGCACGAGGAAGTACCACTGAAATATTACGACATTGCGGATGAGTATTCGACGGAGTCCGCCGAGCCCGTCAGCGAGTCAGAACGTGAGCCCCTGGCGCGCTATTTTCAACTGCTGATTACGCGGCTGATGAATAACGAAGAAATCAGCGAGGAGGCGCAGGGAGAGATGGCCATACAAGCGGGCATCGATCGGCAGCGCATCGATGATATCGCGGAATTCCTGAATAAATGGGGTAATGAGTAGCGGTTGACGCGGACGTTCCGCGGAGTGCTTGCGGCAAATGACGCATCGGCAATCGCGGCAGCGGACTTCGCGTCGGGACGTGCAATAAAGCTGGTCATTGCGACCAGCTTTACCTGAGACTTTAGAACCGGTATCCGGCAGAGAACATAAACACCCACGGATCCAGACGGATACTGTCGTGCTGCTGCGCGCCCGCCAGCTTATAGTTGGCGGTGGTGTCGATATCCATGTACCACACCGACATGTTAATCAGCCAGTCGCGGTTAATCAGATAGTCCATCCCCACCTGTCCTGCCGCCCCCCAGGAGTCTTTCAGGCTCAGATCGGATATGCCGGTCTTTTTACCCGTATCGTTCACGCTCTCATCGAAGAAGGTCGTGTAGTTGATACCCGCGCCAATGTATGGACGCAGCTTGCTGCTGGAGTCGCCAAAATACCACTGCGCCATGAGCGTCGGCGGTAAATGGTGAACGGTCGCAATATTGCCGGTTGCCGCGGTCCCGACTTTATGGCGGAACGGCGTGGCGGCCAGCAGTTCAACGCCGATGTTATCCGTTGCCATATAGGTGAACGTCAAACCCAGTTGCGTATTATTGCTGACGTTAAAGCCCCCCAGGCTGCCTAACGTGCCGCCCGCGCCTTCGGTCGGTCTGACCGTTGCCGAACCCGCGCGAATAAAAAATTCACCAGCTTCATGCGCCCAGACGCTGCTGCCGGAAAGACTGCTCAGAATAACAACCGCCGCTGCTAACTTTTTCATACCCACTTCCTCATTATGGTTATTCAGCGCCAGAATATACCTACATTGAAGTATGTTTGATCCAACATAGATCACATTAAGTGGGCAAATTTAACATTTATTGATCCAGATTAATTTTCACTTTCTCAATACAATCAGTGAGAAGCGTGTCGTATCAAATTTCTTGCTTTATGACACTCAAGGCAGCGCGTCGCTGATTTCCTCTTCTATTTACAAAGATATACTTAGCGTGCAGGAGCAGAGACTGCTACCCAGCCGCGATTTGCGGTACAATCGCCGGCTAGTTAACACCTGCAATACTCAAGGAGAATGCATGTCTATCACGGCGAAGTCCGTCTACCGTGACACCGGGAACTTTTTCCGCAATCAGTTCGTTACTATCCTGCTGATTGCGCTGCTATGCGCGTTCATTACGGTAGTACTTGGCCATGCCTTTTCACCCAGTGAAGAGCAGCTGTCAATACTGAGCCAGGGCGATAGCCTGGCGGGTAGCGGCGGGCTGTTTGAACTGGTCCAGAGCATGACGCCGGAGCAGCAGCAAATCCTGCTGCGCGCGTCTGCGGCCTCTACCTTCTCAGGGCTGGTAGGTAACGCCATTCTTGCCGGCGGCGTTCTGCTCATGATTCAGATGGTCTCCGCCGGCCAGCGAGTCAGCGCCCTGCGTGCGATCGGCGCTTCTGCGCCGGTGCTGCCAAAGCTGCTGCTGCTGATCCTGCTGACGACGTTTATCGTGCAGATGGGAATGATGCTGGTGGTGGTGCCGGGCGTCCTGCTGGCTATCGTGCTCTCTTTCGCACCGGTTATGCTGGTGCAGGATAAAATGGGGATTTTCAGCGCCATGCGTAGCAGTATGCGTCTGGCCTGGGCCAACGTACGTCTGGTGGCGCCGGCCATTATCGGCTGGCTGCTGGCGAAAACGCTGCTGCTGCTGTTTGCCTCCAGCTTCGCGGTCCTGACGCCAAACGTTGGCGCGGTGGTAATAAATACCCTCAGCAATCTTATCTCCGCATTGTTGCTGATCTATTTATTTCGCTTGTATATGCTCATTCGTAACTAACCTAATCCAGGGCGGGTGCTCCCTGCCCCAACCTGAACGACGGAATCGATGTATGAAGCAGTTTCTGGATTTTTTACCGCTGGTAGTCTTCTTCGCATTCTACAAGCTTTATGATATCTACGCCGCGACGACCGCGCTGATTATCGCTACCGCCATCGTGCTGATTTACAGCTGGGTGCGCTATCGTAAAGTCGAGAAAATGGCGCTGATTACCTTTGTGCTGGTGGCCGTATTTGGCGGCTTAACCATCTTCTTCCATAACGATGAGTTTATTAAATGGAAGGTGACGGTTATCTACGTGCTGTTTGCCAGCGCGCTGCTGTTTAGCCAGTGGGTGATGAAGAAGCCGCTGATCCAGCGCATGCTGGGTAAAGAGCTGACGCTGCCGCAGCAGGTGTGGTCGCGTCTGAATCTGGCCTGGGCGGTGTTTTTCATCCTTTGCGGACTGGCGAATATCTATATCGCTTTCTGGCTGCCGCAGAATATCTGGGTCAACTTCAAGGTCTTTGGTTTAACCGCCCTGACGCTGGTATTCACCCTGCTGAGCGGCGTGTATATCTATCGCCATATGCCGCAGGACGACAACCACTAAGCTGGCTTTCCCACGGCACGCCGGACGGCGTGCCGCGTTCTTCGCTTTTCCCCTCTCCGCATAAATCGCTTCAGCTGAAACGATTCGTAATGTAAGCTATTTCTCACAGGAGATGGCATTCCTCCTTGAACCGCCATGTGGCTAATGATGCCTGCTTTTTATTCCCGGACCGGGAATGGGCAGGCATATCTGAATTGCAGGCACCGCGTCCGGGAAGGTTAATCTTCTAAGGAACTGACGATGCGTGCAAACCGCTTTTCATCACTCTCTCTGCTTTTCTTCCTCGGAAAATGGCTGCTCCTCGCCTTTATCATCGCGGTGCTGGCGGGTACGGCATCGGCGTTTTTTCTTTTCTCACTGCAGTGGGCCACGGCAACGCGTGAAGCTGACCTCTGGCTTATCGGGCTCCTGCCGTTGGCCGGTTTTGCCGTCGGCTGGATCTACCTGCGCTACGGCACCCGCGTGGAGGCCGGCAATAACCTGATTCTGGAAGAGATTCACGACCCTCAGCGCATCATTCCCTTGCGCATGGCGCCGCTGGTTTTTTTCGGCACCGTTGTTTCTCATCTGTTTGGCGCCTCCGTCGGGCGTGAAGGCACGGCGGTGCAGATGGGGGCCTCGATCGCCGACCGTTTTACGGCCCTTTTCCGCCTTAACGACGATGCACGGCGAATGATACTGATGGCCGGGATCAGCGCCGGTTTCTCTTCGGTTTTCGGTACCCCGCTCGCCGGAGCGCTATTCGGGCTCGAGGTCCTGGCTATCGGCCGGATGGACTACAACGCCATTCTTCCCTGTCTGTTTGCCG
The DNA here is from genome assembly GCF_040061795.1 of Klebsiella sp. GN_Kp190. Classification (NCBI taxonomy): domain Bacteria; kingdom Pseudomonadati; phylum Pseudomonadota; class Gammaproteobacteria; order Enterobacterales; family Enterobacteriaceae; genus Klebsiella; species Klebsiella sp. GN_Kp190. The sequence goes on from NZ_JBEAFN010000005.1 coordinate 263,973, forward strand.
CGATTATCGCCGATCGGGTCGGCATCATGTGGGGCGTGCAGCATACGCACTACTTTATTACCGGCTTTCCCACGCTGGCGCTCTGGACGCTGCTGGCCATCATTATCGCCGGCTGCTGCTTTGGCCTCGCGGCGCGCATTTTCGCCGACAGCACGCATGCGGTCGGCGCCTTGATGAAAAAACGGATTCACTACGCGCCGCTGCGGCCGTTTATTGGCGGACTGGCGATTGCCGGCGCCGTCTGGCTGCTGCACGGAGAGCGCTATATTGGCCTGGGCATACCGGTGATAGTGGACGCTTTCCAGCATCCGCTGGCGCCGTGGGACTGCTTCGGCAAACTGATCTTCACCGTTGTCTCTTTAGGCAGCGGATTTAAAGGGGGCGAAGTCACCCCGCTGTTTTACGTCGGCGCGACGCTGGGCAATGCGCTGGCGCCGCTGCTGCATATGCCGCCAGGTTTTCTGGCCGGGATAGGTTTTGTCGCCGTCTTTGCCGGCGCGGCGAATACCCCCATCGCCTCGACGCTGATGGCGATTGAGCTATTTGGCGCGGAAATCGGTGTTTACGCGGCGCTGGCCTGCGTGGTGGCATGGCTGGTCTCGGGCTATACCGGTATTTATCGTTCCCAGCGCATAGCCTGCCTGAAACAAAGCTATGTCCCGACCGGCATCAGACTGGCTGAGCTCCCGGCGTGGTACCAATCGCAAACACGCCGTCAAAAAACCGACAACGAAACCCCCACCTCCTGACGAACGTGCCCGGAAACCGGAGGGTTCAGGCTCGCCGGTTTCTTCATGATATCTACCACATGCCGGAAAGTTGCGGCAATTGTGAGGATTTAATGGAGATTAGCGTCTCTTTATTGAAACGATAATGATTATCATTGATATTCTCGATCTCAATTTTTTCATGATTTGATATGGATATTTATAATGAGAACGCAGAAAAATCACATAGCAACGCCCCTGGCCCTGGCCATTGCAGGCTTACTCAGCCCAGGGGTCTTCGCCGAAGAGGTGGAACAGGATACGGAGACCATGGTGGTTCATGGCACCGCCGAAGAGGCGCTGAAGCAGCAGCCGGGCGTCTCGATCATCACTGCGGAAGATATTGCTAAAGATCCCCCGGTTAACGATCTCTCAGAAATCATCCGTAAAATGCCCGGCGTCAACCTGACCGGCAACAGCGCCAGCGGCAGCCGCGGCAACAACCGTCAGATCGACATTCGCGGAATGGGACCGGAAAACACGCTGATTCTTATCGACGGCGTGCCCGTCACCTCCCGCAATTCAGTGCGCTATAGCTGGCGCGGCGAGCGCGATACCCGCGGCGACAGCAACTGGGTACCGCCGGAAATGGTGGAACGCATTGAAGTTCTGCGCGGCCCTGCCGCAGCGCGCTACGGCTCAGGCGCCGCGGGCGGCGTTGTCAATATCATCACCAAACGCCCCACCAACGACTGGCACGGCTCGCTTTCGCTCTATACCAATCAGCCGGAAAATAATAAAGAAGGCGCCACCAACCGGGCTAACTTCAGCCTCAACGGACCGCTGGCGGGAGATGCCCTGACCATGCGTTTGTACGGCAACATTAACAAAACGGAGCCCGATGCCTGGGATATTAACCGCGCGCAAAATGGCTCTTACGCGGCGGGCCGCGAAGGGGTACGCAACAAAGATATTAACGCCCTGCTGTCGTGGAAAGTTACGCCGCAGCAGATCCTGGATTTTAGCTACGCCTATAGCCGCCAGGGCAATATTTATGCCGGCGATACGCAGTACAGCAACAGCAATATGAGCCCAAATGGCCTGGTGGATACGCTGTACGGTCAGGAAACCAACCGGCTATATCGGCAGACCTGGGGCCTGACCTACAACGGGATCTGGGACTGGGGCCAGTCGAAGGCGGGCGTCTACTACGAAAAAACCAACAATACCCGCCTGCAGGAGGGCACCACCGGCCGCGTTGAAGGGATGATCAACAGCGATGTCTATGACACCAGCCGCCTGGAGTCGTGGCGCTCAACCGCAGAGGTGAATCTCCCCTTCAACTGGCTCGCTGAACAGACCCTGACTCTGGGCATGGAATGGAATCGCGATGAGCTAAACGATCCGGCATCCATGCAGGCCACCACCACCACGGATGCTCTCCCCGGGATTTCGGGCGATCCTTCACAACGCAGCCCTAAAAACAGCGCCACCCTGACCGGTATTTATCTGGAAGACAATATCGAAGCGACGCCGGGCACCAATATTATCCCGGGTCTGCGCTTCGACTATCATAACGACTTCGGCAGCAACTGGAGCCCGAGCCTGAACCTGTCACAGGATCTGGGCGATATGTTTAAGGTCAAAGCGGGCATCGCCCGGGTATTTAAAGCGCCGAACCTGTATCAGTCCAGCGAGGGGTATCTTCTTTCTACGCGGGGCAACGGCTGCCCGATAAGTATTGCCGATGGCAACTGCTATCTTTTGGGTAACCCGGACCTCGATCCGGAAATCAGCATCAATAAGGAGATTGGCCTTGAGTTTAACCTGAACGGTTATAACGCCGGCGTCACCTGGTTCCGCAACGACTACAAAAACAAGATCGTCTCCGGCACCGAGATACTGGGTAATACCGCTACCGGGGCGAATATCCTGCAGTGGGAGAACGGCGGGAAAGCGGTCGTCGAAGGCCTTGAAGGCACGCTGCTGGTTCCGGTCATTGCCGATACGCTCAGCTGGCGCACCAATGCCACTTATATGATCAAATCGGAAAACAAAGATACCGGAAACCCGCTGTCCGTTATTCCGAAATACACCATCAATACCCTGCTCGACTGGCAGGTGACCAGCAAGTTTTCGGCGAACGTCAACTGGACTTTGTACGGTCGGCAGAAACCGCGGGAATATGCGGAAATTCGTACTGAAAACGGCGTACTGGCCACCAATGAAGTGGGCTCCTATTCCGTGGTTGGTATCGGCGGCAACTATCAGCTAATGAAAGACCTGCGCCTGAACGCCGGGATCAGTAACCTGTTCGATAAGCAAATTTATCGTGAAAACGAAGGGGCTTCGACCTATAACGAACCGGGTCGCGCCTATTACGCTGGCGTCACGATCTCCTTCTAACCCCTCACGCCCGCTATCGCGGGCGTATTCCCTATTCTCTCAGCGTCATTTTCATAGTAGCATCCGCCTGATCATCTTTGACTAGTACAGAGTATAGAATGACAACAACAGATCTTACGCCGAAGGGCGAATTGGTATTACGCACCCTGGCGATGCCGGCGGACACCAACGCTAACGGCGATATTTTCGGCGGCTGGCTGATGTCGCAGATGGATATTGGCGGGGCGATTATGGCCAAAGAGATTGCCCACGGTCGCGTCGTGACCGTGCGCGTCGACGGCATGACTTTTTTACGCCCGGTCGCGGTCGGCGACGTGGTGTGCTGCTACGCCAGCTGCGTGAAGCGCGGCAATACGTCGATAACCATCAATATGGAAGTGTGGGTCAAGAAGGTGTCGTCTGAACCCATCGGCCAGCGCTACAAAGCAACCGAAGCGCTGTTTATCTACGTCGCGGTAGATAATGAGGGTAAACCGCGCGCCCTTCCCGCCCAGTAATTCTGCCGGCCCGGCGCTTCCGGGCCGGTCTTTTACAGAAAGCCGAGTAAAGAGAAGAAGAAGTAGCCCAGCACAATAATAATTACCGGCAGGACGTATAGCGGAAAATACTGCACCAGGATGGTATGGCGCGGCACCACAACGCGTTCAGAGATTTGTTCGCGCGTCAGCCCTTCGGCCCCTTTCGCCTGCTCCAGAATCAGCTGATCCTCAACGCCCTCGCGCAGAAACTTCGCCTGGCGCCCCATCCGCGCTCCGGAGGCCTGTAGCGCCATGCCGACGAACACCAGAATATAGATAACCCAGAAGCCGATATTCATACCGTGCTTAAAGTCCGGCAGCGGCGAGTTGTACCAGAAGAAATTCAGGAACGGCGTATTGAAACGCATCATCTCAATCATCACATGAGCAAAGTCCATCATCACCGCGTCAATGCCCGGTTTTTTCTCACTGTGCTCGTACATAAACTTCAGCACGGAGATCAGCGTCGAGATAACCGCCGGGATAAATACCACCCACCCCAAAATACGTTTAAGTACTGCAACGCGTCCAGCTTGTTGATACGTCATGGGTTCCCCTTGTTAAGACGCCTGTCTACCCTAAGTCTACCTTCGTCGGCGAATTTCGCCCAATAATGCGCGGTATGATATACCATGAGTGCCGATTCGTTATCTACTTACGCTACAGGAGAGGGACTTATGTCAGCCAGGCGCCAGATTCACGCCGCGATTTTTGATATGGATGGTTTACTGATTGATTCTGAGCCGCTGTGGGATAAAGCGGAGCTGGAGGTGATGGCAAGCCTCGGGGTGGATATCAGCCGCCGCCATGAAATGCCCGATATCCTGGGGCTGCGCATCGATTTAGTCGTCGATCTGTGGTTTGCCCAGCAGCCGTGGAAAGGCCCGGATCGTGCCGAAGTCACCGCGCGGATCATCAACCGCGCCATCCAGCTGGTGGAAGAAGCGCGTCCGCTCCTCCCCGGTGCGCGGGAAGCGGTGGCGATGTGCAAAGCCCAGGGGTTGAAAATCGGCCTGGCGTCGGCTTCGCCGCTGCGGATGCTGGAAAAAGTCCTCACCATGTTTGAACTGCGCGATCAATTTGACGCCCTCGCTTCCGCCGAAGGGCTGCCGTTCAGCAAACCGCACCCGCAGGTCTATCTGGACTGCGCCGCCAGACTCGGCGTCAGCCCGATGCACTGCGTGGCGCTGGAAGACTCGGTTAACGGCATGATTGCCAGCAAAGCGGCCCGAATGCGATCTATCGTCGTACCGGAAGCGGAAAACAGCCGCGATCCGCGCTTCGTGCTGGCGGACGTGAAGCTTGCCACCCTTGAATCCCTCACCCTGAGCGACCTGCTCGGTTAATCCTGCCGCTGATGATGAGATAGCGGCACCGTCTCATCATCACAAAATTAAAACAGCGTTTCATTTTTATTTGTTTTTTCTTCTCCCGCCCTCTATGCTTGTCTCAACGGCGTTATTTAACGCGTGAAATCAGCATACAGAGGTGCATATGGTACTGAACGCCTTTGACCTTACGGGCAAGGTCGCTATCGTGACGGGTTGTGATACCGGGCTGGGCCAGGGAATGACGTTGGGCCTTGCGCAGGCCGGGTGCGATATCGTCGGCGTGAATCGCCGGATCCCCCATGAAACCGCAGAGAAGGTTCAGGCGCTGGGCCGACGCTTTACCGCTATTCAGGCCGATTTGAGCCGGCAGGATGAGATTGAAACCATTGTCGATCGGGCCGTGGCCGCCATGGGCCGGGTAGATATTCTGGTCAACAATGCGGGAACCATCCGCCGCGCCGATGCGCTCTCCTTTAGCGAAAAAGACTGGGACGAGGTGATTAACCTGAATCTGAAGTCGGTGTTCTTTCTTTCACAGGCGGTCGCCAGGCAGTTCATCGCGCAGGGCGACGGCGGGAAAATTGTTAATATTGCCTCAATGCTCTCCTTTCAGGGGGGGATTCGGGTACCCTCCTACACCGCGTCAAAAAGCGGCGTACTGGGCATTACCCGCCTGATGGCCAACGAATGGGCGGGGCATCGCATCAACGTTAACGCCATTGCCCCGGGATACATGGCTACCAACAATACTCAGCAGCTGCGTGAAGACGCCGAGCGCAGCAAAGCGATTCTCGATCGTATTCCGGCCGGGCGCTGGGGCGTGCCGGATGACCTGCAGGGGCCGGTCGTTTTTCTCGCCTCCCGGGCGGCGGATTACATTAGCGGCTTTACGCTGGCGGTAGATGGCGGCTGGCTGGCACGCTGATGTTTTTGTGACAAAGAGTTACACCGTCACCTCTTCCGCACACTGTATAAAAACCCTATACTGTATGAATTGACAGTTTAGGGTGTTTATCATGACGGCGGAAGGCCACCTCCTCTTCTCTATCGCCTGTGCGGTATTTGCGAAAAACGCGGAATTGACCCCCGTGCTGGCTCAGGGCGACTGGTGGCACATCGTTCCTTCCGCCATCCTGACCTGTCTGCTGCCGGATATCGATCACCCTAAGTCGTTTCTCGGTCAGCGATTAAGCTGGATATCAAAACCGATAGCGCGCGCCTTTGGCCATCGCGGCTTCACCCATAGCCTGCTGGTAGTCTTTGGCGCGGTCGCGATTTTCTCATTGAAAGTACCGGAAAGCTGGATAGTGCCGGCAGATGCGGTTCAGGGCCTGGTTCTTGGCTACCTTAGCCATATTCTCGCCGACATGCTCACCCCGGCAGGCGTTCCGCTGCTCTGGCCCTGCCGCTGGCGTTTTCGCCTGCCCCTGCTTGCACCGCGCAAGGGTAACCAGCTGGAGCGCGCGCTGTGTATGGCGCTGTTTATCTATGCCGTATGGATGCCGCAAAACGTTGCCGAAAACAGCGCCATTCGCTGGTCATCGGACATGATTAATTCTTTGCAAACCACCTTTAATCGCTTAATTAGCCACCAGGCTGGACGATAAACCAGCGAATTATTCAATTGGTTATAATCAATTCCATTTGAATATAAGTAACGAATAACGCCTTCTGCTACCCTTGCCGTCATAAGAGCTGGTTATTGACCAGCCCGGTAATAAAAGATATCAGGAGAACGGGGATGAACTTTCCATTAATAGCGAACGTAGTCGTGTTCGCGGTTTTACTGTTGGCGCTGGCCCAAACCCGCCATAAACAGTGGAGCCTCGCTAAAAAAGTGCTGGTCGGTCTGGCGATCGGCGTTGTCTTCGGCCTGGCGCTACAGCTTATCTATGGTTCCGACAGCCCGGTGCTGAAGGATTCTATCCAGTGGTTCAATATCGTCGGTAACGGCTATGTTCAACTGCTGCAAATGATCGTCATGCCGCTGGTTTTCGCCTCCATTCTGAGCGCGGTCGCCCGTCTGCATAATGCCTCGCAGCTGGGTAAAATCAGCTTCCTCAGTATTGGAACCCTGCTGTTCACCACGCTGATTGCGGCGCTGGTCGGGGTGCTGGTCACTAATATGTTTGGCCTGACCGCCGAAGGGCTTGTTCAGGGCAGCGCGGAGACCGCCCGCCTCAACGCCATTCAGAGCAATTACGCCGGTAAAGTCGCGGACCTGAGCGTCCCGCAGCTGATCCTCTCTTTCGTACCGAAAAACCCGTTTGCCGATCTGACCGGCGCGAACCCAACGTCGATTATCAGCGTGGTTATCTTCGCCGCGTTCCTCGGCGTCGCGGCGCTGAAATTGCTGAAAGATGACGTCGCCAAAGGCCAGCGCGTACTCACCGCCATCGACACGCTGCAGAGTTGGGTAATGAAGCTGGTGCGCCTGGTGATGCAGTTAACGCCGTACGGCGTGCTGGCGCTGATGACCAAGGTAGTCGCGGGCTCTAACCTGCAGGACATCATCAAGCTCGGCAGCTTCGTTATCGCCTCCTATATTGGTCTGGGCATCATGTTCGTGGTGCACGGTCTGCTGCTTGCGGTCAACGGCGTGAGTCCTCTGAAGTACTTCCGTAAAGTCTGGCCGGTATTGACCTTCGCCTTTACCAGCCGCTCCAGCGCGGCGTCTATTCCGCTGAACGTGGAAGCGCAAACGCGTCGTCTGGGCGTGCCGGAGTCTATCGCCAGCTTCTCCGCATCGTTCGGCGCCACGATCGGGCAGAACGGCTGCGCGGGCCTCTATCCGGCGATGCTCGCCGTGATGGTCGCCCCTACCGTCGGTATTAACCCGCTCGATCCGCTGTGGATTGCGACGCTGGTGGGCATCGTGACCGTCAGTTCCGCCGGGGTCGCTGGCGTGGGCGGCGGCGCGACCTTTGCCGCCCTGATCGTCCTGCCGGCGATGGGCCTGCCGGTCACGCTGGTGGCGCTGCTGATCTCGGTTGAGCCGCTGATTGATATGGGCCGTACCGCGCTGAACGTAAGCGGTTCCATGACCGCCGGTACCCTGACCAGCCAGTGGCTGCGTCAAACCGATAAAGCTATTCTCGATAGCGAAGAAGACGCGGAGCTCGCGCACCGCTAAGCGGGCCCGCACTTCAGGTTATTAAAAACAAAAAACCGCTGATTTTCAGCGGTTTTTTTATTGTGCCCGGCACATTCAGGCGTCGATTTCACCTTCCTGCCTCATTTGCGTCGCCCAGCGCTGCGCCGCTTCCGGCACGTTAAACGGAGGGGAGCGACGAAAATGTTCGTCTATTAGCACAAAAGCAACATATTTACCCCGCAAAACCCAGACGTCGCGAAAACCATCCATTTTGACGGCGTGTTCCGGCGGCGCAGGCTCGACTCGCGGCACGTAGCTAATGACCTGACGATTTTGTTGGCGAAGTGGTTTCATCACAAATAGATTCACTAAACACAGCGGGAAACAGAAACCCCTATCATAGCCGAAAAAGCCCCCTTTCGTCGCCCCCAGCTTGCGGCCCTTTAGTAGTAAAACTCTTATAAAAATATATTCTTGAAATGATGTTCTACAATTAGAAGGGTTTTGGTTTAGCAACGACCATTTTCAGCAATGAAAGCAGGAGCGAGCAATGTCTGATAAACACCATAACCCGCAACCCCATCAATCACCGGTTCACGACGACCGGGAAGCAAAACCAGGTCTGGATGCCTTAGCCCCCGAAGATCAGAACTGGCGGCCCACGCCGCATCCCACCGCCCCAGGTGAAGAGCCGACCGCCCCGGGCAGTATGAAAGCCCCGGATACGCACAGCGAAAAGCTCGATGCCCTTGAAAAACAGCGTAAAGGCGGCGAGGATTTTGCGCTTACCACCAATCAGGGCGTACGCATCGCAGACGACCAGAACTCGCTGCGCGCGGGCAAACGCGGCCCCACGCTGCTGGAAGATTTTATCCTGCGCGAAAAAATCACCCATTTTGACCACGAGCGCATTCCTGAGAGGATCGTCCATGCCCGCGGCTCCGCTGCGCACGGCTATTTCCAGGCGTACAGCGACTTAAGCGATATCACCAAAGCGGCTTTCCTCTGCGATCCGCAGAAAAAAACGCCGGTCTTCGTCCGGTTTTCCACCGTTCAGGGCGGCGCAGGCTCCGCCGATACGGTGCGCGACATCCGCGGCTTTGCCACCAAGTTTTATACCGACGAGGGCATCTTTGACCTGGTCGGCAACAACACGCCGATCTTTTTTATTCAGGACGCGATCAAGTTCCCTGATTTCGTCCACGCGGTCAAACCCGAGCCGCACTGGGCCGTCCCGCAGGGGCAAAGCGCGCACGACACGTTCTGGGATTACGTCTCACTGCAGCCCGAAACGCTGCATAACGTGATGTGGGCGATGTCCGACCGCGGACTGCCCCGCAGCTACCGCACGATGGAAGGGTTCGGCATCCACACCTTCCGCCTGATTAACGCGGAAGGTAAAGCCACCTTCGTACGTTTTCACTGGAAGCCGGTCGCGGGCAAAGCCTCCCTGGTATGGGACGAGTCGCAAAAGCTGACCGGTCGCGATCCCGATTTCCACCGCCGTGATTTATGGGAAGCGATTGAAGCCGGCGATTATCCTGAGTACGAGCTGGGCTTACAGCTGATCCCGGAAGAGGACGAGTTTGCTTTTGATTTCGATCTGCTGGATCCCACCAAGCTGATTCCGGAAGCGCTGGTCCCGGTGCAGCGCGTCGGTAAGATGGTCCTCAATCGCAACCCGGACAACTTCTTTGCCGAAAACGAACAGGCGGCCTTCCATCCAGGGCATATCGTTCCGGGGATAGACTTCAGCAACGATCCGCTGCTGCAGGGCCGACTTTTCTCCTATACCGATACGCAGATCAGCCGCCTCGGCGGGCCGAATTTCCATGAAATCCCGATCAATAAACCCACCTGCCCGTACCATAATTTCCAGCGCGACGGCATGCACCGGATGGATATTGATACCAACCCGGCAAACTATGAACCTAACTCCATCAACGATAACTGGCCGCGGGAGACGCCGCCGGCCGCTAAACGCGGCGGCTTTGAATCCTATGCCGAGCGGGTTGACGGGGAAAAAATTCGCCAGCGCAGTCCGTCGTTTGGCGAATATTACTCGCAGCCCCTGCTGTTCTGGCGTAGCCAGACGCCTATTGAGCAGCAGCATATTATCGACGGATTCAGCTTCGAGCTGAGCAAGGTCGTCAGGGAGTGGATCCGCGAGCGGGTGGTCGATCAGCTGGCGCATATCGACCTGCAGCTGGCTCAGGCGGTGGGTAAAAATCTGGGTATTGAGCTCACCGACGAACAGCGCAGCATCACGCCGCCGCCGGATGTTAACGGTCTGAAAAAGGATCCTACGTTAAGCCTGTACGCTATTCCCAGCGGTGACGTAAAAGGCCGTGTGGTAGCGGTACTGCTTAACGATCGTCCGGTCGCCAAAGAGCTCCTGACGCTGCTCAAGGCGCTCAAAGCGCACGGGGTGCATGCCAAATTACTCTATTCCCGAATGGGGAAAGTGCAGGCCGATGACGGCACCGAGCTGCCGGTGGCCGGGACCTTTGCCGGGTCGCCATCGCTTACCGTGGACGCGGTCATTGTTCCCGGCGGCGATCTGCAAAGCCTGAGCAACAACGGTGATTTCCATTACTACCTGCTGGAAGCCTATAAACACCTGAAGCCGATTCTGCTGGCAGGCGATGCCCGGCAGTGCAAAGCGCCGCTGCAGGTTGCCAGTCAGGGGGAAGAAGGCATCGTTGAGACGGACGCCATCGATAATGCGTCGGTGGATGCGCTGATTACCCTGATGGCGGCGCATCGGGTGTGGTCGAGAAGCGCCAAAATCTCCGCGATCCCGGCGTAAAAAAAGCCCGGCATTTCTGCCGGGCTTCTCACTTCTCTTTACTTACACATCGCGATAGGTGCCGAGCCGGTAGCCGCGCTCGGCAATCGCATACTTCAGCGACTCGGCGGTGAGCACGTCCAGTTCGGTCAGGCGCGGGTAGCAATAGGCGCTACCCATAATCGTGTTATCAACGAACGCCGGGTGGCACATCACCTCCAGCGATCGCTCATAACGCTGGATAGAGGCATCCAGGGTTTGCAGAAACAGCGCTTCCGAAACCCCTTCCCCGTAAAACTCGCTGGTAAACCCGTCGCTGCTGCGCGCCGCATCCTGCGCTAAACCTGACAGCGTCGCCAGTTGCCGATCGATCCGCAGCGCCACCCCCTTCTCGCGCGCAAAGGCCGCGACGATGGGGTAAATCTGCGCAATCATATGCACATGGTGATGGCTGTCGATATGCGTCGGCTCATGGCCAAACAGCTCGACGAAGCGCCGGTACTGGCACTCCAGCTCGTGCGCGATCTCATCCAGCGGCAGGCTATCCTCTTCCGCCATCTGCCAAATCCACTTACCGAGACGACCTTCGCGGGTTAAGCCCGGCATCGCCGACAGCGGTTCGCCCAGCGTCAGGACAAAGTGCATCCCCACCGCCAGCTCAGGGACGCAGCGGCTAAGCTGGGCAGCGTGGCCGATCGCCGCGCCGTTGACCAGCGCCGTCGTGGAGGTGACCAGACCGTTCTTGCAGGCTTCGATAATGCCGTAGTTTTGCCCTTTGCTGAGGCCAAAGTCATCGGCATTGACGATTAACACGCGTTCCATAAGCCGCTCCCGTTACTGTTTCAGTTTTTCGATAGTCGCCGCAAAGTTTGGCAGCCACTGCTCGTGCGCAAGGATCATCTCACGCGCCAGCTGTTCGGCGTCACGATCGGAGTGGATCAGCGGGCTCAGGTTAAGCGCCAGCAGCACGTCATCCAGTTTACCGCTGATTGCCGCTTCGCTGGCCGCGACTTCAAAGCCTTTAATGGTGTAAATCAGCCCCAGCACTTTTTCGTCGAAATGCGTGATGCGCGGCGTCGGTTTCGCACCGTCGCGACCCAGCGTACAGGTCATCTCGACCGCCCAGTCGGCCGGGATGTTATCCACGTGACCATGATGCGGCACGTTCACGTAATGCTCGGCCTGCTTGTCATTATAAATGGCGTTAATCACTTCACAGGCCGCGTCGGAATAATACGCCCCACCGCGCTGTTCCAGTTCTTTCGGCTTAACGTTCAGATCCGGATCTTTGTACAGCTCAAATAGCTGTTTCTCAACCTTCTGAACCACCTGCGCGCGCGCGCCGCCTTTGTAGTATTCGCCCATTTCAATCGCCAGCATCTCTTTTGGCTTAAAGTAGTAGAGCAGATAGGAACAAGGGATCAGGCGCAGCGAACGGAGCAGCCCTTCGCTAAACGGCAAATCAAAGATATTTTTCACCGAGTTTGCGCTCAATCGACCCGACGCCACGCCGTCAAGCAGCTCGTCAAAGCGCGAAACGCCGTTGACCAGCACATCCCGCACGAACACCAGATGGTTCAGACCAAACAGATCGATATTGAGCTCATCGCTCGGGCTCAGCTTCAGCACATCGGTGATAAACATCTTCATGCCGATAGGAATATTGCACACGCCGATAAAGCGCTTAAAGCCGGTATGACGATAAACCGCCTCGGTCACCATGCCCGCCGGGTTGGTAAAGTTAATCACCCAGGCGTTCGGACAGACTTCCTGCACATCTTTCACAATGTCAAAAATGACCGGAATGGTGCGCAGACCTTTAAACAGTCCGCCCGCGCCGTTGGTTTCCTGGCCTAAATAGCCGTGGCTCAGCGGAATACGCTCGTCCTTTTCGCGCGCCTTAAGCTGGCCGACGCGCAGCTGAGTAGTGACGAAATCTGCGCCTTCCAGCGCCGCGCGGCGATCGAGGGTCTTGTAGACTTTCATCGGGACGCCGGCTTTTTCCACCATGCGCTGGCACAGCGCATGGATAATATCGAGCTTTTCCTGCCCTTCCGCGACGTCCACCAGCCACAGTTCGCTAATCGGCAGTTCATGATAACGCTTCAGGAATCCTTCCAGTAATTCCGGGGTATAGCTGCTGCCGCCGCCGATAGTCACTACCTTCAATTTCTGGCTCATCTTTTTCTCCCTTGCGGATAGCGCGTATGCGGCACCCGCTCTCCGTTTAAATACGGACAGTTAATTTGAATATTTAGACCGCGCGGACTATTCCGCGCCCGGTTAATTAATACTGGTGAGGTGTTTCCGATAGCTGCTGGGGGTAAAAGAAGTCAGCTTCTTGAATGTTTTAATAAACAGACTTGGGCTACTGTACCCCGACTCATAGGCGATATCGGTCACCGAGTAGTTGGTTATCTCCAGCTGTTTTTTGGCGAAGTTGATGCGAATATCGTTAATCATCTGCATCGGCGTTTTGGCATAATAACGCTGGGTGGCCCGGGTTAAGTATTCCTGAGTTTTCCCGGAAAGCTCGACCATATTTTCCAGCGCCCCCTCGCCAAATTTAAGCTTATCGTGCATACCCTCAACGGTATTTTTTAACCATTGCGGAATAACGTCTTCCGTAGGTTCTTCACGATAATGCCGCAAACGATTCAGGGTGTAAAAAGACACCAGCTCGATAAATTCGTCGAATTCAGTTTCGCGAAAATTCAGTGATGCAATAACCGACTCAATATAACTGAGAAAAGTACTTTTAACGGCATAGACCTGTGAGGCGACCAGACCAAACGGCAGCAGCGGCAGATAGTGTTTCTCAAAGAAACTTTTGCTGATGCCAACGTTAAGAATGCGCGTCGCACCAAATTCATAAAAACTCTGGTGATGCGACCCCATTGGGATGAAGACAAAATCCCCGCGCTCCAGCAGCACCCGCTTGCCATTAATAACCTGATAATAGCGCCCGGTTAAAACAATGGTGTACTCGTAATAATCATGCTGGTGAAGCCCGCTTACGCTCTCCGTTTTGTTATAGATGACCACATGAAAGTTCTTGCCGTTAAAGAGTTGTTGCTCCCGGGCGGTACTGATTTCAGTGGTCATCATCTTTGGCTGCCTCATCGTGTCGATGACCTATTGTACCTTCTCGTGCAGCTCAATCAATTCGGCAACCAGCTCACGAGCCAGCATTGAGGTCATTAGATGATCCTGCGCATGAACCAGCACCAGGCTCACCTTCATTTTGCCTTCACCCTCATCGCTCTCAATCAGCTGCGTCTGCACAAGGTGCGCTTCGCTCAGCGCCATGCGCGACTGTTCCATCATCGTTTTCGCCGCCTCGAAATCTCCCTGCTTTGCCTGCTTCAGCGCGGCATAAGCCAGGCTGCGCGCTTGACCGGAGTTGATAATCAGCCCCATCACCACCTCTTCGAGGTCGTTTACCGCGGTCTCTTCTGCTGCGATGTTATCCAGATCAAACATAATGACTCCCTTATTTCCAGGACGGTACGGGAAATCTCCCGTACCGGCTCAATATTAGAATTTCAGTGCGTTAGCGATATCTTCTTCGCTCTCTTCCTGCTCAATGACGCCCTGCGCTTTGTTGGAAATCACCACAAACGGCAGATAGACCAGGGTGGACACGGCAAGGTTGAACAGGGCCAGCAGCAGAGCGGCTACGCTACCGTTGGTGTTAAAGAAGGCGCCTAAACCGGTCGGCATGGTCCACGGCGCGATATTGGTAATCGGCGGGATGATGCCCAGGGTATAAGCCGTCATGGTGATAGCCGCCAGCAGAGGCTGAATCAGAATGAAGGGGATAAACATCACCGGGTTCATAATGATCGGCAGACCGAACAGGATTGGCTCGTTAATCTGGAAGATGCCTGACGGCAGCGCCAGTTTCGCCACCTGACGATGATCCTCACGACGTGAAGCGATAAAGATGGCGATGATTAAGCCCAGAGTCGCGCCGGTACCGCCAAGGAAGATGTAGGAATCCAGCATCGGCTTGGCCCACATATGGAAGCTCTTACCCGCGGCCAGCGCGGCCTCGACGGAACCGTACTGCTGGTAGGTTGCAATGTTTTCCAGCGCCCACGGCGTCATGATTCCGCTATCCAGCGCTGACAGCGCCAGCGACCCGTGTACGCCGAAGAACCACAGCAGCGAGGTGAAAATGACGTATGCCCAGCCTACGACGGCGCCCATTGAAGCCAGCGGCGTGGAGATAGTGTCCATGATGATCTGGTGGAAGTTGGTCCCCCAGTGGGTCAACGCCCAGGAGATAATCCCCATAATCGAGAGGATGATAAAGGCCGGGATGACCGCAGAGAATGAACGGGAAACCGAAGCCGGCACGCTGGACGGCAGCGTAATCACCCAGTTGCGATGCACGATAAAGGTGAACATCTCGGCAACGACCAGCCCGATGACAATACCAGAAATGATATTGGCGCCGCCTAACCAGTTTGCGCCCACGGCGTAGGCTTCACCGACGCTATAAGGCGTGACGGTCATAAATGCCGCAACGGCCAGTAAACCGGCGGCCATCGGGTCTACTCTCCGCTCCTCAGCTAAAGCGGAGCCAATAAAGAAAGGCGCCATGAGCGACATAATGCCAAGCGTACCGTTATAAACGTTACCGCCGATAGCTTTAAAACCGTTAAGCGTTTCTATTGTAGACGCATCCAGACGGATGCCCATTGAATAAAAGAATGAGCCGTCGCCAAAGCTCAAAAATACGTTGTTAATTAAAACAAACATCGCCCCGGCTAGCGTCAATGGCATTAACTTAATAAAGCCGTTTTTAATTGCATTGACGTGGGGCTGCCTTCCTATTTTGACGGCAAAAGGCAGGAGTACCTTTTCAAGCGAGTCAATCACTTTACTCATAATAAATACCCTTTAAGGCCGCAATATAGTCACTGCGGCAATGATAGATGAAATTACTCTTTGACGGGAAAATAAACTCTGGGTATTTCGGACAGCGAGCAGCTAAAACACACCCTCACGAAATTCTAACCGCTGCTATCCGAAATATGTCGAGTTTTAAAATAAAATTATTGTGCAGCAGCTTTCTTAATGGCCGCAACGGCCGCTTTCAGAACACCTAAACCATCGATCTTACCGTACAGAACAGAATCAATGACTTCTACGGGTTTATTTGGCAGTAAACGCTGAATGTCCGGCAGCATATAGGAAATTTGTGGGCCTAATAATACGACATCCGCATCAGGTCCTTTTTCACCGGCTAAGGTCTCCGGAAATGCTTCAATAATCACCGGCACTTCATACTTCTCGGCCTGGGCACGCATTTTCGATACCAGCAGTGATGTCGACATCCCAGCAGAACAGAACAGGTAGATATGTTTCTTTTCCATGAACGCTTCCTCAATTTGTGTGACCCGGTCCTCTCTGCATCATTGATGCCTGAGAGGCGGTAAGAGATGTTTCTTTGAATTAGTATTGTTTATGCATTGAGTATACGGCATCGATCGACAGCAGGATAATTCCTCCTTGAACAGAATTGTCTCTCATTGACCTCGCGTTTTGACTGCCTTCACATTTCCCTCAAATAATTCGCGCAATTAAATAAGCATCAGAACTCATAAAAAAACCCGACCAATGGTCGGGCTTTCGTAGGAATCAGCACTATGGCGGGGCGTTACTTACTGTTGCGTGGGTCGGTATCGTACTCGGCGCAGGTCTGATAACCAGAATTCATCACGCGGCCGGTTTCATCCAGCGCAACGAAGTAGGTTTCAATTTTACCATCGCGTTGACCCAGGATATATGTCTGGCAGGTACCGCGCGCGTGGATCATGGTGACTTCTGATGAAGGCTTACCGGCAATTTGCGCAACCTGCGCGCGGGTCATGCCTTTCTTAACGTCTTTAACCACGGGTTGAGTAAACTGATCTTTCGTACGGTCGTAGGCCGTACACCCTGCCAGCAGGGTCAATACTGCTGCTGCGCCCAGAAATCCTGCAAAATGCTTGTTCATATACCATCCTCTTTTTTTTGGCGTGTTAATAAGCCTGGAATAAATATCGTTATTTTTCAAGCCGAAGGTGGAAATGAAGCGAAATTAAGAGCTTTCCAATAATAAATCCCCTCTTGTTGAGGTTGCCTGCTTTTGCTTCACTCAAAATTGTGATCCTTGTCGTTTTACCGGCAAAGAGGTAGGTTAAACCACTGCTGATTGGCAAACAGATTCACTTCCCGGAGGGCGCAATGACGCTACAACAAGAGATTATTCAGGCGCTGGGCGCAAAACCCCAGATCGATGTCGAAGCCGAGATACGCCGCAGCGTAGACTTTTTGAAGGCCTATCTTCAGAGATACCCTTTTATTAAATCACTGGTCCTCGGCATCAGCGGCGGCCAGGATTCAACGCTAACCGGTAAATTGTGTCAGTTAGCCATCAACGAGCTGCGTGCCGAAACCGGTGACAGCAGCCTGCAGTTTATTGCCGTGCGCCTGCCCTACGGCGTGCAGGCGGATGAGCAGGACTGCCAGGACGCTATCGCTTTTATTCAGCCGGATCGCGTATTAACGGTCAATATCAAAGGCGCCGTGCTGGCCAGCGAACAGGCGCTGCGCGAGGCCGGGATTGAACTTAGCGACTTTGTTCGCGGTAACGAAAAAGCCCGCGAGCGCATGAAGGCGCAGTACAGCATCGCCGGAATGACCCACGGCGTCGTGGTGGGTACCGACCATGCGGCGGAAGCCATTACCGGATTCTTCACCAAATACGGTGATGGCGGTACGGATATTAACCCTATCTTTCGCCTTAACAAACGCCAGGGCAAACAGCTGCTGGCCCAGCTAGGCTGCCCGGAGCATCTGTATAAAAAGCTGCCGACCGCCGATCTTGAGGACGACCGCCCCTCCCTGCCGGACGAAGTGGCGCTGGGCGTGACCTACGAAAATATCGATGATTATCTGGAAGGCAAAGCGCTGGATGAGAAAATTGCGAAAACGATTGAAGGCTGGTATTTGAAAACCGAGCATAAACGCCGACCGCCGATTACGGTCTTCGACGACTTCTGGAAAAAGTAATTCGCCTCTCCCCCTCCGCCCCGACCCGGTTCGGGGCGATTTTTTATCCTTTTCGCCTCTTCCTTCGACTGCTATACTGGATAAATAACCAGCACCAGGAGCAAAAGTGGCAAGAAGGCAATCCGCCCCGCGTCTCGAATTTGAAGCGGCGGCAATTTATGAGTATCCCGAACATCTGCGACCGTGGCTTGAGGCTTTGCCCAGGCAGCCGGGGGTGTATCTGTTCCACGGCGAAAGCGATACCCTACCGCTCTATATCGGGAAAAGCGTGAATATCCGCAGCCGGGTGTTGTCGCATCTGCGCACGCCCGACGAAGCGGCGATGCTGCGCCAGTCCCGGCGCATTACCTGGCAACGAACGGCGGGAGAGCTGGGCGCACTCTTATTAGAGGCACAGCTCATTAAAGAACAGCAGCCGCTATTCAATAAGCGTCTGCGGCAAAACCGACAGCTATGTTCATTACGCCTGGCTGACGCCCGTCCGCAGGTGGTGTACGCCAGCGAGCTGGATTTTTCCCTGCAAAGCGATCTCTATGGTCTTTTTGCCAACCGCCGCGCGGCGCTGCAGGCGCTGCAAAAAATTGCCGACGAGCATCGCCTGTGCTACGGATTAATGGGCCTCGAGCCGCTCAACCGCGGGCGGGCCTGCTTTCGTTCGGCGCTCGGCCGCTGCGCGGGCGCCTGTTGCGGAAAAGAGAGCGTTGAAACACACCAGCAGCGTCTGGTCGACAATATGCAAAAGATGCAGCTGGTATGCTGGCCCTGGGCCGGGGCGATCGCGCTGGAAGAGAGCAGCGAGGATATGACCCAATACCACATTATTCAAAACTGGCTTTGGCTTGGCGCGGTAGAGTCTCTGTCGCAGGCGTCATCACTCACGCGCCTGTCGGCCAAATTTGACCATGACGGTTATAAAATATTGTGTAAGCCGTTGCTCAGCGGCCGCTATAAGCTCCATCCTCTGTGAGGCGAATGTCAGCCCCGATGCGCTATCGGGGCAATTACCAGCCGCCCCCGCCGCCGCCGCCCGAGCCGCCTCCGGATGAACCGCCTCCGGAGGAACCGGAGCCGCTGTAACCTGAACCTGATGATGAACCGCTCCCTGAACCGCTATCCGGCGTTGACATAGAGGCGGTTCGGCAGGCTTCGCTGAAGTGGTGGACGCTTCCCCAGTCGGCGCCGGCAAACGCATGCGACACGGCGCCTGTACTACTCAGGTAGTGGGCAAAGGTATTTGCCCATGTTTTCCCTACGCCAAGCGCCAGGGCAACCGGCAGCAGCGCTTCAAAATGGGAAATCATCTGCTCGGGCGGATAGATAATCTGATAACGATGCTTTTCGGCGGTGCCCAGATAGCGCATCAATCCTTTCGCGATAGCCAGTTCATCAAGCCCGCGCTGCGTATAGCGAGGCGTTTTCCAGGCAACGAAAACGCACAGCACCAGCGCGGCAATAAGCGCGCCAATGTATCCTGACGGAAGCTGGGTGATGGGCAGTATACCAAAGAGAAAAATCCCGCCTCCCAGCGTCGCGAAGGGGCCGAAGATCGCCAAAAAAAAGAGCGGCACCGGCCCCCAGGCACGCCACATTTCCCGCGGGCGGCATATAAAGCGCAGCAAACAGGCGAGCATCGCTCCGCCAATCAGCATAAAAACCGCGGCCGGTATCGTCAGCAGCGCGGCCTCCGTATTAACCCAAAGACCGCAGGCTACCGGCACCAACAGCGCAATGTAGATGCAGCGCCGCAGCGGCTGCCCCCATTTGCGAAATAATTTATCCCGCTGCGCTTCACAACGCTTTTCCTGCTCTTCACGCGCTGTCTGCATCGATCGCTGATGGGCCTTGCTGAGATCGATATTTTTTTGTTTACCTTTAAAGAGCGTACTTAATAGCTGCCTGTCATCATAGTTTAATTGCCGGTTTCCCTCGACGGGCAAACGGGTCAGCCGCTGTTTTACGCCGGCGTTCGCAAGCCACGGGTTAGGGGTGTGTTGACTGTCCCCGCTGACCGCCATTCCGCGTTTAGCCACCAGCGCTAATAAATCGCTACTAAAAGCCACATCATCATATTTACGCCGGGTGATAAAACGCAGGTAGCCGGGAGACATGCCGGGAGGCGGCGAATAAAGCGCAACGACCGGCGGCATTTTTAGTCCGGCTTTGGTGACGTTTTTTCGCCACCACATCAGGTAATAAGCGGCCATCAGCAGCAGAGGTAGCCAGACCACGCTGGTTTTTAGGGTGGGGATAAGGAGATGCACCAGCGGCAAAGCGGCCTCCGGCGCCGGAGCGTCGGCAAGGATCGACCGAGGCCAGGTATAGACAACGGTCAGCCCCTCCCCCCGCGCCAGAGGCCGCAGGGTGCGTACGCTACCGTCAGGAAGCACCTGCGCGTTGTGTTCTTTCGCCCCTGCGACGCCGGTATAAACATCAAGCGATCGCACTCTGGCGTCCTTAGCGTCGGCGTTGAGATTTCCGGCGGCGTCCGGCAGTTCAAGACGAAAGCTGGCCTTGCTGATAGGCCACGCCCAGTCATTGCCCGTCACGTTCCAGTAAAGCTCATCCCATTCGGGGAAGCGGCTGAAATGGTTGCTGATTTGATAGCGAATCTCGTAGTTATAGATCCCTGGTTTCAGGACCCGTTCGCCGCTGCCTATGCGTACCGTCAGGTTTTTTTCCGCTTCATCAAGGCTAAACGGCTCAGGCACGCCATCGCGCAACACCGACTCAATCGCGTAATACACGCGAAAGATCTTGCCGTCCTGGCGGTTCCAGGTCAGGGGCAGCGTACGGAAAATCCCCCGCCGAATCTGCCTGCCCAGAGAAAGTACTTTGATATTTTCCCGCATCTCCATGCTACCGTCCGGGTTAAAGCGCGCCCGGGCATCGAAAGAGAGGATATGTTCATACGCTGGAATAGCGTCAGCGGGAAGCTGGGAAGCATCCTTGATGATGATCATGTCGCCGGCGGCAAAAGCCGCGCTGATGTTCAGAAGCAGCAGCAGGACGAGGGTACGCAGCCCCCGAAAAAGTAAATTCGCCATTTAATCACGCCATTCGCGGTGATTTAGCTTCTTCTGGTGAGTCCAGCTCGAAGAAAACTTCCGTTTGAAAATTAAACAGTCGCGCCAGCAGCAGGCTGGGGAAAGACTCGACCAGGATATTGAAATCGCGCACCGTACCGTTGAAGTAGCGGCGAGCCATCTGCAGCTGCTCTTCTATTTCGCTGAGAGATTGCTGTAAGGCAAGGTAGTTTTCGCTGGCTTTAAGTTCCGGGTACGCTTCGCCAAGCGCGAAAACGCGCCCTAGCGTACCAGAGTACTGGCGTTCGCTGTCGGCGATCTGTCGGGTGCTGCCGACCAGTTCGCCGCGCTGGCGGGAGATCTCTTCCAGCAGTTCTTTTTCATGCTGCGCATAGCGTTTCACCAGGCTCAGTAGATTCGGCGCCAGGTCGTGGCGACGCTTAAGCTGTACGGCAATGCCGCTCCAGGCTTCGTCCTTGAAACGTCGCAGGGAGATAAAGCGGTTATAGGTCATCACGACCCAGATGAGGACGACAACGAGGACGGCGAGGCCGATATACATTTCCATATGCAAGATCCATGAGCAGAGTAGGCTTTAGACCAGGACACCAGAGTCCGTGGCGATGGCACTCATACTGGCACATTCGTCCCTGCCGGGTAAATCAGCTTGTCGCTACAGATAAAGAAAAACCGCCGGTCCTGCCCAAAGCCTGTTGGCGTTATTGGGCAAGACCGGCGGTCTTAAGTCAGCGCGCTGAGTTATTCAGCAGGTGCAGGCATTTTACCTTCCGGCGCTTTACGATCTGTCAGATGCTTCTCAAAATTGGCATTGAACTGCTTTTTCTGTTCCGGCGTCAGAATGTTGTAAATCTTATTCTGGGTTTCCAGACGAGCCAGCGCCATCTCTTTATGCTGGGCTTCCATCTTATCAATCTGCGCTTCCGCTTTTGCCTTATCGAAGGTATCGCTGGCTACCAGCTCATGCATCGCGCGGCGCTCATCCAGGGACGGACGCTTCATGTTGTCGCGCTGGCTCTTCATAATGTCGCGGATTTGCGTTTTCTGCGCATCGGTCAGGTTCAGCCCTTTAAACATCATTTCATGTGGGCCCGCAGGTCCGCGCTTATGATGCATCATCGGCGCGTTATCGGTTGGGGTTGCAGTAGCGTCAGCCGCGTGGGCCAGGTTAGCCGCGCCCAGAGCCAGAGTAGAGGCAACAAACAGTGCAGTAATCTTCTTCATAGTTCAATCCTTACTTTGCGTTATTCTTACGGCGCGTTGCCGTGTTGACGAGATTAACTTTACGACGTTTATCGTCAATTAATCAGAGCAAGCGTAAAACATTGAAAGTGTAAAAAACATTTTCTCGCCAATTATGGAGAAAATAAGGAAAATGAGGGGATAAATGCAATAAAAAATAAATAAGCAACTGTTTTAATGGGAAATTATGAAGATTATAAATCAGCGGAGATTAAAAACAAAGCATTTAACCAGGAATAATCTGCAATCAATGGACAGAGCACGAAAAAATAAGATGGCTGCGGAAAAATAAACGCTGAAATAAATGCCGCCGCCCGGACGGGCGACGGATTCACCGGAAGCGCTCCAGCATGAGCCCGGCGCGCTGGCCGAAGGCGACGCTGGGGTTGGGAAACAAAACGTACTCTTGCTCCCTTTCCACTATGTAGCGGGTATCGCCATCCTCAGCAAGCAGCGTCCCGGCGGCAAACGGCGTAAAGTTCAGCGTCTGCGCCGACATATGCAGCCGGAAACTGTCGCTGCTGCGGGTAATTTGCTGTACCACCCTGTAGCGCAGCGGCGCGTGCGCCTCTTCCGCCGCCACTTCTCCCGCCAGCAGCAGCGACAGCGCGCGTTGAGTCGTCGCGAACAAGCGCAGATCGTTTTCGCCAAAAGGTAGCGCCTTGCCGAGCTCCAGCGTGCAGGAGCGCGCGCCGAAGCGTTCGCAGCTGAAATGGGTAAAAGTCCCCCCAGGCTGCTGATGAAACACCAGCGCCTCCAGCCCTGCCGCCCCTAACCAGCGCAAAAACGCTTCATCCCACGGCGTATCCCGCGCCGGCAGGACACCAAAGCGGGTATGCAGCGAACCGCGTATGGCGGTATGTAAATCCAGGTGCCAGCGCTCGCCGGGCGTCCCGGCATAAAATCGCGCCAGCGCATGCTCCAGCTGCCGGGCGCGAACGGTTTCATCGCTGGCGCTAAAAGCGCGCCATCGCTCGCCGAACATCCGGTTGATATCGCTGTGCATATAGCGCTTGTTGGCCCGCAGCGCCGGAGGGTTACCAAAGATCGCCAGCAGCCGCCAGCGGAGCGGTATTTCCCCACGAAACAGCTGCCGCAGCAGTAAATCGGTGATTTCGACCGGCGCGGTTTCATTGCCGTGAAGCCCGGATGACAAAACCAATGACCGATCGCAGGGTTCATGAGGAATGAGCTGCAGAATACCGCAGTCAATCCAGTGCCAGCGGAAATGCGCGGTTTGACCGTGGAAATGGTGGGGCAGACGCCCCGCCAGAGTAAGAGCCAGAAAGTCGTCCACGACGCCTCCTTATTGCTGAAACGGATACACTGAGCCCAGGCGCAGGATTTGCGTTAAGCGGTCGAGCGCCTCGCGGCCTTCGCGCAGCAGTTGCGGATCCGCGAGATCAACCTGGGTCAGGCGATCGCGATAGTAGCGGTCTACCCAGTCATCAAGGGTGGCGAACAGCGTATCGTTCATCATGACCGCCGGATTCACCGCCTGTCGCTCGTCCTCCGTCAGCACCACCCGCAGCCTCAGGCAGGCAGGGCCGCCGCCGTTGGCCATGCTTTCGCGCAGATCGTAAACCTGTAGCTCATCGATGGGGTTATCGCCCTCCACCAGCCGGTTCAGGTAGCGCCAGACGCCCGGGTGTTCCTGCGCTTCCAGCGGCAAAATCAGCCGCATCCCGCCTTCTTCTTTGCTCAGCAGCTGGCTGTTGAACAGATAGGTCGCTACCGCCTCTTCAACCGAAACCTGACTCGCCGGCACCACCAGCGGCGTAAAGCCGGAGACCTGCTGCGCCAGCTGCTGCAGGAGCTGCGGCTGGTCAACAAACGCCTGCTCGTGGCAAAACAGCACCTGCTGATTGCTTACCGCAATCACATCGTTATGAAACACGCCTTTATCAATCACCGCCGGATTTTGCCGGGCGAAAATCACCTGCCGGGGATTGACCTGATTCAGGCGGGCGACGGCCTGGCTGGCCTCGAGCGTCTGCCGCGCCGGGTAGCGCAGCGGATTATCTTCGCCCCCCTGCTGGCGGCCGTAAATAAACAGCTGCACGCCGGGCGCGCCGTAGTCGCCGCCGAGGCGGTTGTGGTTTGCCGCCCCTTCATCGCCGAACAGCGATACCTGGGGCAGCGCGCCGTGTACGGCAAACCGCTGCTCATCGGGGAAAATCGCCCGCAGCAGCGCTTCGGTGGTCGGCGCTTCGCTGGCGCGATGGAATTTATCGTTCAGGTTGGCGACGGTCAGATGCACCCGGCCATCCAGCGAATCGGCCGAGGGGGAGACCGTGGCGGCGTTAGCCACCCACATCGATGACGCGGAGCTGACCGCCGAGAGCAGTTCCGGCGCCTGGCGCGCCGCCTTTTCCAGCACCTGCTCATCGCTACCGCTAAAACCGATCTGCCGCAACAGCGGAATGTTTGGCCGCTCCTGCGGCGGGATCAGCGCCTGCGGATAGCCCGCATCCGCCAGCGCTTTCATTTTTTTCAGCCCCTGCTTTGCCGCCAGCTGCGGGTTCGACACCCGATAGCGGTGCTTCGTCGAGGCTTCGTTGCCGAAAGATAAACCCGCATAGTGGTGGGTCAGGCCCGGCAGCCCGTCAAAGTTCACTTCCCGGGCTTTCATTGTGATGTCTCCTTACGGAAATTCAGCCCGGGGCTGAGGGTTGCCGGCAGCGCCAGCTCCGGTGATTCGAGACTGGCCATCGGCCAGGCGCAATAGTCTGCGGCGTACCACGCCCCCGGCCGGTGGTTACCGGAAGCGCCGGTACCGCCGAACGGCGCGGTGCTGGCGGCGCCGGTTAAGGGTTTGTTCCAGTTAACGATCCCGGCCCGCGCCTCCAGCAGCAGTTGGTCGAATTTGTCGCGTTCGGCGGAGATCAGCCCGCAGGAAAGCCCGAAACGGGTCGCGTTAGCGAGGGCAATCGCCTCATCGAAATGGTCATAGCGCCAGACGCAGAGCAGCGGCCCGAAGACCTCTTCGTCGGCCACCTGCGCCACCGCGCTCATCTCGATAATACCCGGCGTCAGCAGCGAGGTTCCGGCCTGCAGCAGGCGCGGCTCCAGCAGGGTTTTTCCGCCGCTGGCCACGTGGGCCAGCCAGGCCTGATGTACCTTTTGCGCGGCCTGCGCTGAAATTAACCCGCCGAGGAACGGCTGAGGTTCAGCGTCCCACGCGTCGGGAATCAGCGTTTGTGACACCGTCACAAGCCGCTGAAGAAACGCATCGCCGGCCTCGCCGCGTTTTACCAGCAGCCGGCGCGCGCAGGTACAGCGCTGTCCGGCAGTAATAAACGCCGACTGAATGGTCAGATGGACCGCGGCGTCGATATCCTGTGGGTCATCGACGATCAGCGGGTTGTTGCCGCCCATCTCAAGAGCGAGAATTTTTTCCGGCTGCCCGGCAAGCTGGCGATGAAGTTGAAAACCCGTCGCAGAGCTGCCGGTAAATAGCAGGCCGTCGATGTCCGCCTGGCCGCTCAGCGCTTCGCCGGTTTCCCGCCCGCCCTGGAGCAGGTTAAGCACGCCCGGCGGCAGGCCGGCTTCGGCCCATAGCTTCACCACCGCCTCTCCGCTTTGAGGCGTCAGCTCGCTGGGTTTGAATACCACGGTATTTCCCGCCAGCAGCGCCGGAACGATATGCCCGTTAGGCAAATGTCCGGGAAAATTGTAGGGGCCAAAGACCGCCAGCACGCCGTGCGGCCGATGGCGAAGCGTCGCCTCTCCGTCCGCCATCGCGGTCTGTGCTTCCCCCGTACGGCTATGATACGCGTTCACCGAAATGGCGATTTTGTTGATCATCGCGGTAATTTCCGTTGCCGCTTCCCAGCGCGGTTTGCCGGTCTCCTGGGCGATAATCCGGGTTAATTCGCCTTTATTTGCTTCCAGTAACGAAGCAAATTTTTCCGCTATCGCTTTCCGGGCGGCAAACGGCTGACGCGCCCACGCGGGAAACGCCGCGCGCGCCGCGGTGACCGCCAGCGCCACCTGCCCGGCATCGGCATCGTTGCCCTGCCACAGCAGCGCCTGGCTTACCGGGTTATGTTTACTACGGGCCGGGCCGCGACCGCTTTGCCAGTCGCCGTTAATCCATAAACTCATGATTTTTTCTCCTCAGGGCACAGACGAACCAGGCGAATCTGGTCGCCGGGGTGGCATTTCAGGGCATCCAGCTCGCGCGCGCTTAGCACCAGGCGGTCGCTCTCCGGGTCGGCGTGAACCAGCATGGCGCGAAACTGCTGGTACTGCTCATTAGCAACCAGACAGGCCGGCCACTCGCCCGGCGCGGGCTGGCCTTCGACGACGGTGACCAGCCGGCTTTTGCGAATGGCCCGCACCCGGTCAATTTCGCACTCCAGCGTCGGGCCGCCGTCGAAGATATCGACGTAGTTGAGATAGCGAAATCCCTCTTTCTCCAGCACCGCGCGTGCCGGCGCGGTTTGCGGATGGACCTCGCCGATGACCGCTCGCGCTTCGTCGCTTAAAAAGTCGATATACAGCGGGTGCTTCGGCATCAGCGCGGCGATGAACGCCTTCTGCCCGGTGCCGCACAGGTAGTCGGCGCGGGAGAACTCCATCGCGAAGAAGCGTTTCCCGAGACTCTCCCAGAACGGCGAGTAGCCGTGTTCGTCAATGACGCCGCGCATTTCCGCCACGACCTTATCGTTGAAGCGTTCGCGAAAGGCGGCCATAAACAGAAAACGCGATTTCGACAGCAAATAGCCGTTGCCCTCTTTACGCCATTTTGGGTCCAGGAACAGCGTACACAGTTCGCTGCTGCCGGTATGGTCGTTACTGAGAAACAGCGTCGGCAGGGCGTTGTAGACGTTAAGCTCTTTCGATGCGTGCACCTGGGTACCGACGCGATAGTTGTACCAGGGGTCGTTAAGCCCCACGGCCACCTCAATGGCGCAAATTCCCGCTACCGCGCCGCTGGCGCAGTCCTCAAGAACGAACACATAACCCTGCTCGCTTTTCGGCAGCTCGCCGCGCCAGGTCATCTGCGAACGTTCAATGCGCGCGGCCAGCGTGGCTTCATCGGCCGGCAGCGACGTCAGGCCGCCGCCGGTCTCGCCCGCCAGGGTCATTAGCCCCGGCAGATCGCCTTTTTCTACAGGACGGATCACCATCATGATGAGACCCCCGCGAGAAAGCGTTTGCAGGCCAGTTCGAAGCGATCCAGCCCGGCGTTGATCTCTTCTTCGCTGATAATCAGCGCCGGAGCGAAACGCACCACGTTGGCGCCGGCGATCAGCATCATCAGCCCCTCTTCCGCCGCCTCATTACTGATGGTCTTCGCCTTGCCGGCATATTCATCCTTCAGCACGCAGCCGATAAGCAGCCCCAGGCCGCGAATCTCTTTAAACAGGCCGTAACGCGCGTTAATCGCGTTGAGCCGTTCGCAGAACCATTGATGGCGCTGCTTAACGCCGCTGAGCACTTCGCGAGTGTTGACGATGGCAAACACTTCTCCCGCCACCGCGCAGGCCAGCGGGTTGCCGCCGTAGGTCGTGCCGTGGGTGCCGACGGTCATCACGCTGGCGCAGCGCTCCGATGCCAGCAGCGCGCCGATCGGGAAACCGCCGCCCAGCGCTTTCGCGGTGGAAAGCACGTCCGGCGTCACGCCGTAGTGCATATAGGCGTACAGCTCCCCGGTACGGCCGACGCCGGTCTGGACTTCGTCGAAAATCAGCAGCGCGTTGTGCGCATCGCACAGCTCACGCAGGCCGCGCAGGAAGTCCGCATTCGCAGGCACTACGCCGCCTTCACCCTGCATCGGTTCAACGATCACCGCGCAGGTATTGTCGTCGATCAGCGCCTTTGCCGAATCGAGGTCGTTATAGATGGCGTGCTGAATCTGCGGCGGCAGCGGCGCAAAATCCTGCGAATAGGCCGGCTGGCCGCCAGCGGAAACGGTAAACAGCGTGCGGCCGTGGAAGGCATTCTTGAACGCCACGATGCCGCTTTTCTCACTGCCGAAACGATCGTGGGCATATTTGCGCGCCAGTTTTAGCGCCGCTTCGTTGGCTTCGGCCCCGGAGTTACAGAAAAAGACCCGGTCGGCAAAAGTGGCGTCAATCAGCTGCTTAGCCAGACGCAATACCGGCTCATTGGTATAGCCGTTACCGGTATGCCAGAACTTTTCCGCCTGCGCGGTCAGCGCTTTAACCAGCCGAGGATGAGCGTGACCGAGGGCGTTCACCGCAATGCCGCCGGCAAAATCGATATACTCTTTTCCCTGCTGATCCCACAGGCGTGCCCCCTCGCCGCGTACCGGAATAAAAGCCGCTGGCGCGTATACAGGCATCATCCATTCATCAAAGTTGCTACGCGTAATTGACTGAGACATATCGACCTCTTCCGGTAAATAAAAAGTTTAAATAATGTTAATGAATATGGTTATTACGCTGTAAATGTAGATTGCACGGTTCGTGCCAGCCAGAGGTAAAAATGCATAAATCGAGGTCGTCAACGAAATATCAATAAGTTACGAAAGACCGTTATTCACATAAAATGCATAAAAAGTGAATAAAAATACTAAAAGAGGCTTTTGCAGTGGAATAAAAAGAAAGGTTATGCAGGGGTAAGATATAATTCTGTAATTGTGATCCTTGACGAAATTTATCGGCAATAATCGCCCTTTTTTGGCGCAGCGCGTTCCAGAATGGTGCACAGTTTGTGCAAACAGGCTACCAACCGCTGCAATCGGCAGAATAAAGCGCCTTTGCGCAGCCAGCCCGGCGAATTTCTGCTACCATCCCTGCACTATTCACCTTGCACAGTGGCAGCGACTATGAAATTTGTCTCTTTTAATATCAACGGCCTGCGTGCCCGCCCGCATCAGCTGGCCGCCATCATCGATAAACACCAGCCCGACGTCATCGGCCTACAGGAAACCAAAGTTCACGAC
Organism: Klebsiella sp. GN_Kp190; assembly: GCF_040061795.1. Taxonomy (NCBI): domain Bacteria; kingdom Pseudomonadati; phylum Pseudomonadota; class Gammaproteobacteria; order Enterobacterales; family Enterobacteriaceae; genus Klebsiella; species Klebsiella sp. GN_Kp190. Next base: position 293,081 of record NZ_JBEAFN010000005.1, read on the forward strand.
GATATGTTTCCTCTCGAAGAGGTGGCAAAGCTGGGCTATAACGTCTTTTATCACGGGCAGAAAGGCCATTACGGCGTCGCGCTGCTGACCAAAGAGACGCCGATCTCCGTGCGTCGCGGTTTCCCAAACGATGGTGAAGAGGCCCAGCGCCGCATCATCATGGCGGAAATCCCTTCCCCGTTTGGCAACGTGACGGTGATTAACGGCTATTTCCCGCAGGGCGAAAGTCGCGATCATGAAACCAAATTCCCGGCGAAGGCGGCGTTTTATCAGAACCTGCAAAACTACCTTGATACCGAACTGAATAAAGAGAATCCGGTACTGATCATGGGCGACATGAATATCAGCCCGACCGATCTCGATATCGGCATCGGTGAAGAGAACCGCAAGCGCTGGCTGCGTACCGGCAAATGTTCCTTCCTGCCGGAAGAGCGCGAATGGATGGAGCGCCTGCTGAGCTGGGGCCTGGTGGATACTTACCGCCATGCGAATCCGCAGGATAACGAACACTTCTCGTGGTTCGACTATCGCTCTAAGGGCTTTGACGATAACCGCGGGCTGCGTATCGATCTGCTGCTGGCAAGCACCCCGCTGGCGCAGCGCTGCATCGAAACCGGCATCGACTACGAAATTCGCGCAATGGAAAAGCCGTCCGACCACGCGCCGGTATGGGCGACCTTTAAAGTCTAAATATTCCCTCCGTCAGGCTCTCCCGTCCGGAGAGCCTGAGCCATATCAAAAAAGCCGCCGTCAGAGATTGTGAACGGCGGCAAACTATTATACTGTCGCGCGCACTTCAGACCGCCCGCGCCATACAGGAGAACCCAATGCAAAAGAAGCCGTCATAAAGCAGAATATAAGCTGCTTTTTGTTGTGGTGATATTGAGCATTGTCGCCTGTATTATTCAGCAATCGGGTTTTGCCGGGCTGGTTACCCATTTTGATCGTCTGCGCGAAATGATCCGCCAGAGCGGCGCCTTCGGCTATACGCTCTATATTCTGCTGTTTATCGTCGCCACTCTGTTTTTGCTACCGGGCACTCTTTTAGTGATTGCCGGCGGGGTGATTTTCGGTCCGCTGGCGGGAACCTTGCTATCGCTGCTGGCGGCGACGCTCGCCTCCTCCGCGTCGTTTCTGTTCGCCCGCTGGCTGGGCCGCGAGCTGCTGCTTAAATACGTCGGGCAGACGGCGATTTTTCAGGCCATTGAAAAAGGCATCGCCCGTAGCGGCACCGATTTTTTAATTCTGACCCGGCTCATCCCGCTGTTTCCCTATAATGTACAGAACTACGCCTATGGCCTGACGGCGATTCCATTCTGGACGTTTACCTTTATTTCCGCCCTCACCACCTTGCCCGGCATATTTATCTATACGCTGATGGCCAGCGAGCTTATCCGCGAGGGTATCACCCCCCTGTTTATACTGAAGCTGACCCTCGCGGGGCTGGCTTTATTTGTCCTGATTCAGGCGGCGAAAAGATATGCCCGCTATCGGCGAATCGAGACATTACGGATACAGGCTCACGATGAAAAATAGCAACGCGCGCTACCGGATAGCCATCGGCATTACGCTGTTTGCGCTTCTGCTGGCATGGTGGCTGATACCCGGCGTCAATGAGTTTATGCAGCGCAGCCTCGCCGCTTTTGCCACGCTCGATCAGCAGGCTATTGAACGCTTTATCGACTCCTGGGGCCCGCAGGCGGCGCTGGTCTCCTTCGCCCTGATGATTTTGCAGGCGATTATCGCCCCGCTTCCCGCCTTCCTGATCACCTTCGCTAACGCTTCCCTGTTCGGCGCCTTCTGGGGCGGCGCGCTGTCGTGGGTGAGCGCGATGGCCGGCGCGGCGCTGTGCTTTTTTATCGCCAGAGCGCTCGGCCGCGACGCGGTGGAAAAGCTCACCGGCAAGAGCGTACTGCAGAGTATGGATGGCTTTTTTACCCGCTACGGCAAACACACCATATTAATCTGCCGTCTGCTCCCTTTCGTTCCCTTCGACCCGGTGAGCTACGCCGCCGGGCTGACGTCAATGCGCTTTCGCCACTTTATGCTGGCCACCGGTCTCGGCCAGCTGCCCGCGACGATAGTCTATTCGTGGACCGGCAGCCTGCTGACCGGCGGCACATTCTGGCTGGTGACCGGTTTATTGATCCTGTTTGCGCTGGCGATTGTGGTGGTCGTCGCGAAAGCGCTCTATCTTGAACAACAAAAGAGGCGTTCACGATGAGCTTACCCCCTCTGAAGTCTATTCCGCTGATTCTTCGCCCGCAGGCCTGGCTGCATCGTCGCCACTACGGCGAGGTGCTCAGCCCTATCCGCTGGTGGGGCCGTATTCCGCTGGTGTTTTACCTGGTGTCGATGTTCGTCGGCTATCTGGAACGCAAGCGTTCGCCCCTCGATCCGGTGCTGAGATCGCTGGTCAGCGCCCGCGTCGCGCAGCTGTGCCTGTGCGAGTTTTGCATTGATATCACCAATATGAAGCTGGCGGAACGCAGCGGCGGCAGCGCTAAGCTGCTGGCGGTCGCCGAATGGCGGAACAGCGCGCTGTTCAGCGACCGCGAGCGGCTGGCGCTGGAGTATGCCGAGGCGGCCAGCATGACGCCGCCGGTGGTCGACGATGCGCTGCGCGACAGGCTGGCAGGCCAGTTTGACGCCCGCGCGCTCACCGAACTCACGGCGCTGATCGGTTTACAAAACCTGTCGGCGCGCTTTAATTCGGCCATGGCGATCCCCGCCCAGGGATTGTGCCGGATCCCAACCGATTCAAAACCATAAGGAGTGGTTATGCGCAGTGTGCTGGTCTTCGCTTTGCTGTTGCTCTCCCCGCTGGCCGCCAGCGCCGGCTGGCAATCCCTACAACAAGAAGCCCGCGGCCAGACGGTGTGGTTTAACGCCTGGGGCGGCGATCCGGCGGTGAACCGCTATCTCGACTGGGTCAGCGGTGAGGTAAAGCGCGACTACGCTATCGACCTGCGCATCGTGCATATTGCGGATGCCGCCGACGCGGTGAAGCGCATCCAGACCGAAGCCCGCGCCGGACGCAGTAAAGGCGGTTCCATCGATCTGCTGTGGGTCAACGGCGAAAACTTCCGCACCCTGAAAAACGCCAGGCTGCTGCAAACCCGGTGGGCGGAAACCCTGCCCAACTGGCGCTTTGTCGATACGCAAAAGCCGGTGCGCGAGGATTTCTCTATCCCCACCGACGGCGCCGAGTCGCCGTGGGGCGGCGCGCAGCTCACTTTTATCGCCCGCCGCTCACAAACGCCCGACGGGCCCACCACTCCGCAGGCGCTGCTGGCTTTCGCCGCCGCGCATCCCGGCAGCGTCACCTACCCGCGTCCGCCGGATTTTACCGGTACCGCGTTTCTTGAACAGCTGCTGCTGACGCTGACTCCGCGGCCCGACGCGCTACGCCAGCCGCCTGAGGAGGCCACCTTCGCCGCCGTGACCGCGCCGCTGTGGCACTATCTTGATCGGCTTCACCCTCTGCTGTGGCGCCAGGGCCGCGACTTCCCGGCTTCGCCCGCCCGCATGGATGCCATGCTTAAAAATGGGACCCTCAGGCTGTCCATCACCTTTAACCCGCTGCACGCGCAGCAAAAAGCGGTCAGCGGCGAGCTGCCGAAAGACAGCTACGGTTTCGGCTTCCGCGAGGGGATGCTTGGCAACGTCCACTTTGTGGCGATCCCGTCCAATGCCCGGGCGACGGCGGGGGCGAAAGTGGTCGCGAATTTCCTGCTCTCGCCGCAGGCCCAGCTGCGCAAGGCCGACCCGACGGTGTGGGGCGACCCCAGCGTGCTGGATCCGGCGAAATTAACCGAGACTGAGCGGCAGGCCTTTAACGCCGTTGTGCCGCAGAATATGCCGCCGATGCTGGGTGAACCGCACGCGGCCTGGGTTGACGCGCTGGAGCAGGAATGGCTGCGCCGCTACGGCACGCACTAAGGCTGCTGGCCTGGGCCGCCGTCGCGCTGATCTATCTGCCGCTGCTGCCGGCCGCTGCGCTGATGGCGCTTCCGGCGCTCCGCCGCGCGCGCTGGCTGTCGCTGTTTGCCGACCCGCAATTCAGCCAGGCGCTGGCGGCGGCTCTCGTCTCAACCCTGCTATCGGTTGGCGGCGCGCTGATCATCACGCTCACCGTCGTGGCCGCACTCTGGCCGTCGGGCGGCTGGCGGCGGCTGGCCGCAAGGCTCCCTCTGCTGCTGGCGGTACCTCACGTGGCCTTCGCCACCGCAGCCCTGCTGCTCTTCGCCGATGGCGGCTGGCTCCCGCGCCTGTTGCCCTTTTTTACCCCGCCGGTTGACCGCTACGGCATTGGACTGGGCCTGACGATGGCGCTCAAAGAGAGCGCGTTTCTGCTGTGGGTGGTTTATGGCCTGTTAGGCGAGAAACGCCTGGCCGGACAGGCGACGGTATTAAAAAGCCTCGGCTACGGACGCTGGCAGTGCCTGAAATGGTTAGTCTTGCCCACGCTGCTTCCGGCGCTGTCGATAGAGCTGCTGGCCACCGCCGCCTGGAGCCTTTCGGCGGTCGACGTCGCGCTGGTGATTGGCCCGGGTAACCCGCCGACGCTGGCGGTGCTGGCCTGGCAATGGTTAAGCCAGGGCGATGAGATCCAGCAAGCGAAAGGCGCCCTCGCCAGCCTGGTACTGCTGCTGACGCTGGCCATCATGGCGCTGGCGGCGTGGGGAGTCTGGCGTCTCTGGCGACGGCGGATCCCGCAGGTTCAGGGGATCCGCCACCCGCAGCCGCGGGCGCTCGCCGGGAAAAGCTTCGCCCTTCTTCTGCCGCTGTGCGGCGTGGCCTGCGCCCTGCTGCTTGCCGCGGCGGCGCAGAATAGCCAGCCGGTCAGCGATAGCGTCGGCAACAGCCTGTGGCTTGGACTCTGCTCAGCGTCGCTCGGCGCGGTTATCTGCCTGCTGTGGCTGGCGTCTGGCCCCTCCCGTTTCGACGGATGGATCTGGCTGCCGCTGATTTTACCGGCGCTGCCGCTGGTAGACGGCCAATATCAGCTGGCGCTGTATACGTGGCTGGACGGTGAGTGGATCGCCGTTTTATGGGGGCACCTGCTGTGGGTCGCGCCGTGGATGCTGTTTATTCTGCGTCCCGCGTGGCGCGCTCGCGACCCGCGCATGGAGCTGCTCGCCCGCACCCTCGGCTGGCAACGAGGCCGCATCTTCTGGCTGGTTACCTTACCCGCCCTGACGCGTCCTCTGCTGACCGCGCTGGCGGTGGGCTTTTCGGTAAGCATCGCGCAATATCTGCCGACGTTATGGCTGGGGGGCGGACGGTTCCCGACGCTCACCAGCGAAGCCGTCGCGCTGAGCAGCGGCGGCGAGACGTCCACTCTGGCCGCGCAGGCGCTATGGCAGCTACTGCTGCCGGCGCTGTTTTTTGCCGCCACCGCGCTGCTGGCCTGGCTGACCGGCCGCTATCGACAAGGATTACGCTAATGTTGATCGTCAAAAACCTGACTCTCAGCCTCAACGGAGAGCCGCTGCTGCGCAACGTCGACTTTTCCGTTGCTCCCGGCGAGATACTGACCCTGATGGGCCCCTCGGGCAGCGGTAAATCAACTCTGTTCGCCTGGATGGTCGGCGCGCTGGCGGAGAATTTTCGCGCCGCCGGCGAGCTGTGGCTGGATAACCAGCGCTGCGACAGTTTACCCACCGAGCGACGGCGCATCGGCATCCTGTTCCAGGACGCGCTGCTGTTCGACCACTTCAGCGTCGGGCAAAATTTACTGCTGGCGCTTGCCGCTGACGTCCGCGGCCCCCAGCGCAAAGCCCAGGTCGAACAGGCGCTGGAGCGCGCCGGTCTGGCGGGGTTTTATACGCGCGATCCGGCCACCCTTTCCGGCGGCCAGCGGGCGCGGGTCAGCCTGCTGCGCGCCCTGCTGGCCCGACCGCGGGCGCTGCTGCTGGATGAGCCGTTTAACCGCCTCGACGTTGCGCTGCGCGCCGATTTTCGCCGCTGGGTGTTCAACGAACTGGCGCGGCAGGCGATCCCCGCGGTGCTGGTCACGCATGATGACCAGGATACGCCCGCCGGCGGACGCTGTTTGCATATGGGGCTCTGGCAATGAAAGCCTGCGCTATCGCAAAGAATTCTCCGCGTTGTTCGCGGAGAATTGCCGCTCAATTTTCTACTGCCGGGCATTTCGATGAAACGTGTTTCTCAATTGACCGCACTCGCCCTGCTGATGGGGCTTGCTGCTGCTTCCACCTCCGCCGCTGACACCATGCCAACGCTAACGCTTTCCACGCTGCAACAGCACAACGGCGTCGCTATTGACACGCGCCTTAGCGCTTTCTATAACGGTTGGCCGCAAGGCGCCGACGGCCCTCAGGGCCATGAACCGCAGGCGCTCAACCTCGCCGCCAGCTGGCTTGGCTCGCTGAACGATGAACAGCTGAGCGCCTGGGCTAAGCTGCACAATCTGCAGGCCTCTACGCCGATTGCGCTGTACGGCAACGCCGACGACAACGCGAAAGTCGCGGCGCGCCTTAAGGCGGCTGGTTTCACTCACCTCAGCTCGCTCGGCGACGCCCTGAGCCAGGCGGACCGCCTGCAGAAGCTGCCGCATTTTGAACAGCTGGTGTATCCGCAGTGGCTGCACGACCTCCAGCAGGGTAAACCGGTCACCGCCGCGCCTGCCGGGCAATGGAAGGTGTTCGAGGCCGCCTGGGGCGCGCCGAAGTTTTATCTGCTGAGCCATATTCCGGGCGCCGGGTATATCGATACCAACGAGGTGGAGAGCGAGCCGCTATGGAACAAAGTCTCCGACGCGCAGCTTAAAGCGATGCTGGCAAAACACGGTATTCGCCATGACACCACGGTGATTTTGTACGGTCGCGACGTGTATGCCGCCGCCCGCGTGGCGCAGATCATGCTCTACGCCGGGGTGAAGGATGTGCGCCTGCTCGACGGCGGCTGGAAAACCTGGTCCGACGCCGGGCTGCCGGTCGAGCGCGGAACGCCGCCGAAGCAGAAGCCCGAGCCGGAGTTCGGCGCGCCGATCCCGGGTCAGCCGCAGCTGATGCTCAATACCGAGCAGGCTCGCGCCCTGCTGCACCGTCAGGACGCCTCGCTGGTAAGCATTCGTTCCTGGCCGGAGTTTATCGGCACCACCAGCGGCTACAGCTATATCAAGCCGATGGGGGAGATTGCCGGGGCCCGCTGGGGCCATGCCGGAAGCGACTCCACCCATATGGAGGATTTCCATAATCCGGACGGCACCATGCGTAGCGCAGATGATATCGCCGCGATGTGGAAATCATGGAATATTCTGCCGAACCAGCAGGTCTCTTTTTACTGCGGTACCGGCTGGCGCGCCTCAGAAACCTTTATGTACGCCCGGGCGATGGGCTGGAACAACGTCTCGGTCTACGACGGCGGCTGGTACGAGTGGAGCAGCAACCCGAAAAACCCGGTCTCGCGCGGGGAACGCGGCCCGGAAAGCAGTATGTAATTCGCCTGTTGGCCATATGCACCGCCGGGAAGCCTCCTTCCCGGCGCATTCCCGAAGACGGCGCTGACGCACCGGACCGCTGACGACTGCGGCCCCGTAGCCCGGCTAAGCGCAGCCCGAGCCGGGAAAAACCCGCCCATCAATCTCTTACCTGCTTCAGGGTAAGGTATCCGCTCCACACCCGCGTAAAGGTCGTCAGCCAGCACAGTGCGCCAAACATCCACGCCAGCCACGCAAACCACGCCGGGAACAGGCAGCTCAGCACAAACAGCGCGATAGTTTCCGTCCCTTCCGTCAGCCCGCCGAGATAATAAAACGATTTGTGGGCGTAGCCCGGATTATCGATTTGATGCTTAGCCGCCAGCGCGGCAAAGGCGAGAAAGCTGCTGCCGGTGCCGATAAACGCGAACAGCAGCCAGCCGCCCGCCAGCGCGTTGTGCGCCGGATCGGCAAGAATAAAGCCAAACGGCACCAGGGCGTAAAACAGGAAATCGAGCGAAATATCGAGAAAACCGCCCGCATCGGTTAATCCGCGTCGCCGGGCCAGCGCGCCGTCCAGGCCATCCAGCAGTCGGTTGAGCACGATCGCCGCCAGCGCCGCCGGATACCAGCCCAGGGCTAAAAACGGCAGCGCCAGCACGCCAATCGCAAAGCCAAAGAGCGTCAGGCCATCGGGAGAGATAGCCGGACGATCCAGCAGGGCGACGGCGGCGTTGAGGACAGGTTTCAGGCGGGGATGCAAATGACGGTCAAGCACAAAGTCTCTCCAGCGAATTCAGGGTTGTTTGACGGGGACAAGGACGGTGATAATAGGCCATTATCCCGTACAGAACGATGATTCACATGCTAAAAACCCTTGATGTTGTTGCCGCCATTATCGAACGCAACGGGCAAATTCTGCTGGCGCAGCGGCCGCCCCACGCGGATCAGCCGGGAATGTGGGAGCTGGCCGGCGGTAAAGTAGAACCCGGCGAAACCCAGGCCCAGGCGCTGGCGCGCGAGCTCCAGGAGGAGCTGGCGATCGACGCCCGGCCGGAATGCTACATCGCCAGCCACCAGCGCGAAGTGTCCGCCCGCCTGATACATCTTCACGCCTGGTGGGTTCCGCATTTTAACGGCGAACCCATCGCCCGCTACCACAGCCAGCTGCGCTGGTGTTCACCGCAGGAGGCGTTAACCTTCCCTCTTGCGCCAGCCGATATTCCCCTGCTCGAAGCCTTTATCGCCCAGCGCGCCGCTCTCCATTCCCGCTAATTTTATCGGGTGGTTGTCATCGTTTTTGATTATGACCACCGCCTGATTATAAATTTTGCTTTCTGAACAATTTTTCCTTGCTTAACTAACGATTTCCGATGGTATAGTCGGAAAATCGGCTTTTTCAAGGGCCGAATCATAATAAATAGACGCAACCACAACCATAAGGGGAACTTATATCTATGGATCAGACGTGCACTCTGGAAGGTTTTCTCGCCCGCGTTCAACAGCGCGATCCAAATCAAACTGAATTTGCTCAGGCGGTCCGCGAGGTGATGACCACCCTGTGGCCATTCCTTGAGGAAAATCCGCGCTATCGTCAGATGAATTTGCTGGAACGTCTGGTTGAACCGGAGCGTGCTATCCAGTTCCGCGTCGTTTGGGTTGATGACCGCAATCAGGTTCAGGTTAACCGCGCCTGGCGCGTGCAGTTCAACTCCGCCATCGGCCCGTATAAGGGCGGTATGCGTTTCCATCCCTCTGTAAACCTGTCGATTCTGAAATTCCTCGGCTTTGAACAAACCTTCAAAAACGCCCTCACCACCCTGCCTATGGGCGGCGGTAAAGGCGGCAGCGACTTCGATCCTAAAGGAAAAAGCGATGGCGAAGTGATGCGTTTCTGCCAGTCGCTGATGACTGAGCTGTATCGCCACCTCGGTCCGGATACCGACGTGCCGGCCGGTGATATCGGCGTGGGCGGTCGTGAAGTGGGCTTTATGGCCGGAATGATGCGTAAGCTCTCCAACAACAGCGCCTGCGTCTTCACCGGTAAAGGCCTCTCCTTCGGCGGCAGCCTGATTCGTCCGGAAGCCACCGGTTACGGACTGATTTACTTCACCGAAGCGATGCTTAAGCGCCACGGTTTGGGCTTTGAAGGGGCTCGCGTCGCGGTGTCCGGGTCGGGCAACGTGGCGCAGTACGCGATTGAGAAAGCCATGGAGCTCGGCGCGCGGGTGATTACGGCTTCCGACTCCAACGGTACCGTGGTTGACGAGTCTGGCTTTACCAAAGAAAAACTGGCGCGCCTGATCGACATTAAAGAGCGCAGCCACGGCCGCGTGGCGGATTACGCGCGCGAGTTCGGCCTGACCTACCTTGAAGGTAAGCAGCCGTGGTCCGTGCCGGTGGATATCGCTCTGCCGTGCGCCACGCAGAACGAGCTGGACGTCGACGCTGCCCGCCAGCTGATTGCCAACGGCGTGAAGGCCGTCGCGGAAGGCGCCAACATGCCAACCACTATCGCGGCGACCGATCTGTTCCTCGAAGCGGGCGTGCTGTTCGCGCCGGGTAAAGCGGCCAACGCCGGCGGCGTCGCCACTTCAGGACTGGAAATGGCGCAGAACGCCGCGCGTATGGGCTGGAAAGCGGAGAAAGTGGACGCTCGTCTGCACCATATCATGCTGGATATCCACCACGCCTGCGTTGAGTACGGCGGTGAAGCGAAGCAGACCAACTACGTACGCGGCGCGAATATCGCCGGTTTCGTGAAGGTCGCCGACGCAATGCTGGCGCAGGGTGTTATTTAAGTCCACTCGCTGAATGAACCCCTGTATATGGGTTCGGAGCATAATTGAAAAACCCCGGTTTCCCGGGGTTTTTTATTGCGGGCTTTCCGCCGCAGGGCCGGCGGCGCTTTTTTTATCTTTCGCTTTGGCTCTGCCTTTCCCCTTGCTAAAGCTCTTCTTGCCGTCGCCCGGGGCCACAATTCCGCGGAAGCGGCGTACCGGCGTGCTCCTGGCCTGGTCGATAAGCTGGAACAGGGTACCGACCAGCGGCTGCATAAAGTCCTGATAGCGGCACTGTTTCTCGCTGATTTGCGTCAGAATCGATTCCCAGTGGGCGGTCATATCCGGGCGCGTCGCCATTTCAGGCAAAGAGTGGAACAGAGCCTTCCCGGCGTCGGTGGAGTGGATATAGCGCCCTTTCTTGGTTAAGAAGCCGCGTTTGAACAACAGTTCGATAATCCCGGCGCGGGTTGCCTCCGTACCGAGGCCGTCCGTTGCGCGCAGGATCTTCTTCAGGTCTTTATCCTGCACAAAGCGGGCAATACCGGTCATCGCCGATAGCAGCGTCGCATCGGTAAAATGACGCGGCGGCTGGGTCTGACGCTCCACCACTTCGCCTTTTTCGCATAGCAGCTCGTCATCCTTTGCCACCACCGGCAGCGGCATGCCGTCGTTCTCTTCATCGCGCTCTTTATTGCCCAGCAGGGTTCGCCAGCCCGCTTCCGCCAGAAAACGCGCTTTGGCAACGAACTTGCCGTTGGCGATATCGAGATCGATCTGGCATTTGCGGAACACCGCATCCGGGCAGAACTGCATCAGATACTGGCGGGCAATCAGGCCGTAAACCTTTTCTTCGTTGTCGCTGAGTTTTACCTGCGAACTGCGGGCGGTCGGAATAATCGCGTGGTGGGCATCGACCTTTTTATCATCCCAGCAGCGGTTACGGATCTCCGGATCCACCACCGGCTGCGGCAGCAGATCCGCCGCGTGCACGCCGATCGCGTTCAGCACCGCATGGCGCCCGGCAAAATGCTCCTCCGGCAGATAGCGGCTATCCGAACGCGGATAGGTAATCAGCTTATGGGTTTCGTACAGCTTCTGGCAGATATCCAGCACGTTCTGCGCGCTAAAGCCGAAGCGCTTCGCGGCTTCAATCTGCAGCGCCGAGAGGGAAAACGGCAGCGGCGCTGGCTCAGAGTCCCGCTTATCGTTATAAGCGGTGACCGTCGCCGGCTGCCCCTCAATGCGCTTGACGACGTGCTCGGCAAGCGAGCGATGCAGCAGTCGCCCCTCTTCATCCTGGTACGGTTCGCAGGCCTCGCTGGGCACCCAGGTGGCGACAAAACGCTCATCCTTTGGGGTGACGATATGCGCCTTGACGTCGAAGAAGTCTTTAGCGACGAAGTTTTCAATCTCTTCATCGCGGCGTACCACCAGGCCAAGCACCGGCGTTTGCACGCGCCCGACCGAGAGTACCCCCTGGTAACCCGCGTTACGGCCAAGGATGGTGTACGCGCGGGTCATATTGATCCCGTATAGCCAGTCGGCGCGGGCGCGGGCCAGCGCGGAGACGCACAGCGGAACAAATTCGCTGTTGGCGCGCAGGCGGTTAATCGCCCGCTCCACCGCCTGCGGGTTAAGATCGTTAATCAGACAGCGCTGCACCTGCTGACGCTTTTCCGGCGCCAGCTGCAGGTAGTCAAGTACCTCATCCACCAGCAGTTGCCCCTCTCTGTCCGGGTCACCCGCATGAATGACTTCCTGCGCATCGCCGAGCAGACGCTTAATCACGTTAAGCTGTTTGGTCACCGACGGTTTAGGCTGGAGCTGCCACTTTTCCGGCACGATAGGCAAGTCGAGCAGGTTCCAGCGCGCATAGCGCGCATCGTAGACGTCGGGCTGGGCCTGCTCCAGCAGGTGGCCGATGCACCACGTGACCACCTGCCCGTTACCGCACTCAATGTAGCCGTCGCCTTTGCGATGCGGTTTTGGCAGCACATCGGCGATGGCGCGACCGAGACTCGGTTTTTCTGCAATAAACAGCCGCATGAAATCAACGGATCTCGATCATTGGGCGTCCGCCGCGGGCGGTAACCAGCTCGCCGATAGCGGTAAGCGTGATACCAAACTCAGCGGCGGCTGCCTGCACCTCAGCCTCGGCTTCTGGCGTTACCGCCAGCAGCAGACCGCCGGAGGTTTGCGGATCGCACAGCAGATCGCGCCACGCTGGCGGCATGTCGCCCATCAAATGGCCGTAGCTGGCAAAGTTACGCCCGGTACCGCCCGGCACCGCGCCCGCCGCGATGTAGGCTTCGACGCCGGGCAATTTCGGGATATCCGCATAGGTAAGCTGCGCCTGTACGCCCGCGCCGCGGCACACTTCGCTCAGGTGGCCCAGAAGCCCGAAACCGGTGACGTCGGTCATCGCTTTCACGCCGTCGATATTAGCAAACGCCGAGCCAACGAGATTCATCTGACACATGGTTTCCGTCGCCAGCCCCTGGTGCTCAGGCTTCAGCAGCGACTTTTTCTCCGCGGTGGTCAGCACGCCAATACCCAGCGGTTTAGTGAGATACAGCTTGCAGCCGGCCTGCGCGGTGCTGTTTTTCTTCACCCGCTCGGTCGGGACGACGCCGGTCACGGCAAGCCCGAAGATGGGTTCCGGAGCGTCAATGGAGTGGCCGCCGGCAAGCGCGATCCCCGCCTGCTGGCAGGCAAAGCGTCCGCCCTCAACCACCTGACGGGCAATTTCCGGCGCCAGGGTATTAATGGGCCAGCCGAGAATAGCGATCGCCATAATCGGCTTACCGCCCATGGCGAAAATATCGCTGATGGCGTTGGTCGCCGCAATGCGCCCAAAGTCGAACGGGTTGTCGACGATCGGCATAAAAAAATCGGTAGTACTGACGATCGACGTGCCGTTACCGAGATCGTAGACCGCGGCATCATCGCTGGTTTCGTTGCCCACCAGCAGATTCGGGTCGATAAATTTGGCCTGGTCGCTTTGCAGGATAGTTTCCAGCACCTTAGGGGAAATTTTACACCCGCAACCGGCTCCGTGGCTGTATTGCGTTAAACGAATGGCTTGCTCGCTCATGGACATCTCCTGTCATTGCAATCCCGATATGGTAGCGCCCAAATGGCGGAGTGGTAAGTGCGACAGTCCGAAATCGCGTATGGTTGCTCATTAAGCAGACAAAAAACCGATTTTGCGATGCGGCCCCGCTTTTTCAACGTGATTTTACCCTTTACTAAAAAATGACAGAAATATGACAAGCATAAATTCTGTTTTCTCTGGACATATAACAACGTAAGGAAGTTTTCATGAAAAAGCGTGTTCTCGCCGTTTGCCTGGCCAGTCTCTTCTCCCTTAACGCTTTCGCCCTGGTTCCCGCCGGTAACGACGTCACCACAAAACCCGATCTCTACTACCTGACCAACGCCCAGGCCATCGACAGCCTGAGGCTGCTGCCGCCGCCGCCGGAAGTGGGCAGTATCGCGTTTTTAAACGATCAGGCGATGTATGAGAAAGGCCGTCTGCTGCGCGGCACCGAGCGCGGTAAGCTGGCGGTTGAAGACGCCAACCTGAGCGGCGGCGGCGTCGCCAACGCCTTCTCCGGCGCCTTCGGCTCGCCCATTACCGCCAAAGATGCGCCGGAGCTGCACAAGCTGCTCACCAACATGATTGAAGATGCCGGCGACCTGGCGACGCGAGGAGCGAAGGAGAAGTACATGCGCATTCGCCCATTTGCGTTTTATGGCGTCGCCACCTGTAACACCAAGGAACAGGATACGCTGTCGAAAAACGGCTCCTACCCCTCCGGCCACACCTCTATCGGCTGGGCCACCGCGCTGGTGCTGGCGGAGATTAATCCCCAGCGGCAAAATGAAATCCTTAAGCGCGGCTTTGAGCTCGGCGAGAGCCGGGTGATCTGCGGCTATCACTGGCAGAGCGACGTAGACGCGGCGCGTATCGTCGGTTCGGCGGTCGTCGCCACGCTGCATACCAATCCGGCCTTCCAGCAGCAGCTTCAGAAAGCGAAAGACGAATTCGCGAAACGACAGAAGTAACATCGTCGCCGTTGAATGCCCGGAGGCGGCGTCTGAAACGCTCTGCCTCGGCTACGGGTTCCCAGCCGTCCGCGGTTTGGTAGTCCGGACTGGTGCGCCAGCACCGCCTCCGGGAAAGGTGTCAAGTCTGATACACTGACACTGCTTCCACCCGGCTCGCGCTGCGCTTAGCCGGGCTACTTCCCCCGAGGAGGCGGTGAGCCGGGCCCGCCCGGCATAACGAGAACGGACTCAGAAGCGCGTCACGAACGGCGCGGTATCCGGCAAAGCGATGGTGGTTGACGCTTTGAGCTGCGGGGTCCCCAGATAGAGAAAGCCCACGATCTTATCCTGCTCGCGGCAGGCAAACCCTTCGCGTACAACCGGGCTTTCGGTTAACGCGCCGCTGCGCCAGATGCCGTTAAACCCCTGCGCCACGGCCGCCATCTGCATGGCCATCACCGCACAGCCCGCCGACATCTCTTGCTCCCACTTTGGCACCTTCGGATGATCTTCACAGTGCGCCACCACCGCAATGATCAGCGGCGCGCGAAACGGCGCGCTGCGCGCTTTTTCAATCGCTTTTTCATCTCCCCCTGCCGCCACCGCGCCTTTTTCCAGCAGCTGGCTGAAGCGCTCGCGCCCTTCATCGGCAATAATGAAGAAGCGCCACGGCTGCAGCGTCCCGTGGTCCGGCGCGCGCAGGCCAGCGCGAAGGATGTTTTCCAGCTGTTCGCCCGCCGGAGCCGGGTCGGTCAGACGTGAAGCGCTGCGGCGATTAACCAGTAGTTCGAGAGCATCCATCTGTATAACTCCTGTGATGTGATTTTTCATAAAATTAACATGCGCAAGGATTTTGTTACAGCCCAACGGGTGATTCCTGCTGACAACCGACGGCACTCTCATTAGGATAGCCAGACGCGGCAGCCCCTGCGGCTCGCCCATTTTTGATTATGGTTAGGGAGAATACATGCGAACTCTTTGGCGACTGCTCGCCGGATTTTTTAAATGGACATGGCGCGTGCTCAATTTCATTCGCCAGCTCGCACTGAACGTGGTTTTCCTGGTGCTGGTGCTGGCCTGCGTCGGCATCTGGGCCCAGTTCAGCAGTACAACGACAGAGCACGCTACCCGCGGCGCGCTGCTGCTGGATATCACCGGCGTGGTGGTCGATAAACCCTCGGCCAGCAGCAAGCTTGGCGTGATTGGCCGCCAGCTGTTTGGCGCCAGTTCCGATCGCCTGCAGGAAAACTCGCTGTTCGACATTGTGCAGACAATTCGCCAGGCGAAAGACGACCGCAATATCACCGGTATCGTGCTGGATCTGAAGGACTTTGCCGGCGGCGATCAGCCGTCGATGCAGTATATCGGTAAAGCGCTGCGCGAATTCCGCGATAGCGGCAAGCCGGTATATGCCATCGGCAGCAGCTACAGCCAGGGTCAGTACTATCTGGCCAGCTTCGCCAATAAGATCTGGCTCTCGCCGCAGGGCGAAGTGGACCTGCACGGCTTCGCGACCAACGGCCTGTACTACAAATCGCTGCTCGACAAGCTCAAAGTGTCGACCCACGTTTTCCGCGTCGGCACCTATAAGTCAGCGGTAGAGCCGTTTATCCGCGATGATATGTCCCCGGCGGCGCGCGAGGCGGACAGCCGCTGGATTGGCGAGCTGTGGCAAAACTATCTCAATACCATTGCCGCCAACCGCCAGATCACCGCTCAGCAGCTGTTCCCCGGCGCTCAGGGCGTGATTGACGGCCTGCGTAAAGTCGATGGCGACACGGCAAAATACGCGCTGGATAACAAGCTGGTTGATGCGCTGGGCACCTCTACCGAGGTGGAAAAAGCGCTGACTAAACAGTTTGGCTGGAGTAAGGAGGACAACAACTACAGCGCAATCAGCTACTACGATTACACGCTGAAAACGCCTGCCGACCAGGGTTCCGCAATAGCGGTTATCTTTGCTAACGGCGCGATTATGGATGGCGAAGAAACGCCGGGTAACGTCGGCGGCGACACCACCGCCGCGCAGATCCGCGACGCGCGCCTCGATCCGAAAGTGAAAGCGATCGTGCTGCGGGTTAACAGCCCGGGCGGCAGCGTCAGCGCCTCCGAGATGATTCGCGAAGAGCTGGCGGCGGCAAAAGCGGCCGGTAAACCGGTGGTGGTCTCAATGGGCGGCATGGCAGCCTCCGGCGGCTACTGGATCTCCACCCCGGCGGATTATATCGTCGCCAACCCCAGCACCCTTACCGGCTCTATCGGTATCTTTGGGGTGATCAATACCGTCGAAGATACCCTCGGCTCAATTGGCGTCCATACCGACGGCGTGGCCACCTCGCCGCTGGCTGATGTCTCAACCACCAAAGCGCTGCCTCCGGAAGTGCAACAGCTGATGCAGCTCAGCATCGAAAACGGCTACAAGCGTTTTATCACCCTGGTGGCGAACGCGCGTAAGAGCACGCCGGAGAAAATTGACCAAATCGCTCAGGGCCACGTCTGGACCGGTGAAGATGCAAAAGCGAACGGCCTGGTCGATAGCCTTGGCGACTTTGACGACGCGGTGGCAAAAGCCGCCGAGCTGGCGAAGCTGAAACAGTGGCATATCAACTACTATCAGGAAGAACCGACCTTCTTTTCGATGGTGGTGGATAGCCTGACGGGTTCCGTTCGCGCGGCGCTGCCGGCAGCGGTCCAGGCGTATCTGCCCGCACCGGTCGCCGCGGCGGCCAATGCGGTGAAAACCGAGAGCGATAAGCTGGCGGCATTCAACGATCCGCAAAACCGCTACGCGTTCTGCTTAACCTGCGCCAATATTCGTTAATCCTCTGCCGCCCCATCCCGTGGGGCGGCATTTACTTTATTTTTTCTTCCGCCCCTCTATACTGCGCCTGTCTACGTTTAACCTAAGCGATGCTATGCAGAAGAAATCTATTTACGTTGCCTATACCGGCGGCACCATTGGTATGCAGCGTTCTGAACACGGCTATATCCCCGTTTCCGGCCATTTACAGCGCCAGCTGGCGTTGATGCCCGAGTTTCACCGCCCGGAGATGCCGGACTTCACCATTCATGAATACGCCCCGTTAATGGACTCTTCCGATATGACGCCGGAAGACTGGCAGCATATCGCCGACGATATTCGCGACCATTATGACCAGTACGATGGTTTCGTGATCCTCCACGGCACGGACACCATGGCGTTTACCGCCTCTGCGCTCTCCTTCATGCTGGAGAATCTGGGAAAACCGGTCATTGTGACAGGGTCACAAATCCCGCTTGCCGAACTGCGCTCTGATGGCCAGATTAACCTGCTCAACGCGCTGTACGTCGCCGCCAACTATCCGATTAACGAAGTGTCGCTGTTCTTCAATAATCGCCTCTACCGCGGCAACCGCACGACGAAGGCCCATGCCGACGGCTTTAACGCCTTCGCCTCGCCCAACCTGGCGCCGCTGCTGGAAGCCGGTATCCATATTCGCCGGCTCGGCACGCCTCCCGCGCCGCACGGCAGCGGCGAGCTGGTGGTGCACCCTATCACGCCGCAGCCGATTGGCGTGGTGACGATTTATCCCGGCATTTCCGCCGACGTGGTGCGCAACTTCCTGCGCCAGCCGGTCAAAGCGCTGATCCTGCGCTCCTATGGCGTCGGTAACGCGCCGCAGAACGGCGAGTTTATTCAGGTCCTGGCCGAAGCCAGCCAGCGCGGTATCGTGGTGATTAATTTGACCCAGTGTATGTCCGGCAAGGTCAACATGGGCGGCTACGCCACCGGCAACGCGCTGGCGCAGGCTGGCGTGATTAGCGGATTTGATATGACCGTCGAGGCCACGCTGACCAAGCTACACTATTTGCTGAGCCAGGATCTGGACGTGGCGGCTATCCGTCACGCCATGCAGGAGAATCTGCGCGGCGAACTGACACCCGATGAGTAAGGAGAAGCACATGACCCAGCGCGCGCTGCTACTGGTCGATTTACAAAATGATTTCTGCGCCGGCGGCGCGCTAGCCGTCCCGCAGGGCGACAGCACGGTGGACGTCGCCAACCAGCTTATAGACTGGAGCCTGGCGCGGGGAGAAACGGTAGTTGCCAGCCAGGACTGGCACCCGGCGAACCACGGCAGCTTTGCCAGTCAGCATCAGGTCGAACCCTATGCCCAGGGTGAGCTTGATGGCCTGGCGCAGACGTTCTGGCCGGATCACTGCGTGCAGAATAGCGAAGGCGCGGCGCTGCATCCGCTGCTCAAACAGCAGGATATTGCCGCCGTGTTCCACAAAGGGGAAAATCCGGCCATTGACAGCTACAGCGCCTTTTTCGACAACGGCCACCGGCAGAAAACGCAGCTCGATGCATGGCTGCGCGAGCGCGGCATTAGCGAGCTAACGGTGCTGGGGCTCGCCACCGACTACTGCGTCAAGTTTACCGTGCTTGACGCCCTCAATCTGGGCTACACCGTCAACGTGATTACCGACGGCTGCCGCGGGGTGAATATTCAGCCGCAGGATAGCAATCTGGCGTTTATGGAGATGGCCGCCGCGGGCGCAACTCTCTATACCCTTGACGACTGGCTGGAAACCCACGCATGAAATACGCCGACAGGCATTGTCCTGTCGGCGCGTTATCTCAGGCCAGAGCGGAAATCTCTTCCAGCGACGCGTTGCGCGTTTCGATGCCAAAACAAAACAGAATCAGCGCGCAAAGCGCCAGCAATAAACCAAGAACCATAAATACGGTAATCGCGCCGTAGCGGGTCAGCAGGATAGCGACGCCGTAAGGGGTAAATACGGCGACAATTCTGCCTACCGCGTTAACAAAACCTGAACCGCGCAGACGGAGATGCGTTGGCCACAGCTCCGGCACATATACCGCTGAAGCAAAGCAGACGTACATGTACAGGAAAAATATCATCACCAGACCATAGCTTAAGATGGCCCACTCTGCGGTTTGAATCGAATAGAAGTAGCCGAGCACCGCAATAATTATCAGTAGAAATGAGCCAAATAATCGCCGCGGAAAACGGTCGATAATCAGCGCGGCGATAAATATCCCCACCGGTGCCCCAACCATCATTATCGCGGTCATCAAGATAGATTTCGTCACGTCGATCCCCGAATTGACGAAAATCGTTGGGATCCACACCGTGATGGTATAGAGCGAAATGTTCATGGCGATCAGTACCGTGATCGCCACCAGCGTTCGCCGCAGCATCTGACCTTTAAACAGCAGCCAGAAAGAGCCGCTTTCCGCGCACGGCTCCGCAACCGGGGCAGTACTCTGCCAGGACGGTAATGTGATGTTTTTCTCTTTCTCGATTTGCGACTCCACCTGCCGGAGGTGTTCTTCAGCCGCATGTCGTTGTCCCTTGCCGGCCAGCCAGCGTGGGGATTCAATAAAATACATCCCCGACAGATACCAGGCCAACAGCATAGCCGCACCGCCGAGCAGAAACATCATCCGCCAGCTTAAAAAAGCGATCACTACAACGCCGATGGCCGCCGACAGCATGGGCGACCAGTTGCCGACAAACGACAGTCGGGCGGACCATTTGCCGCGTACCGCGGGCGGAATAAATTCGGTAAATGAGGCATAGCCCACCATAATCAGCGCGCCCATCCCGCAGCCCATCAGACAGCGGAATAAGATAAGCCAGTATATATTGGGCACAAAGGTTGCCGCACAGGCAGAGATCCCGACGATCAGTAAATTGACGCGAAAAGCTTTGCGTCGTCCGAGATAGTCCCCAATAAAACCGCCGGTCAGCGAGCCGATAAAGTAGCCAAACATCAGCGCCGAGGTAAATGCCGCATTGAGATAATTATTTGACCAGCCGTTGCTGACTAATTTTGCCAGCACCACGTTACCGGAATAGCTGAGGAAACCGGTGATTAATAAACTAAAACTAATAATGCCAAAAATACGAAAATGAAATCGCGACAAGGGTAAGCGGTCTAATCTTGCGCCGATAGGGTCACATTGTTCCATCTGGATGCCTCAAATTCAGCTAAATTATAAAGTATGGCGTTGGCGGCAGGGTCACTTTTGCCGCGCCGTCCGTCATCATTAAATTTTTATGGCATTACCCAAGTGCAAACGAAAACAATATCGACACCACCAACGGCGAAGTTAATAAACCAGTTGAATATTATTTTCTTTACAGAATGCAATCCACTGTGCACCCGGCGCCTTATTAGTGATAAGGTAATTAATATGGCTAAAATCCACCAGCTGGACGAACGCTTTACGATCGAATTTGGAGTGATCGACCAGCAGAGCTACTTCGGCTGCCTGGCGAATCATGGTTTTCTTGATTTCCGCTTCCGCTTCGTTCGAGTCAAGCGCCCCGCTCTGCATATCGAGGCCTTTGCAGCTCATTACCATAATATCTACATGATAACGACTGATAATTTCCTTGGTGATTCGCCCCTGCAGCGACAGCGTGTTCTTATTCAGTTCTCCGCCGGTAGAAACAACGTTTATTTCCGACTGCGCCAGCTCATGAAATGCTTCCGCCGAGTTGGTTAACAGCGTGAGATCGTTTCTCTCCTTTAGCAGCTTTAATAACTCCATCGCCGTACTGCTGGAATCGGCAGCCATGGTGGTTTTATTTTTAATAAACGGCAAGGCATTACGGGCAATAATTTGCTTCTCTTCAAAATGAGACTTTGCCCGTTTATAAAAATGAATATTGTCGGATAAAGCACTGGTATTTAATACCGCGCCGCCGTACGTTCGGGTCAAAAAACCTTCATCTTCGAGCTTTTCCAGATCGCGGCGTATGGTTTCCTCAGTGACCTGAAAAATTGCGCTTAAATTAGAAACCGCCACTTTCTTATCGTTAGTCACCATTTGCTTAATGGCCTGAATCCTGTCTTTTGCCGCCACGATAACACCTCTGTTTCCCGCAAAGTAATAACCCCCTGGCCTCTGCCAGGACATGTTTGTTTTCAAAATAACATATCCGAATAGCAGATTCCAATATTCTTTTACACAGAAACAGAGGTCAATGATGCCGCTCTTATTTTGTCTCCACCGCTTCCGCCATTCGTCTCATCAATAATGAATCATCATCCGTCAAAGCGATGGTCAGCGCGGCAATATTTTCACGCACCTGTTCGGGCGCCGTGGCGCCGCTGAGTAAGGTGATTAAATCGCTTTGCTTTAAAATCCACGCCAGCGCCAGCGCGGGGATGGTGCAGCGGTATTTTTCGCACAGCGGCTGCCACTGCTCAAGCATATCAATCACGCGCAGCATATTTTCCCGCTGGAACCAGACCTTATTAGCACGCGCGCCGCCGGGAACATAATCACGGCCGATAGTGCCGGTCAGTAGCCCCTGTTCAAGCGGCGAGTAGACCTGCACCACAATACCGTTCTGCTGACAGAGCGGCAGCAGCTCGGCTTCCAGCGCCCGGTCAAGAATGCTGTACTTGGCCTGCACGATATCCAGCTCGCCGTGTTTGAGGTACTCCCTGATATGCCCGACATCGACGTTCGCCGCGCCGATGGCGCGAATCTTGCCCTCTTTCTTTAGCGCGTTCAGCGTGGCGACGGTCTCCGCAATTGGCGTAAAGCAGGGCTCCACCGACTGCCAGTGGGTCATATAGATATCAATGGTGTCGATACCCAGCCTTTGCAGGCTGGCCTCCACCTCTTCGCGAATCGACTCGGGCGTCAGGTTTTTGTACAGCTGGCGATCGCCGACCTTGTTAAACAGGCTACCCGTCCGCTCCCAGACGATACCGCATTTGGTTTCGACGACGACTTCACGGCGCGGAAGCTGTTTAAGCGCCTGGCCGACAATCACTTCGCTGTTGCCGAAGTTGTAGCCCGGCGCGGTATCAATCAGATTGATCCCACAGCGATGCGCCTCAACAATGGTATCGATACATATCTGCAGGTCGAGATCGCCGTTCCATGCCGGGCCGCCGCCAATGGCCCATGTGCCTAATCCCATGCGGGAAAGCGTCATATCCGTACTGCCTAAAGGAATCATTTTCATCTGCTGCTATTACCCTTCGTATTCGTCGAGAAGTTGTTCAACCAGCTTTCTGTTCTTCACGCCCGTGGTGGCGCCTACGCTAAGCACCGAGATCGCGGCCGTTGCGTTAGCAAACAGCGCGCAGTCGCGCAGCGGCTTGCCTTCCAGCAGCGCGGAGATAAATCCCGAGGCAAAATTGTCGCCCGCGCCAATGGTGTCGATGGCGGTAATGCCAGAAACCGCCGGAACCTCCATTTTCATATCGGCACGCTTAATAAAGCAGCCTCTCTTACCGGTCTTGATGACGACCGTTTTTACGCCGCAGCTCAGGAAACAGTCGGCAATCTCATCCAGCGTCTCTTTGCCGGTGAGCAGTTTTGCCTCGGCAAAATTGGGAAACAGATAATCGACGTAGCTCAGCGCCTCACGAATATCCTCAAGGGTTTCGTTAAGCCGCGGCTTAATCATATCGGCGCAAATAATTAACCCATGCGCTTTGGCCTGAATGAAGATCTCCGTTAACGCTTTGCCGTCGAGCAGCGGGCTATTAAAAATGCTCGCCAGCGACAGCAGCGTTGCCTGAGAGAAGCGGTCAAAATCAACATCGTTAATATTCAGCTTCCACAGGCTCCCGTTGCGGTTAGTCACAAAAGTACGCTCGCCATCGGCGGTGACTAAGCCCACGTTAATTGAGGTATCGATTTCGCTATCCTGCTTCAGGCTATGGATATCAATATTCTCCCGGCGGCAGTGTTCAAGAATAAAATGTCCTGCTGCGTCGTTCCCTATCCGGCTAATTAATGCTGTTCGGTGACCGAGTCGGGAAATAATAGTGGCCTCATTAATGGCATCTCCCCCGGTGGTCATGGCGATGCGTTCTAACGGATAAGAGTCGACATCAAAGATATTTTTACTCACCGGCTGCAGAGGAATATCTACGATAGCCGCACCCAGACAAATAACCTCGATATTATCCATATTGTCATTCCGCTTTCCCGTCAGAACCAAACAGTTTGATCTTCTCCAGCGCGCGCGCTTTCACCGCTTTGCGAACTTTACGTTCTACGTGCAGGAACGGCTGATTGTGGTTCTCCTGTACCGCCGCCATCGCCGCCTGGCACAGTTCGGTATGGATGTTAATCTTCGAAATACCTAACGAAATGGCCTGCTTAATATCCGCGTCGCTAATGCCGGACGCGCCGTGTAGCACCAGCGGAACGGATACCGCCTCGCGCACGCGTTTCACTACATCAAAATTCAATTTCGGTTCTGAGGTATAGACGCCGTGCTGGTTGCCAATCGCCACCGCCAGCGAATCGCATCCGGTACGCTCGACGAACTCCGCCGCCTGATCCGGGTCGGTATAGTGATAGTCCGCCAGCGCTTCTTCGTAGACCGTTTCATTCCCCACATGCCCCAGCTCCGCCTCAACCGGAATACCCAGCGGATGGAAGAAATCCACCGCCTCTTTGGTCAGGCGAATGTTCTCTTCAAAATCAAAGGCTGAAGCGTCGCGCATCAGCGAATTCATGCCGTGGACCCAGGCGTTGTGGATTATCTCCATGCTGCGCCCGTGGTCCCAGTGAGCAATCACCGGAACCGACGCCTTTTTGGCCATCGAAACCATCATATGCGAAAAATCTTCAAACGAGGTATTGCCCACAAATCCGGTACCGAAAGAGATAATCACCGGCGACTTAGCCTCTTCCGCTGCATCAATAACTCCCATCAGCATTTCCGCATTCCACACGTTAAAGTGGGCAATCGCATAATGTTTATTCTGGGCATCAATTTCCCAATATTTAATATCTGCCAGCATGGTTGTTTCTCCCTTTGCAATACATTAATGGTTAACTTTAATAACACCTTTAATAATCTCGCGTTTGTTATTAACGGATTCATCAAACGCGCGCTGAACATCCTCAAAATCATAAATATGCGTCACCATCGATTTCACATCGAAACGCCCGGAGGAGATCGCTTCTATGGTGACCGGATAGCGGTTGGCATAGCGGAAGACGGTCTGAATCGAGACCTCACGGTTAATTTTGAGGAAATTGATGGCTGAATCACCGGGAACCGTACCGACGATCATGATTTTTCCTCCGCGCATCACCAGGTAAGGAGCCTGCTTAACGGTGATGGCAGACCCGGCCGTTTCAAAAACAACATCGGCCCCCATATCGCCGGAGAACTGCTGGCAACGCCCAACGGTGTCCTCTTTCGCGCCGTTGATAACGACTTTGGCTCCGAGCTGTTCGGCCATGGCAAGGCGTTTTTCCAGCACATCAACCACCGCGATGTCGCTTGCCCCCAGGCAAAGGCATGCCTGCAGGGTCATTAAGCCAATACAGCCTGCGCCAAGTATGACGATTTTCTTGCCCGGCTTGACGTTCGCCAGCATTGCGGCATGCATGCCAACCGCCGCAGGCTCCACCAAAGCGCCTTCAAGGGTGTCCATGTTATCGGGCAGTTTGTAAGTGAAGCTCTCCGGATGGCATAAATAGTGGGTTAGCGCGCCGCGATAATTTGGCTGCGTGGCCATAAAGTCGACGTCGGGACAGATATTGTATTTTCCTTCCAGGCAGTAGCGGCAGTGGCCGCACGGCACGCCGGGTTCAATATTCACCCGGTCGCCCGGCTTAAATTTGCTCACGCTTTTGCCTACGGCCACCACCGTACCGGCGCATTCGTGTCCCAGACCAATTTCCTGATTAGGGTCTTTCGGCGGAATAAAGGGCCCCGACTCAAAACCGTGGACATCTGAACCGCAAATTCCGACGTATTCAATTTTGATCAGCACTTCATGTTCTTTGGGTACCGGGATATCGGCAGCGATAATTTTCATCGTGCCCGGTGTTTTTAATATCGCTTTTGAATTTTTCATTTTATTTCCCGTCAATATTATTTGCTGGTAACTGCATCAATACCGAGACTTTCGACAGAGACGCCTTTGGTTTCAATTCCGATGGTTGCAATAGCGATAGCGACAATAATAGAGACGGCCCCCAGCAGCACAAACACACCAGTTACGCCATAGCCGTTAAGCAGTACCGCCACCGCATAAGGCGCGGCGATACCGCTGATTCGCCCCACCGCGTTCGCGAGACCCGACCCGCGAAGCTTCGCTTCAGTCGGCCATATTTCCGGAACATAAACCGCCGAGGCGTAACAGACGTACATATAGACAAACGTAATCAGGAAGAAGCCAATTAACGTAATCAGCAGCATGCTGGTTTGCAGCGAATAGATATATCCCAGCGCGGCAATTAACACTAACAGGCCTACACCCATCGTCTTTCTGGGAATTTTATCCATCACCAGCATGGCGATAAAAATTCCGAACGGCGCGCCGAACATACTCATGGTATTTAAGACAATTGAGTCTTTCAGATTAATACCCTGGGTCATAAATATCGTCGGTAGCCAGTTAATTAAGGTGTACTGGACGACGTTCATGGCTATCAGCACGAAGGAGCCTAAAATAACCCGTTTCAGCAATGCGCCCGTTAATAAGGCCGAATAAGGAACGGCGCGCGGCGGTTTGCCGTCATCATCGATAACTACCGGCGGCAGCGGCTTGCCCGTCTGCCGAGCCACCCGCCCTTCAATGGCCCGCATTATCTCCTCAGCTTCCGCATAGCGCCCGCGCGACTCCAGCCAGCGGGGGGATTCAGGGAAACTGCGCCAGGCAATCACGGTAGCTATCAGCGACAACGCGGCCGGGATCAACAGCTGCACGCGCCAGTTCCATTCCGCGCTAATTAGCGGCGTTAATGCCATCGCGATTAGCGAACAGAGCGGATAAGACCAGTTACCGATAAACGAGACCCGACTGGACCAGGTTCCGCGATTTCTGCCGGGCATATATTCGGTGAAACCGGCAAATAAGGTTACCAGCAGCGCGCCTAATCCCACGCCCATGACAAAACGACAGGCAATAAGGAAGCTCATATTCGGGGAAAACGCCCCAATGACCATGGCGATAATATGAATCGCTTCATACAAAATAAACGCGTTTTTACGCCCAATTTTATCGCCGATGATGCCGCCGCCGAGCGCGCCGAGAAACATACCTGCCGTGGTAATGGCGGAGAACGTGGCGGTAGTCGAATTGTCGGTCCAGCCGAGCTCTTTTAACTGCGCGAGAATTAATCCACCAACGGCATTACTCCAGCAGACCAGTAATCCGAAAGCGACCATGGCAAACATTGAAGAGTGCCAGCGGCAGTCAGGCAGGCGATCCAGCCTGGCGCCGCAGTGCGGTTTTGCTATCTGTTCCATCGGATAACGTTCCTTTTATCACGGGGGTTATTCATCAAAGTCGTAAGTCATGATGACTTTGATGGCGGTTTTATCGACCATGGCGTCAAACCCTTCGCGCCATTGCGACAGGCCAATGCGGTGCGTGATCATTGGTTTGACTTTGATAGCGCCGCTGGCGAGCAGGCGAATGGCGTTGCGCCAGGACGTAGAGTCATAGGCCATATGCCCGATGATGCTTTTGTTCCACGCGGTGATATCGTTGATGGAGAAGTCCAGCGGTTTGAAGCCCATACCCACGCGCACCACTTCACCGTTGGGGCGCAGCATTTCGATGGATTGTTTGAGAGCGATATTGGCGCCGGAACATTCGATAACCAGCCCCAGATTATCTTTACCGCAGATTGCCTGGCAGCGGGCGACCACATCTTCGGATGAACCGTTGACGACCGCCGTTGCCCCGAGCGCTTTGGCAACAGGGAAACGCACCGCGACGTCCTCTTCCAGACCGACCATCACAATATTAACGGCCCCCATAATGCGCGCCATCTGTACGGCAAATAGCCCTAATGGACCGGTACCGAAAACCACCACGTCCTGACCGGGAAGAAACCTGGATTGTTGGGCGAGCGATTTATAGGCATTACAGATAGGATCCAGCACCGCAGCTTCTTCGTAATCAACGCCCGGCGGGATTTCCCACAGCGCGTGGCGATGAATTTTGAGGATCTCCCCCGGCACCAGGCAGTATTTCGAAAATCCGCCGCCCCAGGTATTGTTGTCCAGGCCTAAATTCACTTTTTCTGTACAACACAGAAAATCGCCCTGTTCGCAGGCCGGACACACGCCGCAGACGTGCCCGCTGTTGTCAGAAACCACCCGCTGGCCGACCTTCCAGTCCTTGACCTTTTCGCCAACCCGGACAATTGCACCGGCAAATTCGTGACCGCGAATGGAGTTAAATTCATCGGAGCCGCTGTCCACGTTGTAGTGTTTCATATCCGCGCCGCAGATGGCGGCGGCTTTGATTTCAATCACCACGTCATCCGGTCCGCACGCCGGCTCCGGAACATCAATCATCTTATAGCCGCCAAAGGCCTTACCAAATCTTGCCAGTGCTTTCATTGCGTTTTCCTTTGTTTAATGATTTTGCATCAGTGAAGGCCATACTTAACCACAGAATCTTTGAGGTCAATATTAAATCTTTAAAACACAGATATTGATCTGCATTTCACAACTCAGATCACAAATACGGTAAAATTCGTCGAGGGAGATGATTGAAGTGAAGAAAAGGACGTCGTCTCACTACCGCTTCGCTAATGCAGCCGTGAACCGCTTCGCATTTTTGCGCAGCGGAAGATGCTAGGCTGCACGAGCTGTTTTTTTCGCCACGCCATTTCCGTGGCGTGTTTGCTTTTCAATGTCACTTTTAAGTCAAAGAGGATCCGCTATGAAACTTTTGCCTTTACTGGCAGCTTTACCCCTGCTCTGCGCGAGCGTTGTTTCCGCTAACTCACTGATGTCCGTCGGCTACTTTAACGGCGGCGGCGACGTCACTGCCGGTCCAGGCGGCGATATTGATAAACTGGACGTACGCCAGATTACCCATCTCAACTACTCGTTTGGTCTGGTTTACAACGATGAAAAAGACGAAACCAACACCGCCCTGAAAGATCCGAGCAAGCTGCATCAAATTTGGCTGTCGCCGAAAGTGCAGGCTGATTTACAGAAAATCCCCCGCTTGCGCCAGCAGAACCCGAACCTGAAAGTCTTGCTTTCCGTCGGCGGCTGGGGAGCGCGCGGATTCTCCGGCGCGGCGGCGACGAAGGAAACCCGGGCGGTGTTTATTCAGTCCGCTCAGGCGATTATTGAAAAATACGGTCTCGATGGGATCGATCTGGACTGGGAGTATCCGGTCAACGGCGCGTGGGGGCTGGTCGCCAGCCAACCGGCCGATCGCGATAATTTTACCGCCCTGCTGAAAGAGCTGCGCGCGGCGGTCGGTAATAAAAAACTGGTGACCATCGCCGTAGGCGCCAACGCGGAGAGCCCAAAAAGCTGGGTGGACGTCAAAGCCATTGCACCATCGCTCGACTACATCAACCTGATGACCTACGACCTGGCCTACGGTACCCAGTACTTCAATTCCAACCTGTATGATTCAACCCGCTGGCCGACGGTCGCCGAAGCGGATAAGTACAGCGCGGACTTTATAGTGAACAACTACCTTGCCGCCGGTCTAAAGGCGAGCCAGATGAACCTGGGGATTGGTTTCTATGGCCGGATACCCAAACGCGCCGTCGAGCCGGGTATTGACTGGAGCAAGCCGGACGCGCAGAAAAACCCGGCCACCCGCCCCTACTTTGCGGCTCAACAGATTGAACTGTTCGAATCGCTGGGCGTCGATCTGACCAAAGATACCTATGTGAAATATAACGATATCGTGGCGAAGTTAATCAACGATCCGCAGAAGCGCTTTACTCAGCATTGGGATGATGAAGCGAAGGTACCGTGGCTGTCGGTGCAGTCCGCCGACGGTCAAGCCCTCTTTGCGCTTTCGTATGAGAACCCGCGCTCGGTGGCCATCAAAGCTGACTACATCAAGAGCAAGGGGCTGGGTGGCGCGATGTTCTGGGAGTACGGCGCCGATGACCAGAATCAGTTAGCGAAACAGCTGGCCGAGTCATTGGGGATCAAACGCTGATCTGCGCGGTGTCAGCGCCAGCACAATAGGTTATGATAACCCCATTCCGCTGCGCCGGCTCCGGCGCAGCTTTTCATTTGCAACAAAAGGCATGGGTATTATGGCTTATATCCCGAAAAACTACGCCCGTCTGGAAGTCGGTTACCGCGAAAAAGCGCTGAAGCTCTTCCCCTGGGTCTGCGGACGCTGCTCGCGAGAGTTTGTCTATTCAAACCTGCGTGAACTGACGGTACACCATATTGACCACGACCACTCCAATAACCCGGAAGATGGTAGCAACTGGGAGATGCTGTGCCTGTACTGTCACGATCATGAGCACTCAAAATACACCGAAGCCGATCTGTATGGCTCGACGGTGGTTGCTGGCGAAGATGCGCAGAAAAGCGTCGGCGAAGCGAAATATAACCCCTTCGCCGATCTTAAAGCGATGATGAACAAGAAGTAACGTTGTGATGCCTCAGAGCCCGGCGCGCAGTTAGCCGGGCTGACGCAGGCCTTTTCAGCCTCAGGATTTAAAGGTCGCGATAGGCTGCGGCGTAATGCCGAAGTCAACTTTCAGCTGCTGTTTACTCTTCATCACCATCTGCCCGTTGGTATCGATGGTCATATGCTGCGCGTCAACGTTGTATCGCGCCTGCCAGAGCATCACCAGCTGCAGACAGTTCTCTTTCTGTTCGTCAGTCAACGCCACGCCGTCCGGCCATTTACCCAGCTCAACCGCCGTCGCCAGGCGCTGATAAACTTCCGGCGTCATACCGTCAATAATCCGCTCAATTTCCATCTTCCGCCAACCCCGTTTGGAATAATTTGCTGAATCGTTTTTTCAACCCTTAATTTGCTCACCGTTTTCATCATTGGTGAAGCTTAATGAGGCCGAATTAACACAAAAACGCTCTCCGGTGGGCTGTGGACCATCCGGGAATACGTGCCCAAGGTGAGCATCGCAGTTTCCGCAGCGAATTTCCGTGCGCTGCATACCGTGGGAGTAATCATTAAGGTAGCGGATAGCGTCATCGCTGACGGGCTCATAAAAGCTTGGCCAGCCGCAGCCGGAATCATACTTGGTTTGCGAGTGAAACAGCGCGGCATCGCACACCAGGCAGTGGTAGACGCCATCGCGTTTGTTGTGGAGCAACCGCCCGGTGAACGGCGGTTCAGTACCGTGATTCTGCGTCACGTAAAACTGCATCTCGCTCAAATTTTTTTTGAGCTCGTCCGAAGAGGGTTTATTCGACATTGGCTTGCTTCTCGCTGTGAAAGGACAACTTTTCACGTCAATTCTAACAAAATATTAACAATGAAGCGTGCACTTTTGTTCTAAACTTAGGCGACGCCAAAAGGCAGCCACACAATTGTGATGAATATCACATTTTTATCTTCAGTGACCTTTAAAATTCCGGGCGCAGCCCCCATATGGAATTGGGCTCAAAGGGAAAGTGGGATAAATCGACCGCGCAAAGGCATGCTCTGGATTGATTTGTCGCAATGATTGACACGATTCCGCTTGACGCTGCGTAAGGTTTTTGTAATTTTACAGGCAACCTTTTATTCACTAACAAATAGCTGGTGGAATATATGACTATCAAAGTAGGTATCAACGGTTTTGGCCGTATCGGTCGCATTGTTTTCCGTGCTGCTCAGGAACGTTCTGACATCGAGATCGTTGCAATCAACGACCTGTTAGACGCTGACTACATGGCTTACATGCTGAAGTATGACTCCACTCACGGCCGTTTCAACGGTACCGTTGAAGTGAAAGACGGTCATCTGATCGTTAACGGTAAAAAAATCCGTGTTACCGCTGAGCGTGACCCGGCTAACCTGAAGTGGGACGAAGTGGGTGTTGACGTTGTTGCTGAAGCAACCGGTATCTTCCTGACCGACGAAACCGCTCGTAAACACATCACCGCTGGCGCGAAAAAAGTCGTACTGACTGGCCCGTCCAAAGACAACACTCCGATGTTTGTTAAAGGCGCTAACTTTGACAAATACGAAGGCCAGGACATCGTTTCCAACGCATCCTGCACCACCAACTGCCTGGCTCCGCTGGCAAAAGTTATCAACGACAACTTCGGCATCATCGAAGGTCTGATGACTACCGTTCACGCAACCACCGCGACTCAGAAAACCGTTGATGGCCCGTCTCACAAAGACTGGCGCGGCGGCCGCGGCGCAGCTCAGAACATCATCCCGTCCTCTACCGGCGCTGCTAAAGCTGTAGGTAAAGTTCTGCCAGAACTGAATGGCAAACTGACCGGTATGGCGTTCCGCGTTCCGACTCCGAACGTATCCGTTGTTGACCTGACCGTTCGTCTGGAAAAAGCTGCTTCTTATGAAGAAATTAAGAAAGCAATCAAAGCTGCTTCCGAAGGCGCAATGAAAGGCGTTCTGGGCTACACCGAAGACGACGTGGTATCCACCGATTTCAACGGTGAAATCTGCACTTCCGTATTCGACGCCAAAGCGGGTATCGCTCTGAACGACAACTTTGTGAAACTGGTTTCCTGGTACGATAACGAAACTGGTTACTCCAACAAGGTTCTGGACCTGATTGCTCACATCTCCAAATAAGTTGAGATGAGACAGTAATCTGTAAGAGCGACTTCGGTCGCTCTTTTTTTTGTCTAAAGATAAAGGATTGCGTAATGATTAATAAAATTTTTGCCCTCCCGGTTATCGAACAGCTTACCCCTGTACTTTCCCGCCGCCAGCTTGATGACCTGGAGCTGATCGTCGTTGACCATCCGCAGGTGAAAGCGTCCGTGGCTTTCCAGGGCGCTCACCTGCTCTCCTGGAAGCCCGCTGGCGAAGAAGAAGTCCTGTGGCTCAGCGGCAACACCCCATTTAAAAACGGCGTTGCCCTGCGCGGCGGCGTGCCGATTTGCTGGCCGTGGTTTGGTCCTTCTGCTCAGCAGGGTCTGCCCTCCCACGGCTTCGCCCGCAACCTGCCGTGGGCCCTGAAAGGGCACGATGAAGACGACAACGGCGTGGTGCTGACCTTTGCACTGAAAAGCAGCGACGCCACCCGCCAGTACTGGCCGCACGAGTTCACCCTGCTGGCGCGCTTTAAGCTGGGCAAAACCTGCGAAATTGAGCTGGAGGCGCACGGCGAATTTGAAACCACGTCAGCCCTGCATACCTATTTCAACGTCGGCGACATTGCGGCAGTGAAAGTCAGCGGTCTGGGCGACCGTTATATTGATAAAGTGAAAAATGCGGAAGAAGGCGTATTAAGCAACGGCACAGAGACTTTTCCCGATCGTACCGACCGCGTCTATCTGAATGCCGAAACCTGCAGCGTGATTCATGACGATGCGCTGAACCGCAACATCGACGTTACGCATCATCACAACAGCAACGTAGTGGCCTGGAACCCGGGCCCGGCGCTTTCCGTCAGCATGGGCGACATGCCGGATGATGGTTACAAGACCTTCGTTTGTGTAGAAACCTGCTGCGTGACCGAAACGCAGAAGGCCAGCGAAGAGAAACCTTCGCGCCTGACGCAAACCCTTCGCGTGGTGAAACGCTAACGCCAGAAAGGTTGGCCCACGGGTTAACCGCGTGTGCGCCATATCTGCCGGATGGCAGCTGAAGCCCCGCGAAGTCGGGGCTTTTCTTTAACGCTTGTTCAGACCATATCCAGCGGCGTTTTTCTGGCTGGCGCCGGGTAGGCGTTATCCAGAAGCGCAAGCTCCTCATCGTTCAGCACAATATCCAGCACCGCGGCATTTTGCCTGACATGCTCAATGCTTGACGCTTTCGGGATCGCCATTACGCCCCGGTGGCTAATCACCCACGCCAGCAGAATCTGCGCCGCGGTTACGCCCCGCTCCTGCGCAATATTTTTCACAACGGAATGATTTAAAAGTCCATTGCGCAGTCGACCGGCCTGAGCCAGCGGACAATATGCCATCACCGGCAGCCGCTGCTGCTGGCACCACGGCAGCAGGTCATGTTCAATACCGCGGGAGGCCAGATGGTAGAGCACCTGATTGGTCGCGCACTGTTCGCCGCCGTCCGCCTGCCAGAGTTCCTGCATATCATCGTAATCGAGGTTTGATACGCCCCAGCGGCGAATTTTTCCCTGCGCAACGAGCGCGTCCATACCCGCAACCGTCTCCTGCAATGAATAGTCCCCACGCCAGTGCAGCAGGTAGAGATCCAGATAGTCGGTATTGAGGCGGCGCAGGCTCTCCTCGCAGGCGCTGGCTATTTTGCGACCGCCAGCATTCCACGGATAGACTTTAGACACCAGCACCACGCGCTCGCGCTGCCCGCGAATGGCTTCGCCGACAACTTCTTCGGCGCCGCCGTCGGCGTACATTTCCGCCGTATCGATCACCGTCAGGCCAAGATCGATGCCCGCGCGTAGTGCAGCAGACTCCTGCGCGCGCAGAGCCGGGTTTTCGCCCATGAACCAGGTCCCCTGCCCTATGAGCGGAACCGCTGAATGCTCGCCAAAACGGATGGTCCTTTCTGCCATGACATGCTCCTGTGTTTAATTGCACCACCGTAATGCAAAACAGGGCTTTACGCCCTGTTTTGATGCACAAATTGCACTGTAATAATGCACTATCAGAAGGAGTAAGTGATCCCGGTTGAAATCAGCCCGCTCCAGGATTTGTCCACCATCGGGCTATCGGTAATTTCGTCAGACAGGCGGGTATAGCGCGCCACGCCGTATACGCTCCAGTCGCCGAGGAAACGATAGTTAGCCGACAGCTCAAGGTACGGGTTCCAACTGCTGTCCGGATCGTAGCTGCGCATGCCGCTGCGATTCGATTCATGCTTCGAAACACCGTAGTAGTACTCGTTCTGGTTGTCGCTGTTCCACTCCACGCCAATACCCGGCGTAAGCGTCAGGTTGCCGTTGGTATAGCGATACAGCCAGGCCAGATCCCACACGATACCATTGCTGTTATCGAGGGTGTCCCCCGACAGCGCGGTGCGCAGGAAACCGTACTGCGTATAGTGTTCGTAGGAAAGCCCTGCCATCACCGTGGACTTACGTTTATCCAGACGGCGCATCTGCTCGCTATCGCTGTCGCCTGGCTTAAAGTACATCGGCGACCAGTAGGCGGTCACGGAGAGCTTATCGTTGGTATCATTCCACAGGTAGAGGCCACCGCCCAGGCCGCGGAACCAGAAGTTATCGCTCTCGTAATTAATCACCGGCACCGGGTAAACATCAGCATCATATTGCTTGTACGGATGTTCAACGACGCCTACACCCGCCCCTAAAGTGAACTTCCCTTCAGCGTGTACGGCGGATGCTGAAGTCGCAATCAACACACCAAGTGCCAGAAGTTTGATTTTAGTCACGATCCATATTCCTGTTGTCAAATTATTAGCGCAGGCAGTTTAACGTTGTATACGTCATGCCTCAAATTCTTTACCAGTCATTACACTGAATTCACCAGATTCTCATCATCAGATGACCACCTGCTGACAGCTGAATGACAGCGTCATGACGCGGCGAAACCCGAAGTGCGAATGAGACGCTGCTTTTCCGGATGAGTTGTTGATAAGTCATTGAAATTGATTTTCTGCGCCATGCAAGTTTTCCAAATGCATCTACGCTTTAATTTAGAAGAAGTAAATGCGGGGCACGTTATCCCGAGACTTCGCCAACCTGGCATAAGGGTTGCTGGAGATTCAGAGAGCGCTGTGCAGCTTACCTCTTCCGGGGGCTCCCACTATTCATATGAACGGCTCTCAACCTGTGCTAAAAACGAAAGGACGGCATGCCATGAATATATTCGATCACTATCGCCAGCGCTATGAAGCTGCCAAGGACGAAGAGTTCACACTGCAGGAGTTTCTTACCATCTGTCGGCAAGATCGCAGTGCTTATGCTAACGCAGCAGAAAGATTGCTGATGGCCATCGGTGAGCCGGTCATGGTCGATACGGCCCTCGAACCCAGGCTATCCCGTCTCTTTTCAAACCGGGTCGTCGCGCGCTACCCGGCCTTTGAAGAGTTTTACGGTATGGAAGATGCCATTGAGCAAATTGTTTCTTACTTAAAACACGCCGCTCAGGGGCTGGAAGAGAAGAAACAGATTCTGTATCTGCTGGGCCCCGTGGGCGGCGGTAAATCATCGCTTGCCGAACGCCTGAAGTCCTTGATGCAGCGCGTCCCTATCTATGTGCTCAGCGCAAACGGTGAGCGCAGCCCGGTCAACGACCATCCGCTGTGTCTGTTTAACCCGCAGGAGGATGCGCAAATCCTCGAAAAAGAGTACGGCATTCCAAACCGCTATCTGGGGACGATTATGTCGCCGTGGGCGGCCAAGCGTCTGCATGAATTCGGCGGCGACATCACGAAATTCCGCGTGGTGAAAGTGTGGCCGTCAATCCTGGCGCAGATTGCCATCGCCAAAACCGAGCCCGGTGACGAAAACAACCAGGACATCTCGGCGCTGGTCGGTAAAGTCGATATCCGTAAACTGGAACACTACGCGCAGAATGACCCGGATGCCTACGGCTACTCCGGCGCTCTGTGCCGCGCCAACCAGGGGCTGATGGAGTTCGTCGAGATGTTTAAAGCGCCTATCAAGGTGCTGCATCCGCTGCTGACCGCGACGCAGGAAGGCAACTATAACGGTACCGAAGGGATCTCCGCCCTGCCGTTCAACGGGATTATCCTCGCCCACTCCAACGAATCGGAATGGGTGACCTTCCGTAATAACAAAAACAATGAGGCCTTCCTCGACCGCGTGTATATCGTCAAGGTGCCTTATTGCCTGCGTATCTCGGAAGAGATCCGTATCTATGAAAAACTGCTTAACAACAGCGAGCTGACCCATGCGCCGTGCGCGCCGGGCACGCTGGAAACGCTGTCGCGCTTCTCCATTCTGTCGCGCCTGAAAGAGCCGGAAAACTCGAGTATTTATTCAAAAATGCGCGTCTATGACGGCGAAAGCCTGAAAGACACCGACCCGAAAGCGAAATCCTATCAGGAGTATCGCGATTATGCCGGCGTTGATGAAGGGATGAACGGCCTGTCTACCCGCTTCGCGTTCAAAATCCTGTCGCGGGTATTTAACTTTGACCATGCCGAAGTCGCCGCCAACCCGGTGCATCTGTTCTACGTCCTCGAGCAGCAGATCGAGCGCGAGCAGTTCCCGCAGGAGCAGTCAGAGCGTTACCTTGAGTTCCTCAAAGGCTATCTGATCCCGAAATACGCCGAGTTTATCGGGAAAGAGATCCAGACCGCCTACCTTGAATCCTACTCGGAGTACGGGCAGAACATTTTTGACCGTTATGTCACCTACGCTGACTTCTGGATTCAGGATCAGGAGTATCGCGACCCGGATACCGGCCAGCTGTTTGACCGCGAGTCGCTGAATGCGGAACTGGAGAAAATCGAGAAGCCCGCCGGGATCAGCAACCCGAAAGACTTCCGTAATGAAATAGTCAACTTCGTGCTGCGCGCCAGAGCGCACAACAGCGGGCGTAATCCAAACTGGACCAGCTACGAGAAACTGCGCACGGTTATCGAGAAGAAAATGTTCTCCAATACCGAAGAGCTGTTGCCGGTGATTTCCTTCAACACCAAAACGTCAACCGATGAGCAGAAAAAACACGATGACTTTGTCGACCGCATGATGGAGAAAGGCTATACCCGCAAGCAGGTTCGCCTGCTGTGCGAATGGTATCTGCGGGTACGTAAATCATCCTGATAGACCAGCCCGGCAGGCAGCGGCTGCCGGGCTAATAATAACTGCGAAGACCCAATGACATTCAGCGCCAGGCATATTTCGGCGCCTGAATGGCCGGGGCATAAGTTGGCAAATGCAGTACAGGAGGGCATATGACCTGGTTCATAGACCGACGCCTGAACGGGAAAAATAAAAGCGCCGTCAACCGGCAGCGCTTTCTGCGCCGCTATAAAGCGCAGATAAAACAGTCGATCTCCGAGGCCATAAACAAGCGCTCGGTGACCGATATTCAGAGCGGAGAGTCCGTCTCCATCCCAACGGACGATATTAACGAACCGATGTTTCATCAGGGGCGCGGCGGCCTGCGCAATCGCGTACACCCGGGTAACGATCACTTCGTACAGAATGACCGCATTGAGCGCCCTCAGGGCGGCGGAGGCGGTGGAGGCAGCGGTCAGGGCCAGGCCAGCGCCGACGGCGAAGGCCAGGATGAGTTTGTTTTTCAGATTTCGAAAGACGAATATCTCGATCTGCTCTTTGAAGATCTCGCCCTGCCGAACCTGAAAAAAAACCAGCAGCGTCAGCTGACGGAATATAAAACCCATCGCGCGGGCTATACCGCTAACGGTGTGCCCGCTAACATCAGCGTCGTTCGCTCGCTGCAAAACTCGCTGGCGCGCCGCACGGCGATGACCGCCGGTAAACGCCGGGAACTGCACGCGCTGGAAGAAGACCTGGACACCATTAGCAAAAGCGAACCGGCGCAGCTGCTGGAAGAAGAGCGGCTGCGTAAAGAGATAGCCGAACTGCGGGCGAAAATTGACCGCGTGCCGTTCATTGACACTTTCGATCTGCGTTACAAGAACTACGAAAAACGGCCAGAACCGTCAAGTCAGGCGGTGATGTTCTGCCTGATGGACGTTTCCGGCTCCATGGACCAGGCGACAAAGGACATGGCAAAACGCTTTTACATCCTGCTGTATCTGTTCCTCAGCCGGACCTATAAAAACGTTGATGTGGTTTATATCCGCCACCATACGCAGGCGAAAGAGGTCGACGAACACGAATTCTTTTATTCG
The DNA here is from genome assembly GCF_040061795.1 of Klebsiella sp. GN_Kp190. Taxonomy (NCBI): domain Bacteria; kingdom Pseudomonadati; phylum Pseudomonadota; class Gammaproteobacteria; order Enterobacterales; family Enterobacteriaceae; genus Klebsiella; species Klebsiella sp. GN_Kp190. The sequence continues at coordinate 331,046 of NZ_JBEAFN010000005.1, forward strand.
CAGGAAACCGGCGGCACCATTGTCTCCAGCGCCCTGAAGCTGATGGATGAAGTGGTCAAAGAGCGCTATGACCCGGCGCAGTGGAATATCTACGCCGCGCAGGCTTCGGATGGCGATAACTGGGCGGACGATTCACCGCTGTGTCACGAACTGCTGGCGAAGAAAATCCTGCCCGTGGTGCGCTACTATAGCTATATCGAGATAACCCGGCGCGCGCATCAGACGCTGTGGCGGGAATATGAACACCTGCAGTCAACCTTCGAAAACTTTGCTATGCAGCATATTCGCGACCCGGAAGATATTTATCCGGTGTTCCGTGAACTGTTTCATAAGCAAACCTCAAAAGCGGACGGTTAAGCCTTTCCGGACAGCCAGCACAGACGCTGGCTGTTTTTTTACCCCACCTTACCCGGCTCGCGCCTGTTGCAGGGTGACGGGATCAATCTCCGACATTATCAGGTCGGGCAAGCTCTCCAGCTGGTATACCTTGCCGCATTTAACGATAATCTGCCGCGCGTTGTCGTACCCCGGAGCCCAGAGTCGATTATTCATCCGCACATCTTTGTAGACCGCGATAAGCGGTTTTTTCCACGCCGCCGCCATATGGACCACCGAGGTATCCGGCGAGATAACTAAGTCGGCCTCGGCGATAAGCGCCATGCAGTGGTGCAGCGTTTTAAACGGATTCACGCAGACCTTCTCCGGCAGGGGGATCCGGATTTCATTGCGATGATCGAGCAATATGATATTGACGTCCGGATAATCCTCACACAGTCTGACCAGAAGCGTTGCCAGCTGCGCCTGCGACATACTGCGGTCCTGATGCCCGGCAAAAATATTAATCACCACGTTACGCCCGTTGAGCGCCGCCAGATAATCACGAACCTGCTGGCAGATATCCTGTGGTATATGCAGATCATAAGATTGCAGAGATTTTTTATCCAGCTGCAGATAATCAGCGATAAAAGAAAATGTCTTACTGACGTGCCAGTTTTCACAGTCAAAATCAAAAGACTTGCTGTAGTGTTTAATAGAAGGCCACTTATTGAAACCCAGTACCGCTCTGGGCTTTATCTGTCGTAACAGCAGCATCCTGTGTACCGGAATATCAAACAACGACGGGTCGATTACAATATCGTACTTATTATTCGCAAGCTCAGTAATAACTGACTGAGGAACGTTATGGGTAAATTTGTGCAAATAATCCGCCGAGTCGACATTCTCGGCCTCATAGATATGGCGAATGCGAGGATTATACCGCATGACCTGACTATTGGATTTGGTCAACAGAAAGTCAACGGTCATTCCCGCCTCGTGAAGGCATTTAACCAGCGCTGAATCAACAACTACATCGCCGATCGCACCTTCATTACGCATTAACAGCACCGTTTTCGCGGAGGTTAAATCAGCTTCGCGGCGCGCGGGACTATCCCAGAACGCTTTAGCGATATAGACTCGCAGGTCATTGCGTATTTTCTTAAAAAAATAATTTCGCCGCCTGTTTAGCGCCCTTATTTTTTTAAACTTTCGAGGGGTTCCCTGCACCGCTGCGTTTTCCATCATGATAACCTCATTGCCGCTTTCAATAGTACTGCCTGTAACCCTGCTAAGGACTGGTAAAAATAAGAAAAGTTCGCTTGATAATTAACATTATTTCATTTTTAGCTGCACCAGGATAGCCATAGCAGCATCATTGCAGCATATTTCATTGAGGATAAAATGAGTGAAAAATGGATTTTGCAGGATATTTACGACAGCAATATTCATTAGCGCCCTCATATTTAATAAACTATTTATTTTCATTGCCGCGCGGTGGTGCCCGATTCCGGCACTGGATAGATAAACAGTCTGCCTGCCACCGAACGTGGCGTCCCTGCGCCGCACATGGTAGAATTGTCTTAATTGTGCTGGCGAAATTATCATCATGAAATTACAGAATAAATTACTCCGTCATTTCATTTCTGCGGGGGTGGTTGTCCTGACATCTTCATTTCTGGTGTATGAATTAGTCGCCAGCCATCGGGATATGTCGGAATACATGCGCTACATCGTCGAGAAGGGCGAATCCGCCTTTCTGTACGATAAATATCAAAATCAGCTGGTTATCTCCCAGGTCTCGCGAAAGCTGGATACGCATCCCACTGCCGAAAAGGCCCAACAGGCCTGCGCTGGCGTGCAGACCAATGGCAACGTATACGGGCTCAATATCGCCGGGCATACCTTCCCCGGGCTTCACGGTACGCTCAGCACCACCCAGCCTTCGTGCGAGCCGTGGATTAACGATCTCCCGGCGCTGCAGGCTTTTGATGCCGCGATAGCCCAAAGCGATATTATCGCCGCGCTGAATTCGGCAACCTTCAAATCCGATAAACGCTTCCGCTATTACCTCGATTTAGACAATAGATACGCGTATTTCTATTCGCCGATTGAGATAGATAGCAGCCCCGTTGATAACTGGAACTTTCTTCACGACAGTAAACTGGGCATCACTCAGTTCAGTCTTAACGGTTTACTTCGCGGGCGTACGCTAATTTCCAGTATCTATGCTGACGCGCTAACCGGACAGAATATTTTGTCGTTCTTAACCCCGGTCTATCATCGGGATCGGCTGAAGGGCATTGTGATGGTGGACGTCACTCGTCACGATATTGAGAAGCTGCTCTATACCACCGACCGCCCCCTGGTCTGGCGCTATCTCGACATCACCTTAACGGACTCGGACTCAACGTCTGAAATCCGCGTTCACCGCAGCAACACGCATTTTTTCAGCTACGCCCACCATAGCCAGCAGGTGGCGGAAAACCTGCACATTTCGCTGTCGCTGGATATGTCCTATTTTCTGCTTAGCTCCTGGAAGCTATTTTTGTTTTACCTGATATCTACCGGCGTTCTGCTGCACCTGGTACGCATGCACTTTCGCCTGTATACCGACGTTTTTAAAGAAAACATTAGTGATTCTTTAACCGGTCTGTACAACCGAAAAATTCTCTCCGCGCTGCTGGAATCGCGTATGCAAAAGCTCACCGAGCAAGGTGTGAATATCGTGTTTATGGCGCTGGACTGCGACCGGCTAAAATACCTTAATGACACCTGGGGGCACGATGAAGGCGACCGCGCCATCGTGCTGCTAGCCCAGTCCATTTCCGCCGCCATACGTAAAAGCGATTACGGCATCCGGCTGGGCGGCGATGAGTTCTTCCTGATACTGATCGATTATGAGGAACAGGAGGCGAAAAATATACCCGAGCGTATTCGCCAGCACCTGAAGGAAATTGACATTAACCAGCGCGTTAATTTCTCATGGGGGGCCTGCAGCATGGCGCCGGGGGATAGCCTGGCCGACGTCATGAAAATCGCGGATGCCCGGCTGTACGAAAATAAAAAGCAAAAAAAACACGCTTACCCGGGGCGAGAGGATTAATCTTGAGGTTTTATTTTTAAGGAAAAAAACGACATGAACGCGCCAGTAAAAGTGAGTATTTATCAGCAGCTGTTGGCGCTGCTTAACCGCGACCACGCCCGTTACCGGGTCGTGGAACATGAAGCCGTCGGAAAGTGTGAAGCCGTGTCGAAGATCCGCGGCACCGCGCTGGGTCAGGGAGCAAAAGCGCTGGTATGTAAAATTAAAGGACATGGGGTTAATCAGCACGTTCTGGCTATCCTTGCCGCCGATCTACAGGCGGATTTAGCCCGGCTGGCCGAATACGTCGGCGGCAGCAAAGCCTCTCTGGCCAGTCCGGCGGAAGTTGACGCCCTGACCGCCTGCGTCTTTGGCGCCATTCCCCCTTTCAGCTTCCACCCCTCTTTACGCCTGGTCGCCGACCCGCTGCTGTTTGAGCGCTTCCCGGAAATCGCCTTCAACGCCGGGCAGCTTGATAAGTCCATCATCCTTGATACCGCCGACTATCTGCGTATTGCCCGTCCGGAACTGATCGCGTTTCATCGCGAAGCCTGATTGTTCCCTCTCCTGCGCCAGGGCGCGCATTGTACCGCGGGGGAAAATCGATCGTGCAGATGCCTCAAATCGCGAGTCTGCGATAAAAAACCTGTTTACTTACGCGATTATGCGTAGAGTAAACGGGCTGTTCTTTTTTATATTCTGGCAAGGACCTCTGCACATGCTCGACACCACCCTGTTAATACTGCTGGGCCTGGCGGCGCTCGGCTTTATTAGCCATAACACCACCGTAGCTATTTCAATCCTGGTATTAATTATCGTCCGCGTCACCCCGCTCAACGCCTTCTTTCCGTGGATTGAAAAGCAAGGGCTGACCATCGGTATTATTATTCTCACCATCGGCGTGATGGCGCCCATTGCCAGCGGCACGCTACCGCCCTCTACGCTGCTGCACTCCTTCGTGAACTGGAAATCGTTGCTGGCGATTGCCGTGGGGGTTTTTGTTTCCTGGCTCGGCGGGCGCGGCGTGGCGCTGATGGGCTCGCAGCCGCAGCTGGTAGCCGGACTGCTGGTCGGCACCGTGCTCGGCGTCGCCCTCTTCCGCGGCGTCCCGGTCGGCCCGCTGATCGCCGCCGGGATCATTTCGCTGTTTATTGGGAAGTCGTAGCCAGGCTGGCAAGATAGCGCCCCGGGGTTTGCCCGAGGCCCTTTTTAAACATGGTAATAAAGGCGGTGGTCGAGTCATAGCCCAGGCTCTGCGCCGTCTGCTGTACCGTCTGCCCGCGGATCAGCATCTGCAGGGAGAGGATCAGCTGCAGCTGATGTCGCCAGCGGCGAAAGCTTAAGCCCGTCTCACGCACCACCAGCCGCGCCAGATTGCGTTCGCTCATGGCAAACTCCGCCGCCCACTGCGCCAGCGTTTGCCAGCGGGCCGGGTCGACGGCCATCATGTCCACCATCTGACGAATTTTTGGATGCCCGGAGACCGGGAGCTGCAGGTGCTCCTGCGGCTGCTGCGGGAGTTCATCGAACAGCACCTGCACCAGGCGGTTCATTGCCGGTTTAGCGAGTTCGGCCCTGCCGCGCTCGGCCATAACGAGGATAAGCTCGCGCACCAGCGGCGAAATCTTTAGCGTGCAGCAGAAATCCGGCATCGGCGCCGCGTGGGGTTCAATAAATAAAAAGCAGACCTGCGCCTCCGGCGTCGCGCGATTGCTGTGCGGCACCTGTCCCGGTACCCACACCGCGTACTGCGGGGGCACCATCCACATCGCGTTCTCCACTTCGCAGGTCAGCGCCCCGTGTAGCGCCAGGATGAGTTGACCTTTACGGTGATGATGGCGCGGAATGTACTGCTCGTCCGCGACCACCTGAATACGAAAAGCCGCCGCCGCTTCATGGCCGCTGTCCGGGTCGTAGCCGTCCAGGCCGAGTCCGATCATGATATTGTCCGATTTTAGCGATAATCTGTCATTTTAGCTTGATTTAAACAGGCGGCAAACAGGCTATGGTAAGCGCCACGTATTCTTGTTTGAGATAGCCATGAATTCTGTTTCACCTTCTGCCAGCCGCCGTAATCTGCTATTGATTACCGGTATTCTGCTTATCGCCACCACCTTGCGGGTCACCTTTACCGGCGCCGCGCCGCTGCTTGATGCCATTCGCAGCGAATATGGCCTCACCACCGCGCAAACCGGTCTGTTAACCACCCTGCCGCTGCTGGCCTTTGGCCTGGTCTCGCCGCTGGCGGCGGGTGTCGCCCGCCGATTCGGCATTGAACGTAGCCTGCTGCTGGCGATGATCCTGATTTGCCTCGGCGTGGGTCTGCGCTCCCTGCCCTTCGTCTCGCTGCTGTTTATCGGAACCGCGATTATCGGCTGCGGCATCGCCCTGGGAAACGTTCTGCTGCCCGGACTGATCAAACGTGACTTCTCGCAGCACGTCGCCAAAATGACCGGCGCTTACTCTCTCACCATGGGGGGCGCGGCGGCGCTGGGTTCGGCAATGGTCGTTCCGCTGGCGCTCGCCGGACTGGGCTGGCGCGGCGCGCTGTTGATGCTGATGGCATTTCCGCTGCTGGCGCTGTTTATCTGGCTACCGCAGGCGCGCAGGCAAGTCACCGCGCCGCTGACGGGGTCGGGCGCCATCCACAACCGCGGGATCTGGCGCTCGGCGCTGGCCTGGCAGGTGACGCTGTTTCTCGGGATTAACTCGCTGGTCTACTACGTCATCATCGGCTGGCTGCCCGCCATTTTGCAAAGCATAGGCTACAGCGAAGCGCAGGCGGGCTCCCTGCACGGGCTGCTCCAGCTCGCCACCGCGGCGCCGGGGCTGGCGATCCCGTTAATACTGCATCGGTTGAAAGATCAGCGCGGCATTGCGGTTCTGGTCGCCCTGATGTGCGCAGTCAGCGCGCTCGGTTTATGGTTTTTACCCGCTCAGGCGGTGCTGTGGACGCTTATCTTTGGCTTCGGTTCCGGCGCGACCATGATTCTGGGATTGACCTTTATCGGGCTGCGCGCCAGCTCGGCGCACCAGGCCGCCGCGCTGTCGGGAATGGCGCAGGCGGTGGGCTATCTGCTGGCCGCCTGTGGGCCTCCGGTGATGGGAAAAATTCATGATGCCAACGGCGACTGGCATATCCCGCTGATCGCCGTGGCGCTGATTTCCGTTGCGATGGCGGTATTTGGCGCGCTGGCCGGTCGCGATCGGGAGATCAACGGCTAGCGATATCGACGCCCGGCAACCGCCGCCGGGCGTTCGCTCACTGACTTGCCGCGCGTAAAAACGCGTGAACCAGCGGCGCAGGTCTGCCTTCCAGCGCATTGCGCTCGTGCTGAAATAGCGTGGCGACAAAGAACGGATGCGTCACCAGTTCTACTGCCCGAATCTCACCGTCATCATCCCAGCCCGTAACCCGCAGGTCGCCCTGCTCCAGCTCGCGGGCAAAATCGTCGGCAATCCCGTAGCTGCAGTGGTAACCCTCTTCAATACTGTCGCGGCCATAGGCGCGAGAGATCAGCGTATTGGCCCGCAGTTCAATGTTGTCCGACTTTTCTACCAGCGAGCAGCTAAGCGGCGCGATAACCATCCGGCCTTCGGTATCGGTTTCCGCATGTGCGGCATCCCGCCAGCCCATAACGTTGCGCGCGTATTCGATAATCGCGTGCTGGAATCCTCCGCAGGTGCCAAGGAACGGAATGCTGTTTTCCCGCGCGTGGCGTATAGCGATAAACGCGCCTTCGGCGTTTTTATAGGGGCTGGCGGGAACCACCCAGATAGCATCGTAATCAGCGAGATCGTCAGCGGACTTTATTTCGCTGGTGGCCAGCCAGTCATAACGCAGCGGCAGCTCCAGTACGGCGGCGGCATCATCAATTGCCAGGGGAATCGCTTTATGGGCAACTACATCAGGGTTGTAATCACCAACCAGGGCAATACGCAGGGGGGAGTTCATAGCAGGATCCTTATGTCAGAGCGAATATCAGGCAACACAAGGAGCCTCAGGTTAGCGATCTCAACGGCAGAACACAATCCTTATTTTGTCTGCTTCTGAACGCGGGTAATTTAGTCTGACTGGCGCTATGGTATAGGGCAGACAAATCGCTATGGATGAATGATGAAGGACAAAATTTTGGTTAGCGCCTGCCTGATGGGCTTTCAGGTTCGCTATAACGGCAGCCACAAAGCCCGGCTGGCTAACGCGCTGTCTCGCTGGCAGAGCGAGGGGCGGCTGGTCACCCACTGCCCGGAGCTGGCTGCCGGATTGCCCATCCCCAGGCTACCGGCGGAAATCCTTGGCGCGCAGGGAGCGGATGTCATGAAAAACCGTGCGAAAATTATTGAAAGTGACGGCCAGGACGTCACTGCGCGCTATCAGCTGGCCGCCTGGCTGGCGCTAAAAGCAGCGCAGGAGGAAGGCTGTACCGCAGCATTGCTCACCGACGGCAGCCCAACCTGCGGCAGTCAGTTTATCTATGATGGTACCTTTAACGGACAGCGCAAACCCGGTGCCGGCGTTGCCGCCGCCCTGCTTCGCGAATACGGGATAACGGTATTTTCCGAGCAGCAGTTGCCGCAGCTGCTTGCCTGGATGGAACGGAGGGAGAGTGACGATGATTCAATGTAAACGGGTTTATGACCCGCAGGAAGCGAGCGACGGCTACCGGATACTGGTAGACCGCCTGTGGCCGCGCGGAATAAAAAAAGAGGCGCTGAATTACGATGAGTGGTGCAAAATCCTGGCGCCATCGACTGATTTGCGTAAGGCTTTTCACGGCGAGACGCTTGATTTTGCCCACTTTAGCCAGCGCTATCGTCAGGAGCTGGAAGCCCACCGCGATGAAGGCGAGCGCCTGGCCGCGCTTGCCAGGCAGCAGCCGCTGACGCTGCTCTACGCGGCGAAAAACACCCGGCAAAACCATGCCCAGGTGCTGGCTGACTGGCTGAAAGCGCTATGACTTAGCCGGATGATCGCGCCGCCAGAGCGCCCATTCATCTAACGTTTCACCACTGGGTAGCTTGCACTCGGTGCGCACGCCCTGCGGGCTTTGGACAGGAACCTGTTTCCCTCCCAGCTGCTGGCAGTATACCGAAGCCGGGTTAGCCATCCCGATCGGGTGTGCTTGCGGCGCCGGCTGAGTCTGCGCGCATCCGGCAAGCGCCAGAGGCAGCATGACTATCATCCCCTTCATTTCCCCTCCTTAATCGATTAAAACGGTCTTTCACCCTGAATCTCCACGGTTTCTCCATTTTAGCTGCACTTTTGCATCGTAGAGTAGCCCTGTTCTCGAATTGACCAGAGAACAGATCATTCCATAATCAATGAGTTTTCCCCGTCGCCCCCGACGGGGCTTTTTTTCCCGCCGCGGATGCAGGTATTCTCCCCCCAGATGTGTTAAATTTTGTGTATCTCTGTTAATTCTGCGCTGATTGTTTTTTAGCATCATTTGCTGGTAGTGACGATTAGCATTCGGGAGCCGTATTTCTCATGTCCGATTTTATTCTCGCTCGCGTGTCGCAAACGCTCGCTAATGAACACTCCCTCGAAACCCTGGTGCGACAGCTGCTTGAGATGCTGGAGCTGGTTACCCGAATGGAATCTACCTACCTGACTCGTATCGACTTCGACGCGCAGCGCCAGCATATTATGTACGCGCACAACAGCAGCGAAATGCAGATCCCCGAAGGGTTCTCCGTCCCGTGGAACGACTCGCTGTGCAAACGCGCGCTGGACGACCGCTGCATTTTTAGCAACGATGTTGCCGAGCGCTGGCGTTCGTGTCTCGCCGCCCAGGATTTGGGGATCGCCACCTTTTTCAGCATTCCCGTGCGCCTGACCGACGGCTCATTATTCGGCACGCTGTGCGCCACCAGCCGGGCAAGACAGCCCTATAACATTGAGGGTGAGCAGGTGATGAATCTGTTTGCCAACCTCATCTCCCATTACGTTGAGAAAGAGACGCTGGTACAGCAGCTTCGGGCGGCTAACGTCGCGCTGGAGATGCATTCGTATACCGACGAGCTTACGGGTTTGCCGAATCGCCGCTCGCTGTTTAAGCATCTTGCCGCACAGTTTTCGCAGGCCCGGGAACAGCAGCGCAGCGTGCTGCTGATTTTTATCGATCTCGATGATTTCAAAGCAATCAACGATCGATTCGGCCACCCGTGCGGCGACAGCTTTTTGATTCAGATCGGAGAACGCCTGGCCGCCCGCGTGCGCAGCGGCGATATTGTAGGTCGTCTCGGCGGCGATGAGTTTTTAATTGTCGGTACGGGTCCCGATTCAGCCGACCAGCAGGAGTATATCGCCGCGTTACGTCAAGCGCTGGCGGGGATCTATTTCCTTGGCGAACACCGGATTAACTACCCCGGCGCCAGTTTTGGGGTGATTGAAGCCGACCCCTGGCAGATCGACGTTGAACTGGCGCTGCGCGCCGCAGATGAGGCGATGTATCAGGATAAGCAGTCTCGCCGTCAGGGGCGTTTTTTTCATATTGACTAATCTACGGTGAAATCCCGTATCATAGTCGACACGACTCGCACTTACAGGGGCTCAATAATGAGACTGGGTATTCTATTTCCGGTGGCTATTTTTATCGTCGCCGTGGTTTTTCTGGGCTGGTTTTTTGTCGGCGGCTATGCGGCACCAGGCGGAGCGTAATGAAAAAAAGCACCATAATTATGCTTATTGTCGCCATCGTTGCCGTGGCGGGTACGCAATTGGGCTGGTGGTAAATCCAGGATTATTCGCGCGTCTTTCCGGCAAGGATTGCAGAATTATCTCATCTACTCAATAAGTTAAAAGCATACACTCACCTCATCAGCCGATGGCGCATGCCCGTTTTTGCGCACGGATTTAACTGGAGAAGTGAGAAATGAAAAAACCGATCGTGTTGCCGTTGATTCTCGCGCTTTGCACGCTGTTATCGGGATGTATTGTCGACCCAGGCTATCACCATCAACACCGCCACCATCATCATGACGACAGAGACTGGCGATAGCCGTGGAAACATAATAAGGCGAACTTCGGTTCGCCTTATTGCATGAAATTAGTCCCGGCGGTCGGAACCTAAAAAGAGGAAACCCAGCGGGATGGAAAACAGCAGCGTAAACACAATGCTGTAAACCGTGACCATCGCCCCCTGCAGGAAGAACATTGACGTCGTCCATTCTGAATACGGCATATTGTATTCACTCACCACGCCGCCAAAGGTGGCGCGCCCAACCACGATAAGCGCGATGGCAAAGATCGCCGCGATCGACAAAAAGAACTTCTTGCTGTTTTTATTGCTGGTGAGTTTCTGCAGAATCATCCGGGTTCCCTTTTTTCTGAGCGATAATCGGCTGTATATGTAACACCAATGCAATCAAAATTGAAGGGATTTTGTTACGAGGCAGTGACAGTCACTATAGGGCCGGTCCCGCGTACCGGCCCCCAACGATTACGACTGGAGCGTCGCCAGACGGGCGGCAAAACCGACAAACACAAGGCCTATCAGACTGTTGCCGATTTTCGCCAGCTTCTTTTTCGTCTTCACGTAACGCGTAACGAAAGAGCCGGAGAGGATCAAAAAGCTCATATAGATGAAGCTGATTATCTCCAGGGTCAGCGCCAGAATAAAGAACGCCAGCCCGGGCGTTTTGGCGCTGACGTCAATAAACTGCACGAAGAATGAGACATAAAAAAGAATCGCTTTTGGATTCGTCAGGCTAAGGGTCAGCGAACGTTTGAGAATCGCGCTGCCCGGCTCGGAATCAGCAGACGAATGACCATCACGCTGGGTTAACACCGCGTAGAGCATCTTGCCGCCCATCCACAGCAGATAAATCGCCCCCAGGTAACGCACGATATTGAACAGCACCGGCGTAGTCTTGATGAGCGTCGCGACGCCGGCAAAAGCCAGAAACATCAGCACCGCATCGCCAATAAACACGCCTGCCGCCGCCAGATACCCTTTTTTAACGCCGTGGGCGATGCCGGTCTTGAGGACAAAAAAGGTATTCGGGCCGGGAACCAGGATGATAAAGATAGCGCCGACCAGATAGGTCAGGTAATTCAATACACCAAACTCAGCGAACACAACGCACTCCTTCGCTTACAACAAAAAATATGATCCCGCGCACGTTAACGCAACCGGGACCATTTTGAAAGCGCCGCGAGTGCGGAGGGCTTAATAGAGCGAAGTTTCGCCCAGCGGACGGGTTTTAAAGCGGCGGTGAACCCACAGGTATTGCTCCGGCGCGCGCAGGATCTCTTTCTCAATAACCTTGTTGATATAGCTTGCCGCATCCTGTTTATCTTCGCCAGGATAGTCGCTCATGACGTCGCTGATGTGCAGGCTATAACCTCTGCGGTCCGCTTTACGCACCATGCTGATGGTGAGCATTTTCGCGCCCGACAAACGAGAGAGTACGTAGGTACCGTTGGTCGTTGCTGCCTGCTGTACCGAGAAGAACGGAGCAAATACGCTCCCCTTCGGGCCGTAGTCCTGATCCGGCGCAAACCACACCGCTTCACCCGACTTTAAGGCATGTACCAGACCGGATAAATTACGACGGTCAATCATCGCCTTGTTCGAGCGCAAACGACCGCGCGTCTGCACCCACTCAATTAACGGGCTATTATGCGGACGGTAGGTCGCCATCATCGGACGACACAGCCCCATCGTACGGCCACCCAGTTCAAGCGACATAAAGTGGACGCCAACGACCATCACGCCTTTTTGTTCGCTCAGAGCATTATTGAGATTGACCATACCTTCCACGTCAAACCATTTCTTAACACGCTCATCGCTCCAGAACCATGCCATCCCTGTTTCAATCAGACCCATCCCTAGCGACATGAAGTTCTGTTCGATAAGCTTTTCGCGCGCCGCGGGCGACATGGTGGGAAAGCAAAGTTCGAGATTGCGTCTGGCGATATGCTCACGGCGTTTCAGGAAGCGCCGGGATGCGCGACCGGCGCTGGTACCGATAAGATGCAAGACGGGATAAGGAAGCTGGACGATGAGCCAGAGCACGCCCAGGCCAAACCAGGTCCCCCAATTACGGGGATGAAGAAGTTTTTTATTAAAAGCGTAAGACATGTTTTTTCCTGTAAACATTAGAACATGAGGTAACGCTTAAGGAAAAAACGAGTCCCTTCATCTGTCATTAGGCGGTACGTGTAGCAGTTCAGACAATAATAATCCTGGTAAATTCACTCCGGCAAGTAAAAAAAGAGGCCAACAGAAAAAAACACAATACCAGCACACCTGTAACAAAATGTAAATAAAAAAGTGAATAATAAACCTCAAATATCCACCGCAAGAATGATTAACGCGCTAATCATTCAACATAAAGTATGCGTCTTTTCCAACCAGAACGTCGCCGTGGTAACCCGCAGGCCGCAGCTGAAGCCGCGTCGAGGTACGGCTGCATCCAGATGAGGTCGGGGTAGCCTCTGCTTTCTGTTATCCTTTTCACAACGTTTGCGGACAGGCTATTCCTTTATCTTCCATAAGCCTCACTGACATAAAATAGCAATATTAAAAATGAGTGTCAGAGAAATGACTAAAATAAGAATCAGCTTATTTTACTTTCCTGACAATAATTAATATTTATCGACAATTATCCATATCGCCGGTGGGCTATTTCAGACTTTTTACCTCCGTTGCTTTAACAGAACAGCAGGCAATAAAGTTCAAATGCCTTTTATGACGTTGAAAAAAACGCAACATAGATAAAAATCTCGGACGATTCTCGCGCTTCAACAAACCATTGCCGACAATTTTTAGCGCCTGTTTAAAACCTTCATCTTTCATCAACCCTCGCGGCGACATCAGCGACATCGGTCCATGATGAATGCTTACGGCGTCAAAGCCGGTCCGTTGGAAAAGCGTCTGCCAGGCGGCGGCGCTCAGCGGGCTGACGTGGGATTTCACCACCCCCTGCAGCTGCCGCCGGGTGTCCTCTCCCAGCGCATCCTGCGTATACATGATATCGTGCGTCAGCAAACGACCGCCGGGCTTAAGAACGCGAAAATATTCCGCCACCAGTTTCTCTTTGGCTTTATCCGCATACATGGTGAGCATCGCTTCATTTATCACCATATCAAACGTTGCATCGGCAAATGGCAGCCGAGCGGCATTCGCCTCCATCACTATCACCCGATGATCCACACCTTCGCGAACGATATTTTGCCGGGCTTTCGCCAGCGCGTCTTTATCCATATCGATGGCGTAAACGCTGCAGCGAAAACGCTGCGCCAGCTCAATAGAGGTTGTCCCCATATTACAGGCTACCTCCAGAACTTTACTGTCGGCGGTAAAACCCGCCTGCTGAAATAGCCACTCTGTGGCTTCAATGCCGCCGGGGCGTAAGCGGGTTTTCCCCAGGCTTGCCAAAAACGTATGTCCGGCTTTTTCGCTTGCGTTCATTTGACTTTCCTCACTCTCCATAAGATGCATTATAAATACAACATTAAGGTTAAGGAGGGAATAATGATAATGAATTTTATTTGCATTAAGCAGAAAGGGAAAGAAATGATGCAATGAGGGGAAAAATCTATTCAATATTTAACAATCACTTATCGTTACTATGAGTCTATATGGCCCTTATCCCTGCCGCGCTTTATTGAAATGATAACCATTCTCATATTAACATATGCCGTATTGATCAACTCTCCTGAACCTGGCTATGTCACCTTCTTCCGCCATCGCCTCTCCGCTGACGCTTGCCTCGCTCTATAGCGACCATCATGGCTGGCTGAAAAAATGGCTTACCCATAAGCTGCAATCTGCTTATGACGCCGACGACGTAGCGCAGGACACCTTTGTCCGAATTATGGCCGGCGAGTCGCTGTTGACGATTCGCGATCCAAAATCTTTTCTCTGCACGATTGCTAAACGGGTGATGATCGACCTGTTCCGCCGCAACGCCCTGGAGCGCGCCTGGCTCGACATGCTCTCTCAGCTACCGCCAGAGCTCTCTCCCTCACCGGAGCTACGGCAGAGCCAGCTCGAACTGTTACAGCAGATTGATGCCATGCTGGACGGGCTTAACGCAAAAGCCCGGGAAGCGTTTTTGCTCTCGCAGCTTGAAGGGCTGACCTACGCCGATATCGCCAGCCGCCTGGCGGTTTCCATCAGTTCGGTTAAGAAATATATCGCGAAAGCCACCGAGCACTGCCTGCTGTTCCGTCTGGAGAATGGCCTGTGAAACCGACGCTAAGCGAATCCCGTCGTCAGGCGCTGCGTTCCGCCTCGCACTGGTACGCGGTCCTCAGCGATGGGCGCGTCAGTCCGCAGCAGGAGGCCCGCTGGCAGCAGTGGTATGAGCAAAACAACGAAAATCAGTGGGCGTGGCAGCAGGTAGAAAACCTGCGTCAGCAGATGGGGCAACTGCCGGGCGGGCTGGCCAGCCGTGCTCTTCACGATAGCCGTCTGGCGCGTCGCCACGTGCTGAAAGGGCTGATGCTTTTGCTGGCGGCCGGAGGCAGCTGGCGGCTCTGGGAGTCCGAGCTGGCGGAGGGCCTCCGCGCCGACTACCGGACGGCGAAAGGAATACCGCGCCCGCAGCGGCTTGCCGACGGTTCGCTGCTGACGCTGAATAGCGAAAGTGCCGCCGACGTCCGTTTTGACGCGCGGCAGCGCATGGTTCATTTACGCTACGGCGAAATCGCCATCAGGACCGCTCACGACAGCCGGCAGCGGCCTTTCCGGGTGCAAACGCGGGAAGGCACTCTCACCGCACTCGGGACCGAATTCACCGTCCGTCAGTTTGCCGGCGGCACCCGGCTGGCGGTACAGCAGCATGCCGTAGAAGTGGTTTTACCGTCCGGCAGCGCCCAACGCGTTAACGCCGGGGAAAGCCTGTGGTTTACCCGCGATCGCTTCGCCGCCCTGGTTAAGCTCAACGGCGGCGAGGATAGCTGGATCCGGGGCGTGCTGACCTTCCACGACGCCCCGCTGAGCGAGGTGGTCGAAACCCTCGCCCGCTATCGCTCCGGGGTGCTGCGCTGCGATCCCGCCGTGGCCGATTTACGCCTGAGCGGCACCTTCCCGCTGGGCGATCCTGATGCCATTCTGCAGGTTATCGCGCAAACGCTGCCGATTACATTGCGGTTTATCACCCGCTACTGGGTCACGCTCGTTCCGGCCTGAGAAAAAAATCGAAAAAATTCTCATTCTCTATTGTCCCTTTTCCCCTGCTCGTTCGACTTATCTGATGAATATAACCAAAAACGATGGTGGAGAAGAGATGACGCCTTTACGCGTTTTACGCAAACCGATGCCTCTGGTGATGGCAATCCGTTTAAGCCTGCTGCCGCTAGCGGGGCTGGCTGCCGCGCCGGTATTCGCCGCCGCGCAGTATGATATTGCCGCCGGGGAGTTAGACCACGCCCTGAACCAATATGCCGCCCGCAGCGGTATCACGCTTTCCGCCGACGCCAGCCTGACGCGCGGCAAGCATAGTCCGGGCCTGCACGGCAGCTTTGAAACCGAAGAGGGTTTACGCAGGCTGCTGAACGGCAGCGGATTACGGCTCAAGCCGCTGGGCAAGAACGTCTGGACCCTGGAGCTGGAGCCCGCGTCCGTCAGCGCAGAATCCACCCTCACCGTCGTCGGGGACTGGCTTGGCGACGCGCGCGAAAACGATGTCTTTGAGCACGCCGGCGCCCGCGACGTGATCCGTCGGGAGGATTTCGCCAAAACCGGCGCCGCCACGATGCGCGAAGTGCTGAACCGGATCCCCGGCGTCAACGCGCCGGAAAATACCGGCACCGGCAGTCACGACCTGGCGATGAACTTCGGTATTCGTGGCCTCAACCCGCGGCTTGCCAGCCGTTCCACGGTGCTGATGGACGGTATCCCGGTTCCCTTTGCCCCCTACGGCCAGCCGCAGCTTTCGCTGGCGCCGGTCTCGCTCGGCAATATGGACGCCATCGATGTCGTGCGCGGCGGCGGCGCGGTGCGCTACGGGCCGCAGAGCGTCGGCGGCGTGGTGAACTTCGTCACCCGCGCCATCCCCGAGGATTTTGGCATTCAGGGCGGCATTGAAGGGCAGCTCAGCCCCACCTCTTCGCAAAACAACCCGAAAGAGACGCATAACCTCGCGATCGGCGGCACGGCGGACAACGGTTTCGGATCCGCCCTGCTTTACTCCGGTACCCGGGGCAGCGACTGGCGCGAACACAGCGCCACGCGGATTGATGATGTGATGCTGAAAAGCAAATACGCGCCCAACGAAGTCCATACCTTTAATAGCCTGCTGCAATACTATGACGGCGAAGCCGATATGCCCGGCGGCCTCTCCCGCGCCGACTACAACGCCGACCGCTGGCAGTCCACGCGTCCTTATGACCGCTTTTGGGGGCGCCGCCAGCTCGCCAGCCTCGGCTACCAGTACCAGCCGGATGCGCAGCATAAATTTAATATTCAGGGGTTCTATACCCATACCCTGCGCAGCGGCTACCTGGAACAGGGTAAGCGCATTACCCTCTCCCCGCGCGAATATTGGGTCCGCGGCATCGAGCCGCGCTACAGCCAAAGCTTTATGATCGGCCCATCCGCCCACGAAGTCGGCGTCGGCTATCGCTACGTCAACGAATCGACCCACGAGATGCGTTACTACACCGCGACCACCAGCGGCGAGCTGCCCAGCACCGCCAGTCCGTACGATCGCGATACCCGTTCCGGCACCGAAGCCCACGCCTGGTATATCGACGATCGCGTGGATATCGGCAACTGGACGATTACGCCAGGTATGCGCTTTGAGCACATTGAGTCTTATCAGGACAATAATCTGCTGGGCACCCGCGAACGGGTCAGCTATAACGCCCCGCTCCCGGCGCTGAATGTTCTTTATCACCTCACCGACAGCTGGAATCTTTATGCCAACACAGAAGGCTCATTCGGCACCGTACAGTACAGCCAGATTGGCAAGGCTGTGCAAAGCGGCAATGTGGAACCGGAAAAAGCGCGAACCTGGGAAGTAGGCACCCGCTACGATGACGGCGCGCTGACCGCAGAGATGGGGCTGTTCCTGATTAACTTCAACAATCAGTACGATTCCAACCAGACCAATGACACGGTCAGCGCCCGGGGTAAAACGCGTCATAGCGGCCTGGAAGCGCAAACCCGTTACGCCCTCGGCGAGCTTTCACCCGCGCTTGATAATCTCTCTGTCTACGCCAGCTATGCGTACGTCAATGCTGAAATCCGCGAGAAAGGCGACACCTACGGTAACCAGGTTCCCTTCTCGCCGAAGCGCAAAGGCACCTTTGGCGTCGATTACAAGCCCGGCAGCTGGACGTTTAACCTCAACGGCGACTTCCAGTCGAGCCAGTTTGCCGATAACGCCAATACCGTTGCCGAAAGCGCCGATGGCAGTACCGGCCGCATTCCCGGCTATATGCTGTGGGGCGCTCGCGTGGCCTATGACTTTGGCCCGCAGATGGCCAATCTCAACCTCGCGCTGGGGGTGAAAAACATCTTCGACCATGCGTATTACACCCGCTCGTACGACGATAACAACAAAGGGCTTTACGCCGGTCAGCCACGCACGCTGTACCTGCAAGGATCAATGAAGTTCTGATGATAGAGCGTTGCCGGACAGCGCGATTCGCGCTCTGTCCGGCAAGCTGGAGTGAATAATGTTTAGCCTTGTTCGTCTGTGTATTTTCAGCCTGCTGTTTCTGGCGGGCCCGCTCTTTGCCGCCACCGTACAGGATGAGCGCGGTCGCTTTACGCTTGATAAAACGCCGCAGCGCATCGTCGTGCTTGAACTCTCCTTTGTCGACGCGCTGGCGGCGGTTGACGTTAGCCCGACAGGCGTGGCCGATGACAACGATCCGTCGCGTATTCTGGCGGACGTACGCGCACGTCTGAAGCCCTGGCAGTCGGTGGGCACCCGCGCCCAGCCCTCACTGGAGGCCATCAGCGCGCTGCATCCCGATCTGATCGTCGCCGATAGCAGTCGCCATGCCGGAATTTACGCCGCCCTGAGGCAAATTGCCCCGGTGCTGCTGTTGAAATCGCGCAATGAAACCTGGGAGGAGAACCTGCAGTCAGCGGCGATTATCGGCAAAGTAGTGGGTAAGGATAAGGAGATGCAGCAGCGTCTGGCGCTGCATCGGCAAAAAATGGCGGCGTTTTCCCGACAACTGCCGGCTGGCGCCAGCGTGCTGTTTGGCACCTCTCGCGAACAGCAGTTTAATCTTCACTCAACGCAAACTTATACCGGTAGCGTGCTGACGGCGCTTGGCCTGAAGGTTCCGCCGCCAATCGGCGGCGCGCCGATGGCGGCGATAAATTTAGAACAGCTGCTGGCCCTGAATCCGCAATGGCTGCTGGTCGCTCATTACCGTAGTGAAAGTATCGTGAAAAAATGGCAGCAGGACTCCCTGTGGCCAATGCTGCAGGCCGAGCAGAAAGGGCAGGTCGCCGCCGTCGACAGCAACAGCTGGGCGCGGATGCGCGGGATCTTCGCCGCCGAGCGTATTGCCAGCGATATGGTTAAAATTGTCCACCACCGGGCGGTTGATATCACGCCATGAAACCGTTCCGTCGCGCGTTTTTTATCTGGGGATGGCCGCTGCTGGCCCTCAGCGGCCTGTTCTGGCTGAGCCTGTTCTGCTATTCGCCCATCCCGATTTCGCCGCTCAACGCCCTTCACGCCCTGCTGGCGCCTGAGTCTCCTTCGCTTGCGGAGGCGCTGGTGCTTAATCTGCGCCTGCCCCGCAGCATGGTGGCGGTAATGCTCGGCGCATCGCTGGCAATGTCGGGGGCGTTATTACAAACGCTTACCCATAATCCGCTGGCATCGCCTTCACTGCTCGGCATTAATAGCGGCGCGGCGCTGGCGATGGCGCTGACCAGCGCATTCAGTCCGGCACCGCTGGCGGGCTTTTCGCTGGCGCTGATTGCCGCCTGCGGCGGCGGAATAAGCTGGCTGCTGGTGATGAGCGCCGGCGGCGGCTGGCGTCAACAGCAGGATCGCCAACGGTTGATCCTCGCCGGTATTGCTCTCTCGGCGCTATGCATGGCGTTGACCAGAATGACCCTGCAGCTGGCGGAAGATCGCGCCTGGGGCATTCTTACCTGGCTTGCGGGCGGCGTTTCCCACGTGCGCTGGGCCGAGTTCTGGCAGCTTTTCCCTTTTGTCGCGCTGATTACCCCCGGCGTATTCCTGCTGGCCAACGCGCTTAATCTGCTCAACGTCAGCGATACCGCCGCCCATTCGCTGGGGGTGAATTTGCCGCGCCTGCGCCTGCTTATCAACGCGGCCGTGTTGCTGCTTACCGGCGCCAGCGTCAGCGTCGCCGGACCGATTGCCTTTGTTGGCCTGCTGGTCCCGCATCTGGCGCGTTTTTGGGCGGGTCACGATCATCGTACTTTTTTGCCGGTCAGCGCCCTGCTGGGCGCCCTGTTTATGCTGCTGGCGGATATGCTCGCCAGAGCGTTGGCCTGGCCGGGTGAACTGCCCGCGGGCGCGGTGCTGGCGCTGGCGGGCGGGCCCTGTTTTGTCTGGTTGGTCAGGAGACGCGGGTGAAACAACGCATCGTGTTTTTATGGCTCGCGCTCGCGCTGTTAACCC
Organism: Klebsiella sp. GN_Kp190; assembly: GCF_040061795.1. Classification (NCBI taxonomy): domain Bacteria; kingdom Pseudomonadati; phylum Pseudomonadota; class Gammaproteobacteria; order Enterobacterales; family Enterobacteriaceae; genus Klebsiella; species Klebsiella sp. GN_Kp190. The sequence continues at coordinate 351,024 of NZ_JBEAFN010000005.1, forward strand.
TGTTCTCGCTGCGGATGGGGGCGATCCCGCTGCCGTGGCGAGCGCTGCTCAGCGGATGGTATGCGGACAGCGAGTATCACTACGTCCTTATGCAATATCGCCTGCCGCGCGTGGTGCTGGCGCTGATTATCGGCGCCGCGCTGGCGGTTTCCGGGGCGCTGGTTCAGGGTATTGTGCATAATCCGCTGGCCTCGCCGGACATTCTGGGTATTAACCACGGGGCGAGCCTGACCTCGGTGGCGGCACTGTGGTTTTTACCGTCCCTGCCCCTGCCGTGGCTGCCGCTGCTGGCCTTTATCGGCGGAATGGTGGCGATGGTAATACCGCTCGCCCTTGCCGGTTTTTCTCGACCAATGCGCCTGGCGCTGACCGGCATCGCGCTGTCGGCCTGCTGGGCCAGCGTGACCGACTACCTCTTACTGTCGCGGCCGCAGGAGATCAATAACGCGCTGCTGTGGCTGACCGGAAGCCTGTGGGCCAGAGACGGCGCATTCGTCATCATCGTCCTGCCCCTGCTGGCGATTTTGCTGCCCTTAAGCTTCGCCCTCAGTCGCGATCTCGACCTGCTGGCGCTAGGCCATGAGCGCGCAGGAACGCTCGGCGTCAACGTACGCTGGCTTAACGGCTACGGCTTAACGCTGGCGGTGGCCCTCGCGTCGATCGGCGTCGCGGTCTGCGGTCCTGTCGCCTTTATCAGCCTTGTGGTGCCGCATCTTGTGCGTCGCCTCTTCGGCGGCCGCCATCGCCGTTTATTGCCGCTCTCTGCGCTCACGGGCGGACTGGTTCTGCTGCTCGCCGATCTGCTGGCGCGAACGCTGCATCCGCCGCTTGAGCTGCCGGCAGGCGTGCTGACGGCGATTATCGGCGCCCCGTGGTTTATCTGGCTTCTTGTGAGAATGCGTTAAATGGAACTGCGAATAGAAAAGCTAACCGCTGGCTATGGCGGCAAGCGCGTTATCAACAATCTCGATCTGACGCTACCGGGCGGGAAAATTACCGCGCTGCTGGGGCCAAACGGCTGCGGTAAATCAACGCTGCTGAAGTGTTTCTCTCGCCTCCTGACGCCCATCGCCGGCGATGTCTGGCTCAATGATGTCCCCTTAAACCGCCTCTCCGCCCGTCAGCTGGCGCGGCGACTGGCGCTGCTGCCGCAGCAGCATCACGTTCCGGAAGGCGTCACCGTACGCGAGCTGGTCGGCTACGGCCGGAGTCCGTGGCTACCGCTGTGGGGGCGGCTTTCCGCGCAGGATCGACAGCAGGTCAACAGCGCGCTACAACGAACCGGCATAGCTGCGCTGGCGGAACAACCGCTGACCGCCCTTTCCGGCGGCCAGCGGCAGCGGGCTTTTCTGGCGCTGCTGCTGGCGCAGGATACGCCGCTGGTGCTGCTCGATGAGCCAACGACCTGGCTGGATATTCATCATCAAGTGGCGCTGATGACGCTGATGCGCGAGCTGCAGACGATGGGCAAGACCGTGGTCACCGTACTGCACGACCTGAACCAGGCCAGCCGCTACTGCGACCATCTGGTGGTGCTTGAAGGGGGCCGGGTGCAGGCTCAGGGCCTGGCGGAAACGGTACTGACGCCGGAGATGCTGCGGGAGATTTTTCACCTGGAGGCGGAGATTCACCCGGAGCCGGTGTCGCAGCGCCCGATGTGCGTGGTGAAATAACCCGGGTAAGGCGCGCTGCGCCCTACCCGAAGTTGATCAGTAGGTGTGGAAGTACTGCTGGATCACCTGCGGATTTTTCGTTTGCGTCAGCGCCGTCATCAGCAGGATGCGCGCTTTTGCCGGGTTGAGCGAATCGGCTACCAGCCCAGGCTGGCCGTCATCAACAGGCACGACGCCGCTGCCGGTACGCGAGGCGCGAACCACCACGATACCGGCTTTTTCCGCCTTTTCGATCCCCGCCGCGCTGCGTACGGAGACCGACCCCGCGCCGGTGCCCGCATAGATAATCCCGTCGGCATGGTGCGCGATCGCCGCGTCATACATATATTCAGGGTCATCCTGGTAGCCATAAATAATGACCACTTTCGGTAGCGCGTTAAGATTGCGGACGTCAAAAACCGAACGCACGGTGTGAATTTTATCCACGCGAGTTTCGAACTGCGGTTTGCCGCTCACGATAACGCCCAGATAGCCCTCCTCCGGCGCCTTGAAGGTATCCAGCGTCGTGGCGTTGGTCTTAGTGACAAAACGCGCCGCGCCGATGCGGTCATTAAGCACCACCATCACGCCGCGGCCCTTCGCTTCCGGGTCGGCCGCCACGGTCACCGCTTCCAGCAGATTCATCGGACCGTCGGCGCTGATGGCCGTGGCCGGACGCATTGCCGCCGTGAAAACGACCGGCTTATTGCTTTTTACCGTCAGGTTGAGGAAATAAGGCGTCTCGTCCAGGGTGTCGGTACCATGGGTAATCACTACGCCGTCCACATCATCGCGTGCCAGCAGTTCATTGACGCGCTTTGACAGTTTGAGAATGATGTCGCTGGTCATATTTTCGCTGCCGATATTAGCGACCTGCTCGCCGTCAACGCGTGCGACTTTGCTCATCTCAGGCACGGCATTAATCAGCGTCTGTACGCCAATCGCGCCGGCTTTGTACCCGGTAGTCTGGGTATTGCTGGCCGCTGAACCGGCAATCGTCCCTCCGGTCGCCAGGATTACGATATGCGGCAGACGCGTCTCACTCGAAGCGAAAGCGCTTATCGCCAGTAACGTAATTGCCAGTAATGCTCTAAAATTCATCATGACTCATCCCAAAATAGATATTAAATAAATTCGCGCAGAGAGAATGCAAACGGCTTGCCAGGATTTAATGTATTTTACTCGGTAAAAATGATTAACTATCGGACAAAAAAGGATTTTTACTTCGCCCGGAGCGCTACTTTGGTGCAGGGACGCGCTAAAAATGGGCAGGATAAAAATGCGAAACCCGAATGGACTTATTCAATCTATTTTGTCATGTCGGCATCGCTATCAACGAAATAGAGCAAAACGGTGCGGGTAATGCGATGGAGAAAAACGATGCATAATATCGCCTTAAAATCAGCATTGATGCTTACCACCCGCGTCATACAAATTATTAACCCTGAATTACACCTGCATATGCAACGAACGGCGCTGATCGCGCTGGAGCTTGCGCAGGCGTCAGGGCTCTCGCGTCAGCAGCAGCAGACGATCTTTTGCGCCGCGCTGCTGCACGACATTGGCGTTCTGGGCGATAAACGAGTGTTCTCCTCGCTGAACGCCATCGATAACCTTAACGACCCGCATCAGCACCGGGGAGCAGAAATGCTGGCCGGGTTAGCGACCCTGGCCCCCATCCTGCCGATTATCCGCGATCACCATTTTAGCCCACACCACAAAGGCAGCCTCGAACAGCATATCGTCTATTTCGCCGACGTGTTTGAACGCCTGCTTGCTGGCGATAAGCACGCGACAACCTTTCAAACCGATATGATTATTGGTAAATTTCGCGCGCTTTACCAGGCGATAGATCCGCCGCTATGCCAGACTTTGTGCCAGCTCGCACAAAAAGAGCATTTTTGGCTGCACCTCAATCCCGGACATATTCAGCGAATGCTGGAGATCATCGGCCCTATCAACCATGTTTATATCGATATCGACGGTCTGAAAGATATCTGCCTGTTAATTGCCAAAATCGTCGATACCTACAGCAGCTTCACCGCCAGCCATAGTCTGAAGGTCGGGCGAATTTCGCGCACCCTCGCCGCTTATATGAATCTGCCGGAGATGGAGTGTAAGAAAATTGAGATTGCCGGCTATTTACACGATATTGGCAAAGTACACATTCCGCTGAAAATCCTGGAGAAACAGGGCGAACTGAATGACGAAGAGCTGCTTCAGGTGCGGGAACATAGCTATATGACCGGCGAAATTCTTAGCACCTTCAGCGAACTCGGCGAAATAATTAACTGGGCCGCGAATCATCATGAAAAGCTGGATGGCAGCGGCTATCCGCTTCATCTCAATGAGCATTACCTGCAGCTCCCGGATCGGATTATCGCCATCGCGGATATTTTCACCGCGCTTACCGAAGACCGCCCCTATCGCCCCGGAATGAGCCGTCAGCAAGCGTTACAGCTGATAGAGAGTGATGTTATAAATGGCGCGCTGGATAAAGACGTGTACCGCATTTTGCATCACCATGCCGAAGCGCTGCACGCTATTATTACTCACACGCTACACCCGTAATCACCGTTTTTTTCCGGTGAAGCCGGAGTGTGACGATAAAAAAATAATTAATTCATCTGCACGCAAGGAATATCCGGTGAGAATCGCCACCATGACTAACTGGGCCTACGGGATCACCGTCGCCCTGACCCTCGCCTCAGGCATCGCCATGCTGATGGCCTCAAGTGCGGATAATGCCGAACGCCGCGCCGTCGAACAACGCCAGGCGTTTGACCAGCTAAGCGAAGAAGTAGAAAGCGGCGCCTGGGAGCTTTCCGATCTCGCGCGACTTTACATCATTCAAAAAAATCAGGATGTGCTGCAGGAGTACCGGCAGCAAGCCCAGGCCACCGCCGCCATTGAACATCGTCTGGAAAAGCTGAAAGACAGTGGCGCAACCGCTGAAGAGCTGGCGCTGCTGCGCGAGGGTTTACAGATAGCCGATGAACTTCAGGATGAACAGCTAACGGCGCTGGCGCAGGTTGCCAGGGGAGAAGAAAAAGCGGCGGTCAGCCTGCTTTACGGCGCTGCCTATGAGCAGGAGCTTGAGCGGGTCCAGACGCAGCTCGATCACTTTCGCCTGATGCTCGAAGGCCGGGTGAATAAAACCATTGCCGAGGCTACGGAGAAATCACGGATCTGGCGTACGCTTTCTGAGATCATGGTTGGGCTCACCGCGCTGATGTTCCTGTTTGTGCTGGGGTTTATTCTTAAGCGGCGGGTGCTCTATCCCGTCGTTCGCCTGAGCGACGTGGTGCAGCGGCTAGCATCGCAGGATTATGCGGTTGAGACGCCGCAGTTTACCCAGATTGATGAAATTGGCGATATGGCCCAGGCCATTCGTATCTTTCGCGAGAACGGGCTGGCGCGGCAGCGGCTGGAACAAGAGCGCGATGCGGACTGGGCGGTCCGCGAGCTGCTGGCGAGGATGACCCAGCGTTTGCAGGGCTGCGAATCGTTCGAGGATGTGATCAAGGTTGCCGAACTGTTCGCGCCAAATATCGCCCCGGAGATCCCGGGCCGGCTGTATATTCTCGATACCGATCCCTGGCAGATGCGCTGCGTGGCGCAGTGGCTTTCTCCGCCGCTTGAAGCCGACGTCTTCCATCCGGATAACTGCTGGGCCGTGCGGCGCGGGCTGAGCCATCCGCCGGTCAACGGTGAGCCGGATATCGCCTGTTATCACCTGTCGGAATCGCAGGCTCAACGGTCGCTATGCGTGCCGCTGATTGCGCAAGGAGAAGCGATTGGTCTGCTCTCCTTCAGCAACGTCACCTCCGCGACCGCCCCGTCCCGCGCCTATCTTGAACTGATGGCCGAAGCCCTGGGTCTGGCGCTGGCGAACCAGCGTTTACGCAACGCGCTGCTGGAAAAGGCGCTGTTTGATTCATTAACCGGCCTGCGCAACCGCCACCACCTGGATGACGCTCTGCATACGCAAATGAATCTGGCGGTACGCAACGGTACGCCGCTGAGCTGCCTGATGATCGATATCGATCACTTTAAGGCGATTAATGATAGTTATGGTCACGAAGCGGGCGATCTGGTCATTAAAAACGTCGCGGCGATTATTCAACGTGCGGTGCGCGATATTGGGATGGCCTTCCGCTATGGCGGCGAAGAGTTCCTGGTATTGCTGGGCGGAACCGATGAAGAGGCCGCGATGGCCTGCGCGACCGACATCTATCACAGCGTTCAACTGCTGACGCTACGCTATGGCCTGGCTGAAATTGGTCAGGTCGATGTGTCCATCGGCATCGCCAGCTACCCGCAGCATACGCAAAGCGATAGCCTGCTGCGCGCGGCTGACGCTGCGCTCTACCGGGCAAAAGAGCTGGGGCGGTCGAGAATTGTGAGCTTTGGGATGTTAAAGGCGGATTGAGTCGACAGTCACACTACCGCGTAAAACTGGACGAGAGACCGCTATACCCCTCCTTTTAGACCCGCGTAACGGACGCGATTCTCCCCGGAGAATAAAAAAACGGGAACCCACCGGCTCCCGTTTTTGTTTAACCCAGAGACTGGATTACATGTTCGCGATAATCGCGTCGCCAAACTCTGAACATTTCAGCAGCTTAGCGCCTTCCATCAGACGTTCAAAGTCATAGGTCACGGTCTTGGCGGCGATAGCGCCTTCGGTGCCTTTAACGATCAGGTCTGCCGCTTCGAACCACTGCATGTGGCGCAGCATCATCTCAGCGGACAGGATGATGGAACCTGGGTTCACTTTGTCCTGGCCGGCATATTTCGGCGCAGTACCGTGGGTGGCTTCAAACAGCGCGCACTCGTCACCGATGTTCGCACCCGGGGCAATACCGATACCGCCAACCTGCGCCGCCAGGGCATCAGAGATATAGTCACCGTTCAGGTTCATACAGGCGATAACATCGTATTCCGCCGGACGCAGCAGGATCTGCTGCAGGAAGGCGTCGGCGATAACGTCTTTAACGACGATCTCTTTCCCGGTGTTCGGGTTTTTAATCTTCAGCCACGGGCCGCCGTCAATCAGCTCACCGCCGAACTCTTCGCGTGCCAGCTGGTAGCCCCAGTCTTTGAACGCGCCTTCGGTGAATTTCATGATGTTGCCTTTGTGCACCAGAGTCAGAGAATCGCGATCGTTGGTGATAGCGTATTCGATGGCGGCGCGAACCAGGCGTTTAGTGCCTTCTTCAGAGCACGGCTTGATGCCGATACCGCAATGTTCCGGGAAGCGAATTTTCTTCACGCCCATTTCATCGCGCAGGAATTTGATCACTTTATCTGCTTCAGCAGAATCGGCTTTCCACTCGATACCGGCGTAGATGTCTTCAGAGTTTTCGCGGAAGATAACCATATCGGTCAGTTCAGGATGCTTAACCGGGCTCGGGGTACCCTGATAATAACGAACCGGGCGCAGGCAAACGTAGAGGTCCAGTTCCTGACGCAGAGCAACGTTCAGAGAACGGATGCCGCCACCGACTGGGGTGGTCAGAGGGCCTTTGATAGCAACACGATATTCACGAATCAGATCAAGAGTTTCGGCAGGCAGCCAGACATCCTGGCCATAAACCTGGGTCGATTTTTCACCGGTGTAAACTTCCATCCAGGAAATTTTACGCTCGCCCTTATAGGCTTTCTCAACGGCAGCATCAACCACTTTCAGCATCGCCGGAGTCACGTCAACGCCGATACCATCACCTTCGATGAACGGGATAATCGGGTTATTAGGGACGTTCAGCTTGCCGTTTTGCAGGGTGATTTTTTGACCTTCCGCCGGAACTACTACTTTGCTTTCCATTAACCTCTCCTTCGAGCGCTTCTGGTTCTGCTCTTCCCTCTTCACGCTAGCCGGGCGTTGGCTTTACTCGCCCACTCCCGTCATCGGAATATGCCGCTAACCGGAGATTTCGCGTCCGTGTCGCCTTCCTGTAATGCGAATCGGTTTGAGCAACCTTTTTGTTAATAAGTTGTAATGAGCATGTCAATACTACCTGAATGTTTGCATCCATGAAAGGCATTCGTAATTAGGCTATAATGCGGCAATTGATTGAGTCTGAAAATACCATGCAAAAAACTTCATTTAGAAAACATCGCGTTGAGCGATTCAGCACGCAACAAGTCACCAGACAACGCAAAGAACGCCAGCCAAAAACTGTGATCTTGTTCAATAAACCATACGATGTATTGCCGCAATTTACCGATGAAGCCGGACGCAGCACGCTAAAAGATTTTATTCCGGTTGCCGGCGTCTACGCTGCCGGTCGGTTGGATCGCGATAGCGAAGGCCTGCTGGTACTGACCAACGACGGCGCGCTGCAGGCGGCGCTCACTCAACCGGGTAAGCGCACCGGTAAAATTTATTATGTTCAGGTGGAAGGTGAACCCACGGCGGACGCGCTGGCCGCGCTCCGCGACGGCGTCACGCTTAATGACGGCCCTACTCTGCCCGCCGGCGTGGAGCGGGTTGCGGAACCAGAGTGGCTGTGGCCGCGGAATCCGCCCATCCGCGAGCGCAAATCTATCCCCACCAGCTGGCTGAAAATCACCCTCTATGAGGGACGCAACCGCCAGGTACGGCGGATGACCGCCCACGTCGGCTTTCCGACGCTGCGCCTGATTCGCTATGCGATGGGCGGCTATACGCTGGATGGCCTGGCCAACGGCGAATGGCGCAAAATTGATTAACCGTAGCCTAAGGAAAAACAATGTTTAAGCCGCACGTCACCGTCGCCTGCGTGGTTCACGCGAAAGGCAAATTCCTCGTTGTTGAAGAAACGATCAACGGAAAAGCGCTGTGGAACCAGCCTGCAGGTCACCTCGAAGCCGACGAAACCCTGGTTCAGGCCGCAGAGCGCGAGCTCTGGGAAGAGACCGGCATTCGCGCGACGCCGCAGCACTTTCTTCGCCTGCATCAGTGGATAGCCCCGGATCGCACCCCGTTTTTGCGCTTCCTCTTTACTATCGAGCTTAACGATACGTGCGTCACCGAGCCCCATGATAGCGATATCGATCGCTGCCTGTGGCTCAGTGCTGAGGAAATTCTTAACGCAACAAACCTGCGTTCTCAACTGGTTGCCGAGAGCATTCGCAGCTATCAGCAGGATCCGCGCTACCCGCTGTCGCTCATCGGCGAATTTAACTGGCCGTTTACAGGGGGTGCCTCGACGGATGACGCGTGCTAGAATACGCCGCCTCGAAGTTCAATGTAGTGAGTATTCCAATGTCAGAAAGCCAGAAAAAAGTGATCGTCGGCATGTCCGGCGGGGTTGATTCCTCAGTTTCCGCTTACCTGCTGCTCCAGCAAGGGTATAAGGTGGAAGGCCTGTTCATGAAGAACTGGGAAGAGGACGACGGCGAGGAATACTGCACCGCAGCGGCGGATCTTGCCGACGCGCAGGCCGTTTGCGATAAGCTGGGAATTGAACTTCACACCGTCAACTTTGCCGCAGAATACTGGGACAACGTATTCGAATTGTTCCTTGAAGAATATAAAGCCGGCCGCACGCCGAACCCGGATATTCTGTGCAATAAAGAAATTAAATTTAAAGCCTTCCTCGAATTTGCCGCAGAAGACCTCGGCGCTGACTACATCGCCACCGGGCACTACGTGCGCCGCGCCGACGTTAACGGCAAGAGCCAGCTGCTGCGCGGCCTCGACGGTAACAAAGACCAGAGCTACTTCCTTTATACTCTCAGCCACGAACAGATCGCGCAAAGCCTGTTCCCGGTAGGAGAGCTGGAAAAGCCGCAGGTGCGTAAAATCGCCGAAGAGCTGGATCTCATCACCGCGAAGAAAAAAGACTCGACCGGTATCTGTTTTATCGGCGAACGTAAATTCCGTGAATTCCTTGGCCGCTACCTGCCCGCCCAGCCGGGTAAAATTATCAGCGTTGACGGCGACGAAGTTGGCGAGCACCAGGGCCTGATGTACCACACGCTGGGTCAGCGTAAAGGCCTGGGCATCGGCGGCATCAAAGACGGCGGCGAAGACCCGTGGTACGTGGTCGACAAAGACGTCGAAAACAATATTCTGATTGTCGCCCAGGGCCACGACCATCCGCGTCTGATGTCCGTGGGGTTGATTGCTCAACAGCTGCACTGGGTAGACCGCGAGCCGCTGACCGGCACGCTGCGCTGCACGGTGAAAACCCGCTACCGCCAGACCGATATCCCCTGCAGCGTAAAAGCGCTGGATGACGACCGCATTGAAGTGATCTTTGATGAGCCGGTTGCCGCCGTCACGCCTGGCCAGTCTGCGGTCTTTTACCGCGACGAAGTCTGCCTCGGCGGTGGGATTATCGAACAGCGCTTGCCGCTGCAGGCTTGACAGACATATTAGCCGCGGAATGCCTCAACCGGGTATTCGGCGGTTTACAAGGAGAATGTGTGGCGAAGAATTATTATGACATTACGCTGGCGCTGGCCGGCGTTTGCCAGGCCGCGCGTCTGGTTCAGGAACTGGCGCACCAGGGGCACTGCGATAGCGACGCCCTGCATGTGTCGCTGAACAGCATCATCGACCTCGACCCGGATTCAACGCTGGCGGTGTTCGGTGGTAGTGAAGCCAATCTTCGTCTCGGGCTGGAAACTCTCATTGGCGTGCTGAATACCAGCAGTCGCCAGGGACTGAACGCCGAACTCACCCGCTATACTCTAAGCCTGATGGTGCTCGAGCGTAAGCTTGCCGCCAGCAAAGGGGCCATGGATACCCTCGGCAACCGTATCGGTGGCCTGCGCCGTCAGCTTGAACATTTCGACCTGCAATCCGAGACCCTGCTCAGCGCAATGGCCGGCATCTATGTTGATGTCATTAGCCCGCTGGGCCCGCGGATTCAGGTGACCGGCTCTCCAGCCGTGCTGCAAAGCCCTCAGGTTCAGGCGAAGGTTCGTTCTGCCCTGCTGGCAGGTATTCGCTCCGCGGTGCTCTGGCACCAGGTCGGCGGCGGACGTCTGCAGCTGATGTTTTCCCGTAATCGTCTGGTTAACCAGGCAAAACAAATTCTTGCTCATTTAACCCCGGAGTTGTGATCTATGGAATTATCCTCACTGACCGCCGTTTCCCCAGTCGACGGCCGCTACGGCGACAAAGTCAGCGCGCTGCGCGGTATCTTCAGCGAATTCGGTTTGCTGAAATTCCGCGTTCAGGTAGAAGTGCGTTGGTTGCAAAAACTGGCCGCGCACGCAGCGATCAAGGAAGTTCCTGCTTTTGCTGCCGACGCAAACGGTTACCTTGATAAAATCGTCGCCGATTTCAGCGTAGAAGATGCAGAGCGCATCAAAACGATCGAGCGCACCACCAACCACGACGTCAAAGCGGTTGAGTATTTCCTCAAGGAAAAAGTCGCCGACGTGGCAGAACTGCACGCGGTCTCCGAGTTTATCCACTTCGCCTGCACCTCCGAGGACATCAACAATCTGTCCCACGCGCTGATGCTGAAAACCGCCCGCGACGAAGTGATCCTGCCATACTGGCGCAAGCTGATCGACGCGGTTAAGGACCTGGCGGTACAGTATCGCGATATCCCGCTGCTTTCCCGCACCCACGGCCAGCCGGCCACGCCGTCCACCATGGGTAAAGAGATGGCGAACGTCGCTTACCGTATGGAGCGCCAGTATCGTCAGCTGAATCAGATTGAAATTCTTGGCAAAATCAACGGCGCGGTGGGGAACTATAACGCCCACATCGCCGCCTACCCGGAAGTCGACTGGCACCAGTTCAGCGAAGAGTTCGTCACCTCGCTGGGTATCCAGTGGAACCCGTACACCACCCAGATTGAACCGCACGACTATATCGCCGAGCTGTTTGACTGCGTCGCCCGCTTCAACACCATCCTGATTGATTTCGATCGTGACGTGTGGGGCTATATCGCGCTCAACCATTTCAAGCAGAAGACCATTGCCGGCGAAATCGGCTCTTCCACCATGCCGCATAAAGTGAACCCGATCGACTTCGAGAACTCCGAAGGTAACCTCGGTCTGGCCAATGCGGTGATGCAGCATCTGGCAAGCAAACTGCCGGTTTCCCGCTGGCAGCGCGACCTGACCGACTCCACCGTCCTGCGTAACCTCGGCGTGGGCATCGGCTACGCGCTGATCGCGTATCAATCCACCCTGAAAGGCGTGAGCAAGCTGGAGCTGAATCAGGACCGCCTGCTGGATGAACTGGACCACAACTGGGAAGTTCTGGCCGAGCCGATTCAGACCGTCATGCGTCGCTACGGCATCGAGAAGCCGTACGAGAAGCTGAAAGAGCTGACCCGCGGCAAGCGCGTTGATGCCGAAGGCATGCAGCAGTTCATCGACAGCCTGGCGCTGCCGGAAGCGGAAAAAGTTCGCCTGAAGGCCATGACCCCGGCTAACTATATCGGCCGTGCGACCACCATGGTTGACGAACTGAAGTAAACCTTTCCACCCTCTTTCCGCTCAGGAAAGAGGGTTTCATCTCCCTTCCCCGCCCGCGCGAACGTTAAATCCAGACGTCATTCACCGCGGTGCGTTCTCCGCCCTCGTGCCCGGTATTCAGGACGCCGCGTGGCTCAATCAGCATAAGTTTGGTTTCCGTTTCCGCTGAGGTTTTATGTTCAACGCCGCGAGGTACAACGATCATCTCACCGGCCTGCAGCAGCAGACAGTTATCGCGAAAATCCAGGCGCAACACGCCCTCCAGTACGATCAACGTTTCATCCGTTTCCGGGTGGCTATGCCAGATAAAGTCGCCGAGGATCCTGACCACCTTGAACTGATAGTCATTCATTTCAGCCACCACCTTCGGCTGCCATTGCTCGGTAAAGAGGGTGAATTTCTGCGCAATATTAATCGATTGATACATAAGCTGACTCCTTGTGATAAAGGCTGTCAGCATAGATAAGGTCCTGGCCGCAAAGATTGAACGATTGTGCAACTCGCGACGCATTATGCGCGGACAAACCTGAGCCAGCGGCCGGGAGAGAGGCCAAAGCGGCTGATGAACTGGCGCGTCATATGGCTTTGATCGGCAAAGCCTGCGTGCGCTGCGATATCCGCCAGATTATCCCCAGCCAGCATCCGCTGGCGGCAAAAATCGAGGCGCCGCATCATCACGTAACGCCAGGGGCTGGCGCCAAACAGCGCTCTGAAATCACGGCTCAGGCTCCAGCGGTCTCTGCCGCTGACGTTCGCCAGGGTGTCGAGGGTGATATTCTGCGCAAAACAGGCGTGGATATACTCCCGGGCCCTTTCCGCGGCGGGATAATCGAAGGCCCGGCGTCGAAAGCGCTGGCCGCCGACGGCGGCCAGGGTCTGCGCCAGATCGTAAAGCGCATCCTCCTCCTCCAGAGGCGCGAAGACCGCATTGACGTCTTTCAGCAACGGCAGCGCAGCGCGCAGCAATCGCGGATCGCTGGAAATGCCGCCGGGGATAAAGGGCAATGGCCTGCCGCCGAGGATCTGTTGAATCAGCGCGGGCTCAATATAAACCATCCGGTAGCGAAACCCCTCTTCGGTCCCGGCATCGCCGTCATGGACCTCATCGGGGTGCAAAACCATCGTTCCACCAGGAAGGCTGTGCTGCAGACCTCCGCGATAGTGAAAACGTTGCACGCCGGAGAGCGTCTGGCCAATGGCGTAGGTGTCATGCCGGTGAGGCTCATAGCCGTGGCCGCCGAAAAAGGCTTCGATACGCTCAATCCGGGTGGGCGACTGCGCTAAGCGGACCCAATCCGCACGTTGATATTGCGACATGATTTACGCTCCCGCGCGCCATGAAAAACAACGCCTGCTATATTACACAAAAAACTAACATCACCCACGCGCTCTCCGCTAACCTTCTCCACCGTCATGGCTCGACATCACGCCACGGGTCATCAACCAGAACAGCAGCGCCAGCAGACTGACCGAAGCCCCCAGCAGGCAAACGCCCTGCCATCCTCCGCGCGCATATACCGCTGTCGTACTCACCGCACCCAAACCGCTGCCAAGTGCATAAAACAGCATATACAAACCGACCAGCCTGCTGTGCGCTTCGGGACGGGTACGGAAAATCATGCTTTGATTGGTGACATGCAGCGCCTGACCGCCGAGATCCAGCAGTACAATGCCGACCAACAGCGCCGCGGGCGACCATGCCATCAGCGACAGCGGCCACCAGGCTATCAGCAACATCACCAGAGCCGCGGCGCTGGTGCGCTGCCCATATCCGCGATCGGCCCATTTACCGGCACGCCCCGCTGCCAGAGCGCCGATGACCCCGACCAGGCCCAGGGCGCCAATCTCAGTATGGGAAAAGCGAAAGGGCGGAGCGCTTAATGGCAAAACCAGCGCACTCCAGAAGATATTGAAAGCGGCAAACATCAGTAATGCCAGCACGCCGCGCACCTGAAGCACTTTTTCCTGGCGCAGCAGAGCCAGCATGGATATCAACAGCCGCGGATAGCTCAGGGGGTTCGGCGCAGCCGCCAATACCGGCAGCCGACGCCACAGCGGAAGCGCAATACCCAGCATCAGTAAAGCGGCCAAGATGTACACCCCGCGCCAGCCGAAGAGATCGCTAATCGACCCGGAGAATACCCGCGCCAGCAGCAGCCCGATAAATACACCGCTTTGCGCAGCGCCCACCACGCGCCCCTGTTCATGGGGCGCGGCGGCGCTGGCGGCATACGCGATTAGCCCCTGGGTCATCGCGGTACCCAGCAGGCCAACGGCAAGCATACAGCCCAATAGCATCACGGCGGTGGAAGCCATACTCACCGCCGCCAGGGCAGCGATCAGTAAAATCACCTGCGTCGCCATCAGGCGGCGGCGATTCACCCTGTCGCCCAGCGGCACCAGCAGTAGCAACGCCATTGCGCAGCCAATCTGGGTCGCCGCAATCACCCCGCCAATCGCGGCGTCGCCGATCGCAAAATCTCGCGCTAGCGCGTCGAGCAGCGGTTGCGCGTAATACACGTTTGCCACGCTCAGGCCGCTGGCGATAGCAAACAGCCAGACCAGGCTGCGAGGCATAACCGTTTGCGGATCGCTTAGCGTTGGAGATATCAGTGTCGCTTTCATGATGCCCACCTTGGTTATCTGGTTTCAAAATAAAACCAGTTGAAGGCTAGAACATCAAGTTTTAAAATGCAACTACTTAACAGACCGTTCGGAGAGCCCATGCCAGCGCGTGAAAAAATGAAAAACGAAACCTGCCCCGTCGCCCGAAGCGTGGATATTATCGGCGATCGCTGGTCCTTGTTGATTGTACGCGACGCCTTTGATGGCATACGCCGCTTCAGCGATTTTCAGCGAAGCCTCGGTATGGCACGTAATATTCTCTCTGACCGTCTGCACAAATTGGTAAACTCAGGTATTCTCACTATGCAATCCGCCTCGGATGGCACGGCTTATCAGGAATACGTACTGACGGCAAAAGGAGAGCGTTTGTTCCCCGTTGTCGTTGCGCTACGCCAGTGGGGAGAGCTGCATCTGTTTGCCCATGGGGAACCCCATTCCGTACTGATCGATAAACGTACGCTGCGCCCGATACCGATGATGTCGCCCGCGGCCGAAGATGGACTCGTCCTCACCGCCCAAGAGACCGAGGTACAAAAAATCGAATAAAATTCTTTATTTAACAGCTGTTTATATTAAAGGTGTATAATAAACGCTAAACTGTTCAATATCATAAATAAAATGGAGAACTGGCATGCGCGTACTCGTGGTTGAGGATAACGCTCTGCTGCGCCACCACCTGAAAGTTCAGCTGCAGGAGCTGGGACATCAGGTCGATGCGGCGGAAGACGCAAAGGAAGCGGATTACTATCTGGGTGAGCACGTTCCGGACATCGCCATCGTCGATCTTGGCCTGCCGGATGAAGACGGCCTTTCGCTGATTCGTCGCTGGCGCAGCCACGACGTGTCGGTACCGGTGCTGGTGCTGACCGCCCGCGAAGGCTGGCAGGATAAGGTTGAGGTCCTGAGCGCCGGAGCGGATGATTACGTCACTAAGCCGTTCCATATCGAAGAGGTTGCCGCCCGCATGCAGGCGCTTCTGCGGCGTAATAGCGGCCTGGCATCACAGGTTATCTCCATTCCGCCTTTCCAGGTGGATCTGTCGCGTCGCGAGCTGTCGGTCAACGACCAGCCCATCAAGCTGACGGCATTTGAATACACCATTATGGAAACCCTGATCCGCAATCGGGGCAAAGTGGTCAGCAAAGATTCGCTGATGCTGCAGCTCTATCCCGACGCCGAGCTGCGCGAAAGCCATACCATCGATGTGCTGATGGGACGATTGCGCAAAAAAATACAGGCTGAGTATCCGCAGGATGTGATTACCACCGTGCGCGGTCAGGGCTATCTGTTCGAACTGCGCGGATGAAAGGGGTGCTGCGGCATATTCTGCCGCTGTCGTTACGCGTTCGCTTTCTGCTGGCGACGGCCGCCGTGGTGCTGGTGTTGTCACTCTCCTATGGCATGGTCGCGCTGGTGGGGTATAGCGTCAGTTTCGATAAAACCACCTTCCGCCTGCTGCGCGGCGAGAGCAATCTGTTCTATATGCTGGCGAAATGGGAAAACAACACCATCGATGTTGATATCCCCGAAAACCTGAATATGCAAAGCCCCACGGTGACGCTCATTTACGACGCCCGCGGCCAGCTGCTGTGGGCACAGCGCGACGTACCCTGGCTGGTAAAACGTATTCAACCGGACTGGCTCAAAAACAACGGCTTTCACGAAATTGAGGCCGACGTTGACAGCAGCAGTATGCTGCAGCACAACAACCATGAGATTCAGCAACAGCTGGACGCCATTCGGCAAGAGGACGATGGCTCCGAAATGACCCACTCGGTGGCGATCAATATCTATCCGGCCACCAGCACCATGCCGCAGCTCAGTATCGTGGTTGTCGACACCATTCCGGTAGAGCTTAAGCGCTCCTACATGGTGTGGAGCTGGTTTATCTATGTCCTCGCGGCTAACCTGCTGCTGGTGATCCCGCTACTGTGGGTCGCGGCATGGTGGAGCTTGCGCCCTATCGAATCGCTGGCCAAAGAGGTGCGCGAACTGGAGGAGCATCACCGCGAGATGCTCAATCCGAATACCACCCGCGAGCTGACGCGGCTGGTCAGCAACCTCAACCGCCTGCTGAAAAGCGAACGCGAACGCTATGATAAATACCGCACGACGCTGACCGACCTCACCCACAGTCTGAAAACCCCGCTTGCGGTGATGCAGAGCACGCTGCGTTCCATGCGCGGTGAGAAAATGAGCGTCAATGAAGCAGAGCCGGTGATGCTGGAGCAGATTAGCCGCATCTCGCAGCAGATTGGCTACTATCTGCACCGCGCCAGCATGCGCAGCGGCGGTTCGCTGCTCAGTCGCGAGCTGCATCCCATCGCTCCGCTCCTCGACAGCCTGACCTCGGCGCTGAATAAGGTCTATCAACGTAAAGGCGTGAACATTACCCTGGATATCTCGCCGGAAATCAGTTTTGTCGGTGAAAAGAATGATTTTATGGAGGTTATGGGCAATGTGCTCGATAACGCCTGTAAATACTGCCTTGAGTTTGTGGAAGTCTCCGTCCGGCAGACCAACGACAACCATCTGCATATTCTGGTTGAAGATGATGGCCCGGGGATCCCTGCCGCGATGCGCAGCGCGGTGTTCGACCGCGGCCAGCGCGCAGATACGCTGCGCCCCGGACAGGGCGTCGGTCTCTCGGTTGCCCGCGATATCGTAGCCCAGTACGATGGCCGCATCCTCGCCGAAGAGAGCCTGCTCGGCGGCGCCTGCATGGAAGTTATTTTTGGTCGCCAGGCACTGGAAGATAAAGAGAGCTAAAACCGTCGGTTTTTTAACGGCGCCTGCATCATGCTGGTGCCGCATCCGTTATAATCCCTAACAGACACCTGCTGTGGAATATAAATATGGATTATCAATTAACGCTTAACTGGCCCGACTTTATCGAACGCTACTGGCAAAAACGCCCGGTGGTGCTGAAACGGGGCTTTGCTAATTTCGTCGATCCGTTAAGCCCGGACGAACTGGCCGGACTGGCGATGGAGAGCGAAGTCGACAGTCGCCTGGTCAGTCATCAAGACGGTAAATGGCAGGTCAGTCACGGCCCCTTTGAGAGCTACGATCACCTGAGCGAGAATAACTGGTCGCTGCTGGTACAGGCAGTCAATAACTGGCATCAGCCAACGGCGGCGCTCATGCATCCGTTCCGCGCCCTGCCCGACTGGCGCATCGACGATCTGATGATCTCGTTCTCCGTCCCCGGCGGCGGCGTCGGTCCGCATCTCGACCAGTACGATGTGTTTATCATTCAGGGTACCGGCCGCCGCCGCTGGCGCGTGGGTGAAAAAGTGCCGATGAAACAGCACTGCCCGCACCCGGACCTGCTGCAGGTCGACCCGTTTGAAGCCATCATTGATGAAGAGATGGAGCCGGGCGATATTCTGTATATTCCGCCGGGGTTCCCGCACGAAGGCTACTCGCTGGAAAACTCGCTCAACTATTCAGTTGGCTATCGCGCGCCTAACGCGCGTGAGCTGTTCAGCGGCTTTGCTGATTATATTTTGCAGCGTGAACTGGGCAGCCAGCGTTACGCCGACCCGGACGTACCGTCTCGCGAGCACCCTGCGGATATTCTGCCCGCGGAGCTGGATCGCCTGCGCGATATGATGCTGGGGCTGATTAATCAGCCGGAGCACTTTAAGCAGTGGTTCGGCGAATTTATCACCCAGTCCCGGCACGAGCTGGACGTGGCGCCGCCGGAGCCACCGTATCAGCCGGATGAAATTTACGATGCCCTGCTGCAGGGAGATAAGCTGACGCGTCTTGGGGGCCTGCGCGTGCTGCGGATTGATGGCCAGGTATTCGTCAACGGCGAGAAGATCAACTCTCCGCACCGTCCGGCGCTGGATGCTCTGGCAACCCACCTGACGCTAAACGCTGAGCATCTCGGCGATGCGCTGGAAGATCCCTCCTTCCTCGCCCTGCTGGCCGCGCTGGTCAACAGCGGCTACTGGTTCTTTGAAGACTGAGTCTTCGACTGCCCGGGTAGGCGCCAGCCGCCACCCGGCGTTTTATCAGCACCCTCCGGCGTCAAAATTGACACCGTATCCCGCCGCGAGATCGCCTCAGCCAGCAATATCAGACCGCTGGCACAATGGCTCTGTTTTTCCAGTCCACGCCCCCTGAACTCCCCAATCGATGCATAAAACGGCTAGGGTAAAGGCATTGCAGGCATCACCATCAACTATGTAGGGTTGATTTCAGCAATTTTAAAAAAGTCATCATGATAAGAAATATAACCCAATACGTATATCAAAATGAATGCGGTAAGCAGTTGAATATCTTATAAGCACAGCCACATAATAAGCATATCTAATTTATTCCACTCCTCTATTATTAATATTGTGATTTTTTAGGCCTACTTTTAGCATTTAAACTTTTTACGTTATCACTGTTGGGTGATGATACAATCATGACATTTTTTCATAATTTACTTTAACTGCTTTAAATCAATAAATGGATGGATTATCCCGCATTATTGAGCTCAGCGATTATGCTATTAATTATTGCTGAACAAAAAAAGGAATGGATTTTAACAATGATTATTTACTTGGTTAACTCACCCAACGATCCATCAATGTCCAAAATTGCAAATGAGCATTGTTTTCCCTCACTGAATATGTTGGTGCTTGGCACTTGGTTAAAAGCAAGACTGCCTGAATTTGAGATTATATGTAGTGATGGGGGAATCACTGGTGAAGCGGAAATATTAGCAGACATAAAAAGACTCAAGCCTTGGTTTGTCGGCATTAGTGTCCTTGCACCAACATATGCCCCGGCGCTTCGTATAGCTTCTGAAGCAAAAAAACATGGTGCATATACCACGTTTGGAAATGATCAGGCTGCTCAACTCTCTTATAAGATACTGCAGTATAGAAAAGATGTTGATTTTGTATTAGCTGCTGAGTATGGAGAGTTTCCGTTAGAAAAATTAATACGGAAACTTGCATATGATGACTGTGAATTTGGTGACATCCCTTCATTATCATGGAGAAATGAAAATGGTGACATTTTAGGGTTTAATTATGATACAGACAAGAACACACTTGGCATTCTTAACCATGAATTACTTAACGGCAGGAATAGAGATACTGCATTAGATATTTTCCCAGTAACCGATCGCCAACTTTATCCAGATGAAATATGGGCTAAAGCATTAAATAACTATAAAAAATCCTTCGGGCATTTACATCATGGACGACTTCCCTCGGGTATCACTACGATGAACAGGGTGAGAGGATGCAGTCGCGCCAATGAAAAAATAAAATGTAAACATTGCGATATGTTGTTAGATATCTCTTTCTCAAGTCCGCATCGTTTCTGGGAGGAAGTGAGATTTGCAAACCAACAGATTCACGCTGAATTATTTTACGAAGTTTGCGACAGTCTTACTAGTTTTGCTACATACATGAAAAAGCTGGTTAAGTATAAGCCTTTAGATTTAGGTTTTGACCCTTATTTTTTCATTTATGGTCAAGCTCTTGATATAGTCAGAAATCAAGATTTAGAGAATACACTTAAAAAACTCAATGTATTTAAGATGAACATTGGCCTTGAATCAGGTTCTGACCATACATTAAAAATGATGAAGGGGAAGAGAGACTCCGTTGAGGTAAATTATGCAGCATTGCGAAAACTTAAAGACGCAGGTGTATATGTCTACGGTTCATTCGTTCTCGGAACAGAGTTTGAAACCGAATCAACGTTAAGAGAAACTATAGAATGGATCAAGAAGATTATACGGGAAGGGTTAATTAGTGATATAGAAATACAGCCTATTTTACCTACGCCGCAAAATTACTACGGGAAACGAATGATTGCTGATGGTTTGAAATTTTCAAAAAATGACTGGCCATTTAATGTCGATGAAATTTCCAGAGCTTATATTGAAAAATATTGCCCTGTTAACTACGACATTATAATCAATGCAGCCAAAGAGGTCAGACATGAAGCCAGTCACTACAGACTTAATTTCGGAAGTGCTGTCTCAGGACAAGAAAAATACATGAAATAATTTCAGTTGCGTCATTTAAAATTGAGCGGTATGTTATAAAAATACTTTTAAGTAAAGGACTGAATTGTGACTGTCGAATACTGGGTTGCCTTTCTTTCAGCCGCCGTGTTGATCAATATTACTCCGGGCCCCGACCTTCTGTTCATATTATCTAGATCCGGCCGCTCTGGAAGAAGGACTGCTTTCTGGGGGGCTGTTGGTCTATGGACAGCGGCACTGACACATGTCAGTGCTGTTTCTATCGGATTGTCAGCGATTATTTTTGCCTCACAAACTATGTTCACGCTGATAAAATACGTTGGTGCTTTATATCTAATATGGTTGGGTATAAAGTTATTTTTTAGCGCTCAAACCATATCAATTGCAACGCAGGTGCAGGAAGGACGGTTTAAAAGCTTTGCCAGCGGTTTTCTTGTTAATATTTCAAACCCTAAAGCGGCATTATTTTTTATGGCCTTCCTGCCAGTATTCGTCCGAAGCGACAATGCGCACCCGCAGATCCAAATGTTCATTCTCGGCGTCCTTGTTGTTGTTGTCAAAATATTTATAGAACTGTTTTTCATATTTTTCTCTAAATATATTACCGATATTTTCGCAAAAAATAAAACTGCAGAAAGGGTAGTAAGCAAAATATCCTCTCTTTTCTTCATCGGTTTTGGTTTACAGCTTCTTATTTTGAGAAAGCCGTAAAATATACATTCCCAACAGGATATTGATAATAATATATTGCATTCAACGTCATTCCCCAACGCATAATGTGCCCCCCTTCAGGATAGGGGGACACGTTCAACGGTACAAAATTAGCTGTGAAGATTAAATCTCTTAACGTTGGATAATTTCTATTTTCCAGGTAGAGCCGTAGTAGCGGATATAATACCGCGAGTGAGTCGAGCCATGACCCGGTGACGGCTGACGCCTCACCGGGCCCGTAGCTTATAGCCTTCATGCGCCTCGTTTCGCCGTCAGCTCCGCAATACGTACAATCACCCGCACCGCCTTCTCCATGCCTTCAAGCGTCACAAACTCATGCTTGCCGTGGTAGTTATAGCCGCCGGTAAACAGATTCGGACACGGCAGACCCATAAAGGAGAGCTGCGCGCCGTCGGTACCGCCGCGAATCGGCTTCATCTGCGGATCGATCTGGCAATCCACCATCGCCTGACGGGCAATCTCCACCACGTGCGGGTGCGCCATCACTTTTTCATGCATATTGTAATAGCTGTCTTCGATGACCAGCTCAATATAGCAATCCGGATGCAGCCCCTTGCCGACCTTTTTGGCGATCTCCATCATTTTGCGCTTGCGGGCCTCAAACTGCTTGCGGTCAAAATCGCGGATGATGTAGTGCATATCGGCCCGGTCGACCGTGCCTTTGATGCTGGCCAGATGGTAGAAGCCCTCATAGCCTTCGGTGGTTTCCGGCGCTTCGTCCGCTGGGACTTCGGCATGAATGCGCGCCGCCAGCGACAGCGCGTTGACCATCACCCCTTTCGCCGTACCGGGATGAACATTGTTGCCAACGATCTTAATCGTCACCGACGCGGCGTTAAAGTTCTCGAACTCCAGCTCACCTACGCCGCCACCGTCGACGGTATAGGCCCAGCAGGCGTCAAACGCGGCAACATCGAAATGCTTCGCCCCTTTGCCCACCTCTTCATCCGGGGTAAAGGCCACGCGAATATCGCCGTGAGGAATATTCTTCGCCTTTAGCGTCGCCAGCGCGGTCATGATCTCTGCGATACCGGCTTTATCATCGGCGCCGAGGAGCGTTTTACCATCGGTGGTGATCAGCGTCTGCCCGAGCAGCTGGTGCAGTATCGGGAACATCACCGGCGAGAGGACCTCATCGCCAATACCAAGCGCGATATCGCCGCCGCGATAGTTTTCTACGATCTGCGGATTCACGTTCTTGCCGCTGAAGTCAGGCGACGTATCGACATGAGAAATAAAGCCAATGGCCGGAATATCACCCTCAACGTTAGCTGGCAGGGTGCCCATGACCGTCCCTTTCTCACTCAGCGTCACATTCACCAGTCCCATTTCTTGCAGCTGCGCCTGAAGCAGACGTAGCAGCTTCCACTGACCTTCCGTGCTCGGTACCTGACGCACGCCCGGTTTCGACTGCGTGTCTAAAGAAACGTACTGCAAAAAACGCTCAAGCAATTTATCCATGTAGCCACCCTCTTCTTTTGTGACAACATTATTGATAAGCCGGAAAAACCAAATATTGCGTCAGGTCATTTTTAGCCCGGCAAATGAGAATTTAATACATTTCACACGATAATGTTGTAAAGGTAGTTCATCATGGCGCATCAATCATTGGCGATTACAATCGTTTGCCGTAGAATGCTCGGCCTTATTATTTTATGTGCAAAACCAAAGGTGGTTAACCACAAACCCCGCATCGGTAAGCTTTCCGCTGCGTCTACATGGGACAGAGTCGAAAATTGAATACACAACCGCGTTCGCGTTCTCCGCTGGTTCAGCTGGCGGGAATTCGCAAAAGCTTTGATGGTAAAACGGTTATCTCCGACCTCAATCTGACCATCAACAACGGTGAGTTTCTCACCCTGCTTGGCCCCTCTGGCTGCGGTAAAACAACCGTTCTTCGTCTTATCGCCGGACTGGAAAGCGTCGATAGCGGCCAAATCCATCTCGAAGATCACGATATCACCCATATCCCGGCGGAAAACCGCCACGTGAACACCGTCTTTCAAAGCTATGCGCTGTTTCCGCACATGACGGTGTTTGAAAACGTCGCCTTCGGCCTGCGTATGCAGAACACCCCGACGGCGGACATCGCGCCCCGCGTGCACGATGCCCTGCGCATGGTGCAGCTTGAAGCGTTTGCTCAACGTAAACCGCATCAGCTGTCCGGCGGCCAGCAGCAGCGCGTGGCGATTGCCCGCGCGGTGGTAAATAAACCGCGCCTGCTGCTGCTTGATGAATCCCTCTCCGCCCTTGATTATAAACTGCGCAAGCAGATGCAGAACGAACTGAAGGCGCTACAGCGTAAGCTCGGCATCACCTTCGTCTTCGTGACCCACGATCAGGAAGAAGCGCTGACCATGTCCGACCGTATCGTGGTGATGCGCGAGGGTAAAATCGAGCAGGACGGTACGCCGCGCGAAATCTACGAAGAACCGAAAAACCTGTTCGTCGCCAGCTTTATCGGCGAAATCAACATTTTCAGCGCCACGGTCATTGAACGGATTGACGATCGGCGGGTGCGCGCCAGCGTCGAAGGCCGCGAGTGCAATATCTACGTCAACTTCGCCGTTGAAAAAGGCCAGCGGCTTAACGTTCTGCTGCGCCCGGAAGACCTGCGCGTGGACGAGATCCACGACAGTAATGACGCCGATGGCCTGATAGGCTATATCCGCGAACGCAACTATAAAGGCATGACGCTGGAATCGGTGGTTGAACTGGAAAACGGTAAAATGGTGATGGTCAGCGAATTCTTTAATGAGGACGACCCTGATTTTGACCACTCTCTCGACCAGAAAATGGCCATTAACTGGGTAGAAAGCTGGGAGGTTGTGCTGGCCGATGAAGAACACCAGTAAATTCCAGAATGTGGCGATCGCCACCATCGTGGGCTGGCTTGTGCTGTTTGTCTTTCTGCCCAACCTGATGATCATCGCCACCAGCTTTCTGACCCGCGACGACACCAACTTCGTCAAGCTGGTCTTTACGCTGGACAACTACGCGCGCCTGCTCGACCCGCTCTACTACGACGTGCTGCTGCATTCGTTGAATATGGCGCTGCTGGCGACGCTGGCCTGCCTGGCGCTCGGCTACCCTTTCGCCTGGTTCCTGGCCAGGCTACCGGAGAAGGTGCGCCCGCTGATGCTGTTTCTGCTGATCGTGCCGTTCTGGACCAATTCGCTGATTCGTATCTACGGCCTGAAGATTTTCCTCAGCACCAAGGGCTACCTTAATGAATTTTTGCTATGGCTGGGTATCATCGATACGCCGCTGCGCATCATGTACACCCCCTCGGCGGTGATTATCGGCCTGGTCTATATTCTGCTGCCGTTTATGGTGATGCCGCTCTACTCGAGCATCGAGAAGCTCGATCGCCCGCTGCTGGAAGCGGCAAAAGACCTTGGCGCCGGTAAGCTACAAACCTTTATCCGTATCATCATTCCGCTGACCATGCCGGGGATTATCGCCGGCTGTCTGCTGGTGATGCTTCCGGCCATGGGGCTGTTCTACGTTTCCGACCTGATGGGCGGCGCGAAGAACCTGCTGATTGGTAACGTGATTAAGAGCCAGTTCCTCAACATCCGCGACTGGCCGTTTGGCGCGGCGACCAGCATCACGCTCACGCTGGTGATGGGCCTGATGCTGCTGATTTACTGGCGCGCGGCGCGTTTACTGAATAAAAAGGTGGAGCTGGAATGATCGGTCGACTGCTGCGCGGCGGCTTTATGACCGCTATTTACGCGTATCTCTATATTCCCATTATTATTCTGATCGTTAACTCGTTTAACAGTTCACGCTTTGGCATTAACTGGCAGGGTTTTACCACCAACTGGTATAGCCTGCTGATGAACAACGACAGCCTGCTGCAGGCGGCGCAGCACTCGCTGACCATGGCGGTGCTCTCGGCGACCTTCGCTACGCTTATCGGCTCGCTGACCGCCGTGGCGCTGTACCGCTATCGCTTTCGCGGCAAGCCGTTCGTCAGCGGGATGCTGTTTGTGGTGATGATGTCGCCGGATATCGTGATGGCGATTTCGCTGCTGGTGCTGTTTATGCTGATCGGTATTCAGCTGGGATTCTGGTCGCTGCTGTTTTCCCACATCACCTTTTGCCTGCCCTTCGTGGTGGTCACGGTATTTTCGCGCCTGAAAGGTTTTGACGTGCGGATGCTGGAAGCAGCGAAAGATCTCGGCGCCAGCGAACTGACCATTCTGCGAAAGATCATTTTGCCGCTGGCGCTGCCCGCGGTGGCCGCAGGGTGGCTGCTGAGCTTTACCCTGTCGATGGATGATGTGGTGGTCTCTTCATTCGTCACCGGGCCGGGTTATGAGATCCTGCCGCTGAAGATCTATTCGATGGTTAAAGTTGGGGTATCGCCGGAGGTTAATGCGCTGGCGACCATTCTGTTGGTTCTGTCGCTGGTGATGGTTATTGCCAGCCAGATAATTGCACGTGATAAAACTCAGGGGACGTTAAAATGAAAAAATGGTCACGCCACCTGCTCGCTGCGGGCGCTCTGGCAGTCGGTATGAGCGCCGCGCACGCGGACGATAGCAAAACGCTCTATTTCTACAACTGGACCGAGTATGTCCCGCCGGGGCTGCTGGAACAGTTCACCAAAGAGACCGGTATCAAGGTGATCTATTCGACCTACGAGTCGAACGAAACCATGTACGCCAAGCTCAAAACCTATAAAGACGGCGCCTACGACCTGGTCGTGCCTTCTACCTACTTCGTCGACAAAATGCGTAAAGAGGGCATGCTGCAGAAGATCGACAAAAGCAAACTGAGCAACTTCAGCAATCTTGACCCTGAAATGCTCAACAAACCGTTCGACCCCAACAACGACTACTCCATTCCGTACATCTGGGGCGCGACGGCCATTGGGGTGAATAGCGAAGAGATCGATCCGAAGACCGTCACCAGCTGGGCGGATCTGTGGAAACCCGAGTATAAGAGCAGCCTGCTGCTGACCGACGACGCGCGCGAAGTGTTCCAGGTCGCACTGCGTAAACTGGGCTACTCCGGTAATACCACCGATCCGAAAGAGATTGAAGCGGCCTATAACGAGTTGAAAAAACTGATGCCGAACGTCGCGGCGTTCAACTCCGATAACCCGGCGAACCCGTATATGGAAGGCGAGGTCAACCTCGGCATGGTGTGGAATGGCTCCGCGTGGGTTGCGCGTCAGGCCGGTACGCCGCTGGAAATCGTATGGCCGAAAGAAGGCGGCATCTTCTGGATGGATAGCCTGTCGATTCCGGCAAACGCCAAAAACGTCGATGGCGCGCTGAAGCTGATCAACTTCCTGCTGCGCCCGGAAGTGGCTAAACAGGTCGCGGAAACCATCGGCTACCCGACGCCAAACCTTGCCGCGCGGAAGATGCTAAGCCCGGAAGTCGCCAACGATAAATCGCTCTACCCGGACGCCGCAACGATTCAGAAAGGCGAATGGCAGAACGATGTCGGCAGCGCCAGTACGCTTTATGAAGAGTATTATCAGAAGCTGAAAGCGGGTCGTTAATCACCTCACAGGTCGGGTAGCATGGTGCTTACCCGACCGCTTCGGGAAGTGCGTTTCTAGCTTCTCAACGGATGAATTCTTGATTTAACCAGCGCGTCTTCAACGTCAAAATCGGCCAGCGGATAGTTGGTCGCCACCAGATAAAATCGCCCATCCTGCGCCGGATATTCATGGACGTTGTAGTTCACCATTTTTGGCTGCTCGGCAGAGGCGTCTCCCCGGACGGAACCGGCGGCGTATTTCGAACGGACCCGGAGAGAGTGGCTTTTAATATCCCTGTGGATTTCGCCGTGATGCTCGTCGCCGAGGATCAGGTAGTCAACATATTCAGTGGCCATGGTGTTATTCCTTCTCTGTTGTCCGAGTGAAGAAACATGCCACAAATGTCTGTCTGATACTGTTTTGTTAATCACAGCGTTACATATATGTGAAATATATTAACGGCCAAATTAATACCAGCGCTGCCGCTTTGGCAACGGTGTCATGCACGGTGAAGCCAAACTCTTCAAACAGCGGCTCCGCCGGCGCAGACTCACCGAAGCTGGTCATGCCAACAATCGCGGTCGCTCCAGGACAGGTTCTGCGAATTACGATTCAGGAAAGCACGCCACAGGACTTCGGCAATGTCAGCCATACCCATCGGGGCACCCGGGTGAACGGTTTTGGCTTGCTGTACTGCGTTCATGCTCAGCGTACGAATAGCGTTAGCAAGTTCACATCTTGCGAACATCATACTGCTCCTGGCAGACAGAAAGGTTACAGCGTCCCCAACGCAACTGCGGCAATGCGGGAAAACAGAAAGCCGGACCGGTTAAATAGACCTCTGCTTAAACCCGTATTGACGTGCCGATTGAGGACGCTGTAAATTTTATGCGTTAACCTCACCCTCGAAGAGAGTCATCCTATTATCCCAGGCGTAGCCGGGCTCAGTACCACGCCGCAGCGGAATAATATCTTCCGGGTGGTTAACCATCAGATGCACATCAACGAGGGTGAAAACTGAGCAGCCGTATCCCTCCGCCAAAAAAATCAATTAATTAAACCAGGCCACAACGTGTCCGAGCACGATGCCAACCACGCCAAAGTCCGCATCACCGAAAGTGGTGGATGCAAAGCCCAGGTCGCCCATCAGCGGCAGCAGAATGGCGGGCAAGAAAGAAATCAGTAAGCCTTGTGCAAACGCGCCAACAATGGCGCCACGGCGGCCGCCGCAGATATTGCCGTATACGCCCGCGGTTGCGCCGCAGAAGAAGTGCGGAACCAGGCCGGGAACAATCACGCTGAGGCCAAACAGTGGACACAGGAACATGCTTACCAGACCAGCGGCAAAACTCGACAAGAAGCCGACGATGACCGCATTCGGCGCGAACGGGAATACCGTTGGGCAATCAAGCGCCGGTTTAGCGTCTTTGACCAGCTTATCGGCAATACCTTTAAAGGCCGGGACGATTTCGGCAATCACCATGCGTACGCCGGCAAGAATGATCCATACCCCTGCGGCAAAGGTTAGCGACTGAATAATGGCGAAGATAATGAAGTTCTGACCGCCGCTAATGCTGGTTTCAACAAAGTTTTTCCCCGCCACCAGTACCAGAATCAGGAACAGAATCATCATAGTCAGCGAGATGGCCACCGATGAATCACGCAGAAAGTTCAGCGATTTCGGTACCTTCAATTCTTCAATCGACGGGCTGCCTTTACCTATCGCTTTACCGACCAGCGCCGACAGCAGATAGCCGGTGGAACCAAAGTGTCCCAGAGCCAGATCGTCAGTGCCGGTAATTTTACGGGTAAAGGGCTGCAGGATTGCCGGGGAAACTACCATCATCGCGCCGAGGATCGCCGCGCCGAGAGCAACAACCCAGAAAGGCGTCAGGCCGCCAACGGACAGGATCACTGCCAGCATTGCCGACATATACAGCGTATGGTGACCGGTCAAAAAGATATATTTCAGCGGAGTAATGCGCGCCAGAACGATGTTAAACAGCATCCCCAGCACCATGATCATCGCGGTCGCCGTACCGTAGTTTTTTTGCGCCAGCGCGGCCATCGCATCGGTGTTGGGCACCACGCCCTGAATATGGAATGAATGTTCAAACAGCTGGCTAAATGTTGTTAACGTCGTGGCAATAATCGCCGCCCCTGATGTTAATATGACGAAACCCATAATCGTTTTCAGGGTCCCGGAAATAACATCAGAGATAGCCTTTTTCTGTAATAGCAAACCAATTAAAGAAAAAAGACCGACCAGTATTGCTGGTGTGCCAAGCACATCATGAATAATAAACTGCAGCATAGAATGACTCCGTAGGGCCACAAGGAATTAATTAAAGGTTAGCCACAAGAATTTCTTTAATTTTATTATTATCCAGCAGGTTATTTAAACCAAAAACCTGAGCGCTGTGCCCGGTCAGGTGCTCAGCGATATCTTTAGCGCTTAAAATAATATCTGCAGATTCGCTTTTTGCCGAAGTGAGATCGGTATGCGAGACTTCCGCCTCTTTACCTAACTCAGTAATGATTTTTTTGACGTTCATTTCAACAATGAAGCTGCTGCCTAAGCCATTACCGCATACAATCAAAATCTTTTTCATCACAAACCTCATTAGCCATTGATAATATTGTTTATTTTTTCTTTCGTCGATGCCTTAAGCAGGCCATCAAGACGCGCTTCGTCGCAGAAAATTTCCGCCAGCGCGGTAATCATTCGGATATGTTCATCGCCAGAAACCGCGCATAGCATAATCACGACAAAGATGGGATCATTTTCATCAGCATCAAAAGAAACGCCTTC
Source organism: Klebsiella sp. GN_Kp190 (assembly GCF_040061795.1). Lineage (NCBI taxonomy): Bacteria > Pseudomonadati > Pseudomonadota > Gammaproteobacteria > Enterobacterales > Enterobacteriaceae > Klebsiella > Klebsiella sp. GN_Kp190. The sequence goes on from NZ_JBEAFN010000005.1 coordinate 380,780, forward strand.
CTTTATGTGCAATAAGGATAACCCATTTTTTTTAGCTCCCTGCTCCGGGCGTGCGTGAGGCATTGCCAGACCGGGGGCTAAAACATAATACGGACCTAATTCTTCATGGCTACGAAAAATAGCTTCAACATAGTTTTCATTAATTGATTCATCGACTAGCAACGGCTGCGCAGAAATAGTAATCGCCTGTTTCCAGTCGCTGACGCTATCAACGATTTGAATCTTCTTTTCTGTTAACCAGGTGGAAATCATAAATCCCCCGCTCTATTTCAATGTGGGCCTACTATAGTGGAATACTTTCCGGACTTACCGTGATCTGTATCGCAAAGTTAGCGCTAACACGATAAAATGTTAAAATACTTGTTACCGCTAACTTTATTAACCATACTCCTGGTGAGCTTTACGCATGAGCATTAGTAGTGCCCTGGTCGCTCGCCATCATTTACAATAGACCGGTGCGATTGGGTAAACAGGAGGAAATCAGTGCAGACGTTACAAACGGATGACGGCGCAAAAGAAAAACGCAGAAAGAACACCGGCAAAATCACGCTGGCAGAAGTCGCAAAGCTGGTGGGCGTCAGTACTATGACCGTATCCCGCGCGTTACGTATGCCTGAAAAGGTCAACCCAGAACTACGCACGCGCATCGAAGCCGCGGTCAGCGAACTCGGCTATGTGCCCAATTTGCAGGCCCGAAGTCTGGCTTCAGCGGACTCAACGCTGGTTATGGGCGTTGTCCCCTCTTTTTCATCGCCCGGTTTTATCGCCGCCTCGGAAACGCTACAAACCGTCCTCGCACCGCAGGGCTATACCATGATGTTTATCGAATCTGGTCAGGGCGGGCAAAGTGAAGAGAAGGCTTTTCGGCAGATGCTGGCCTATAATCCGGCGGCAATCGTTCAGTTCAATATCGATAACGTTGACAGATGTTCGCAGATGCTGATGAATGCCGGTATACCGATGGTAGAAATCGGCGCGATTAACCACGAAACGGCCGGAATTAGCATTGGAGTAGACTACTCCGCCGCGCTAAAAAAACTGGTCTCATCGCTGGCACAGGCGGGCTATAAAAACCTTGGTTTACTCTGCACGGCGTCAAACAACATCATGTTCAGGCAGGTATTAAGCGGCTGGAATAGTGCAATGCTCTCAATCAACCACTCTCCGCACCGGGTAGTGACGCCGCATTTACCTTCAGGGATCACCACCGGTTTCAATCTGCTGAATGATATTCGCATCACCTGGCCAGAGCTGGATGCGCTGATCTGTACCTCGGACGAGCTGGCCTGCGGCTGTATTATGGCCTGTCATAACGCGGGAATTAAGGTTCCGGATACCCTGGCGTTGGCCAGCCTAAGCGGCGGTACGCTTGCCGCGGTCTGCTCGCCGGCGTTAACTGCGGTAGAGTTTCCATGGAGCGAGGCGGGAACCGTTGCTGGTAAAACGCTGCTGGATTTACTGGCTGGAAATACGCTGGAGAGCGCCATTGAGCTCCCCTCCAGCCTGAAGGTCCGCGCAAGCAGCAGAAAGCCGCTGCGCTAAAACGTTAAAACGCTTTCAGTAGCTTGCCTATAAACTCCGGCACCACTTCGCTTGCCAGGCCGTAGTGTTTTTCGGCAAATTCGCTGCCCACCTGACTTGGCTCGAGGTTGAGTTCTACCGTATGGGCGCCCTGCAGCCGCGCTTCGTGAACAAAGCCTGCCGCCGGATAAACGTGCCCGGAAGTGCCGATGGCGATAAAGATATCGCACTCGGCCAGCGCAAGGTAGATCTCATCCATATCCAGCGGCATCTCGCCGAACCACACCACGTGCGGGCGCAGCGGCGCGGGGAACTGGCAGCAGTGGCATTTGTCCTCCGTCGTCACATCGCCGGTCCACGCCAGCACCTGGCCGCTCCACGAGCAGCGCACCTTCAGCAGCTCGCCGTGCATATGAATCACCCGGCGATTGCCCGCGCGCTCGTGCAGATTATCGATATTCTGGGTGACCAGCAGAAAACGATCGCCCAGCGCCTCTTCCAGCCGCGCCAGCGCCTGATGCGCCGCGTTGGGCACGATGTCCGGTCCTTGCAGCTGGCGGCGGCGGTCATTGTAAAACGCCTGCACCAGCGCCGGATCGCGGGCGAAGCCTTCCGGCGTCGCCACGTCTTCCACCCTATGCTCTTCCCACAGGCCATCGGCGGCGCGGAAGGTTTTAATTCCCGACTCTGCCGAAATACCCGCGCCGGTTAGCACCACGACTCTTGGTTTTTCCATCGTTTCAGGGGTCTCCTTATCTTCGCCGAAGAAAATCCGCTGACGCAGACGGTCTCGTAACCGACGCTTATTGCGGCGAAATCGGCTTAATCGATGTAAGCGGCGCGACTGCATAGCTACCTCTGTCGTTATTGAGTCAGATGAAGGAAGGCCGCACCGCGCATGCCTCCGGCATCGCCATGGCGCGCGCGCTCAATGCGCGGCACGCTGGCAACGGGAAGCAGATGTCGCGGCAGGCGCTGCGCCAGCCCTTCGGTTATTGCTGTAAAGTTAGACAATCCACCGCCAAGCACCAGCAGATCCGGGTCGACAATCGTTAAAATATTGCCCAGGCATACCGCCAGTAAATCGAGATAGCGCTCGACGTGCTCGCGCGCCTTCGCGTCGCCCTGCTGCCATAGCGCGACGATCTCGGGCGAGGTTAAAGCGTGTTGGTAAAAATGTTCATACAGCCAGGCGAAGCCGCGTCCGGAAAGGTAGTTTTCAATGCAGCCCAGCTGGCCGCAGCCGCAGCGCGTAAGCGGAAAATCGCGCCCCACCACCTCCAGCGCATCCACCGGCAGGCGGATATGGCCGAATTCGCCGGTAATATAGCGATGCCCGGTAATCGATTTTCCGTTGAGCACCAGCCCCCCGCCAACCCCGGTGCCGAGGATCATCCCCATCACCAGCGGATATTGGGTGAACTCGTCATCCCACGCTTCGGAGAGGGCAAAACAGTTGGCGTCGTTATCAAGCCGCACATCGCGGCCCAGACGTTCGCTCAGATCGGCCCGCAGCCGCCTGCCGCTGGCGGCGGGCACGTTGGCGGCGTAGAGCGTGCCGTCTTCCGTCTCCGGCATGCCCGGAATACCGATGCCCACCGAGCCCTGGCAGCCGAAGCGCTGGTCGGCTTCCTCAACCAGCTCCTCTACCGCCTGCAAAAATGCTTCGTAGCTCTCTTTCGGCGTGGCGACGCGTTTTTCCCACTGCAGCCGCCGCGCTTTATCAAATACGCCCAGCGCTATCTTGCTGCCGCCAATGTCAAATCCATAGTACATTTCAGCAATTCCTCTTTACTGGTCAGCAAAGCCGACCATGACGATAAATTACTGGCCACTCAGCACCCTCGCCGGGTCAATGCGGCTGGCGCGGCGGGCGGGATACCAGCTGGCCAGCAAACTCAGCAACAGTGCCGTCACCAGCACGTAAACGACGTCCAGCCAGTGCAGTTCAGACGGCAGGAAGTCAATAAAATAGATGTCGCCGGAGAGGAATTTATGCCCGATCAGGTTCTCAATACCGTTAATGATTGCGGTCAGCTTAAAGGCGCAGATAACGCCAATCGCCACCCCAATCAGGCTCCCTACCGAACCGGCAAGTAAACCATACCATACGAAAATCGCGCGGATCAGCCCGTCTTTTGCGCCAAGCGTGCGCAGCACCGCAATATCGCCGCTTTTATCTTTCACCGCCATCACCAGGGTCGAGACGATGTTAAAGCAGGCCACGCCAATCACCAGCACCATCGCCAGGTACATAATGGCGCGGATCATCTGAATGTCCCGGTACATATAGCCGTAGGTGCCTATCCAGCTCTTGATATAAACGTAGCTATTGGTCACCTGGCCCGCATCGCGTACCAGGGTGTTGGCATGAAACACGTCGGTCACTTTGATGGCGATCCCCGTCACGCTGCTGCCCATATCAAGGTACTGCTGCGCATCCTGCATGGGAATCATGGCAAAACTATGATCGAGCTGACCGCTGAGCTGCAAAATACCGGCAACGTGAAGCCTGACGCGCTTTGGCTGCAGCAGCTGATGCTCGGCATCGGAGTTAGGGATCATAATTGACACCCAGTCCCCCTGCTTAACGTGCAGGGCATCGGCGACGCCTTTACCAAGGATCACCTGCTGTTCGCCGGCTTTAAAGCTGGCCCACGCATTGTTCTGCACAAAGTTGGGCAGCGAACTGAGACGGCTCTCCTGCTGCGGGTCAACGCCTTTCACCTGGATGGCGCGCATATTGCTGCCGCTCTCCACCAGCCCGGTGAAGTTAATATATGGCGCCGCGGCAACGATGCCTTTGACCTTCTCAACCTTCGCCAGCGCCTCGTTCCAGTTGTTCCACGGCTGGTTCACCGGTTCAATCTCACCGTGCGGGACCACCGCCAGAATGCGGTTGTTGAGCTCGCGTTCGAAGCCGTTCATCGCGCTCAGGCCAACGATCAACACCGCCACGCCCAGCGCGATACCGATCGTCGAAATAACCGAAATCAGCGACACCATCCCACCGCGCCGCCGTCCACGGCTGAAGCGCAGGGCAATCAATAACGATAACGGAGAAGCCATTACTCAGCCCCCATCAGGGAGAGTTCGGCTGTCAGGCGCCCGTCGCGCATCTCCAGCTGGCGGCTCATGCGTTTTGCCAGCTGCAGGTCGTGGGTCACCACCAGGAAGGCGGTACGCTGCGCCACGTTCAGCTCGCCAAGCAGCTGAAAAATGCTGTCGGCGTTGCGGGCGTCAAGGTTACCGGTGGGCTCGTCCGCCAGCACCAGGCGCGGTTTATTCACCAGCGCGCGGGCAATCGCAACGCGCTGACGCTCGCCGCCGGAGAGCTCCGACGGACGGTGGTCGCTGCGGTGCTCAAGCCCGACGGCGCGCAGCATCGCTTTCGCCTGCCGCTCGATATCCGCCGCCTTCTGCTTACCAATCAGCAGCGGCATCGCCACGTTTTCCAGCGCGGTGAAATCCGGTAAGAGGTGGTGAAACTGATAGATAAAGCCCAGTTCGCGGTTGCGCAGATCGGCGCGGGCGGCGGCGGAGAGCTGGCTCATCGGCTGGCCGGAAAAGATAACGTCGCCGGAGGTCGGCGTATCCAGCCCGCCAAGCAGATGCAGCAGCGTACTTTTGCCGGAACCGGAGGTACCGACAATCGCCATCATCTCGCCCTCCTCAATGCTGAAGCTGACATCATGCAACACGTCGGTTTGCACGGTGCCTTCCTGATAGCGTTTGCACAGGTTGTCGCATTGCAGCAGGATCTTATTCATAACGTAAAGCCTCAGCGGGTTGAGTGGCGGCAGCGCGCCATGAAGGATACAACGTAGAGAGTAATGCCAGCACCATTGCCACCAGGGCAATCACAATGACCTGCAGCGGCTCAATGGCCACCGGCAGCGCGGCGCCGTCGAGGAACGCGCCGATAATCGGCATCAAATTATTCAGCTGGCTGGCCAGCAGCGCGCCCAGCACGGCGCCAAGCAGCGCGCCGACGATCCCGGCGCTCGCGCCCTGGACCATAAAGACCAGCATGATCTGCCGCGGCGTCAGGCCGAGGGTCTGGAGAATCGCCACCTCGCCCTGCTTTTCCATCACCATCATTCCCAGAGAGGTAATGATGTTAAAGGCGGCGACGGCGACGATCAGGCTCAGCAGCAGGCCCATCATATTTTTTTCCATCCGCACGGCCTGGAACAGTTCGCCTTTACGCTCGCGCCAGTCCTGCCATTTGGTCCCTTCCGGCAGCGTCTGCTGGCTGAGGGTATCCACCTGTAAAGGCTGATTCAGCCACAGCCGCCAGCCGGTAATATTTCCCTGCGGGTAGCGCATCAGGCGCGAGGCGTCGTCGATGTTGGTCAACATTTGATAACCATCGACTTCACTGCTGGCGGCAAAGGTACCGATCACGTTAAACAGGCGCTGGCTGGGAAGCCGCCCCATCGGGGTAAACTGGCTGGCGGAAGGCACCATCACGCGGATTTGATCGCCGCAATTGACGCCCAGCTGTCCTGCCAGCTGTTCACCCAGGATGACGTTATACTTGCCGGCCTGCAGATCGCTCTGCTTGACGTTAACCAGGTAGGGCGTCAGGGGATCTTTTTGCGCCGGGTCGATGCCGAGCATCACGCCGACCGCCACGCTGCGGGCGCTTTGCAGCACCACATCGCCGGTGGTCAGCGGCGCCACGCGGGTGACCCCCTGTAATCTGGCCGCGCTTTCCGGCAGCTGTTGCGGGTTTACAGACCCCTGCTTGGCGCTAAGAATGGCCTGCGGCATCAGCCCCAGGATGTTGTTTTGCAGCTCGCGTTCAAAGCCGTTCATCACCGAAAGAACGGTCACCAGCGCCATCACGCCAAGCGTAATGCCGATGGTCGAAAGCCAGGAGACGAAACGACCGAAGCGGTCGGCTGCGCGCCCACGCATATAGCGAAGGCCGATAAAGAGTGCGGCAGGTTGATACATGTAATCCATCTGATTGCTGATAGCCGATGCCCGAGTATATAAGCGATTATGGGCAGCGTAAATGACTGATACCTGTAGATTTTATTGACAAAAATAGCAAAACATCAATATAAACAACAAGATAGACAGGTAAGTCATTATTTAACTTTACGCTTATCGGAGTTCGTTACATTTTTGGCCACGACAGGATGTTTGCGATACGGGTTGGCGAATCCGGGTCGATCGCGGATAATCTCACTATTGAATATCAGCGAGTTGCCCTCCATATCGGCAGAGCGAATACCCAAGAGATCATGATACCGTCTATGCCTGAACAATACCGATACTCTCTGCCGGTTAAAGCCGGCGATCAGCGCCAGATTGGCGAACTGACCGGCGCGGCCTGCGCCACTCTGGTGGCGGAAATGGCCGAGCGCCACGGCGGACCGGTGGTACTGATTGCCCCCGATATGCAAAACGCCCTGCGTCTGAATGATGAAATCAGGCAGTTTACCGATAGCATGGTGGCGGGCCTGGCGGATTGGGAAACCCTCCCCTACGATAGCTTTTCCCCGCACCAGGACATTATCTCTTCCCGTCTCGCCACCCTGTACCAGCTCCCGACCATGGAACGCGGCGTACTGATTATCCCGGTCAGCACCCTGATGCAGCGCGTCTGTCCGCATAATTTCCTCCACGGCCACGCGCTGGTGATGAAAAAAGGCCAGCGCCTGTCGCGGGATGCGCTGCGCTCCCAGCTGGATAGCGCCGGCTATCGTCACGTCGACCAGGTGATGGAGCACGGCGAGTACGCCACGCGCGGCGCATTGCTTGACCTTTTTCCTATGGGCAGCGAGCAGCCCTACCGTCTCGATTTTTTTGATGATGAGATAGACAGCCTGCGTCTGTTCGACGTCGACAGCCAGCGTACGCTGGAGGAAGTCGCCAGCATTAACCTGCTTCCGGCGCACGAATTCCCGACGGATCAGGCCGCTATCGAGCTATTCCGCAGCCAGTGGCGCGACCGCTTTGAGGTCAAACGCGACGCCGAGCATATTTATCAGCAGGTCAGTAAAGGCACGCTGCCCGCGGGAATCGAATACTGGCAGCCGCTGTTCTTTAACGAGCCGCTGCCGCCGCTGTTCAGCTATTTCCCGGCGAAAACGCTGATCGTTAATACCGGCGATCTGGAGGCCAGCGCCGAACGCTTCCAGAACGAAACCCGCGCCCGCTTTGAAAACCGCGGCGTCGACCCGATGCGCCCGCTTTTGCCGCCGGAACAGCTGTGGCTGCGCAGCGATGAGCTGTTTAGCGAGCTCAAAAAATGGCCGCGCGTCCAGCTCAAAACCGAGCGTCTGGCGGAAAAAGCCGCCAACACCAATCTCGGTTATCAGAAATTACCCGAGCTGGCGATCCAGGCGCAGAACAAAGCGCCGCTGGATAACCTGCGCCGATTCCTCGAGTCCTTCAGCGGGCCGGTGATTTTTTCGGTCGAGAGCGAGGGGCGTCGAGAGGCGCTTGGCGAAATGCTGGCGCGTATTAAGATCGCGCCAAAGCATATCCTGCGTCTTGAAGAGGCGACGGGTAATGGCCGCTATCTGATGATCGGCGCCGCCGAGCATGGTTTCGTCGATAGCCAGCGTAATCTGGCGCTGATTTGCGAAAGCGACCTGCTGGGCGAGCGCGTCGCGCGCCGTCGTCAGGACTCTCGCCGAACCATCAATCCCGATACGTTGATTCGTAACCTGGCGGAGCTGCATATCGGCCAACCGGTGGTGCATCTTGAGCATGGAGTTGGGCGCTACGCCGGAATGACCACCCTTGAAGCGGGCGGCATCAATGGCGAATACCTGATGCTGACCTACGCCAACGATGCCAAACTGTACGTGCCGGTGTCGTCGCTGCATCTGATTAGCCGCTATGCGGGCGGCGCGGAAGAGAATGCGCCGCTGCATAAACTGGGCGGCGACGTCTGGGCGCGGGCGCGGCAGAAAGCCGCCGAGAAAGTGCGCGACGTGGCCGCCGAACTGCTGGATATCTACGCCCAGCGCGCGGCGAAAGCGGGCTACGCGTTTAAACATGATAAAGAGCAATATCAGCTGTTCTGCGACGGCTTCCCGTTCGAGACCACGCCCGATCAGGCGCAGGCTATTAACGCCGTACTGAGCGATATGTGTCAGCCGCTGGCGATGGACCGTCTGGTGTGCGGCGATGTCGGCTTCGGCAAAACGGAAGTGGCGATGCGCGCCGCGTTTCTGGCGGTTGAAAACCATAAGCAGGTGGCAGTGCTGGTGCCGACCACCCTGCTCGCCCAGCAGCACTTCGATAACTTTCGCGATCGCTTCGCCAACTGGCCGGTGCGCATCGAGATGCTCTCGCGCTTTCGTAGCGCCAAAGAGCAGGCGCAGATCCTCGAGCAGGTCGCGGAAGGGAAAGTCGATATTCTTATCGGCACCCATAAACTGCTGCAGCCGGACGTTAAGCTGCGCGATCTCGGCCTGCTGATTGTTGATGAAGAGCACCGCTTTGGCGTGCGCCATAAAGAGCGCATCAAGGCGATGCGCGCCGACGTCGATATCCTGACCCTGACCGCCACGCCTATTCCGCGTACGCTGAATATGGCGATGAGCGGTATGCGCGATCTGTCGATCATCGCCACCCCGCCCGCCCGCCGTCTGGCGGTCAAAACCTTCGTCCGCGAATATGACGCGCTGGTGGTCCGCGAGGCGATCCTGCGTGAGGTACTGCGCGGCGGCCAGGTTTACTACCTCTATAATGACGTGGAAAACATCCAGAAAGCCGCCGAGAGGCTGGCGGAGCTGGTGCCGGAAGCGCGCATTACCATCGGTCACGGCCAGATGCGCGAGCGCGAACTCGAACGGGTGATGAACGATTTCCATCACCAGCGCTTTAACGTACTGGTGTGCACCACCATTATCGAAACCGGGATCGACATTCCAACGGCGAACACCATTATTATCGAACGCGCCGATCACTTCGGTCTCGCACAGCTGCACCAGCTGCGCGGTCGCGTCGGTCGTTCGCACCATCAGGCTTATGCCTGGCTGCTGACGCCGCATCCGAAGGCGATGACCACCGATGCGCAAAAACGCCTTGAGGCTATTGCATCGCTGGAAGATCTCGGAGCTGGCTTCGCTCTGGCAACGCATGACCTCGAAATTCGCGGCGCGGGTGAACTGTTGGGCGAGGATCAGAGCGGTTCCATGGAAACCATCGGCTTCTCCCTCTATATGGAGCTGCTGGAAAATGCCGTTGACGCGCTGAAAGCAGGCCGCGAACCCTCGCTGGAGGATCTTACCAGTCAGCAGACCGAAGTTGAGCTACGGATGCCGTCGCTGCTGCCGGATGACTTTATCCCGGATGTGAATACGCGCCTGTCGTTCTACAAACGCATTGCCAGCGCGAAGAACGAGAATGAGCTGGAGGAGATCAAAGTCGAGCTTATCGATCGCTTTGGCCTGCTGCCCGACCCGGCAAGAAACCTGCTCGATATCGCCCGACTGCGCCAGCAGGCGCAGAAGCTGGGGATCCGCAAGCTGGAGAGCAACGAAAAGGGCGGCACCATTGAGTTTAACGAGAAGAATAACGTGAATCCGATGTGGCTGATTGGCCTGTTGCAAAAGCAGCCTCAGCACTATCGCCTGGATGGCCCAACGCGCCTCAAGTTTACGCAGGACCTTGCCGAGCGTAAAACGCGGATGGAGTGGGTGCGCCAGTTTATGCGCCAGCTCGAAGAGAACGCCGCCGCCTGATAGCAAGCGGGATACGGCCTGTGCGTCGTATCCCGCCCCTCCCCACTTGTTCGGCAAAATTTACAAACATTTTGCAATCCCTCTGAACTTCCAGACACTCTCTTCGCCATAATCTCAGGGACTTTTCGTATAAAAATAACCACTTACTTATTATGGAATTAGGGTGATGAAAAGCTTTACGCGAATTTCTCTCTGGCTGGGGATGATGGCTATCGCCGCCGCGCTGGCGCTGCCCGCTCGCGCCAATACCTGGCCCCTGCCGCCTCCGGGCAGCCGTCTGGTCGGGCAAAACCAGTTTCATGTCGTCGAGAATAACGGCGGCTCGCTCGAAGCGATCGCCAAAAAGTACAACGTCGGTTTTCTGGCCCTGCTCCAGGCTAACCCCGGGGTGGATCCGTATGTTCCACGAGCCGGTAGCGTGCTGACGATTCCGCTGCAAACCCTGCTGCCCGACGCGCCGCGCGAAGGATTAGTCCTTAACCTGGCCGAACTTCGCCTCTATTACTATCCGCCAGGAAGAAGTGAAGTGACCGTTTATCCTATCGGCATTGGTCAGCTCGGCGGCGATACCATCACGCCGACGATGGTCACCACCGTCTCCGACAAACGCGCCAACCCGACCTGGACGCCGACGGCCAATATTCGCGCCCGCTATAAAGCAATGGGCATTGACCTGCCCGCCGTCATGCCCGCTGGCCCGGATAACCCCATGGGGCACCACGCTATTCGCCTGGCGGCGTACGGCGGCGTGTATCTGCTGCACGGCACCAACGCCGACTTCGGCATCGGCATGCGCGTCAGCTCCGGCTGTATTCGCCTGCGCGATGACGACATCAAAGCGTTGTACAACGAAATCACCCCTGGCACCAGGGTGACGATTATCAATACGCCAATCAAGGTGTCCGTGGAGCCGAACGGCACCCGTCTGGTGGAGGTCCATCAGCCGCTGTCAAAACATATTGATGACGACCCGCAGACGCTGCCCATTACCCTTACCGACAGCATGCAGGCGTTTAAGCAGGCACAGTTGACCGACACCGAGGTAATGGAACGCGCGATGATGCTGCGTTCGGGCATGCCGATTGACGTCACCCGCCACCATCGCGTAACGGAGCAGCCGCTCTAGTTCGCTAAACTGCCGACGAAAAAAAACCGCCTTCAGTTCACTGAGGCGGTTTTTTTATGGCAATAATCAAACAGGGTCCTGCTTTTCTGCGGGTTGCGGCGCCATATAAGGGGTGGGCACCGCCTCTCGTCAGAGAACAACGTACTTCTTACTTTACGCGGACTGCTGAAGGGGGTCAGATCCGCGCGTGGTCAGTGGCATAACAGGGGTAGTTCAAAAAATTATTTGTAGATAACCGCAGTCCCGTGAAGGGTGTTAGGACCGGTTACGGACGTAATACGGTAAGAGGTTGCGCCCATCTCTTCCGCTTTTTGCGCCAGCTGATCTTCCAGCGAACCCAGGTTGGTCCCGGCTGAGGCGGAAACGGTACCGATTTTATGCTGACCCGCCGGCGTTGACTGAACTTCTACAGCGGCGAAGCTGGCGAAAGAGAGTGAGCTAAGAACAGCGGCGATAGCGAGTGTTTTAACATTTTTCATGATTGTTATACCTGTGCAGATGAATGTTTTTGTAGGGGGCGAACGCATTTAATTAACGATCGATAGGGAAATGATAATGTGATCCACATCACACGTCAAACTATTTTTATAACGACCGTTTAACTATTTATAAACAGCTTAAAATTCATACATATATGAATTATTTATTTTTAGAGCAACATCGCTGGTAGCACGTAAGGTTTATTTTTATAATGCCCTTTCAACAAACCAACACAGGTACAGCGGCACCATGACAACTGACGTTCAAAGTTGCACGAAAAAAAGCCGTGGCCGACCTAAAGTGTTCGACAGGGAAGCGGCGCTGGATAAGGCCATGACACTCTTCTGGCAGCACGGCTATGAAGCGACCTCTCTCGCCGATTTAGTGGAGGCGACGGGCGCAAAAGCGCCTACGCTTTACGCGGAATTTGTGAATAAAGAGGGGTTGTTTCGCGCGGTGCTGGATCGCTACATCGCGCGTTTTGCCGCCAGGCACGAAGCGCTCCTCTTTGACGAAGAGAAAAGCGTCGATCGGGCGTTACGCGACTACTTCACCGCCGTCGCGACTTGCTTTACCAGCAAAGAAACGCCGGCAGGCTGCTTTATGATTAATACCTCCGCAGCGCTGGCGGCGGCGTCCACCGATATCGCCAATACCGTTAAGTCCCGGCACGCAATGCAGGAACAGACGCTAACGCAGTTTCTCCAGCAGCGGCAGCTGCGCGGCGAGCTGCCGCCAGACGGTGACGTACGTCAGCTGGCGCAGTTCCTCAACTGCATATTACAAGGCATGTCGATCAGCGCCCGCGAAGGCGCCGACTTCACTAAAATCATGCAAATCGCCGAGACCACGCTGCGTCTGTGGCCCCAGGTTCTTCAGCGCTAAGACCTCGCTTACCGGTGGGCTCCCCACCGGTTCCCCTCCCCTTTATCCCTACATAACGCAATGTTTTCAGTCATTTATTTTGTTCATTTCGCGAGAATGATATTGATAACAATAATCAATACGGGCAAAATTCAGTCTTAAACGTTTCTGTATATTTCACCATGTAACAACCGGTACGCCCGTACCGAATAACGAAAACAACGATATCGTAAGCCCTAAATAATTCGAGTTGCAGGACATGGCGCTTGTGCCTTGATCTGCGCTAGCGCTGGCCCCGTAGGGGCGAGGCCCATGGATGGGCCGAGTAATCCGCAGTCAACACACCTGCAACTTGAAGAATGAGGGGCATAAACTCATAAAAGGAATGAGCATGAACAAGCGTCTCTGGGTGCTTAACCCACTGCTGCTGGCAACCGCCCTGCCCGCCTGGGCCGCTGATGACAGCATGATCGTCAGCGCAAACCGAACGCACCGCACCGTCGCTGAAATGGCCCAGACCACCTGGGTTATCGAAGGCCAGGAAATTGAACAGCAAGTTCAGGGCGGAAAAGAATTTAAAGACGTGCTGGCGCAGCTGATCCCCGGCATCGACGTCAGCAGCCAGGGACGCACCAACTACGGCATGAATATGCGCGGCCGCGCGATTGTCGTGCTGATTGACGGCGTTCGCCTTAACTCTTCCCGTACCGATAGCCGCCAGCTGGATTCTATCGATCCGTTTAACATTGAGCATATCGAGGTGATCTCCGGCGCCACATCGCTGTACGGCGGCGGTAGTACCGGCGGCCTTATTAATATCGTCACCAAAAAGGGCCAGCAGGAGCGCCAGGTTGACCTGGAGCTGGGGAGCAAAACCGGTTTTGCCAACAGCAACGATCATCATGAACGCGTGGCGGCAGCGGTCAGCGGCGGTACCGACCACGCTTCCGGCCGTTTATCGGTCGCCTATCAGCGTTTTGGCGGCTGGTATGATGGCAATAACGATGCGCTGATCCTTGATAATACCCAGACCGGGCTTCAGCATTCCGACCGCCTGGATGTGATGGGAACGGGAACCATTGAGATTGACGAGAACCGTCAGCTGCAGCTGGTAACCCAGTACTATAAAAGCCAGGGCGACGATTACGGTCTGTACCTCGGGAAAAATATGTCGGCGGTGACCGGCGACGGCAAAGCCTTTACCACCGATGGCCTGAACTCCGACCGCGTCCCCGGCACCGAACGTCACCTGATAAGCCTGCAGTATTCCGATGCCGATTTCCTCGGCCAGAATCTGGTCAGCCAGGTCTATTATCGTGATGAATCCCTGACTTTTTACCCTTTCCCTACGCTCAGCAAAGGCCAGGTCAGCAGCTTCTCCTCTTCAAAACAGGATACCGATCAGTACGGCGCGAAGATCACCCTGAATAGCCAGCCGCTGGATGGCTGGGATCTGACCTGGGGAGTGGACGCCGACCACGAAACCTTCAACGCCAATCAGATGTTCTTCGATTTGGGCCAGTCTATGTCTTCCGGCGGTCTGAATAACCAGGCTATCTACACCACCGGCCGTTATCCCGGCTACAGCATTACCAACCTGGCGCCGTTCCTGCAGTCCAGCTATGACCTGAACGACATCTTCACTATCAGCGGTGGCGTACGTTATCAGTGGACGGAAAACCGGGTCGATGATTTTGTCGGCTATGCCCAGCAGCAGGATGTCGCCAGCGGCAAGGTCAGCTCAGCGGATGCCATTCCGGGCGGAAAAACCGATTACGACAACTTCCTGTTTAACGCCGGGATTGTTGCCCATCTCACCGATCGTCAGCAGACCTGGTTTAACTTCTCTCAGGGCGTTGAGCTGCCGGATCCGGGCAAATACTACGGCATCGGTAAGTACGGCGCGGCGGTCAACGGCCATCTTCCGCTTCTCTCAAGCGTGAACGTTGGCGATTCGCCGCTGCAGGGAATTAAAGTTAACTCGTACGAACTGGGCTGGCGCTACACCGGCGATAATCTACGCACTCAGCTGGCGGCTTACTACTCGACCTCCGATAAAACGATCGTCGTTAACCGTACCGATATGACCATCGATGTGCAGTCCGATAAACGCCGTATTTATGGCGTAGAGGGCGCGGTGGACTACTACTTCCCGAACAGCGACTGGAGCGCCGGAGCTAACTTTAACGTACTGAAATCGCAGGTGAAAAGCGACGGTAGCTGGCAGAAGTGGGACGTCACTCTCGCCTCGCCGTCAAAAGCCACCGCGTGGGTTGGCTGGGCGCCGGAGCCGTGGTCGCTGCGGGTGCAGAGCCAGCAGGTGTTTGATATCAGCGATGCCAGCGGCAATAAGCTCGACGGCTACAATACGGTAGACTTTATCGGCAGCTACGCGCTCCCTCTCGGCAAGCTGACCTTCAGCATTGAGAACCTGCTCAATGAAGATTATGTCACCCTCTGGGGCCAGCGCGCGCCGCTGCTGTATAGCCCGACCTACGGCAGCAGCTCTCTCTACGAGTATAAAGGTCGCGGACGCACCTTCGGCCTGAACTACGCTTTGAGCTTCTGATAAAAAAAGCCCCTCAGCCAGAGAGCCTGAGGGGCGAATAAAGATACACATCTTTTTTACGCTTTGTTAGTCAGAATCAGTTGGCCATTGCTGTCCAGCGGGATTTGCGTACCAGGGTCGCGATCCATACGGATTTTGCCCTGCTGGTCGCCGATTTTGTAAGTGACATCGTAGCCGAGCATTTTTTCTGATTTATCGTACACCGTTTTGCAGCGCTGCTGCGTCGTGGTGTAGGTATCCCCTTCCTGCATTGAGCCCTGAATCTGGTTACCGGCATAGCCGCCGCCCAGCGCGCCCACAACGGTGGCAACGTCGCGGCCGCGTCCGCCGCCGAACTGATGGCCAATAACCCCACCGGCCACCGCGCCCAGCACGGATCCGGCGATGCGGTTTTCATCCTGCACCGGTCGACGATGGGTCACGGTGACGTTCCGGCACTCCTGACGCGGGGTTTTGACGCTCTCTTTTATCGGCGTACTGGATACTACCTGTGCATACTGCGGGCCGCGATCTAACACGTTAAGACCGGCAACGGCTGCGACGCCCAGCGCGGCAGCCACGCCAATTCCTATACCCGCCAACATTGATTTATTCACGGGACTTCCTCCTTCGTTGCTATTGCCCGTAATTTTGCAATCCAGGCATCAGGCTTGCAAATAAGAAAGCGGATGAAAAGTGCGTGAACGTGTGGCAAATCAACGGGATTCGGAGGAATCTGAGAGGGTTTCCCGGCAAGGAAAGGAGGATATTCTGGTTATGAGTCTCTTAATGCGAAAAGCAAACGGGCGGACAAAACCTTCTGGCTTTGCCGCCCAGAGACATTAATGCAGCTTCAGGCGCGGACGAATAATGCGGTTGATACGTCCTACCAGCATCATCAGGCCGGTTTTAAAGTAGCCGTGCAGCGCAATCTGGTGCATGCGATACAGAGAGATATAGACGAAGCGCGCAATGCGACCTTCGATCATCATTGAACCGCGCATCAGGTTGCCCATCAGGCTGCCCACGGTGGAATAGTTAGAGAGCGACACCAGCGAACCGTGATCTTTATAGGTATAAGCTTTCAGCGGCTTACCTTTCATCTGCGCCAGAATATTGTGCAGGGCGCAGGTCGCCATCTGGTGCGCAGCCTGAGCGCGCGGCGGGACAAAACCGCCTTCCGGGCGCGCGCAGGACGCGCAGTCGCCGATGGCGTAAATATCCGCATCGCGCGTCGTTTGCAGCGTCGGTTCGACCACCAGCTGGTTAATACGGTTAGTCTCCAGTCCGCCAATCTCTTTCATAAAGTCCGGCGCCTTAATCCCGGCCGCCCAGACCATCAGGTCAGCGTTGATAAATTCGCCTTCTTTCGTGTGCAGACCGTTTGCATCGGCGCTGGTGACCATGGTTTTGGTCAATACGCGAACGCCAAGCTTGGTCAGCTCGCTGTGCGCGGCGCCGGAAATGCGTGGCGGCAGCGCGGGCAGAATACGCTCGCCAGCTTCAACCAGCGTCACGTTCAGAGCTTCGTTAGTCAGACCTTTGTAGCCGTAGCTGTGCAGCTGTTTCACCGCATTGTGCAGCTCGGCCGACAGCTCAACGCCGGTCGCGCCGCCGCCGACGATGGCGATATTCACCTTACCGTTCGCCCCGAGGTTCGCCGAATACTTGAGGAACAGATCCAGCATTTCCTGATGGAAACGACGCGCCTGATGCGGATTATCGAGGAAGATGCAGTTCTCTTTCACGCCAGGCGTGTTGAAGTCGTTCGACGTACTTCCCAGCGCCATGACCAGCGTGTCGTACGGCAGCTTACGCTCGGGCACCAGCAGCTCGCCCTTCTCGTTATGCAGCTCGGCGAGGGTGATCGTTTTGGTTTCACGGTTAATATCCACCACCGATCCCAGCTGGAACTGGAAGTCGTGGTTACGGGCGTGAGCAAGGTAGCTCAGCGCGTCTACACCTTCATCAAGTGAACCGGTCGCCACTTCATGCAGCAGCGGTTTCCACAGGTGGCTGTGGTTACGATCAACCAGCGTGATTTTGGCCTTTTTATTACGGCCCAGCTTTTTACCCAACTGGGTAGCCAGCTCCAGCCCACCGGCACCACCACCCACAATCACTATTTTTTTCAATGGCGTAGTCACGCGACCCCCTAAAATTATTAACCAATTGTTAACTAAAAGTTATACATATAACCTTTAATTAACAACAGGTTACGGCAGTGAAACCATTCAGCGAGATCGAGAATAACATGAACGGTGCATTGGTCATACCAAAATTGATATGCATCAAGTTTTACCGCATATTTTTTGAGCGCAGAATCGCAAAAATGAATAAAAAAAAGCCCGCGATGTTTTCACATTGCGGGCCGGCGCGCGTTTAGCCGAGGGTTTTGAAGGCTTTTATGCGCTGGAGATGCGGGGAGATATTCTTGAACTTGTGGGTCTGCTCTTCATCCCAGATTATCTCATAGTAATGGTGCAGCAGGTCCGCCGAACGCTGGCTATTCAGCGCTTCGTCCTGACGAGATAGCACCACCAGGCAGCGATCGCGGTTTTTTTCGCGGAAATTATTCACGCATTTGGTGGCAATATCCGCATACTCTTCCGGCCGATCAATTTTCCCTTCCATGTTTTCATTGGGAAACAGGTTCGGGTTAAAAATGGCCTGGCGGATATCGCAAAGAAAGCCAATTCGCTCCGCCCAGAAGCCGCCGAGACCCACGCCGCAAATCAGCGGCCGATCGTCGGCGCTCAGCTGCAGCATCTTATCGACCTCTTTTAATAAGTGCTGCATATCATGTTTGGGATGCCGCGTGCTGTAGCTAATCAACCGAACATCGGGGTCAATAAACTGAAGCTGAAGCACCTTCTCATGGTTACCGGGGCTGTTTGAGTCAAAACCATGTAAATAGATAATCATCGCATCCTCACCAGACAACAACGCCTTTCAGGTTTATTACGCGGATTTCGCCTCTTGCCAGCGCGCGTGAAGCTGCTCAAGCTGCGCGCTGATCGTCTTCCAGCGGGCGGAATCCCTTAACGCCTGACGGCTAAAGGAACCTTTATGATACAATTTCGTAACACGTTCTGCTTTGATCGGCGACAGGTTATCCAGCACGCTGACCGCACCCTTACGATTATTGCAGACAAGGATCATATCGCAACCCGCATCCAGCGATGCCTGGCCGCGCTCGGCGTAGCTGCCCATAATCGCCGCCCCTTCCATCGACAGATCGTCAGAGAAAATCACCCCTTCAAATCCCAGCTCACCGCGCAGAACCGTTTTTAGCCAGTGCGCAGATCCGCTGGCCGGACGCGGGTCAACGTCGCTGTAGATGACGTGGGCGGGCATGATCGCATCAAGCCGCTGCTCGCCAATCAGCGTACGGAAGATGGCCATATCTCTGGCGCGAATTTCCGCTTCCGCGCGCGGATCGCGCGGCGTCTCTTTATGGGAATCGGCCGTCACCGCGCCGTGTCCGGGAAAGTGCTTACCGGTGGTTTTCATTCCCGCGGCGTGCATGCCGTCAATAAAATGACGAGCTATCGCCAGGGCTTTGTCGGGATCGTCGTGATAGGATCGCTCGCCAATAGCGGCGCTGATATGCCCAACGTCCAGAACCGGCGCAAAGCTGATATCAATATCCATGGCGATCATTTCGCTGGCCATCAGCCAGCCGGCCTCTGCGGCCAGCTTACCGCCCTCCTCCATGCCGAGCTGCGCGGCGAAAGATTGCGCCGCGGGGAGGCGGGTAAAACCCTCGCGGAAACGCTGCACGCGCCCGCCTTCCTGATCTACCGCCACCACCAGATGGTTGCGCGAAGCCTCGCGGATCTGGCGGACCAGCTCACGCAGCTGCGCCGGATCGTGATAGTTGCGGGTAAACAGGATCAGCCCGCCAACCAAAGGATGCGCCAGAATCTCACGCTCTTCCGCATCCAGTTCAAAACCTTCGACATCCAACATTACCGGGCCCACATCCACCTCTCTTATCCTTTTACTTTTTGTCTAACTGGCGCCATGCCTCATCCGCCAGCGCAATAAACTGCCGGTCGCCGGTTTGCTGCCAGCGCCGCTCGTACCAGCCCGCCATCAGCAGCTGCACCCACGGACGCCAGCGCTGAATTTGCCGCCAGAGCTGAAGCTCATCGATGCTCGCCCGTCTCGCGTATTCTGCGGCTAGCCGACGATGCGCGGCGGGCTCGATCCACACCGCCGCCAGCTCCAGCGCGACATCGCCATCGCCCGCATATTCCCAGTCAATCAGCCGCAGTCCCGCCTCGCCGTGAACAATGTTGCCCGCATGGACATCCATATGTAACGGGGCGAGACGCAGCGGCCGGGGCTCGCCGCGACGCAGCAGCCGTTTGTGCCAGCGTAGCCACTGCGGTGTGCGCCGCGCGGGGCTGCACTGTTGCCAGTACCGCTCAAGCAGCGGCCGCAGCGCGATACGCCAGCCAAAGCGCGGCTGCTGGTGCAGATGATACAGTAACCCTGCGAGCGCCGGACACTCCGGTAATGCGGTAACCACATCGCCTGAGCAATATTCCACCACCATCCAGGCGGGAGAATAAAACACCGGCGCGGGCGCTAACGAATCGGGAAGGCGTGACAGGACGTGATATTGACGGCGAAAGTCGCAGGCCGGCGCATGCGGATCGTGCGGCTGGCGCAGCACCCGCTTTTGCCGACCATCGCTGAGAATGCAGCTGCCGCCGCTCAGCCCGATTTGGGACGGCGCGGCGACAGGCGTATAGCGCGGGAAAAAGCGCGACAACACTTCATCGCGCGTGAGCTTATTGTTGCTGAACAGCACCTTTGCCTGACCAGATAATTTCGCCGGTCTGGACCAGCATTAGCTGCATTTTCAGCTCAGGGGAATTGACGTTGCCGGTCGCGTTGGAATAGAGCACGTACTGTGCGCCAACGGTACGCGCAATACCCATCGCTTTACTGCGGCTGCCAAGGCTATCCTGCGGCGACAGGCCAAGCTGCTGTTTAGCTACGCCCAGCTGCTGCTGCGAGACCAGGGTGAATTTTCCATTGCCTTCCAGCGCGTTGCGCAGCGCCGTGGTGGCCTCTCCCGCATTCAACGTGCCGTTGGTGCGGTTATTGACGCTGTCGACCAGCAAAATGCTGCCCGCATTTACGCCGCTGGCCTGCAGCATCTGCCCAATCATCGGCTGCACCGCGGAATTCCAGTCAAAATGACGCACGCGCGGCGCCGGCTGCGCTGGCTGCTCGCCGTGTTCAATCGGACCCGGCTGCGTAGGTATCACGGGAATAGTCGGCACAGTCGGCTGCGGCTGAACGGGCTGCTGCGGCTTCGGCTGCGCTTCCTCAACGGGAGCGGGTTCCTGACGTTGACCCACGCATCCGGCAAGGAATATCGCCAGTGCGGTAACTAATGCATAGCGACATAGTTTAATCATTACGATTACCTCTTACAGATAAAGATAAAGACGGGCCTTGTGCGCCCCCAGAATATTGGCGCTGCCATAAAGCGTAACGGAAGAGTGCGCAGGCACCGTTATGCTGCGCGCGGACTCCAGCGGATGCATTTCCAGCCCTCTGGCGTCATACCAGAAAAAGCGATAATGCACGGTCACCGGTACCTGGCGTTCATTGAACAATCGGGTGGTCGCCGTCGCCTGAATCTCGGATGCGGTCACCGTCGGTACTTCAGCGCTGATGCCCGCTGCCAGTACGTTTGATTCCATCACCAGACTTTGCTGATCGCTGACCGGAATTTCCGGATGTGAACTGCACCCGACCAGTAACGTCACGGCCAGAAGTGCGCCGAAGTGGGCTGCGCGCATGAATGTTAACCTTTATGAGCCAGCATCGGGCCTAACGGACGGCCGCCCAGCAGGTGCATATGGACATGGTAGACCTCCTGGCCCCCGTGGCGATTGCAGTTGACGATCAGGCGATAGCCATCGTCGGCAAGCTCCTCATCGCGGGCGATTTTCGCCGCGACGGTCATCATGCGTCCCAGGGCAAGCTCGTGCTCTGCGGTCACATCGTTGACGGTGGGAATCAGGATATTGGGAACGATCAGAATATGGGTTGGCGCCTGCGGAGAGATGTCGCGAAAAGCGGTCACGAGCTCATCCTGATAAACCACATCCGACGGGATTTCCCGGCGAATGATTTTGCTGAAAATCGTTTCTTCTGCCATGACTGATTCCTTAATAATTTTTATACCGTGCTCTGGCCTGCCTCTGCAGGTAAACGCGGATGCACAGGATTCCCCTAAGAGTATGAGCGAGTTACTCCCCCTCTTTCAACCTGAATGCGTTTTTTCTTACGCGACCAAGCGCTTAGCTGCTGACGGATTAAGCGTTTCTTCGCTGTATGCCCCCCCGGTACCGGTCAACAAGACCCGGGTACAGCCGTTTTCCCGCTTGTTTACACATTAAATATTAATGCGTATATTTCTCATTTGCATTCAAAGCAAATACAGTGCACTGACGATCTACCGCGGCCATCGCGCCGCAGCAAATAACAACAATCACACGATCAAGGGCTTATGATGTCTCTCTCCACCAACTTTCGGGATGGGCGTAACGCGCCGTCCCTGCTTGCTATGGGTATCGCGCTGGCGATCTTTCCCAACCTCAGTCAGGCAGCCGGCACGTCCGAAGACACTATTATTGTAGAAGGTTCCGCAGATAGCGCCTCGGAGACACAAGAGCAGGACTACAGCGTCAGAACCACCTCAGCCGGGACTAAAATGGAGATGGCCCAGCGCGATATCCCGCAATCGGTCAGTATCATTACCGAACAGCGGATGCGGGATCAGCAGCTGCAAACGCTGGGCGACGTCATGGACCATACCATGGGGATCAGCAGCAGCCAGGCGGACTCAGACCGCACCAGCTATTATTCCCGCGGTTTTGAGATCGACAATTATATGGTCGATGGCATTCCGACCTGGTTTGAATCTCGCTGGAATCTGGGCGACGCGCTTTCCGATATGGCCCTCTTCGAACGGGTTGAGGTCGTACGCGGCGCCAACGGCTTGCTGACCGGTACCGGCAACCCTGCCGCGTCGGTCAATATGATCCGCAAGCACGCGACCAGTCGGGAGTTCAAGGGAAATGTCTCTGCGGAGTACGGCAGCTGGAATAAGCAGCGCTACGTTGCTGATATGCAAAGCCCGCTGACTGACGATGGCAGCGTACGGGCGCGCATTATCGCCGGTTATCAAAATAATGACTCGTGGCTGGATCGCTATAACAGCGAAAAAACGTTCTTCTCCGGCATTCTTGATGCCGATCTCGGTACGTCGTCCGCTTTATCCGCTGGCTACGAGTATCAGCGTATCGACGTGAATAGCCCGACATGGGGTGGCCTGCCTCGCTGGAATACCGATGGCAGCAAGAACCGCTATGACCGCGCCCACAGCACCGCGCCCGACTGGGCCTATAACGACAAAGAGATCAACAAGGTCTTCGTCACGCTAAAACAGCGCTTTGCCGATACCTGGCAGGCAACGATGAATGCCACCCATTCTGAGATCACGTTCGACAGCAAGATGATGTACGTGGACGCGTACGTCAACAAAGCGACCGGAATGCTGGTGGGCCCCTATAGCAGCTACGGCCCGGGCTATGATTACGTCGGCGGTACCGGCTGGAATAGCGGCAAACGTAAAGTCGACGCCGTTGACCTGTTCGCCGACGGCGGCTACGACCTGTTTGGTCGCCAGCACAACCTGATGATCGGCACCAGCTACAGTAAACAAAACAACCGCTATTTCAGTTCGTGGGCAAACGTCTTTCCCGATGAGGTTGGCAGCTTCTATAGCTTCAATAGCGCGACATTCCCGGAAACCAGCTGGGGCCCGCAGAGCCTGGCGCAGGACGATACCACGCGAATGAAGTCGCTGTATGCGGCGACGCGTTTTTCCCTGCTTGACCCGCTGCATCTGATTCTTGGCGTCCGCTATAACAACTGGAGCATCGAGACGCTGACCTACACGATGGAGAAAAACCATACCACCCCGTACGCCGGGCTGGTTTACGACATCAACGACAGCTGGTCGGCCTACACCAGCTATACCTCGGTCTTCCAGCCGCAGAATAAGCGCGATAGTTCCGGTAAATACCTGACCCCGGTTACCGGAAACAACTATGAAGTGGGCCTGAAGTCGGACTGGATGGACAGCCGGTTAACGACGACGCTCGCCCTATTCCGCATCGAGCAGGATAACCTCGGCCAGGCGACCGGCGGGCAAATCCCCGGCAGTAACGGCGAAGCAGCCTATAAAACCGTCGACGGTACCGTAAGCAAAGGGGTGGAGTTCGAAATCAACGGGGCGATTACCGATAACTGGCAGATGACCTTTGGGGCGACGCGTTTTGTCGCTGAAGACAATGAAGGCAATGCGGTGAATCCCAACCTGCCGCGTACCAGCGTCAAGCTGTTCACCCGCTACCGTCTGCCGGTAATGCCTGAACTGACCGTCGGCGGCGGCGTTAACTGGCAGAACCGGGTGTATAAAGATACCGCGACGCCGTACGGGACGTTCCGTGCGGAACAAGGCAGCTACGCGCTGGTGGATGTGTTCACTCGCTACCAGGTCACTAAAAATTTTGCTGTGCAGGGTAACGTCAATAACCTGTTCGACAAAACCTACGACACCAACGTCGATGGTTCCATCGTCTACGGCGAACCGCGCAACGTCAGCATTACGGCCAGCTATCAGTTCTGATCTCGGCTTAACGTGACAAAAGCCGCGGGCGCGCTTTTTAACGCCTGCGGCCATTAAAAAAGGCAGCCCGTAGGCTGCCTTAGTCTCCCCATATCACAACTTAGCTGTTGCGGATGTATTCATCCATTTCAGTTTTCAGGTTATCGGATTTGGTACCGAAAATAGCCTGAACGCCTGAACCTGCAACAACCACGCCTGCGGCACCCAGTTTTTTCAGGCCAGCCTGATCAACTTTCGCCACATCCGCCACGCTCACGCGCAGACGAGTGATACATGCGTCGAGGTTAGTAATGTTCTCTTTACCGCCGAACGCGGCAATCAGAGCCGGAGCCATTTCGCTGGTCGCGCCAGCTTTGCTGTCTTCGGTGGCGTCTTCACGACCCGGGGTTTTCAGATCCAGCGCTTTGATCAGCACGCGGAACACCACGTAGTAAACAATCGCGTAGCAGATACCGACGATCGGGAACA
The DNA here is from genome assembly GCF_040061795.1 of Klebsiella sp. GN_Kp190. Taxonomy (NCBI): domain Bacteria; kingdom Pseudomonadati; phylum Pseudomonadota; class Gammaproteobacteria; order Enterobacterales; family Enterobacteriaceae; genus Klebsiella; species Klebsiella sp. GN_Kp190. The sequence goes on from NZ_JBEAFN010000005.1 coordinate 405,226, forward strand.
GCCACAGCTTGCTGCTGTTGCCAGACAGAACGATGAAGTCGATCAGGCCGTGAGAGAACGACGTACCGTCACGCATACCCAGCAGGATACAGATCGGGAAGGCCAGACCTGCCAGAATCGCGTGGATGATGTACAGGATCGGCGCAACGAACATGAACGAGAACTCGATCGGCTCGGTAATACCGGTCAGGAACGAGGTCAGCGCTGCGGAGATCATGATACCGCCCACTTTCGCGCGGTTTTCTGGTTTAGCAGAGTGCCAGATAGCGATAGCGGCGGCCGGCAGACCGTACATTTTGAACAGGAAGCCGCCGGACAGTTTGCCCGCAGTCGGGTCGCCTGCCATATAGCGCGGAATATCACCGTGGAAGACCTGACCTGCTGCGTTGGTGTATTCACCAATCTGCATCTGGAAAGGAACGTTCCAGATGTGGTGCAGACCAAACGGCACCAGGCAGCGCTCAATGAACCCGTAGATACCGAACGCGACAACCGGGTTCTGGTAAGCGGCCCACTGGGAGAAAGTCTGGATTGCGGTACCGATCGGTGGCCAGATAAAGGACAGGATCACGCCAGTGAAGATCGCTGCCAGGCCGGAGATAATTGGCACAAAACGCTTGCCCGCAAAGAAGCCCAGATACTCAGGCAGCTTAATGCGATAGAAGCGGTTGAACATGTAGGCTGCGATGGCACCGGAGATGATACCGCCGAGGACGCCGGTATCCGCCAGGTGTTTAGCCGCAATCTCTTCAGCAGGTAAATGCAGAACCAGAGGTGCAACCACGGCCATGGTTTTCACCATGATGCCGTAAGCGACGACCGATGCCAGAGCGGATACGCCGTCGTTATTGGTGAAGCCAAGTGCGACACCGATAGCAAAAATCAGCGGCATGTTAGCGAAGACCGAACCGCCCGCTTCCGCCATGACGTGGGAAACTACGGCTGGCAGCCAGCTGAAGTTTGCGGAACCGACGCCCAGCAGGATACCTGCGATAGGCAGTACGGATACCGGCAGCATCAGCGATTTACCGACCTTCTGCAGGTTAGCAAATGCATTCTTAAACATAATTGAGAGTGCTCCTGAGTATTTGGTGCTTTTTTACGTTTTCACGCATTGGCCCGGGGGGAGAACCGCGCCGTGGACAGGACATCTAAGCGCCCTTTATTTATTACACAGAGTAAAATAATTACCGGGATGATTGTTTGACGGCTATCACGTTTCAATCAGACACCCATTAAAAACTGACATTGATTTACATAACTCGTGTCTGAATGTTGCCAAAAAACCTTCACCGCCCCATTTGTGGCGGTGAACTTTACTCGCTTTAGCTATTAATTACGAGCCTTAAAATAATAAGCAATATCAGAGAGGTTGCAGCCGGGAGGGGTCAATATGAAAAAGCGTCGCGAAATTTTCAGTCGTCTGTTGTGCCAGCTGCTCCAGCGATACGCCCTTGAGGACCGCCATATACTCGGCGACGTCCCGGACCATCGCCGGCTGGTTCTCTTTGCCGCGATGCGGTACCGGCGCCAGATACGGCGAATCGGTCTCCACCAGCAGGCGATCGAGAGGTACATAGCGCGCAGCATCGCGAAGTTGCTCCGCATTACGGAACGTCACAATGCCGGAAAACGAGATATAGAACCCCATATCCAGCAGCTTACCCGCTGTCTCCCTATCCTCAGTGAAACAGTGTAGTACGCCACCGCAATCCGTCACTTTTTCTTCGCGTAAAATTTCCAGCGTATCGGCGCGGGCATCGCGGGTGTGAACAATAACCGGCTTATTCAGCTCCCGGCCTATACGGATATGATCGCGAAACGACGCCTGCTGACGCGCTTTTGTTTCCGGCGTGTAGAAATAATCGAGCCCGGTCTCGCCCATCGCGACGACGCCGTCCTCTGCTGCGAGTTTGCGCAGCTCTTCAACGTCATACTCTTCATCCTGGTTTAACGGATGGACGCCGCAGGAAAAAACGACGTCGTGACGCTGCCCCACCAGCTCGCGCATACCGCGGTATCCCGGCAGCGTCGTCGCCACCGCCAGGCAAAATTTCACATCGCGCGCGGAAGCCTTTGCCAGTACATCGTCCACATCTTTATGCAGCGTTTGATAATCCAGGCCATCGAGATGGCAATGGGAGTCGACTAAAAACATGATGTCTCTCTCAGAGGTGGGATACGGGAAGAACCGCCCCGGGTTGCAGGTAATGTTCCCAGCGCAGAAGGCGCTCGGTTAGCAGCAGTTCGCGATTAATGCCGACAACGCTCAAAAGCTGTTCGCGGCAGGCGCTGACGTCACGCGCAATCGCCTGCAGGCGCGCCGCCGGCAGCGCAGCGGCCAGCTGATTGACCAGTGGCCAGGCGTCCGGATTGCTGATAAGCGTAATCCCCTGCTGCCTTTTTTGCGCATCGACCAGCAGCGATGCCAGCCAGTGCAGGCGAATCGCGGCCTGTTCATGGTTCAAAATCGGCAACAGCGTCAGCCAGTCGCCGTGAGTTAAAATATTACCCAGGATCTGACAAAGCTGCTGGCGCGGTGCCCAGTGAGCATCCTGCAGCAGATCCAGCGCTGCCGCTGGCGCGTTGGCGCTCAGCCGCAGCGCCGCGAGCAGCGCGTCTTGTGACATCGTCACTTCCCGCTCTAACCACGCCAGCGCGTAACGTTCTGAAGGCGGAGCAAGGTGATACAAACGACAGCGGCTGCGCAGCGTTGCCAGCAGGCGCGCTGGCTCCTGACAGGCCAGGAAGAACCAGGTATTCTCCGGCGGCTCCTCCAGCGTTTTCAGCAGCGCGTTTGCCGCCGCATCCGTCAGCATAGCGGCATCGCCTATCCACACCACCTTCGCGCCGCCAAGCCGGGCGTGCTCATAAAGCTTTTCGCTCACTTCGCGCACGGCATCGATCCCGAGCGAGCTCTTCCCCTTTTCCGGGGTCAACGCATAATAATCAGGATGGGTACCGGCCTGCATCAGCTGACAGCTGTGGCAATGACCGCAGCTTTTATGCCCTTCCGGCTGGCGGCACATCAGAAAGCGACAAAGCGCGTAAATCAGCGCATCGCTCCCCATGCCCGGCAGCGCCTGGACCATCAGCGCATGGTGGCCCCGTCCCGCCTGATAGCTGGCAACCAGCTGTTCAAAGGGCGGGCGTAACCACGGATACCATTTCATGGGAGTTGCTCCGCAACCCACCGATTCACCACCGCACGGATGTCGCGCTCGACGGCCTCCAGCGGCTGGGTGGCGTCAACGGTGCGGATGGTGGGATCCTGCGCCGCCAGTTCAAGGTAGCGCGCACGAGTTCGATTAAAGAAATCCAGCGACTCCTGCTCAATTCGGTCAAGTTCGCCGCGGGCGCGGGCGCGCTTCAGGCCCACCTCCGGAGTCACATCAAGATAAAGCGTCAGATGGGGACGAAAGTCTCCCAGTACCGCGTCACGCAGGGTCGCCAGCATCGTCTGGTCGATACCGCGACCGCCGCCCTGATAGGCCTGGGTAGAGAGATCGTGACGATCGCCAATGACCCATTGACCGCGCGCCAGAGCGGGTTTAATCACCGTCTCTACCAGCTGTACGCGCGCCGCGTAAAACATCAGCACTTCCGCTTTATCATTAATCACTTCATCGCCGGTGGACTGAATATCCAGCACCAGGCTGCGCAGCTTCTCGGCCAGAATGGTGCCGCCCGGTTCGCGGGTAAACACCATATCGCTAACGCCCAGCTGTTTTAGCGTCTCTACCACACATTCACGCGCGGTGGTTTTCCCTGCGCCCTCCAGGCCCTCGATGACGATATAGTTACTGCGCATTTTTTTCCTTAAGTACTTTCAAATAATCCTGAACCGAGCGGTTATGGCTGGCCAGGTTGGTGTTAAACGTATGCCCGCCCTTACCGTCCGCGACAAAATAAAGATACGGCGTTTTCGCCGGATGCGCGGCGGCGTTCAGCGAGGCCTCGCCCGGTGCGGCAATGGGTCCGGGCGGCATACCGTTAATGGCATAGGTATTGTAAGCGGTCGGCGTTTCCAGGTCTTTACGCGTCAATTTGCCATTATAACTCTCCCCCATCCCGTAAATCACGGTGGGATCGGTTTGCAGACGCATGCCGATACGTAAACGATTAATAAATACCGATGCGACGCGGTCGCGCTCTTCCGGCAGCGCCGTCTCTTTTTCAATGATAGAGGCCATCGTCAGCAGCTGATTCTTATCATGATACGGCAGATTCTCCATCCGCCCTTCCCAGGCTTTATCGACCGCGGCAACCATCTTCTGATGCGCGCGCTTAAGGATCGCCACATCGCTGGTATTGGCGGTATACATCCAGGTATCCGGCCAGAACCAGCCTTCGACCCAATCGGGATGTTCCAGTTCAAGGGCCTTCGCCACGGTTTCATAGCTGTCATCCGCCAGCGTATGCTTGACGTAAGGCGCATCGCGCAGCTGACGCAGGTAGTCACTCACCCGCATACCTTCAACGAAGCGCAGCGGAAACTGCGCCTCTTTACCGCTGGCGAGCAGCTGCAGCATCTGGCGTACCGTCATATCAGGCGTGAAGCGATAGGTCCCGGCTTTAAAGTGGGACAGCTCAGGCTTGATGCGCAGCAGCCACTGGAACACCCGAGGGCGGTTAATGACTTTATCGCTATACAGCTGTTGCCCAAGCGCCAGGCGCCCCGTTCCGGCCTCAAGGGTAAAGATGGTCTCTTCTTTAATCAGTAACTTACTGTCCGCCAGCTGGCGAACTTTCCACATACCGATGCCCGCGGCGATGCCCAGCACCACCACCAACAGCAGAATGAAACGTAACATTTTCTTCATGGCTAATCAGACAGCTCACACAAGGGGGCTAAAAAATGATAAAGCTCGCGCGTGGACCAACGTTTATCGTTCCAGCGGCGAACAGGCACCAGCGGCATTAATGCGTTACAGACAAGGACCTCGTCGGCTTCGCGTAACGCCTCTGGGCGCATGGTGGCTTCGACAACGCGAAACGGCGATGGTGCCAGCCTAGCGAGAATGTACTGGCGCATAATACCGTTGACCCCCGCCTGATCGAGGCGCGGGGTAAAGACGTCGCATCCTTTACGCCAGAATAAGTTCGCGGCACAGCATTCCGTAAGCCACCCGTCGCTGTCAAGGACCAGCGCTTCATCGGCGTCCGTCTGCTCAAGATGAGAACGAATCAGCACCTGCTCCAGCCGATTAAGGTGTTTGAGGCCGGCGAGCGAGGGATTGCGTCCCAGCCTGACAGGGCTCAACGTCACAGAGATCCCCTCCTCGCGCCAGCGAAGATAGTGCTCCGGCCAGGGCGATACGCTGAGGATTCTCACGGGATTCACGCAGCCGGCAGCGCTGTATCCGCGCCCCCCCGCCCCGCGCGTGATGATGACCTTCAGCACGCCATCCTGATGGGGCTGTGCCAGATGCGCCATCTCCTGCGCTAATAGCGCCCAGTCGTCGTAGGGGATAAAGAGCTGTTCACAGGCCTTCTGCAGGCGGGCCAGATGGGCTGACAGCAGCTGAACCCGGCCTCTGACGATGCGCGCCGTGGTAAAGCAGCCATCGCCGAACTGAACGCTGCGATCGTTCACCGCAAGCGTTTCACTTTCAGCGCCATTTATCAAATACATAAAAGTCTCCTTATCGCTGGCCGGTTAGTTTCGCAGGAGGAGATACATTGAACAAGCGGAGAAAACTGAATAAAAAAAGGCCCGACGAGCGGGCCAGTTTTTCGATGAGCATTGACGTCAGCAAAGACGTGGCGTCAGGCGCGCATCACACCCTTTTAAAGATTAGCGAGCCGTTAGTGCCGCCGAAGCCGAAGGAGTTACACAGGGTATACTCCAGATCGCTAACCTGACGCGCTTCGTGCGGAACGAAGTCCAGATCGCAACCGTCATCCGGGTTATCCAGGTTGATGGTTGGCGGAACCGCCCGATCGCGCAGCGCGAGGATGGAGTAGATAGACTCTACTGCGCCCGCGGCGCCCAGCAGGTGGCCGGTCATTGACTTAGTCGAGCTGACCATGACGCGGCTGGCAGCGTCACCGAAGACAGATTTCACCGCCTGCGCTTCTGCTTTATCGCCTGCCGGCGTAGAGGTGCCGTGGGCGTTGACGTAGCCAATCTGGCTAGCTTCAATGCCAGCATCACGAATGGCGTTCACCATCGCCAGCGCGGCTCCAGCACCATCTTCCGGTGGCGAAGTCATATGGTAGGCATCGCTGCTCATACCAAAGCCGACGATTTCCGCATAGATTTTCGCGCCGCGTTTTTTCGCGTGCTCATACTCTTCCAGCACGACCATGCCGGCGCCGTCGCCGAGCACGAAACCGTCACGCTCTTTATCCCATGGACGGCTTGCCGCCTGCGGGTTGTCATTGCGCGTGGACAGCGCGCGCGCTGCACCAAAGCCGCCTACGCCCAGCGGGGTACTGGCTTTTTCCGCACCACCGGCGACCATTGCGTCAGCATCGCCATAGGCGATAACGCGCGCGGCGTGACCAATGTTGTGTACGCCAGACGTGCAGGCGGTTGCGATGGAAATGCTTGGTCCACGCAGACCAAACATGATGGTCAGATGCCCGGCCACCATGTTAACGATTGTGGAAGGAACAAAGAACGGGCTGATCTTACGCGGTCCGCCTTTTACCAGCGAACTGTGGTTTTCTTCGATCAGGCCAAGCCCGCCAATACCGGAACCAATAGCGGCACCGATGCGGGTAGCATTCTCTTCCGTCACTTCAAGGCCAGAATCCTGCATGGCCTGAATGCCAGCGACAATTCCATATTGAATGAAGGCGTCCATCTTGCGCTGTTCTTTGCGCGAGATGAAGTCATCACAGTTAAAATCCTTTACTAAGCCAGCAAATTTCGTTGCATAGGCGCTAGTATCGAAATGGTCGATCAGGCTGATGCCACTCTGACCGGCAAGGAGAGCTTTCCAGGTAGACTCTACGGTATTGCCGACAGGAGACAACATGCCCAGTCCGGTCACAACTACACGACGCTTAGACACGGTTGTCCTCCAGGGAGGGAAAATAGATTCTTGTGGGACAAAATATAGATAAAACTCAGGCGGTCGAATGACCGCCTGGAGATGTTCACTTACGCCTGGTGGCCGTTGATGTAATCAATGGCAGCCTGAACAGTAGTGATTTTCTCAGCTTCTTCGTCCGGAATCTCAGTATCAAACTCTTCTTCCAGAGCCATTACCAGCTCAACGGTGTCAAGAGAATCAGCGCCCAGGTCTTCAACGAAGGAAGCATTGTTGGTAACTTCTTCCTGCTTAACGCCCAGCTGTTCGCCGATAATTTTCTTAACGCGTTCTTCGATAGTGCTCATACTCTTAAATTTCCTATCAAAACTCGCTTTCGCGATGGTTTTCGTAGTGTATAAAATGTTGAAAAATTTGCAACTAAATCCCGGCAGGTCTTACCACGATTTTACGCTATTTTGCGGCTGTTTGCCCTCATAACGCAAATCATTTTGTACAAAACATTACGGTGAACCGCACAGACTGCGCGGTTCCTGAGCGTTTTGCACAAATCTCGGTCAGACCATATACATTCCGCCGTTGACGTGCAGAGTTTCACCGGTGATGTAACTCGCTTCGTCAGAGGCTAAAAATGCCACCGCGCTGGCGATTTCATTTGGAGAGCCTAAGCGCCCCGCAGGAACTGCCGCCAGCGTACCCGCACGCTGCTCATCGGTCAGCGCACGCGTCATGTCCGTTTCAATAAAGCCCGGAGCAACAACGTTTACAGTAATACCGCGGGACGCAACTTCGCGAGCCAGTGATTTACTGAAGCCAATCAGACCCGCTTTCGCCGCAGCGTAGTTGGCCTGACCCGCATTTCCCATGGTACCAACCACAGAACCGATAGTGATAATACGTCCATGACGCTTTTTCATCATAGCGCGCATTACCGCTTTTGACAGACGGAAAACAGATGACAGGTTGGTTTCGATAATATCGTTCCACTCATCATCTTTCATGCGCATTAACAGGTTATCACGAGTAATCCCGGCATTGTTCACCAGGATATCAACTTCACCAAATTCTGCGCGAATATTTCCCAGAACAGATTCGATAGATGCAGGATCGGTCACATTCAGCAGCAGACCTTTACCGTTAGCACCTAAATAATCGCTGATCGCCTGCGCACCGCTCTCGCTGGTCGCAGTACCGATAACTTTCGCGCCACGGGCAACGAGCGTTTCAGCGATTGCGCGGCCAATCCCGCGACTTGCACCGGTAACCAGCGCGATTTTTCCTTCAAAACTCATGGTTTTCCTCTTTTATTGCTCAAGCGCCGCAGACATCGCCGCCGGCTCGTTAAGCGCGGAAGCGGTCAGGGTGTCAACAATACGTTTAGTCAGACCGGTGAGGACTTTACCCGGACCAACTTCATACAGATGCTCTACGCCCTGTGATGCCATAAACTCAACGGTTTTGGTCCACTGAACCGGACTATACAGCTGGCGAACCAGGGCATCACGGATAGCATCAGGCGCCGTTTCACTTTTCACGTCGACGTTGTTTACCACCGCAATCGTCGGCGCGTTAAAGGTGATTTTCTGCAGCTCAACCGCCAGTTTTTCCGCCGCCGGCTTCATCAGCGCGCAGTGGGACGGTACGCTGACCGGCAGCGGCAGGGCACGTTTCGCACCCGCAGCCTTACAGGCGGCTCCCGCGCGCTCGACGGCCTCTTTGTTACCCGCAATAACCACCTGTCCTGGCGAGTTAAAGTTTACCGGAGAAACCACCTGCCCTTCAGCAGATTCTTCGCAGGCTTTGGCAATCGCAGCGTCGTCAAGCCCGATGATCGCGGACATCGCACCGGTACCTTCCGGTACCGCTTCCTGCATAAACCTGCCGCGCATCTCAACCAGGCGGACGGCATCAGCAAAATCGATAACGCCTGCGCATACCAGCGCAGAGTATTCGCCGAGGCTGTGGCCCGCCAGCAAAGCGGGCGCTTTACCGCCCTGCTGCTGCCAGACGCGATACAGCGCTACGGAGGCGGTCAGCAGAGCCGGCTGCGTCTGCCAGGTTTTGTTCAACTCTTCCGCCGGGCCCTGCTGTGCAAGCGCCCACAGATCGTAACCCAACGCCGCAGAGGCTTCACGGAACGTCTCTTCAATGACCGGGTAAGCGGCCGCCATATCTGACAGCATCCCGACACTCTGAGAGCCCTGTCCCGGGAACACAAAAGCAAATTGCGTCATGTTTAAATCCTTATCCTAAAAACGAACCAGCGCGGAACCCCAGGTGAAACCACCACCGAAGGCTTCCAGCAGAATAAGCTGACCACGTTGAATGCGGCCATCGCGAACGGCTTCATCCAGCGCACAGGGAACAGATGCCGCCGACGTATTGCCGTGTCTGTCGAGCGTGACGACCACGTTGTCCATCGACATGCCCAGCTTCTTCGCCGTGGCGCTGATAATACGCAGGTTGGCCTGATGCGGCACCAGCCAGTCAAGTGCAGAGCGCTCGAGGTTGTTCGCAGCTAAAGTCTCGTCCACGATGTGCGCCAGCTCGGTTACCGCCACCTTAAAGACTTCATTACCCGCCATCGTCAGATAGATGGGGTTTTCCGGTTCGACGCGATCGGCGTTCGGCAGCGTCAGCAGCTCGCCGTAGCTGCCATCTGCGTGCAGATGGGTGGAGATGATGCCCGGCTCTTCAGAAGCGCCCAGCACCACGGCACCGGCGCCATCGCCAAAAATAATAATGGTTCCGCGATCGGCAGGATCGCAGGTGCGCGCCAGCACGTCAGCGCCGATCACCAGCGCGTAATCCACCGCACCGTTTTTCACGTATTGATCGGCAACGCTGAGCGCGTAGGTGAACCCCGCGCAGGCCGCAGCGACGTCAAACGCCGGGCAGCCTTTAATACCCAACATTGATTGAATCTGGCATGCCGAGCTAGGAAACGCATGGGTACCGGAGGTGGTCGCAACAATAATCAGACCAATTTGCTCCGGCTTGACGCCCGCCATGTCCAGCGCATTCTTAGCGGCTTCAAGGCCCATCGTAGCAACTGTTTCATTCGGTGCGGCAATACGACGCTCGCGGATACCGGTACGAGTAACAATCCACTCGTCAGACGTATCGACCATATTTTCCAGTTCAGCGTTCGTACGCACGTGCTCAGGCAGATAGCTGCCGGTACCAATAATCTTCGTATACATGTACGCTCAGTCACTCTTGGGTAATATACCGGGTTAACTCAAACTGCGAGGCGTCAGTCGTTGCCGGTCATCCGGGTTTGAGGCCTGGAATTTCCGCTTCTGCCGCCTTCAGGCAATTCGAAACCTGCAGGGTATAAAGATTCCAGGCGAGCGGCAATTCGCTGAGGAACCTGCCGCTGCACAGCCTGCACTGCCTGCTCTATCGCGACGCAAAAAGCGCGCTGATTGGCAGCCCCATGACTTTTAATCACGGAACCGCGTAATCCTAACAGACAGGCACCATTATACTGGTCGGGGTTGAGGTGACTGAATCGCCTCGACAGGCTTTTTTGTAACCAACGCTTTAATAAAAGCAGCCACCACGACCTTTTTTTCCCCTCTCCCTGTGATTTCAACAGTGAAAGGAACATTCTGACAACACCTTCCATCGTTTTTAATGTGACGTTGCCCGTGAATCCATCACAAACCAAAACATCCGTCTTGCCCGTCAACAATTCGTTGGCTTCCAGATACCCAATATAGTTGAGGGTTGGCAGGGTCTTCAAAACCGCCGCCGCGTCGCGAATGCTGCTGAGACCTTTCATCTCTTCTTCGCCGATATTCAGAAGCGCAACGCGGGGATCCTTAATACCGATCGCTTCTTCGGCAAGAACCGCCCCCATGATGGCAAACTGCACCAGCATTGTGCTATCGCAATCCACGTTAGCGCCTAAATCCAGCACCACCGTTTTGCCCTTCAGCTGATGCGGCAACATAGTAACCAGCGCAGGGCGCTCAATCCCCTCAATGGGCTTAAGCAGCAGCTTCGCCAGCCCCATCAGCGCTCCGGTATTACCCGCACTGACGCAGGCCTCCGCCCGCCCTTCTTTCACTAACTCAAGCGCAATGCGCATTGAGCTACCGCGACTGGCGCGAATCGCTTGCGCGGGTCGAGCATCACTGGCAATAACTGACTGCGCAGGGATAACCTGCAGACGTGAACGTTGTTCAAAATCAGCTTTGGCAAGTAATGGCGCGATAGTGTCGGGATCGCCGACTAAAAGAAGTGTGAGTTGTGAATTAGAGTTCAGTGCCTGCAATGCTGCAGGCACTGTCACGGAAGGGCCAAAATCCCCGCCCATGACATCTAACGCCAGGGTTAGACGTGTCAAGGTATCGTCGCTGCTCGGTTCGGTTATTCCCCAGTTACCCGGGGAGATCCTCACTAAGCTTCATCACGCTTTTACTCTTCGTCTTTCACGCGGCAAGTGCGTTGACTGCGCTCGTTCACACCAGTCACATAGTGAGCTATGCTCCTGGTGCTTCTCTCGCTTGCGTCTTCTTGCAACGCGAAATCCATGGAGTAATGCGTGATTACTTAGCGATAACCTTGCGACCGCGGTAGAAACCGTCGGCAGTGATGTGGTGACGCAGGTGTTTTTCACCAGAAGCTTTGTCTACAGACAGGCTGGTGACTGCGGTCAGCGCGTCATGGGAACGACGCATGCCACGTTTGGAACGGGTTGGTTTATTCTGTTGTACGGCCATGGACCTTACTCCTCAATTACTTATGCTTTAAGCTGGCTAATACGGCAAATGGATTTGGTTTTTGTGCCTCTTCAGGCAGTTCACCAAAGACCATGTCCGCGTCGGACACTTCACAGTGTTCAGAATCATGCACCGGAACTACGGGCAAGGCGAGGATGATTTCATCTTCAACCAGCGCCAGCAGATCGATTTCACCGAATTCGTTAACCTCAATCGGCTCATACGCTTCCGGCAGTGCTTCGGCCTGTTCGTCATTTCTGACGGGGCTGAAACAATACGTTGTGTGAACATGATGGGGGAACGGTTTCCCGCAACGCTGACATTCGAGGGTTACCGATACCGTCGCATCGCCGCTTAAAACGGCAAGACGCTGGTTATCGATAGCGAACGACATGCTGCATTCCACATCGCTGTCCACGCTGACAACAGAATCAGCGACACGCACAGCCTGATCACGGGTATAGATACCTTGGTAATCTAAGCGTTTTTGAGCCGTGCGAACCGGATCGAGAGTCAGGGGTAATTTTACCTTTTGCATAGGGCGCGCATATTAACTTTGTAACGTCATAGAGTCAAAGAAAAAGGCAGCCTCAGGTTGCCTTTTGCCATTTATTCGCACACATTGCGGCGCATAGTTTAAAATGATGCTCTGCGAAGCGCTATATGTGGATGAAAAAATATGTCTGAACTAATCCTCGCGTCAACCTCGCCGTGGCGGCGAATGCTGCTGGAAAAACTGTCGGTGCCTTTTGAATGCGCTGCGCCGAACGTTGATGAAACCCCGCTGCCCGGCGAACCTGCCCGCCAGCTGGTGATGCGTCTGGCGCAGGCAAAGGCGCAGGCCCTTGCCGCACGCTACCCACAGCACCTCATTATAGGCTCCGATCAGGTTTGTGTCCTGGACGGTGAAATTACCGGCAAACCGCATACGGAAGAAAACGCCCATCGCCAGCTGAGAAAGGCCAGCGGCACCATCGTCACGTTCTATACCGGCCTGGCGCTGTACAATTCCGCCAACGGTCATCTACAAACGGAATGCGAACCTTTCGACGTTCATTTCCGCCGTTTAAGCGACCAGGAAATTGAGAGCTATATCCGCAAGGAAAACCCGCTGCAGTGCGCCGGAAGCTTTAAAAGCGAAGGTTTAGGCATCACGCTATTCGAACGGCTTGAGGGGCGCGATCCCAACGCGCTGGTCGGTTTGCCGCTCATTGCCCTGTGCCAGATGCTGCGCCGGGAAGCGTTGAATCCCCTGCTCACGTAAACATGATAAAGGCCTCCCGATCCCACGCGGTCTCTTCCTGAGGCCGCGTGCCGCCACTTTACAACGCGTTTTACCCGCTGCCCAACGGAGCAGAGCAGGTTTACCCCAACTTAATTAATGCATCGCCTGTCACAGTTTATTTTACCCGCGCCATTAGAATCCATTATGAAACGTTGTTTTATTTTTAAATGGAGCCACTATGCCAACCCGCGCTACGCTTTTGACCCTCACCCTGCTGGCCGCCGCCGGCGTTAATGCCCATGACTGGCAGCGCCAGGGCATCGTAGAGGGCAATCTCCCCGCCTCCTGGCAGCAGTTGAAAGCGCAGATGACCTACCCGGACTCGTGGCTCTCTGGCCACTACCGTGATTTTGAGCAATGGCGACAGCAGGCTCGTACGCTGCTTCGGCAGTCTCTGCTAACCCCGGCGTCGACACTCCCCTTCGCGCCGCAAACGCTGATGAGAGAAAATCGAGGCGCGTATACCGCCGAGAAGCTGGCCTTCAACGTAACCGACGATAACAGGATTGCCGCGCTGATGTTGACGCCAAATTCCCCCGGCCCTCACCCGGCAATTGTTCTGCTGCACGACCATGGCTCAAAGTTTGATATCGGTAAGGAGAAGCTAATCCGTCCGTGGAACGACGCTGCACGGCTGGCCAGCGCCGAGGCGTGGGCGGATAAATTTTTCAGCGGTCGGTTTATCGGCGATGAACTGGCGCAGCGCGGCTATGTCGTCATCGCCATTGATAGCCCGGGTTGGGGGGACCGAGGGCCGATGGTCTACGAGCAGCAGCAGGCCCTCGCCAGCAACTACTTTAACCTGGGGCGCTCGCTGGCTGGTGAAGTTGCCTATGAAGATCTGCGTACCGTCGATTTCCTCAGCACTTTAAAAACGGTTGATAGTCAACGCATTGGGGTCGTGGGTTTCTCAATGGGCGGTTTTCGCGCCTGGCAGCTGGCCGCCCTGTCTGACAAAGTCGCCGCGACTGCGGTTATCTCCTGGTTTGGAACCTGGAACGGCCTGATGCAGCCTGGCAACAACGTTTTGCGCGGCCAGTCGGCGTTTTATATGCTTCACCCTGGCTTATCCGGACGCCTCGATATTCCCGATATCGCCAGCATTGCCGCGCCAAAACCGATGCTTATTTACAGCGGCGGACAAGATAAGCTCTTCCCGGCGGAAGCCGTTAACGACGCCTTCGCAAAAGTACATAAAGTGTGGGCGTCGCAAAACGCGCAGGATAAGCTGGAAACAAAAACGTGGCCGGAACTGGGCCACGTTTTTAATCAACAACAGCAGGATGAAGTTTTCCCCTGGCTTGCCAGGTGGCTCAAACCCTGAGCCTGAGCGCGGTCATTTCGCGTTACGCAAGACCTGCAGGCAGCGCTTAAGCTGATTATCTAAGGGGGCTTCAATGCGCATAATCTCCCCGCTACCCGGATGGGTAAACTTCAGCGCCGCCGCATGCAGAAACAGCCGGTTAAGGCCGGTGCCCGCCAGCTGCTTATCAAATTCACGGTCGCCGTAGCGGTCGTCAAAAGCAATAGGGTGGCCGGCGTATTGCGTATGTACGCGGATTTGATGCGTACGACCGGTCACCGGACTGCAGCGCACCAGCGTCGCATGGGTATAACGCTCTTCAACTTTAAAGCGCGTCTCCGACGGTTTCCCCTCCTGGTTAACCCGCACAATGCGCTCACCGCTCTGCAGAATATTTTTCAGCAGCGGCGCCTGCACCACTTTAGTATGCGACTGCCACTGCCCGCGCACCAGCGCCAGGTAATCCTTCTGCATTCCTTTGTCGCGCAGCTGCTCGTGCAGGGAACGCAGCGCGGAACGCTTTTTGGCGACCAGCAGCACGCCGGAGGTGTCGCGATCCAGGCGATGCACCAGCTCCAGGAAACGCGCTTCCGGACGCAGCGCGCGCAGACCTTCAATTACGCCAAAGCTCAATCCGCTGCCGCCGTGTACCGCCGTTCCGGAAGGCTTGTTAAGCACCAGGATATGATCGTCTTCATATAAAATCACATCGGCCAGCGCGGCTACTTTTTGCAGGTGTGGAGAGACCGCCTCTTCTTCTTTCTCAGAGACGCGAACCGGCGGGATGCGCACTTCGTCGCCGGCTTCCAGCTTATATTCCGGCTTCACGCGCTTTTTGTTAACCCGCACCTCGCCTTTACGCAAGATGCGATAAATCATGCTCTTCGGTACGCCCTTCAGCTGCGTACGCAAAAAGTTGTCGATACGTTGCCCGGCTTCATCATCAGCAATGGCAACCATTTTTACGCTTGGGATCTCAGTTTTCATGGTGCGCGATTCTAAATAGCCCGACGCATTAGCGCCACTCATTTTTATATGCTTATATTTATCATCATCCGGATTTCACAGTACGCTTCATCATCGTTTTGTTTGTTATTAGAACAATCTGTATACGCGGGTGAAAAAACTGTGAGTAACCGGGTGATAAAAGGTGAAAGTCAACTTGCTATAACGAGCTTAGCAATGGAATAATGATGCAGTATTCCGTGCTGAAACTTGTTAGAACAAGAAATTAGCGGAATGACCAATTTTGTCTGACCGATCATCAACGCAGCAATGGCGTAAGACGTATTGATCTTTCAGACAGTTAGCGGGCTGCGGGTTGCAGTCCTTACCGGTACAGGCTCTATGGATTTCACGTCGCAGGAAGGCGTTCACACTGGGATATCCCGGCGCTCATCTGGATCAAATGATTAAGATGAGCAGGTTAAGCCGCCACGCCTGCTGCATGAAAAACGATGGGTATAAATGGAATCTTCTCTGGTGATACATCCCAGGCAGTTCCCCTGATAAGTGCGCTGTGTTTCCGTTTGAAATACAGGCGACCGACACTCTGCGCCTCTTAAGCGCGCGACAGCCGTGAGGTTGGCGACGTGAAACAGACACGAGGCCATCGGTTTTCCCCGGTAAGGCGTTACTCTGCCCGTAGCTTAGTCGTCAATGTAAGAATAATGAGTAAGTTACGATGAAAAGAATGTTAATCAACGCAACTCAGCAGGAAGAGTTGCGCGTCGCCCTTGTTGATGGGCAGCGCCTGTACGACCTGGATATCGAAAGCCCCGGGCACGAACAGAAAAAAGCGAACATCTACAAAGGCAAAATCACTCGTATTGAACCTAGCCTCGAAGCCGCATTTGTTGATTATGGTGCCGAGCGTCATGGTTTCCTCCCTCTCAAAGAAATTGCCCGCGAATACTTCCCTGCCAACTACAATTCTCACGGTCGTCCAAACATCAAGGACGTGCTGCGTGAAGGCCAGGAAGTGATTGTCCAGATCGATAAAGAAGAGCGTGGCAATAAAGGCGCCGCGCTGACCACCTTTATCAGCCTGGCGGGTAGCTATCTGGTGCTGATGCCGAATAACCCACGCGCTGGCGGTATTTCACGCCGCATCGAGGGTGACGATCGCACCGAACTCAAAGAAGCGCTGGCCAGCCTTGAGCTGCCGGACGGCATGGGACTTATCGTCCGCACCGCTGGCGTCGGCAAATCCGCCGAAGCGCTGCAGTGGGACTTAAGCTTCCGCCTGAAGCACTGGGAAGCCATCCAGAAAGCCGCAGACAGCCGCCCTGCTCCGTTCCTGATCCATCAGGAAAGCAACGTCATCGTGCGCGCTTTCCGCGACTATCTGCGTCAGGATATCGGCGAAATCCTTATCGACAACCCGAAGGTGCTTGAGCTGGCTCGCCAGCACATTGCGGCGCTGGGTCGTCCGGATTTCAGCAGCAAAATCAAACTGTACACCGGGGAAATCCCGCTGTTCAGCCACTATCAAATCGAATCGCAGATTGAGTCCGCTTTCCAGCGTGAAGTGCGTCTGCCTTCCGGCGGTTCTATCGTTATCGACAGCACCGAAGCGCTGACCGCTATCGATATCAACTCCGCACGCGCCACCCGCGGCGGCGACATCGAAGAAACGGCGTTTAATACCAACCTTGAAGCAGCCGATGAAATCGCTCGTCAGCTGCGTCTGCGCGACCTTGGCGGCCTGATCGTTATCGACTTCATCGATATGACCCCGGTTCGCCACCAGCGTGCGGTAGAAAACCGCCTGCGCGAAGCCGTCCGTCAGGACAGAGCGCGCATCCAGATCAGCCATATTTCCCGCTTTGGACTGCTGGAGATGTCGCGTCAGCGCCTGAGCCCGTCGCTCGGGGAGTCCAGCCATCACGTCTGCCCGCGCTGTAGCGGAACGGGTACCGTGCGCGATAACGAATCGCTGTCGCTTTCTATTCTGCGTTTGATCGAAGAAGAAGCGCTGAAAGAGAACACCAAAGAAGTTCACGCTATCGTACCGGTGCCGATTGCCTCTTACCTGCTGAACGAAAAACGTGCCGCGGTAAGCGCGATTGAAACCCGTCAGGCC
Source organism: Klebsiella sp. GN_Kp190 (assembly GCF_040061795.1). NCBI lineage: Bacteria > Pseudomonadati > Pseudomonadota > Gammaproteobacteria > Enterobacterales > Enterobacteriaceae > Klebsiella > Klebsiella sp. GN_Kp190. Next base: position 422,630 of record NZ_JBEAFN010000005.1, read on the forward strand.
GATGTGCGCGTTATTATCGTGCCAAACGACCAGATGGAAACGCCGCACTACTCTGTTCTGCGCGTGCGTAAGGGCGAAGAGACCTCCACGCTGAGCTATCTGCTGCCGAAACTGCACGAAGAAGAGATGGCCATGCCTTCTGATGAAGAGCCGGCCGAGCGTAAACTCCCGGAACAACCGGCGCTGGCTGCTTTTGTCATGCCTGACGCGCCTCCGGCTCCGGCCCAGGAAGAGCCGGCCAGAGCCGCGGCTACCGTTGCGCCTGCCGCATCCGCACCGAAAGCGGCAGCGCCGGCGCAGCCTGGCCTGGTTGCCCGCTTCTTCAGCGCGCTGAAAAATATGTTCTCCAGCGAGGAAGAGACTAAACCGGCAGAAGTTCAGGTTGAGAAAAAAGCGGAAGAGAAATCCGAGCGTCAGCAGGATCGTCGTAAACCGCGCTCCAACAACCGCCGCGATCGCAATGACCGCCGCGACAACCGGGATAATCGCGATAGCCGCGAGAACCGCGATAGTCGTGCCGAGAACAGCGAAGGCCGCGAGTCTCGTGAAGAAAACCGCCGCAACCGTCGTGAGAAGCAGCAGCAGAACGCTGAGCCGCGCGAAATCCGCCAGACAACGGTCGAAGATAGCGAAAAAGGCAAAGCGCGCGACGAGCAGCAGCCGCGCCGCGAACGTAATCGCCGTCGTAACGATGATAAACGTCAGGTTCAGCAGGAAGCCAAAGCGCAAACCCGCGAAGAGCCGGTTGTTCAGGAGAGCGAGCAGGAAGAGCGCGTGCAGACGATGCCGCGTCGTAAACCTCGCCAGCTGGCGCAGAAGGTGCGTATTGAATCCGCCGCCGCTGAACAGGTTGTCGAGCCGGTAGCCGCGCCTCAGGTCGCCGAAGCGCCGGTCGTCCAGCCGGAAGCCGCAGCGCCGCGCACTGAACTGGCGAAAGTCGATCTGCCGGCGGTTGTTGAACCCGCTGCGGAACATGACGACAACGGTGAAGCCCGCGAATCTAACGGTATGCCGCGTCGTTCACGTCGTTCCCCTCGTCACCTGCGCGTCAGCGGCCAGCGCCGTCGTCGCTACCGTGATGAGCGTTACCCGACGCAATCCCCGATGCCGCTGACCGTAGCCTGCGCATCGCCGGAAATGGCGTCTGGTAAAGTGTGGATCCGCTACCCGGTGGTTCGCCCTCAGGACCAGCAGCAGGAAGACGTGCAGGTTCAGGAGTTCTCAACCACTGCGGCTGAGCCCGTCGTCGCGCCAGTGGCTGCCGCTGAGCCGGCTGTCTCTGACGTCATTGCCCCGGCTGTCGCCGCAGAAAGCGCAGTCGAGCCAGTGGCCACTACCGAGCCTGTGGCGGTGATTAACGAACCTGAAGTTCCGGTCGTAGAAACCACGCATCCGGAGGCTATCGCCGCCCCGGTTGATGAACAGCCGCAGCTGATTGCCGAAGCCGATGAAGCCGTGGCCGAAGAAGTTGTCGCAGAAGCCGTTGACGTCGTTGCGCAAGAGGCTGTCGAACCGGAAGCTGCGGTCGCTGAACCTGTTGCGGTTGAAGAGACTGCGGTGGTTGTTGAGGAAGCGCCTGTTGTTTCCGAACCGGTGGTTGAACCTGCACCAGCGGCGGAGCCGGTCGTTGCGACTCAACCTGTTGTCACGGCTGCGCCGGTCGTTAAGGTCGCCAATCGTCACGCCACGGCGCCGATGACCCGCGCCCCAGCGCCAGACTACGTACCTGAAGCGCCTCGTCAAAGCGAGTGGGTTCGCCCGAACTTTGATTTTGACGGTAAAGGTTCTGCTGGCGGTCATAGCGCCACGCACAAAGCCGCTGCCGGACCTACTCGTCCGCAGCCCGTAGAGTAACGTCACCTCGACAAGACCGGCCCCCGCGGCCGGTCTTTTTTTATTCCCCTTCCGGACGCTGCATCCCCGCAATCTGCGGCATGACCTCACGCATCAGATCGAGAAACTTACGCAACCGCGTCGGATAGTAGCGCGCCCAGGGATACACCAGGTGTACCGGCAGCGGTGAGGCTCGCCACTGCGGGAACAGCTCCACCAGCCGCCCGGCGGCAATATCGTCCGCTACCGCCCAGCTCGACACAATCGCCGCGCCCAGCCCCGCCAGCGCGGTATTACGCGCCACATGCACGCTATCGGTACTCAGACACGGCGCGATGGCAAAGGTAATAAGCTGCTCATCCACCTGCGACTGCAGCCTCACCTCATGCTGATAGAACGTGCTGATGGCTATCCACGGCAGCAACGACATCTCCTGCGGCGCGCTTAACGGCGGCAAGTTCGCCAGCAGCGATGGGGATGCCACCACGCTGCGGGGAACCTCGGCCAGCAGTACCGATACCGTAGCCGGATCCACCTCGGCCCCCACGCGAATCGCGCAGTCGATACCATCGCTCAGAAAATCGACCGTCTTATCGTTCAGCATCCATTCAACCGCCAGCTGGGGATAGCGCTGCAAAAAATCCACCAGCGGCCCCAGCAGCTGTTGCTGACCAAACGCATGCGGGGCCCGCACCCTTAAAATCCCCACCGGCCGGTCATCGGTGATCCGCAGGTCGTCCTCCAGCGCCAGCCAGGCATCGACGACCTGGCGGGCATGCTGATAACAGCGCTCACCGTCATCGGTCAGCTTCATCGCGTGAGTCGTGCGCAGAATCAGCTTTGCGCCAAGCAGCCCCTCCAGAGACTGAAGCCGTCGACTTACCGTCGCCTGGGTCGTATTCATCTGTACCGCGGCGGCGGAGAGAGACCCGGCCTCCACGATACGAATGAACGTACGCATCAGTTCGATACGATCTATACGCTCTTGCTTCTTCATTTATATTTTGCCTATACGTTTAGCGTATAACCGTTTTACCACCGGGCTATCTACCGCGCCAGCCGGATTACGGGAAAAATAGCGCCATCGCTTCTAAGAGGAATCCACCATGACACCAACTCCACTCACCTCCCGCGCCGCCGGGTGGGTCATTTTCATCCTTGCGCTGGGCGCGGGCTTCAGCGTCGCCTCAATCTATTACGCGCAACCGCTGCTGCCGCTGATGGGGGCTAACCTCCATTTGAGCGTTGAGGGTATGGGTCTGGTTCCGACCCTGACCCAGGCCGGCTACGCGCTGGGCATACTTTTCCTTCTCCCGCTTGGCGACCGCCACGACCGCAGAAAGCTGATCCTGATGAAAAGCGCCGCGCTGGCCGTCCTGTTGCTGCTCTGCAGCCTTACCGCTCAGCTAAGCTCTCTGCTGATTGTCAGCCTGCTTATCGGTATGGCCGCGACCATGGCGCAGGATATCGTACCGGCAGCCGCGATTCTGGCTCCCGCGGGCAAGCAGGGGAAAATGGTGGGTACGGTGATGACCGGCCTGCTGCTGGGGATCCTGCTGTCGCGAACCGTTAGTGGTCTGGTGGGGGCGCTATTCGGCTGGCGGGTAATGTATCAGGCGGCTGCGGTCAGCATCGCGATGATTGGCGTGGTGATGTGGCGCGTGCTGCCGCGCTTCGAAATTCACTCAACCCTCAGCTACCCGCAGCTGATGAAATCGATGGCGCATCTGTGGAAACGCTATCCGGCACTGCGTCGCGCCGCATTCGCCCAGGGATTCCTCTCTATCGCCTTTAGCGCCTTCTGGTCTACGCTTGCGGTCATGCTGTTGGCGCACTATCAGATGGGCAGCGCGGTAGCCGGTGGCTTCGGTATCGCAGGGGCTGCCGGGGCGCTTGCCGCCCCGCTGGCCGGCGGCCTGGCCGACAAGTTCGGCGCAGAAAAAGTCACGCAAATGGGCGCGGCGCTGGTGACGGTTTCGTTTGCCCTGATGTTTTTGCTGCCTGCGCTACCGCCGCATGGTCAGCTAATCCTGATTGCCATCTCGGCCGTCGGTTTTGACCTGGGGCTGCAATCCAGCCTCGTGGCGCACCAGAATCTGGTGTATGGCCTGGAGCCGCAGGCGCGCGGACGCCTCAACGCGCTGCTGTTCACCGGCGTGTTTATTGGGATGTCGCTGGGTTCAGTACTGGGAAGCAAACTGTATGTGCTCGCAGGCTGGAGCGGCGTGGTGACCCTCGCCGTCGTAACCGGTGCGATTGCCCTTGGGATCCGCCTGCTGGAAAGCGCCAGGGTCGTATCGGCGCAGCGAACCGCCAGATAAAGAGCGAACCGTCAGGTAAAAAAAGCCGCTGTGCAATTCCTGCAGAGCGGCTTTTCTTTCATCAGAACAACTCAAACCGTGCGGCGAGCAAACTCTTTCACGCGAAAGCCCAGCAGCAGCAGCGTCGCGAAATAGGCGACAACGCCGGCCACCACGACCACCATCAAGCGCAGCAGGCGGAACGGCATCGTCCCCTGCGACCACTCCGGCATCAGGTACATCACACCCAGCAGCGCCGCTGACATAATAATCACCGCGATGACCAGGCGCAGCAGGAACAGGAACCAGCCCGGCTGAGGCGTAAAAATTTTCTGTTTCCGCAGCTGCCAGTAGAGCAGCGCGGCGTTCAGGCAGGCCGCCAGACCAATCGACAACGACAGACCAGCGTGCTTCAGGGGGCCAATAAAGGCGAGGTTCATCACCTGCGTCATGATCAGCGTGACGATGGCAATTTTCACCGGCGTTTTAATGTCCTGCCGTGAATAGAATCCGGGAGCCAGCACCTTCACGACGATGAGCCCCATAAGCCCGACAGAATATGCCACCAGCGCGCGCTGGGTCATCGCGGCATCAAAAGCGGTAAATTTCCCGTACTGGAATAACGCGACCGTCAGCGGCTTGGCCAGGATCCCTAACGCCACCGCGCTCGGTAGCGCGAGCAGGAAGCACAGGCGTAATCCCCAGTCCATCAAACGGCAATATTCATCGTGATTGCCGCTGGCGAAGCTTTTAGACAGCGAAGGTAGCAAAATGGTCCCCAGCGCCACGCCCAGTACGCCGGACGGAAACTCCATCAGACGATCGGCGTAGTACATCCACGATACGGAGCCGGAAACGAGGAATGAGGCAAAAATCGTGTTAATGATCAGCGAGATTTGGCTGACTGAGACGCCGAGAATCGCCGGGCCCATCTGTTTTACCACCCGCACCGCGCCAGCATCTTTAAGGTTGACCCGCGGCAGCACCAGCATGCCGATTTTTTTCAGATGCGGCAGCTGCCAGGCGAGCTGCAAAATACCGCCAACCGTTACCGCCCACGCCATTGCCAGCATCGGCGGATTAAAATAGGGCGCGGCAAACAGCGCAAAACCAATCATGCTGACGTTCAGGAAGGTCGGGGCAAAAGCAGGCACCGAAAAGCGGTTCCAGGTATTCAGGATGGCGCCCACGAGTGAAGCCAGGGAGATCAACAGAATATAGGGAAAAGTGATGCGCAAGAGCTGCGTGGTCAGGGCGAACTTTTCGGGCGTATTGGCAAATCCCGGCGCGGTGATAGTAATCACCCACGGTGCCGCCAGCATACCGGCGACGGTGACCAGCGCCAGAACCAGCGTCAGCAGCCCCGAAACATAGGCGACGAAAACCCGGGTCGCATCTTCACCCTGCTTGCTTTTATACTCCGCCAGAATCGGCACAAAAGCCTGTGAGAAAGCGCCTTCAGCAAAAATACGCCGTAAAAGGTTCGGGAGTTTAAAAGCAACGAAGAAGGCGTCGGTGGCCATCCCCGCGCCAAAAATACGCGCCACAATCGCATCGCGCGCAAAGCCCAGCACGCGCGAGAACATGGTCATCGAACTGACGGCCGCCAGTGATTTTAAAAGATTCATTAACGTGTTATTCCACAACCCTGGAGTAAAACGCCCGCAAATGCGGGCGCTGGAAAGTGGCGATAGTCTACCGGGTTCATAATGAATTACTACTGTCAGTTGTTACAACGGATTATTCGCTCATCGCTTCGCGCCAGAGTTTCTCTATAACGCGCTGAGCAAGCAGCGCCTGCTCGCCGGACGTTTCAGGAACCGTCTGATTTTGCACGCATTCGATAAAATGCCGCGCGCAGCCGGTAAATCCACGCTGCTCAAGGGTGGTCTGCCAGCCAGGGATCGGGCGCTGGATCACGCCGCGCCCCCGCTCCTCCTGCCACTCCCGCATATCCCGGACTTCATATAATCCGCCGTCGGTTACCGCCTGTACCCACTCCCGCTGGCTTCCGGCGCGGCGGTGCATACTGGTGGTTATCTGCATCATTCCGCAACTGAAATGGTGTTCGGCATACAGCATCTCCCCTTGAGCGGTGGTGTGCAGCGCACTGCCGCTTAAACGCGCTTTATCGCCCGCCAGCCATAGCGCGGTATCGACGACGTGCAGATAGTCATCCAACAGCGTGAAGCGCAGATCGTGGCCCACGCTGTCGCTACGGTGCTTATCCATCCGCAGCGACGCAGCGCTCCCGAGCTGGGCCTTCAGCTCGCGATAGAGGGGGGCAAAACGGCGGTTAAACCCGACCATTAGCGTGAGATGACGGCGAGCGGCCAGCTCAACCAGCGCCTCCGCATCGCTGAGTTTATCCGCCAGCGGTTTATCAACGCAGACATGCACTCCGGCATTGAGCAGGCGGGAAACCACTTCATAATGTGAAGCCGTTGAAGTATGCACGAATACGGCATCACACTGCGCCGCCAGCTGTTCCAGAGAATCCGCATAGGGAATACGCCAGGTTTCACAGATACGCAGCGCTTTCTCTTTCCCGGGCGACCATGCCGCCTGCAGCGTCCAGTCATCTGCGGCCCCCAGCACCGGTAACCACGCCTTTTGCGCGATACCGCCCAGGCCAACCACTCCTATACGTAGTTTCGCCGACATGCTTAATCTCCCAGGTGAGCCAGCAGTGAATCGAGACGCGCTTTTAGCTCGGCAACTTCCGCCTCCAGCGCCTCAACGCGCATCTGAAGATCGTCGCCGGGCGGCGACACGGCCTCCACGACGGTAATCAGTGAATCCATATCATCGCAGAACAGATGCATATAGCGGCTTTCACGCTTGCCAGGCTCCCGCGGCAGACGCGCAACATAGGGGCCATCTTCTCGCGAAGCCAGGTTTTCGAGGACGCTTTCAACCTCGGCCATATCGCTGAATTCATGCATTCGCTGCGCGCGACCGCGGAGTTCGCCAGGCGTCTGCGCCCCGCGCAGCAGCAGTGTGGTCACGATAGCGACTTCCGCCGGCGTGAATTTCAGATCGCCGAATTCAGAGTTGCAGAAGCGTTGTTCATACTTGGTCACCCGATTGCCGAAACCGCTGACCGTACGCAAATAATGGCGCTTGACTAGCGTATCGAGCAGATCCTGAACTTCACTATCGCTGAGCGACATTACCGGTTCACGGTTTGTTTTCTGGTTACAGGCGGTGACCACCGCGTTGACCGACAGGGGGTACTGCTCCGGCGTGGTGACCTGCTTTTCCAGCAGGCAGCCAATGACCCGCGCCTCATGCGCGGTTAACTGATATTTCATGATGTCTCCTTAGCGACCCGGGGTCCAGTCCGGTGTCGTCAACGCCGTCAGTACGTGATCGCGCCACTGCCCATCAATGAGCAGGTAATCTTTGGCGTAACCCTCTTTTTCAAAGCCCAGCCGCGCCAGCAAATCGCCGCTGCGCTGATTATGCGGCATATAGTTTGCCATTATGCGATGGATATGTTGCGTGCGCTGCATATAGCGAATGGCCGACGTCAGCGCTTCATACATCAGCCCCTGCCCTTGCCATTTCTCCCCGATGGAGTAGCCGAGATAGCAGGCATGAAACGATCCGCGCACCACGTTCGAAAAATTCGCCACGCCGATGATCTCTTTTTCTTCCGGGTCAAGCAGAGCAAAATAGAACGCCGAGCCCTGCTTATGAAACTCAGAAATCATCGATAAACGCGCCTGCCAGCCGGAAGGATAACAGTGGCTGTCATCGCGCACCGGTTCCCAGGGTTTTAAGAACCCTTTATTTTCCGCGTAATAATCGGCCAGACGCCAGGCGTCACGATCGTGCACCAGCCGAACCACCAGCCGGTCCGTCGTCAAACGCACCTTCGGTACGTTACTGCGATAGCCAAACATTCCCCTCTCCTGTTCCCCTGACGCAATACTTGCTGACTTTACTATACCTGTCCTGCACGGCGGTGTGAAAACAGCAACATACCATTTTCTGCACCATCTCTGCTTTTCGATGAATAGCCTCTATCGTTCTTGCATTTTGATAAAAAAATATTGTCGCGAGCGCGCTGGGAAAATAGCCATTAACCCCGCAAAATGTCAGAGCTTATTCTTATTTTTCCCTGGAGGGGAAATGTCCCGCGTATCGCAGGCAAGGAGCCTGGGTAAATATTTCCTGTTAGTCGATAACATGCTGGTCGTACTCGGCTTTTTCGTTGTGTTCCCGCTTATCTCCATTCGCTTTGTCGACCAGATGGGATGGGCTGCGCTGATGGTCGGGATTGCGCTCGGCCTGCGTCAGCTGGTGCAGCAAGGCTTAGGAATATTTGGCGGCGCCATTGCCGACCGTTTTGGCGCCAAACCGATGATCGTTACCGGTATGCTGATGCGCGCGGCCGGCTTCGCGGCGATGGCCGTCGCTCATGAACCCTGGGTGCTGTGGCTCTCCTGTATTCTTTCTGGCCTCGGCGGCACGCTATTCGATCCCCCGCGGGCGGCGCTGGTGGTCAAGCTGGTACGCCCGCACCAGCGCGGACGTTTCTTCTCTATCCTGATGATGCAGGACAGCGCAGGAGCGGTGATCGGCGCGCTGCTGGGCAGCTGGCTGCTGCAATATGATTTTCGCCTGGTGTGCAGCGCCGGAGCGGCGCTGTTTATCGCCTGTGCGGCATTCAACGCCTGGTATCTTCCCGCCTGGAAGCTGTCGACGGTCAAAACGCCGGTTCGTGAAGGACTGGGGCGCGTGTTGCGCGACAAACGCTTTGTCACCTATGTGCTGACGCTGACCGGGTATTATATGCTGGCGGTGCAGGTGATGCTGATGCTGCCGATTATGGTTAATGATATTGCGGGTTCTCCGGCGGCGGTCAAATGGATGTACGCCATTGAAGCCACCATTTCGCTAACGCTGCTGTATCCGATTGCCCGCTGGAGCGAAAAGCGTTTTCGCCTGGAGCAGCGCCTGATGGCCGGCCTGCTGATCATGACGCTCGCGATGATGCCAATTGGCCTGAGCAGCAATTTGCAGCAGCTGTTTACGCTGATCTGCGTATTTTATATGGGGTCAATCATCGCTGAACCCGCGCGTGAGACGCTGGGGGCGTCGCTGGCGGATGCGAGAGCGCGCGGCAGCTATATGGGCTTTAGCCGGTTAGGCCTGGCCTTCGGCGGCGCTTTCGGCTACGCAGGCGGCGGCTGGCTGTTCGATGCCGGGAAGGCCGTCGGGCAGCCTGAGCTGCCGTGGCTGATGCTGGGCATTATCGGCCTCGCGACGTTTATTGCGCTGTGGTGGCAGTTCAGCCCAAAACGTTCGGCCTCCGGAATGCTGGAGCCGCGAACCTGATTTGCCGGGCCTTCCTTTCTCCTCCATACTGAATTGAGGATGTTCAGCAACAATGGAGGAGAAACGTGAAGTTATATATCTACGATCACTGCCCGTTCTGCCTTAAAGCCCGCATGATTTTCGGCCTGAAAAATATCCCCGTCGAACTGATTGTGCTCCTGAACGATGATGAATTAACCCCCACCCGAATGATCGGCCAGAAAATGGCGCCAATCCTGCAAAAAGACGATAGCCGCTATATGCCGGAAAGCATGGATATCGTGCACTATGTCGATAAGCTGGACGGCAAACCGCTGCTTACCGGCCCGCGTAATCCGGCGGTGGAAACCTGGCTGCGGAAGGTCAACGTCTACGCGAACCGCCTGCTGATCCCCCGCTTTGCCAAATCCGCGTTTGATGAATTCGCCACGCCAGAGGCGCGCGCCTATTTTGTGAAAAAGAAAGAGGCGGCTATCGGCAGCTTTGCTGACCATCTCGCCCATTCCCCCGGTCTGGTGAAGAACATCAGCGACGATCTGCGGGCGCTGGATAAACTGATTGTCCAGCCGAACGCCGTCAACGGAGAACTCTCTGAAGATGATATTCAGCTCTTTCCTCTGCTGAGGAATCTGACGCTGGTTGCCGGCGTGAACTGGCCGAGTCGGGTGGCCGCCTATCGTGACAACATGGCCAAACAGACGCAGATCAACCTGCTTTCTTCAATGGCTATTTAACCTCAAGGCAGCGGATGGTTTGGCCCTTCGCTGCCGAACGCCTCTTTTTCAGTCTTTTCCGCTAGCACCTCCTGCGCTGGCGGGCCATGCTGCTTTGTGTCAGGATGAACCCATGGCATGACATTAAGGAATCCAATGAAAAAGATGTTTATCGCGGCCGCGCTTATCGTTAGCGGCCTGCTTAGCGCCTGTAATCAGCTCACGCAATATTCCGTGAGCGAGCAGGAAATCAATCAGGCGCTGCAGAAACGTAACCACTTCGCTAAGGATATTGGCCTGCCAGGCGTAGCGGATGCCCATATTGAACTGCAAAATCTTACCAGCGCTATTGGCCGTGAAGAACCAAACAAAGTCACGTTAAGCGGCGTGGCCAATTTAGATCTGAATTCACTTTTCGGGAACCAGAAAGCGACCATCGATCTGAAGCTCAAAGCGCTGCCGGCTTTCAATAAAGAAAAGGGGGCCATTTTCCTGCAGGAGATGGAAGTCGTCGATGCTAAAGTTCAGCCGGAAAAGCTCCAGTCTGTCGTACAGACGCTGATCCCTTACCTGAATCAGTCCCTGCGTAGCTACTTCAATCAGCAGCCTGCCTACGTCCTGCGCGAGGATGCCAGCACCGGTGAAGCGCTGGCGAAAAAGTATGCTAAAGGGATTGAAGTGAAGCCCGGCGAGATTATTATCCCGTTCACCAACTGATGGCTCGGGCGCTGAAGCGCCCGATTTTTTACGGAAGTTGATGCAAAGGAAAACGTTTACGCTTATCCTTAGTGCCCGGCAAAAACAGCCCTGATGACAGAACCTATTAGCCGGAGCCTTCCATGACAGCACAATCCCAGGTATTGAAAATCCGCCGCCCTGACGACTGGCATATCCATCTGCGCGATGACGATATGTTAAAAACCGTCGTGCCTTATACCAGTGAATTTTATGGCCGGGCGATCGTGATGCCGAACCTGGTACCGCCTGTCACTACCGTCGAAGCCGCCCTCGCCTATCGCCAGCGTATCGTTGATGCGATCCCTGCGGGCCATGATTTTACGCCGCTGATGACCTGCTATCTGACGGATACGCTCGACCCGGCTGAGCTGGAGCGCGGATTTAACGAAGGCGTATTCACTGCCGCCAAGCTCTATCCGGCCAACGCTACAACCAACTCCAGCCACGGCGTCACCAGTACGGATGCCATTATGCCGGTGCTGGAACGCATGGAAAAGCTGGGGATGCCTCTGCTGGTTCACGGTGAGGTCACCCATGCTGATATCGATATTTTTGACCGGGAAGCGCGCTTTATTGAAACGGTCATGGAGCCGCTGCGTCAGCGCCTGCCAGGCCTGAAGGTGGTCTTCGAACACATCACGACCAAAGATGCCGCTGAATACGTACGCGACGGTAACGAGCTGCTGGCGGCCACCATCACTCCGCAGCATCTGATGTTCAACCGCAACCATATGCTGGTTGGCGGCGTGCGCCCCCACCTATATTGCCTGCCGATCCTGAAACGCAATATTCACCAGCAGGCGCTGCGCGAACTGGTTGCCAGCGGTTTTGACCGCGCTTTCCTCGGTACGGATTCCGCTCCCCATGCCCGCCATCGTAAGGAAGCCAGCTGCGGATGCGCAGGCTGTTTTAACGCGCCGACCGCGCTGGGCAGCTACGCCACGGTATTTGAGGAGATGAACGCCCTGCAACACTTTGAAGCCTTCTGCTCGCTTAACGGCCCCCGCTTCTATGGCCTGCCGGTCAATGAAGGCTACGTGGAGCTGGTGCGCGAAGAGAGCCAGGTGGTCGAGAGTATAGCCCTGCCAGGCGACGCGCTGGTGCCGTTCCTTGCCGGGGAAACCGTGCGCTGGACGATGAAAAAATAAATAGCCCGCCCCCTGTTGTAAATCTTCAGAGTGTACTGTATAAATAAACAGTACATTATCCAGGGGGCAATTATGCGTATTGAAGTCTCTATCGCCAAATCAACAGCCTTACCCAACGGCGCCTTAGATGCGCTGAACAATGAACTCTCGCGTCGTATCGAACAGCAGTTTCCCTCTACCTCAAGTCAGGTAACGGTTCGGTACGCGGCTAATAACAATCTGTCGGTTATCGGCGGCCTGAAAGAAGACAAAGACCGGATTAGCGAAATCCTGCAAGAAACCTGGGAAAGCGCTGACGACTGGTTTGTCCGCGACTAGTCAATTAAGTTTGCTCCCTCATTGTGCAATTTTTTGCCGGGTCGCCCCGGCTTTTTTATTTTTTTCATAGTCAGACTCTCCCCTATTGCTTTTCCTTAGCACCTTCATAAATAACAAATAACCCTCCCTGATTTGCCTAAAAAATCAGCACATGAGCGCGTATGTGTCTCTATTTCATTTAATTTCTCGAGTTTATTCTTGACTACTGATATAATTAACTTGCTTCAAAAAACACGCATTAAACCTCGAGAACTGTTGTCTTTTAACATATGAATAAGGGGTTATGATGGAAAAGAATAATGAAGTCATCCAGACCCATCCCCTCGTCGGATGGGACATCAGCACCGTTGATAGTTACGATGCGCTGATGTTGCGCCTGCACTACCAAAACCCCGCTCAAGAAAGCAGTAGAGACGCAGAGATTGGCCAGACGCTATGGCTAACGACGGACGTCGCACGTCAGTTTATTTCGATTCTGGAAGCAGGTATTGCGAAGATTGAATCTGGCGAATACCAGGAAAATGAGTATCGAAGGCATTAAAATTTAGCGCTAATGTCAGAATATTCACTTAACAGGCACCCTCGGGTGCCTGAATTATTTTCGGGCTTGTATAACAGCAGGTTGTTAATTACCCTGCTAATAAAGCAATAACCTGGAACTCACCATGCAATACGATCTTATCATTATCGGTAGCGGCTCGGTCGGCGCTGCCGCAGGCTATTATGCGCGGCAGGCAGGGCTCAATGTACTGATGATTGATGCCCATCAGCCGCCGCATCAGGAAGGCAGCCATCACGGCAGCACCCGCCTCATTCGTCACGCCTACGGCGAAGGCGAAAGATATGTCCCCCTGGTACTGCGCGCGCAACAGCTATGGGATGAGTTTGCCGCCGCCAGCGGTGAAGCCGTCTTTGAACGTACAGGAGTGATTAACCTCGGGCCTGCCGGTTCCGACTTTCTGCGCAATGTTGCCAGCAGCGCGCGCGAGTTCCAGCTCAATATCGAAGAAATGGATGCGCAGACGGTGATGACTCGCTGGCCGGAAATTCGTATTCCTGATGATTATCGGGCGATATTTGAACCCGCATCCGGCATACTGCGCAGCGAACTGGCCGTTGAAAGCTGGATCCGTCTGGCACGCGAAGCGGGCGCCGCACAGCTCTTCAACTGCCCGGTGTCGGCCATTCACCACACGCCGAACGGCGTAACCGTCGATACGCTTGATGGTGAGTACAGCGGCAAAAAACTGCTGGTTAGCGCCGGTACCTGGGTTACCCGGCTGATGCCAGAACTCCCTGTCCAGCCGGTACGTAAAATTTTCGCCTGGTTTCAGGCGGATGGCCGCTACAGCAGCAAAAATAATTTCCCGGCGTTTACCGGTGAGTTAGCGAATGGCGATCAGTTTTACGGTTTCCCGGCAGAAGATAACGAATTGAAAATCGGCAAGCATAACGGCGGGCAGCCTATTTCCACGCCGGAAGAACGTAAGCCGTTTGGTGCCGTTGCAACGGACGGCTCTGAAGCTTTTAGCTTCTTGCGTAATGTGTTGCCCGGTATCGGCGGCTGCCTGCATGGCGCATCCTGTACCTATGACAACACCGCCGACGAGGACTTTATCATTGATACGCTGCCCGGCCAGCCGGATACGCTATTGATTACCGGCCTGAGCGGACACGGCTTTAAGTTCGCACCGGTACTCGGTGAACTGGCCACACGGTTCGCGCTTGAAGAACCCTTTGGGTTTGATCTATCCCCGTTTTCACTGGCGCGGTTTAAGAAATAATCGCCCGCCGTACAACCTGACAACCACGCTAAAGAAACGGCCTCGCTTGAGGCCGTGAATGATGAGAGAGATGATGCGTCGCCTGTTCGAATTACTGGTTAACAACGTCCGCGAACATTTTATGATTTATCTGGCGCTGTGGCTTCTGCTGGCGTTTATCGATCTTATCTGGCTATGGTTTTTCTGAAGGCTCAGGATCCGGGATCCCCAGCTTCGTATTCAACCGACCGCGAGATTTATTAAAGATCTTATTGCCATTCTCGCGGCCGGCGCGCAGTTTTCGCTGCTCCTCTTCCGGCAGCTTATGCTCTTCCATGCAGGCTTCGCTACAGCAGCCGGCGAATTTCTCCGCGCAGGCAGGACACTGAATAAACAGCAGGTGGCAACCATCGTTCAGGCAGTTGGTATGGCTGTCGCAGGGAGCGCCGCACTGATGGCAATGGGCGATAACATCATCTGAGATACGCTCTCCCATACGCTCATCGAATACAAAGTTCTTACCGACAAAGCGAACCGGCAGCCCCTGTTCGCGCGCGCGTCGCGCGTATTCGATAATCCCGCCCTCAATATGCGAGACCTTAGTGAACCCATTGTGCTTCATCCACGCGCTGGCTTTTTCGCAGCGGATACCGCCGGTGCAGTACATCACGATATTTTTATCTTTATGTTCCTGCATCATCTCAACGGCCTTCGGCAGCTGGTCGCGAAACGTATCCGCCGGGATCTCCAGCGCGTTCTCGAAATGGCCGACCTCATATTCGTAATGGTTACGCATATCAATAAAGACCGCATCCGGGTCGTCCAGCATCGCGTTGACTTCCGCAGCCTTTAAATAATCGCCCACGTCCGATGCATCAAACGTCGGATCGTCAATCCCATCCGCGACGATCCGATCGCGTACCTTGAGACGCAGAACCCAGAAGGATTTACCGTCATCATCGAGGGCGATATTCAGGCGCAGGCCATTCAGGGCGGGATCAAAAGCGTATAAGAATTCGCGCAGCGCATCGACCCGGCTTTGCGGAACGCTAATTTGCGCGTTAATACCTTCGTGAGCCAGATAAATTCGGCCAAAAACGTTCAGCTTAGTCAACGCAATCCACAGCGCATCGCGCGTGGCTTTTGGGTCGATAATAGTGAAATATTTATAAAACGAGATCGTCGTGCGCGGCTCGGTCTCAGCCAACATTTGCGCCTTTAACGTCTCATTTGAAATGCGGTTATGTAACACTGGCATGGTGTACCTGCTCGGCATAGTCAATGAGTAAAATAAACGGCGGGCATCATATAGCAAACACGCTTAATTTACATCCCCACATTTTGCGCTACATTTTTCTCACCCATATTTGCTTGCGTTAACATTAAATGCCATCTGCGGCCGGTATTTTGGCTGAGGCATAAAAAAATGCGATAATAGAACACGTTGCTTAATTAAACAGGTATGAGATGACCCATTTACCTAAATTTTCCGCAGCGTTGCTGCACCCGCGTTACTGGTTGCTTTGGCTCGGGATCGGCCTGCTCTGGTTGGTTGTTCAGCTGCCTTATCCGCTGATTTATCGCCTCGGAACCGGTCTTGGCCGCCTCGCCATGCGGCTAATGAAGCGCCGGGCCAAAATAGCCAACCGGAATCTGGAGCTCTGTTTTCCCGATAAGAGCGAACAAGAGCGTCACCGCATGGTCGTGGCAAACTTTGAATCCGTTGGCATGGGGTTAATGGAAACCGGCATGGCCTGGTTCTGGCCGACGAAGCGTATTGCGCGCTGGACTGACTCCATCGGCGTCGAGCATATCCGTGATGTTCAGGCGCAAAAGCGCGGCATTTTGCTGATTGGCATTCATTTCCTCACGCTGGAGATGGGCGCGCGCATGTTCGGTATCAACGAGCCGGGCATTGGCGTTTATCGTCCAAACGATAACCCGGTTATCGACTGGCTGCAGACATGGGGACGCCTGCGCTCCAACAAAGACATGATCGATCGTAAGGATCTGAAAGGCATGATCCGCGCGCTGAAAAAGGGTGAAGTGATCTGGTATGCGCCGGATCACGACTATGGCCCGGCCGCCAGCGTATTTGTGCCGTTTTTCGCCGTTGACCAGGCCGCGACCACTTCGGGCACCTGGATGCTGGCAAAGATGTCTAAAGCCTGCGTTGTGCCGTTCGTGCCGCGCCGTAAACCGGACGGTAAAGGCTATGAGCTGATTATCCTGCCGCCGGAGTGCGATCCGCCGCTGGACGATGCGGAGACTACCGCCGTCTGGATGAACAAAGTGGTAGAGAAGTGCATATTGATGGCGCCGGAACAGTATATGTGGATGCATCGCCGCTTTAAAACGCGTCCTGAAGGCATTCCTTCTCGTTACTAGCGCCTCCCGGCGCGCGCTCGCGCAATGGCTCCGCATCTGAATCCGGATGCGGAGTAAGCCCCACCGTTCAGAGCCCTCCTTTAGCTTTAAAAGCTCTCCTCCATTGCGGCAACCATTTCTCAGGCGCATAATTAGCAGGCTCATATTTTCAATTATTTGACCTGCGCGGCAGGCCAGTGGAATCCTATGCCCTCTGCTGATACCCCCATTAACTGGAAACGTAATCTCACCGTCACCTGGCTCGGCTGCTTTTTAACCGGCGCCGCCTTTAGCCTGGTGATGCCGTTCCTCCCGCTCTACGTCGAACAACTCGGCGTAACCGGCCATAGCGCCCTCAATATGTGGTCAGGGCTGGTTTTCAGCATTACCTTTTTATTTTCCGCCGTGGCCTCCCCCTTCTGGGGCGGTCTCGCGGACCGCAAAGGGCGCAAAATTATGCTGCTGCGCTCGGCCCTCGGTATGGCAATCGTCATGCTGCTGATGGGCCTGGCGCAGAATATCTGGCAGTTTCTGATCCTGCGCGCGCTGTTAGGTCTGCTCGGCGGATTTATTCCTAACGCCAATGCGCTGATAGCGACGCAAATTCCCCGTCATAAGAGCGGCTGGGCGCTGGGGACTCTCTCTACCGGGGCGGTCAGCGGCGCGCTGCTGGGGCCGCTGGCCGGCGGTTTCCTGGCCGATCACTGGGGATTGCGTACCGTCTTCTTTATGACGGCAGGCGTGCTGTTTATTTGTTTCTTATTTACCCTTTTTCTCATCCGCGAAAATTTTGTCGCCGTCAGTACAAAAGAGATGCTCAGCGCGAAAGACGTTTTCACGTCGCTTAAAAATCCGAAGCTGGTGCTGAGTCTGTTTGTGACATCGCTGATTATCCAGGTGGCTACCGGTTCCATCGCGCCGATTTTGACGCTTTACGTGCGCGATCTCGCCGGCAACGTCAGTAATATTGCGTTTATCAGCGGCATGATAGCTTCAGTCCCCGGTATTGCCGCCCTGCTTAGCGCCCCTCGCCTCGGTAAACTCGGCGACCGTATCGGTCCGGAAAAGATCCTGATCGTTGCGCTGGTGATTTCTGTCCTGCTCCTGATTCCCATGTCGTTTGTCCAGACGCCGCTGCAGCTGGGGATCCTGCGCTTCCTGTTAGGCGCCGCCGACGGCGCGCTGCTGCCGGCAGTGCAAACGCTGCTGGTGTACAACTCCACCAGCCAAATCTCGGGCAGAATATTCAGCTATAACCAGTCGTTCCGCGATATCGGCAACGTCACGGGCCCGCTCATCGGCGCATCGGTTTCCGCCAACTACGGCTTCCGGGCAGTCTTTTTAGTCACCGCCGGTGTGGTGCTGTTCAATGCGGTCTACTCGACCCTGACCCTCGGTCGCTCCCGCCGCCCCCGGGCAACGGACAATCCGGGTTCCGGCACGCATTCGGTAAATTAATGTCCGTGTGGCGTTCACCTCCTTGACGCATTGCCAACCGCCTTCTATAGATTGAATCGTGTTCATTTCTATTCATCTTAGGAGGTTAGCCATGCCAAAGGATTCGATGTTCTATGCCACGCTTGAAGAAGCAATCGATGCAGCCCGCGAGGAGTTTCTGGCTAATAATCCCGATAGCGACGAAGAGAGCGCCAGCATTGAGCAGCTAAATATCCAGAAGTACGTACTCCAGGACGGTGATATTGCCTGGCAGGCCGAATTTTTCGCCGACGAGGATGAACAGGGCGAATGTCTGCCGGTCCTCAGCGGTCAGGCTGCGCAGAGCGTCTTTGACGGCGATTATGATGAGATTGAGCTTCGCCAGGAGTGGCTGGAAGAAAACACGCTGCATGAATGGGATGAAGGCGAGTTTCAGCTTGAACCCTCTCTCGATACCGAGGAGGGCCAGGCTGCCGCCGATGAATGGGATGAACGCTAATTAGTTATAGGGGCCGTGGCTGGCGTCAAGCGGCAGCAGTAGCGTATCAAACACCAGCGAAAAGGGCAGATCGAGAATAGTGATATAGCGCCATGCTGAATCACGAACATCCCACTGAACGCCGGGATAGTACTGGTTTCCATGGCCCTGGCCAGGCACTGTGCGGCTGATAATACTCCCGCAGCCGCTGAGAAACAGCGTCATTGCGATAACCAGTAAAACTCTCATCAACAACCTCGATTTTCAGGTAAAAAAATACCGGCACCATTGCCGGTATTTTCCTTAACGTACGGCTTACTTCGTTTTTAACGCCAGCGGATTCAACGTCAGCTGCTGATAGGCGCCTACCCACGAAGAGTATTTCTCCGGCGCGGCCCACACGCGATAGTGCAAGCGTGACATCGTGACCGGGTCGCTCAGCAATACCAGACGACGATCGCGGTTTAGTTTATCCGGCGTCTCGTTCAGCGCCTGCTCAACGTGACGTTCGCGAGCGATATCCAGAATATGCCCGTGACGGTGGCGCGCGGTGGCCATCGCCGTTGCCAGCGCGTTAAACGACGGGTTAAATACCGCATGCATAAAGCCGTCGTCCAGCGAACGCTGACGGTTAAGCGTCAGGTAAGCGTCAGTATCTTTAAGCACCTGCGGCGGGGAGTACTCTTCCGGGATCAGGAACAGCTTCCAGCGTTTAGTGCGCAGGCCGATGGTGGCGCGGCTGGAAATGGCCGACACGAACGGCGACAGAATCAGCGACACCACAATCGGCGCCAGCCAGAACAGGAAGCGCAGATCCAGCCATGCCATGCCCACCGCCCAGACCAGACCCAACAGCATCTGCGAGCCGTGACGCATAAACGCTTCGCCCCACGGGGTAGAGTCGTCATCACGCTGCGGCGAGTTCCACACCACTTCCCAGCCGAGGAACGCGCTGACCACAAACACGGTATGGAACAGCATACGCACCGGCGCCAGCAGCACCGAAAAGAGCACCTCCAGCAGCAGAGAAAGGGTCACGCGGATAAATCCGCCGTACTCTTTTGGCCCTTTACACCACACCAGGATAATACTCAGCAGCTTCGGCAGAAACAGCAGCACCATGGTGGAAGCAAACAGGGCAATGGCCAGCTCCGGACGCCACTGCGGCCAGACCGGGAACAGCTGCCGCGGCTGCAGAAAGTACTGCGGTTCGGTCAACGCATGCACCACCTGCAGGGCAGTTGAGAGCGCAAGGAACATAAACCACAGCGGCGCCGACAGGTATGACATCACGCCGGTCAGGAACACCGCGCGGTGAACCGGGTGCATCCCTTTAACCAGGAACAGGCGGAAGTTCATCAGGTTCCCCTGACACCAGCGGCGATCGCGCTTCAGCTCGTCCAGCAGGTTCGGCGGCAGCTCTTCATAAGATCCGGGGAGATCGTAAGCAATCCAGACCCCCCATCCGGCGCGACGCATCAATGCGGCTTCGACGAAGTCGTGCGACAGAATGGAACCCGCGAAGTTACCCTCACCCGGCAGCGGCGCGAGGGCACAGTGCTCAATAAACGGTTTCACCCGGATAATGGCGTTGTGTCCCCAGTAGTGCGACTCACCCAGCTGCCAGAAGTGCAGCCCGGCGGTAAACAGCGGGCCGTAGACGCGGGTGGCAAATTGCTGACAGCGAGCATACAGCGTATCCATGCCCGACGCGCGAGGCGATGACTGGATGATACCGGCATTCGGGTTCGCTTCCATCAGGCGCACCAGGCCGCTCAGGCACTCACCGCTCATGACGGAGTCGGCATCCAGCACCACCATGTAGCTATACTGGCTACCCCAACGGCGGCAGAAGTCATCAATGTTACCGCTTTTGCGCTTCACGCGGCGGCGGCGGCGGCGATAGAAGATCTGCCCTTCGCCCTGCACTTCGGCAATGAGCTCCATCCACGCCTTTTGCTCTGCCACGCAGATATCCGGGTTGTAGCTATCGCTCAGGATATAGACATCAAAGTGCTCGGCGTTGCCGCTGGCCTTTACCGACTCCCAGGTCGCACGCAGGCCGGCGAATACGCGGTCAACGTCTTCGTTGCAGATCGGCATGATCAGCGCCGTGCGATGCTCCGGGTTCAACGGCTCATTCCCGACGGTGGAGGCTGAGATACTGTACTTATCACGCCCGATGAGCAGCTGCAGGAAGCCCATCAGCGCGGTCCAGAACCCCGCTGAGACCCAGCAAAAAAGCACGGCGAACAGGATCAGGATCCCCGACTGCAGCACATAGGGCAGCAGCTGCATAAAGGAGATCCACAGGTTCTGCCCCACCATATCCGCCGGGTTAATCAGCGCCCAGCCCTGGTAGGGCAAAATGGTTTTCATGTACCACGTCGCCACCACGGTCTGCGCCAGCGTCAGCAGCAGCAGAATGTAGCGGCGGATAGAGCCGACGGTACGCCATTTCTGCTCGCTCTCCTGCTCTTCCTGGCTCAGGCGAGAAAGATAGCGCGGCGTCACGTCGCGTCCGCGCAGCCGATCCCAGAAGCGCCCGACCGGGTTAGTCCGCCAGGGGTCCGGAAACATGGAGGAGCGTTTTGCTTTCGGCATGGCGTTGAGCTGAGTGCGCCCTTCGTCATCCTTAACCAGCTGGTTACCGGCCAGTGAATCTGGCCAGCTGTGCTCCAGCCGCGATTTTACCGACCCCAGCGGGGAGTCGTCTTCGCGGTGGTAAACGTGATGTTCAGCGTCCAGTGCTTGATGTACGGCCTGCAGACTTGCGTCAGGTAACGCGCGTTTTTCTGCATCCGACAGCGGCAATGCGTCGATGTACTTCGTTATCTTATTCATTGGCAGGCAGCTGATAGCTCCAGGTTTCGCTCAGCGTCTGGTCGGTATTGACCAGGGCTGCTCGCATATCCGTGGTTTTCTTAGGATCTTTCACTTTGACGCGCAGGATCATACGCCAGCCTTTCGTTACTGGGTTGTAGCGCACGGTATTTTCGACGATTTCAGCGTTATCGCCGATGCTGGCCTGGGCAGTCACTGGCGTATCTGCGGGCAGCTTTTTCATCTCGGCGCCGGTGAAATCGACAATAAAGGCAATGGTGCCATCAGGCTGGCGGATCAGGTTCGATTGCTTGACGTCGCCGGTAGAACGGCGGGTCTGCATAACGTAAGCGTTATCCGGCGCATGCAGTTTGTCTTCGTCACGGCTGAAAGTGATGGTGTATTTGAAGTTCATCTCTTTGCCGGGTTCCGGCAGCTGATCCGGCGTCCAGTAGGTGACGATGTTATCGTTGGTTTCATCGTTGGTTGGGATCTCGACCAGTTCGATTTTCCCTTTGCCCCAATCACCTTTCGGCGTAATCCACGCGCTTGGGCGCAGATCGTAGCGGTCGTCGAGGTCTTCAAAACGCGAGAACTGACGGCCGCGCTGCAGCAGGCCAAACCCCTGCGGGTTTTCCATTGCGTAGCTGCTGACGGCCAGGTGTTTCGGGTTATTGAGCGGACGCCAGATCCACTCACCGTTACCGGCAAGAATGGACAGCCCGTTGGAGTCGTGCAGCGCCGGGCGGTAGTTGGTGGTCGGAGACGGCTGATGCGGCCCGAACAGGAACATGCTGGTCAACGGCGCCACGCCCAGTTTACCGACTTTGTCACGCAGATAGACCTTAGACTGCACGTCCACCACGGTATCGCGACCGGGCATGATCACAAAGCGATAGGCGCCGGTTGCGCGCGGGGAATCAAGCAGCGCATAAATCGTCAGGCGTTTATCGGTGGCTTTAGGACGCTCAATCCAGAACTCACGGAAGCGCGGGAACTCTTCTCCGGACGGCAGCGCGGTATCGATAGCCAGTCCGCGGGCAGAAAGCCCATATACCTGGCCCTGACCGAGCACGCGGAAATAGCTGGCTCCGAGCATGCTGACGATCTCATCGTTCTTGTCTTTGCTGTTGATCGGATACAGAACCTTAAAGCCCGCAAAACCGAGGTCTTTAACCGTGTCTTTATCGTGCTGAACGTTGCCAAAATTAAAATAGTCCGGGCTATATTTAATTTTACGTACGCTGGTTGCCGTCACTTCATTAATGGTGACCGGCGTATCGAAATACATTCCCTGGTGATAAAACTCGAGCTTGAACGGGCTTTTCAGATTATTCCAATAGGCTTTGTCGTGATTAAACTGAATTTGCTGATAGTCCGCATACTTCATGTCGCGGAAGGCAGAGGGCAGGTTACTTTTAGGCGCTTCAAAGCCTTTGCCGGCTAACGTTTGTGCCTCTTTTGCGACGTCATCAATGCTGAATGCCCATGCAGATGAAGTACACAGGGACAACATTACGGCTGCGCTTAACCAACGCATTTTCATCATCTGTGGTTTATGTTTCATATAAGTAAGCACTTCCCCCTTTGTGTGCTTAAATCGATCCGATCTATTTTAATGGAAACTCAGGCATTCCGACAACATAATCCCTGCATTGTTCGGCATCGCGGCACAGGGAATACACAGTTACTGCCCCGTTTGCACTTTGCGTGCTTATCCTGGAGACAGTTAACCAGAGTTCATGTAGGGTTGCAGAGAATTTAAACGTTATCACGTTGAGTGATAAGACGAATTGTCTGAGAATGTAGTGATATTGTATGAATAATACTCCGGTACAGCGTGAATATTTTTTCGATAGCATCCGCGCCTGGCTGATGCTATTGGGCATCCCTTTTCACATTTCGCTCATTTACTCCAGCCACAGCTGGCATGTTAACAGCGCCGAGCCCTCGTGGTGGCTGACGTTATTTAACGACTTCATCCATGCCTTTCGCATGCAGGTCTTCTTTGTGATTTCCGGCTATTTTTCCTACATGCTTTTTCTGCGCTATCCGCTGAAAAAATGGTGGAAAGTACGCGTTGAGCGCGTCGGCATTCCCATGTTAACGGCGATCCCGCTCCTGACCCTGCCGCAGTTTATTATGCTGCAGTACGTCAACGGTAAAGCGGATAACTGGCATACGCTGTCAGGCTATGACAAGTTCAACACCCTCGCCTGGGAGCTGATCTCTCATCTGTGGTTTTTGTTGGTGCTGGTGGTCCTGACGTCGCTGGGCGTGGTGATGTTCAAATGGCTGACGCGACCGCGTTCTGCCGCTGCGCCCACCTTTGGTGACACCGTCACATTAGGCCAGCTGTCGATGATTTTTCTCGCTCTGGGCGTGCTGTACGCGGTCATCCGCCGCACTATTTTTATTCTCTATCCGCCCATTCTCAGCAACGGTCTGTTCAACTTTATCGTGATGCAGACGCTGTTCTATCTGCCTTTCTTTATCCTGGGCGCCCAGACGTTTATTAACGCGCGGCTGAAGACGATGTTCACGACCCCCTCGCCGTGGTGCTTTGTGGCGGCTTTCCTGGGATTTATCGCCTACCGACTGAATCAGCAGTACGGCTCGGGCGATGGCTGGATGTACGAAACGGAGTACGTGATTACGATGGTGCTGGGGCTATGGATGGTCAACGTGGTCTTTTCGCTTGGCCACCGTTTGTTGAATTTCCAGTCCGCGCGGGTGACCTACTTCGTCAACGCATCGCTATTTATCTACCTGGTGCACCACCCTCTGACCCTGCTCTACGGGGCATGGATAACCCCGGTCATTCAATCAAATACCCTTGGATTTATCACCGGGCTGGTTTTTGTTGTCGGGATTGCACTGGTGCTGTATGAAATTCATCTGCGGATACCGCTGTTGCGCTTTCTTTTTTCCGGAAAATTCCAGCAAAAGACGGCTAAGCCGCAAATTTCCGCCAGTTAAAACAGGGCGCTGCTGTGTGGAACGCACAAGCAGCGCTATTTTTGCGCAAACAACAGCTGAAAGACATCGCGGTACAGGCTCTCCATCGCCGCTTTATCTACCGTCGGAGCCGTCGCCAGGTCGCAACGGTATGCCGCCCCTTCCGTTAATATTGCGATAAATTCGCAGGCGACGCTAATTTGCTCCGCGGTCATCTCAGGATGGTAGTGGCGGGTAAGCCGTCCGCCCTCCTCTTTCAGGCGACGATCGGCCTGGATCATAATTTCACGCAGGCGCGGATTTCGGGACGCCTCGGCGTTAATTTCCATCAGCAGATAATTATCGTTTTTCGTAGACTCGGTCGCGGGGAGCACGCCGGCTAAAACTGAAGCCATGCGGGCTAAATCATGATTCCCGGCAACCATTTCGCCTACTCTCGCATTAACGATCTCGCTGACGATAACTTCGATGATCTCTTCTTTGCTGGCGAAAACGCGATATAGCTGGCCTACGCTAAGGCCAGCCTGACGCGCAATATCCGCTACGGAGGCGCCATGCAGGCCCTTTTCCGCGAAACATTTTTGTGCCGCGGCAACAATTTCCATCCGGCGAAGCCGTTGTTTTTGTAGAACCTTCCCTTCAGTCACCGATGACTCTCCCGTTATGATAGTTTCCCGTCTTCGCAGGAAACTATCATATCTTATTCTGATGGCCGAGTTGCGCGCGACTCGCCTCGAGTAATTGGGTATAGATGCCGGCGGTTTCGCTATCAAAACAAACGAAATAAACGCGCTCCAGCGGATTGTAGCGAGTGAGAAAGGCAGTTACCGTCCGCACGGCTATCTCCGCGGCGGCCTGTTTAGGGTAACCATATACGCCGGTGCTGATAGCAGGAAATGCGATGGATCGGTAATTATTTGCCGAGGCCAGCAGCAGGCTATTTTTGTAAACGTCAGCCAGTAATTCCGCCTCCTGCCTGTCACCGCCGTGCCAGACCGGCCCTACGGCGTGAATCACCGCGCTGGCGGGCAGATTTCCTGCCGCCGTAATCACCGCATGGCCCGGCGGACACTCTCCCTGCTGTTGCCGCACAACTTTGCAGGCAGCCAGCAGTTCCGGCCCTGCCGCGCGGTGAATCGCCCCGTCCACCCCGCCGCCGCCAAGCAGCGACGGATTAGCCGCGTTGACGATAACATCGACCTCAAGCCTGGTAATATCGCCGAGAACCACTTCAGGTTGAACAGCCATTTCTCCTCCTGTCGGCATACGTCTTGAAAGGAATACAGGAGGATAATATGGCACGATAGCCCCCGGGGCGAAAGCCCGGGGGCAGAGGGTTACCGATAATCAACATCCAGAATGGCGAGGGTCCGTTGCGGATTAATATAGCGTAATTGCGCAGAACGGATATTTTCGTTGCGGATATTCCCTTTCTCAAGCTGCTGAGCGGAAATTTTAATCGTCTCCGCCCGCGGGCAATCCATAATAACCTGATTATTGATTGCATCGAGCTGGCAGGGTGCTTCCACCACCCGTCCGTAAAAATGGACGACGCCAGCCACGGTCTGTTCGGCGATCGCAGGGCTAATAAACGAGGGTAATATAAACAGGGCTGCAAGCGAAGCATATCTAATTGTTTTCATTATAAAACTCCTCTGCATATCGGTATAGCTACTGAAGAGCACCAGCCATCCATGAGTGCGACGAGTTAATTTTTTTTACTTCAATTTAATTATATTAACAATTTAAAAACAAAAAATATCATTTGTTTAAATGTGCTAACAAAATCGATTCACTAACTCCCGGTACAGTTAAAGTTGCGGATATATAAGGAAAAACAAAATGGCGGGAAGATTTATGATGAGGTAATACCTGGCAGCAAAAACAGCCAAAGAGCCCGACGGGCTCTTTGGTGATGAAAAGTGGGATAGGTTAAAAAGATTCGCGACTTTGATTAGCCAGAGATTTATTTTTCTCCGCCCGGGTCGCCAGCCACAGGCCGCTATTTTTCATGGCATAGCCAAATACCAGGCCCAGCGCGAGTGAAGGCACAACTAAACGCCAGTCGCCGCCGGCGGCAAACGTCGCACACGCGCCGATAAAAGTACCCGGCACAAAAGAGAGAATCAGCTGACGCGCCTGGATACACATCAAAAACGCCACGACGCCGGTCATGATATAGCTAACCACTTCCAGCTGCGGCGCCAGCGCGCTCCCGTGAATAATCACCAGCGCCCACACCACGCCGCTCATGACCGTACAGGTCGAAATAAGCAGCCCTTTTAACCCACCTTGCGGACAGGCAAAGTAAGCCGTACAGCCGAGGAAACCTGCCCAGCTCAGCAGACCCAATGCGACCGCCACCCATCCCCAGATACCGGAGAGAATGCCCGTCGTTAATGCGATTGCGAAGAGTATGTTCATGGCGCGTATCATAGCAGAAACGCGCCCGTCAAATGCGACACAGAGCACACTAAATGAAATTTAGAATGTTTTGTTGCAACTAAATTGTGACTTTAATCACAATTTATTGCTCATTTTCTTCCTGCAGCTCATCCCACATGGCGGAGAGGGCTTCACGAGTCAGCGGGGCCATGGCGCGCCAGAACGGCGTGGTTGCATGGGCTTCAACTTTGCCCAGGAACTCGCCGCACCACGGCAGAATATACTCAGCGAAAAGGGTTTCCAGAACGTCGCTTTCATCTTCCGGCGCGTGATCTTCCAGCCACGAAGCGGCCAGCAGCAAGGAGCCTAAATGATCCGCGGCGCCCTCCCCCGTGGGGACACCATGCGCGCTGAGGAAAGTACGAACGTCAGCTTCCGTAGCGCCTTCTACCCATGCGCTACGGTAAGGCGCCACGCGGCACTCTTCACCGACAAACAGCGCGTTGTATTCGGCGGCCAGAGACGGCATATCGCAGCTTTTTTGCAGACGCTCCAGCAGTTCATCCTGCTCCAGCGGCCAGCTCGCTGCCAGCTTCCCTTCGCGAATAAGGGTAAACAGCGGCACCAGCAGCGGGTCCTGCGGCTGACGATAATAGAGAGAGCCCAGCACGCGGCAGAGGATTGAAAACTCGTTCATTCATTTATTCCAGTTATTCAAATTAAAGTTCAGCAAACTCAGGAATCGCAGGCATCCCACGCGATTCAAGAAAATTAAGCAGACGCCGCGGCGTCACGTTAAGAATTCGCTCTTCCGGAAAATCAACAGCATCGAGGATTTTGCGACATTCGCTAAATTCACCAAGCGTGAATGCCGTATGGGAATCCGAGCCCAGCGCAACCCAGCCGCCGGCATCGCGTACGGCCGCGGCAACGGCACGGCAGTTATCTTCGCTGCCAATGCGCGACGAAACAAAGGATGAGTTATTGATTTCCAGCGCCACGTGGTGCTTCGCCGCTGCCGCGGCAATGGCCGGGATATCAACGGGAAACTTAGGATTACCCGGATGGCTAATGATATGCACCGCGCCGCTCGCTATCGTGGCGATCATCGCTTCGGTATGCGTTGCTTTATCCTTTGGAGGGAACACCGGCTCGTGAAAACCGGCAATGATCAGGTCCAGCGAGTTGAGCATCGGGCCGGTACAGTCAATTTCGCCCTGGGTATTTTTGATATTGGCTTCGATACCGCGCAGGATACCAACGCCCTCCACCAGCCGCGGCCAGATACGCATATTAATAAAATGCCAGTAGTGAGGCGCATCGGCCATATCGGGCCCGTGGTCGGTAATGGCAAAGAGTTTGATCCCCTTGCGCTTTGCTTCTGCAATATAATCGTGCAGGGTACTGTAGGCGTGGGTGCTGGCGACGGTATGCATGTGCAGGTCAACAGGATACATCACAATCTCCTTCTCTGTTTGTGGCAAGAATAGCAGGAATCTGCGCCTGTGATCAGCAAAAACCCCGCTCACGCGGGGCTGTCGCTTAGTATCCCAGCTGGCGATCGACCTGCCCGCTGACCGTTTGACCTCGTTCTAACTGACCGATGGTTTTGGCGATATAAGCCATGGCTTCCAGAGGCCGGGTGACGGCGGCAACATGCGGCGTCATCGCCACTCGCGGATGCCGCCAAAGCGGGCTCGCTTCAGGCAGCGGTTCGCGGCTGTACACATCCAGCATCGCGCCTTTCAACTTGCCGCTATTCAGCGCGTCCAGCAGATCGTCTTCCACCACATGAACACCGCGAGCCAGATTCAGCACGTAGCTGTTATCCGGCAGCTGCGCCAGGCGCGCGCTATTAATAATTCCAACGGTTTCCGCCGTGTTGGGCAGCAGGTTTATCAGCACTCGTGTTCCGTTGAGGAACGCATTCAGCTCCTCTTCTCCGGCAAAGCTGGTGACCTGCGGCCAGGATTTGCGGCTGCGGCTCCAGATGCGTAACGGAAAACCCCAGCTTTGCAGGGCTTCGGCCACTTTCGCGCCAAGCACGCCCGCGCCCATAATGCCGATGGTGAAATCTTCACGCTGATACTCCTCCAGCGGCTGCCACCGCGCCTCTTGTTTTAATGCCTGATAGTCATCAAAACGACGGAACCAGTGCAACACCTGGCTCACCGCGTATTCTTGCATCTGCAGCCCCATGCCGGTGTCTTCCAGACGGAACAGCGGAGTTGACAGCGGCAGCATTTCCGGGTGTTCCCGCAGTTTGCTGAGGATTGAATCGACGCCGGCGCCAAGGGCAAAGACGGCTTTAAGCTGGCGGCCCTGGAGCATTTCTACCGGCGGATGCCAGACCAGCGCATAGTCAGCGGGTTGATTATCTCCGGGTTTCCACTCGCGGACGCGCGAGCCGGGCAGCTGTTTTTCCAGTTCCGTAATCCAGAAAGGGGTGTCGAACGTGGGGTGGTAAAAGATGATATCCATAAAGGCTCCTGATAGCCGACGCTGCTGGCAGGTTAGGTTAGCGTCGCGTTTTACTCGTTGTTTTCTATTGGATTGCCAGCATAGCAAATTTCATTCGCCGAGCGTGCGAAAAAGGGAATGGCGATAAAAAAATCGATTTTCGCCCATTTAGGGAGCAAGTTGCTTGAAGTTTGGCTAAACGCGCGATTTTTTAAAAAAGTTGATTGACGGGAGATACGTATTTCCCTAAATTAGCGCCCGTTCCCGGCAACAACGGGAAAGACAATATGGTGAGGTGTCCGAGTGGCTGAAGGAGCACGCCTGGAAAGTGTGTATACGGCAACGTATCGGGGGTTCGAATCCCCCCCTCACCGCCATATTTTAAGAAGAGCTCGTACGCAAGTACGGGCTTTTTTTTCGCATATAGCACCCCGTCCGGTAGCCCGGACAGATGCGCAGCATCGCCTCCGGGAAATTCTTCTACTCCATGCTCTTCTCCCGGGGGCGGCGCGATGCGCGTGCCCGGGCTACAGTACCGCAGATTGCCGATAGCCCGTAGCCCGGGTAAGGCGTTTACGCCGCAACCCGGGGAATATGCCGTGAGGTGGTATTGCGGTGGCTTCTTCCCGGCTTGCGCTGCGCTTAGCCGGGCTACCGGGCCGCAGATCGCCGGTAATCCGAGCCCGGACAGGCGCATCGCGCCGCCGCCGGGATTGTGGCAAATGCTAATCCTCCTCCATCCGCTGATACTCTTCGCTGAGAAAATCCACCAGCGCCCTGACCGAGGGGAGTAATCCGCGACGAGAGGCAAACACCGCATGGATCACCTCCCTGCGCGGTTGCCACTCATCGAGGACAACCACCAGCTCTCCGGCGGCCAACTGATCGCGCACCATTAATAAAGGAAGCTGTACCACCCCAACGCCGGCAATGGCCGCTTCACGGAGCGCCAGCATATCCGTGGTGACCAGCCGGGGAGTAAAGTAGATTTCCGCCCTTGCCCCCTCCGGGCCGGTCAACTGCCACTTATGCTGATGCTTGCCCGCCCCCAGGCTTAACCCCGGCCAATCGCTTAGCGCTGAAGGAACCTGAGGCTGCCCCTGCCGCTCCACCAACCGGGGGCTGGCGACCAGACGGTGCCCGCGATCGGCCAGAACACGCATCACCAGATCGCTATCTTCTATCGGCCTTGGACGTACGCGAATCGCGACGTCGACGCCCTCTCCAACAACATCAACGCGTCGGTTAGTCGCTTCCAGCTGCAGATTCACGCCCGGATAGCGCACCATAAACCGTGCCAGCATCGGCCCGATATGCGCATGCAATAGCGTTACCGGGCAGGTCAGCTTTACGCTCCCGCGCGGCTCGGAACGCAGGGTTTCCACCGCCTGTTCTGCCGCTTCCGCCTCGATCAGCATCGCTTTGCAGTGCTGATAAAAGGTCAGGCCAACTTCCGTTACCGCAAACTGCCGGGTTGTACGTTGAATCAAACGGACGCCGAGGCGTTCTTCTAGCTGGGCAATACGACGGCTCAACTTGGATTTGGGTTGATCGAGCGCCCTGCCCGCCGCGGCAAAACCACCGTGATCGATCACCTGTACGAACCAGGCTAAGTCATTGAGATCCTGCATCCTTCCCCCATCGTTCCATTTTTAGAACAGTATAGGTCATTTTTGCTATCTAGCGGACTATTAGTGGCGAATATATGCTTATTCACATCAGAAACAGCTATTCAGGAGACTACCATGAAACAAATTACAGGTATCTACACCGCGCCTTCACAGCACTGGGTAGGCGATGGTTTCCCGGTTCGCTCAATGTTCTCTTACCAGACTCACGGCGAACAGCTAAG
Organism: Klebsiella sp. GN_Kp190; assembly: GCF_040061795.1. Lineage (NCBI taxonomy): Bacteria > Pseudomonadati > Pseudomonadota > Gammaproteobacteria > Enterobacterales > Enterobacteriaceae > Klebsiella > Klebsiella sp. GN_Kp190. Next base: position 453,528 of record NZ_JBEAFN010000005.1, read on the forward strand.
CCCCTTCCTGCTGCTCGACTACGCTGGCCCCCATCACTTCCCGGCGGGGACAGGCAAACGCGGCGTCGGCGAACATCCGCATCGCGGATTTGAAACCGTCACCGTGGTCTATTCCGGCGAAGTTGAACATCGTGACTCTACCGGCAGAGGCGGCGTCATTGGACCGGGCGATGTGCAGTGGATGACCGCAGGCGCCGGGATCCTGCATGAAGAGTTCCACTCGGCGGAATTTACCCGTACCGGCGGCGAGCTGAAGATGATTCAGCTCTGGGTCAACCTCCCGGCGAAAGACAAAATGACGCAGCCGGGATACCAGAGCATCACTGCTGATGTGATTCCGGACGTTGAGCTGCCGAATAATGCGGGCCATATGCGGGTTATTGCCGGGCGCTACGAAGATATTGTCGGCCCTGCGCACACGTTTTCTCCGCTTAACGTCTGGGACCTGCAGCTTAACCAGAGCCAGGAAATCACGCTGCATCAGCCTGCCGGCTGGAGTACGGCGCTGGTCGTTCTGGAAGGTGAAGTGGTGGTGAACGGCGAGGGTAGCGCCCGCGAGGGTCAGCTGGTGGTGCTCAGCCAGAAAGGAGAAGCGCTCCACCTCTCGGCCAGTAGCAACGCAAAAGTACTGCTGATGGCCGGTGAACCGCTGCAGGAGCCGATCGTGGGCTATGGCCCCTTTGTGATGAATACCAAAGCACAAATCGCGGAAGCGGTTCGTGATTTTAATAGCGGCCGCTTCGGCCAAATCTGATATTGAATGAGGTGAATAATATGTCTACCCCAGCTAACTTTAATGGTTCTCGTCCGGTTATTGATGTCAATGATACCGCCATGCTGCTGATTGACCACCAGAGCGGTCTGTTCCAGACCGTGGGTGATATGCCGATGCCGGAGCTGCGGGCGCGCGCCGCCGCGCTGGCGAAGATGGCTTCATTAGCCGGGATCCCGGTGATCACCACGGCGTCAGTGCCGCAGGGACCAAACGGCCCGCTGATCCCTGAGATTCATGCGAACGCGCCCCATGCGCAATATATTGCGCGTAAAGGAGAGATTAACGCGTGGGATAACCCGGAATTTGTTGCCGCAGTAAAAGCAACCGGGCGTAAAACGCTGATTATCGCCGGTACCATTACCAGCGTCTGCATGGCGTTCCCGTCCATTGCCGCCGTCGCCGATGGCTATAAGGTTTTTGCCGTCATTGATGCTTCCGGTACCTATAGCAAGATGGCGCAGGAAATCACCCTCGCCCGGGTTGTTCAGGCGGGCGTCGTACCGATGGATACCGCAGCGGTTGCTTCTGAACTGCAGCGCACCTGGAATCGCCCGGATGCCGCTGAGTGGGCCGAGGTGTATACCAAGGTCTTCCCGGCATACCAGCTGCTGATTGAGAGCTACGCCAAAGCTCAGGACGTGGTGAAGAATAACGAACAGCTTGATTCACAGCGTTAAAATGACTGCCCCGCCGTGCTACGGCGGGGCAGTGTTCATTGCTTAACCGAACGATAGCGAAAGCATAAATACTGCTTGACCGTTTTAGCGCAACTCCCTATAGTAGCGCCCCGTTGCCCACCCAAGGTGAGCGACAAAACAATATGGTGAGGTGTCCGAGTGGCTGAAGGAGCACGCCTGGAAAGTGTGTATACGGCAACGTATCGGGGGTTCGAATCCCCCCCTCACCGCCATATTTTAAGAAGAGCTCGTACGCAAGTACGGGCTTT